>NZ_JBFTNK010000019.1:0-73711 GCF_056397445.1 Neorhizobium sp. 05N33 | reverse complement strand
CGGTTGAGCCGTGCAAGTGGCAGGCCTGTCCCGAAAGGATGGGCGCGAATAAAGCCACGCAGCGAGGCGAGATGATCACCTGTAGGGGCCGGAAGCCCCGACAAGACGCCGAAGGCCACGCGAATGCGGAGCCACCATTCAAAAAATCAATCGAGGTTCCGCATTCGTGTGGGCTCTCCGACAGGACGCAAGGGCATGCCGGTTCGCCGGAACGGGAAGATCGGAACCGAACACGGGACCCGGAAACGGTCGCGTGGACGAAAACACGCGTCTTTGGAGCGGTTGCAGCAAAGGGCGCGACGGCCCGATGTCCGGGACCGCGTCGCAAGAGAAGGATCAGGGAGAAGGGAACGATGGCCAGAAGCGAAGAAGAGTGCCGCCGCCTCATGGAGGAAGAGGACAGGCAGCCCTATCTGCCCGGGCTGACCTGGGGCGAGTTCAGCGCGTTGCCGCCACGCCGGAAATCCCACGAGCTCCAGAAGTTCACCCAGTATTTCACGACCTATCTCGGCTTCTGGAAGACCTGCGACCTTTCTTCCTGCCGCCGGGCCAAGGCCTGCAGAGGGTTTCTCACAGAAGCGCAATATCGCGCCAACCCGGGTTACCAAGACAGCTTCCCGCCCTGTGTCGGCCCTGGCGGTGCGCGTCAGCAGGAGGTGCTGGCGGGTATGAGGCGGCTCGGCGGCGCGGACGACGACGAGCCGAAATACGACGGCCGCCGGAAAACCGGAGAGGAGGACGAATGACGGCCCCGATGCCGGCCGGTTCCCGGCGGCGCGATCGTCGGCCCGCTCACGCCTTGTCGAGCGCGATCGTCAGGTCGGCGATCAGGTCGTCCGGGTGCTCGATGCCGATCGACAGGCGGATGGTCGAATCGAGCACGCCGATCCTCTGGCGCACCTCGGCCGGCACGCCGGAGTGGGTCATGGTCGCCGGGTGGCTGGCAAGCGATTCCGTGCCCCCGAGGCTCACCGCCAGCTTGAAGATCTGCAGCGCGTTCAAAAACCGGAACGAAGCGGGCTGGCCGCCCCTGATGTCGAAGGAAAAGGTCGAGCCTCCGCCCGTGCACTGCGCCGCAAACACCTGTCCCACCGGCGAGGACGGGTCGTGATAGGGCAGGTAGTGGATCTTTTCGACATTTGGGTGCCCGCGCAGGAAATCGGCGACGGTGAGCGCGTTGGTATTGGCCTTTTCCATGCGGATCGACAGCGTTTCGAGGCTGCGGCCGAGCATCCAGCAGGAATGCGGATCGAGCTGCGTGCCGATCGCCCCGCGCAGCGCCTTCACCTGTTTCATCACCGCCTTGGAGCCGAGGGCGGCGCCGGCGATCAGGTCCGAATGGCCGCCGACATATTTGGTCAGCGAATAGAGCGAGATATCCGCCCCATGCTCGATCGGCCGCTGGAAGACCGGGCCGAGCAGCGTGTTGTCGCAGGCGATCACCGGCCGATGCCCCTGTTTTTCGCCGATCGCATCCGCCACCCGCCGCATCATCGCCACGTCCACCAGGCTGTTGGTCGGGTTCGCCGGCGTCTCGATCAGGATCACCGAAACCCGCCCCTTGCCCATCGCCTCCTCGGCCGCAGCCGTCACCAGCGCCTCGTCGACCCCATCCGCGAAGCCGACTGCTGCCACGCCCATGTTGAGGAAGGTTTTCGAAAGCAGGGTTTCGGTGCCGCCATAGAGCGGCTGCGAATGCAGCACGCTGTCGCCGGGGCGCACGAACGCCATCAGGGTCGTCGCGATCGCCGACATGCCGGAGGAAAACAGCACGCAGCTTTCCGCCTGCTCGTAGACCGCCAGCCGGTCCTCGACGATCTCGCTATTGGGATGGTTGAAGCGCGAATAGACCAGCCCCGCCCCCGTCCCCGCCGGCGGCTCCTTGCGGCCGGAGACGAAGTCGAAGAAGTCGCGGCCTTCTTCGGCGGACTTGAACACGAAGGTGGAGGTGAGGAACACCGGCGGCTTTACGGCGCCTTCGGAAAGCTCCGGATCGTAGCCGTAGTTCAGCATCTGCGTTTCGGGATGGAGCTTGTGATTTCCGATATGCGTCTTGGAGGGATGCGGGGCGGTCATGTTCGGTCTCCTGGCGTAAAAAAAAGCGGATGCCATGACCGGAGATAATATCGGAAAAACCGCCGCCAAGGGGCGTTATCTGCGAAAGCCGGATGGTCGGTGCGGCATAGGGCGATGTGGCCGCGAACGTCCCAAGTCTGCCGTTGACCCGTGCGCTTCGGCAAGGCTATCACTTCTCCGTCAATCAAGGGAGGATGTCCGCTCATGCCGGGCATCATGATCAGAATGCCACGCCTTTCCGCCTCCACCGAACTTCCCGCAGATGTCGCAGCACCCGGTTACGACAGAGCCCTTCTGAAGCCCGGTATCCTGCATATCGGCCTCGGCGCGTTCCACCGCGCCCATCAGGCGGTCTATACCGATGCGGCACTCGCCGCGGAGTTCGGCGGCTGGGGCATTGTCGGCGTCAGCTTACGCTCGCTCGATATCGTCCGTGATCTCGCGGCACAGGACGGGTTATATTCGGTCGTCGCCAGCAGCGCTGCCGGAGACAGGGCCCAGGTCGTCGGCTCGGTGATCAGGGGCCTTTCCGGCACCGAGGACCAGCCGGAAATCCTCGACCTGCTGGCCGATCCGGCGATCCGGATCGTCACCATCACCGTCACCGAAAAGGCCTATGGCATCGATCCGGTCTCGGGGGGTCTTGATCGCAACCATCCGTCGGTCAAGGCCGATCTTGCCGATCCGACATCGCCGACCGGCGTGATTGGTTACCTGGTCGAAGGTTTTTCGCGCCGCCATGCCGCCGGTTTGCCGCCCTTTACGGTTCTTTGCTGCGACAACCTGCCGACCAATGGTCGCATCGTCCGCAAACTGGTGATCGAGATGGCGGGTGCCCGCGATCCGGCGCTCGCCAACTGGATCGCCAGCCATGGCGCGTTTCCGTCCAGCATGGTCGACCGCATCGTGCCGGCCTCGACCGACGTGACCCGTGCCCTTTCAGAAAAGCTGATCGGCGCCGAAGACAGGCTGGCGCTCAGCACCGAGCCCTTCATGCAATGGGTGGTCGAAGACCATTTTCTTGCCGGCCGGCCGAAATGGGAAGCCGGCGGCGCGCTTTTCGTCGACGACGTCGAGCCCTATGAGAAGATGAAGCTGCGGCTGCTCAACGGCTCCCATTCGCTGGTCGCCTATCTCGGCCAGCTGAAGGACCTCACCTTCGTCCGCGACGTCATGGCCGTGCCGGAATACCGGGCACTGGTGCGCCGCCACATGGCGGAGGCGGTGAAGACGCTCGATCCGGTGCCGGGCATCGATCTCGACGGCTATATGGACCAACTGATCGAGCGCTTCGAGAACCCGACGATCGCCCACAAGACGCAGCAGATCGCCATGGACGGCACCCAGAAACTGCCGCAGCGCATTTTTGCAGGTGCAGTGGAAGCCTTGGCGAATGGGGGAGATGCGTCGTCTGCGGCCTACGTTGTGGCGCTCTGGATCGCCTATGTTCACAAGACCGCGGAGATCAACGATCCGCGCGCGGCCGAGCTGAAGGCTGCCGCCGCGGGGATGACGGCGGACGATCCGTCGGCACCCTTCTTCGCAATTGCCGGCCTGTTCCCCCAGGCCCTCACGGAGAATAGCGCGTGGCGCGCGCGGGTGAATGCGGAGCTTGAGAAACTCTAGCCTCGAAACGTGTAGTCGGCGATCGATTGCGGTTTCATCTCGATCGAGAAACCGGGTCGAGCCGGCGGCATATAGGCCGCGTTCTCGATGATGCAGGGCTCGACGAAATGCTCGTGCAGATGGTCGACATATTCGATCACCCGGCCTTCCTTGGTGCCCGATACGGCGATGTAGTCGATCATCGACAGATGCTGCACATATTCGCAGAGGCCGACGCCGCCGGCATGCGGCCAGACAGGAAGGCCGTATTTCGCGGCGACCAGCAGCACCGCCAGCACCTCGTTCAGGCCGCCCATGCGGCATGAATCGATCTGAACGATGTCGATCGCGCCTTCGGCGATGAATTGCTTGAACATGATGCGGTTCTGGCACATTTCGCCGGTCGCGACCTTTACGGGACCGATCGCCTCGCGGATCTTTCGGTGCCCGGCAATGTCGTCCGGGCTGGTCGGCTCCTCGATGAAGAAGGGCTTTGCAAAGGCAAGTTTGTTGACCCAGTCGATCGCCTGATCGACTTCCCATACTTGGTTGGCATCGATCATCAGGTAGCGGTCGGGACCGATCACCTCGCGGGCGATGGTCAGGCGCCTGATATCGTCTTGGAGATCGCGTCCGACCTTCATCTTCACATGGTTGAAGCCGGCATCGACGGCTTCCTTGCACAGCCGGCGCAACTTCTCTTCCGGATAACCGAGCCAGCCGGCCGACGTTGTATAGCAGGCATAACCCTCGCGCTTCAGCACCTCGATGCGCTCAGCCTTGCCCACTTCCGCCCGTCTCAGGATCGCCAGCGCATCCTCGCGCGACAGCACGTCGGTCAGGTAACGGTAGTCGACAATATCGGCGATCTCTTCGGCCGACATCTCCGCAACCAGCTGCCAGACCGGCTTGCCCTTCTGCTTGGCGAGAAGATCCCAGAAGGCGTTGACGACCGCGCCGGTGGCGAGGTGGATGGCGCCTTTGTCAGGCCCGATCCAGCGCAGCTGGCTGTCGCTGGTCAGGTGCCGCCAGAACTTTCCGGGCGCCTTGGCGAAGGTTTCGAGTTCCTGTCCGACCACCAGATGCCGCATCGCCTTGATCGCCATGCAGCAGATGTCGTTGCCCCGCCCGATGGTGAAGGTCAGGCCGTGGCCGGCAAGATCTCCGCTATCGGTATCCAGGATGACATAGGCCGCCGAATAATCCGGGTCCGGGTTCATCGCGTCGGAGCCATCGAGGCTCTGCGATGTGGGGAAACGAAGATCGAAGACGCGGAGATCGGTGATGCGGGTCATGGTTCTCTCGTATTGCCTCAGATGGTCCAGCCGCCGTCGATGGCGTAAGCCTGGCCTGACGTATAGGTGGCGCCGGCGAGGTAGAGGGCGAGCTCGGCGATTTCTTCCGGAGTGCCGAGCCGGCCCATCGGCTGGCGGGCGATGAAGGCGGCGCGGGCCTCGTCGTAATTGCCCTGGGCCCGCATGCGGTCCTGCAGCGAAGGGCTTTCGACCGTGCCGGGGCAGATGGCGTTGCAGCGGATACCGTCGGTCACATAATCGGCGGCGACGGACTTTGTGAGCCCGATCACGGCCGCCTTGGTGACGCCATAGGCGAAGCGGTTCGGCACGCCCTTGATGCTGGAAGCGACGGACGACATGTTGATGATCGCGCCGTCCTTCTGTGCAAGCATGCCGGGCAGCACCGCCCGGATGGTGCGGATCATCGCCCTGACGTTGAGGTCGAGAGCGAAATCGAAGTCGCTGTCCTTCATCTCGAGGATCGAGCCCCCATGGACGAAGCCGGCGCAGTTGAAGAGGATGTCGACCGTGCCGATGCGCTCGACACAGGCGACGATCGCCGGGTTATCAAGCACGTCGAGCCTTGCCGTCTTCAGATTGTCGAGTTTCGGGAGCGCAGCCAGCAAGCTCTCGTTGATATCGGTTGCATGGACCGTCGCGCCGGCTTCTGCAAAGGCGAGCGCCGCCGCCCGGCCGATGCCCTGGCCTGCGGCAGTCACGAATGCGGTTTTTCCATCAAGTCTGATCGTCATGTCTTATCCTCGAATTATCCGGCCGGCCGTCAGTCTGATTGAGGAAATCCTCAATCCAGATGAAAGACCTCTTCCATCATCGCCCACCACTCACCTTGCTTGCGGCTATCGAGCGGCTTTTGGCAAGGGATGGTCAGCGACCACCATTCCTGATTCTTAGGGTCGGCGGCTATTTTCGCCATGTCGGCTTCGAAATCGCTGCCATGATATTCCCAGGTTCCGAACAGCAGGTTTTCCGGCTCGCGCAGGAAGATCGTGTAGTTCCTGATGTTGGAACGGCTGATGAGGGCGAGCACTTCCGGCCAGACGGCCGCGTGCAGGCGCTTGTATTCCGCGATCATCTGCGGCTCGATGCCGATCACCATGCCCATTCGCTGCATCATCGCCTCCTTCAGACTTCCACCAGCGCCTTGACGACGCCGGCCGCCGGATCCGTCAGTCCTGCAAAACGTTCCGGTACTTCCGACAGCATCATTCTATGAGTGATCAGGGCTGCGGGGATCTTGTCCTCGCGCATGACCTGCATCACCCGCTCGAAATCCACGGCCGTCGCATTGCGGCTGCCAAGCAGCGTCGTCTCGCGCTTGTGGAACTCCGGATCGGAGAAAGTAATGTCGCTCGAAACGATCGAGACAAGCACGTAGGTGCCGCCATGGGCGACGAAACCGAAGCCGCGTTCGATGGCTTTCGGATTGCCCGTCGCATCGAAGACGGCGTCGAAGAAGTCGCCACCGGTCAGCGCCGAAAGCTGCGCGTGGTCGTCCGGACCGAGTTGAACCGTGGATGTGAGCCCAAGCTGGTCGCGGGCGAAATCCAGCCTGTCCGCACGGCCGTCGAGAAGCGTCACCGTTCCGCCCTCGAGTGTCGCGAAGATTGCGACCGCCAGTCCGATCGGACCGGCGCCGGTGACCAAAACGCTCTGTCCCGGCTCGATCCTGGCGCGGGCGACCGCATGGGCGCCGATCGCCAGGAACTCCACCATCGCCGCCTGATCGAGCGAGAGCCCCTTGGCCTTCAACACGAATTCTTCCGGCAGGCTCAGATATTCGGTCATGCCGCCGTCGCGATGGACCCCGAGCACGCCGAGGTTGCGGCAGCAATTGGTCCGGCCCTTGAGGCAGGCATGGCAGTGGCCGCAGGAGATGTAGGGCATGATCGAGACGGCATCGCCGGCCTCGAGCAGGCTACCGGTCGGCGCTTCTTCGACCGTGCCGGCGAGTTCATGGCCCATGACGCGCGGATAGGAGAGATAGGGCTGGTTGCCGGTGAAGATATGCAGGTCGGTACCGCAGACGCCGATGCGTCGCAGCATCACCAGCACCTCGCCTTCACCGCGAAGAGGCTTGGGACGGTCGATGGCGCTGAGTTTTCCCGGTGCATCGCAGATGATCGTCAACATAATTTACGCTCCGAGCCGATAGAAACGCTGGGCACTGCCGCCGAAGACCTCGCCATGAGCGTCGGCGGGCACGATATCGAGGCATTGATCCAGCCAGGCTTGGTAATCTCCGGCAAGCCTCAGCACCGGCCAATCGCTGCCCCAGATGACCCGCTCGGGGCCGAACAGGTCGAATATGGTTTCGGCATAAGGCCGCACCGCCTGGGGTTTCTGGTCGCCCGCCTCGGTCAGCAGGCCGGATAGCTTGCAATGAACGTTCGGCAGTTCGGCGAGCACTTTCATGCGCGCATACCAGTCGATGAAACGGCCCTCCGAGATCGGCGGTTTGGCACCGTGGTCGATCACGATCGGCAGATCGGGGTGTCGCCGGGCGAAACCAAGCAGCGGTTCGAGATGGCGCGGCAGCACAAGTGCATCGAAGACCAGATGGTGTTCGACCATCGCTGCCACGGCTGCACCGAGCGCAGGATCGCCGATCCAGTGGTCGTCGGCGATATCCTGCAGCATCGGCCGCAGCCCTTTGAGCTTCGGATGCCGGGCCAGCCGGGCAATGGCGGCCGGTGCGTCGGGCGCCTTCATATCGGTCCATCCGACCACGCCGAGGATGAAGGACGTTCTGTCGGCGAGATCGAGCAGGAACGCCGTGTCTGCCTTGCTCTCCATGGTCTGCACCAGCACCGTGCCAACGACGCCGGCCGCATCGAGAAGCGGGCGCATATCGTCGGGCATGAAATCCCGATGGATCGCCTGCAGTTCGGGCGGCGGCCATTGGCCCACCCGGTCGGCAATCCGCCAGAAATGCTGATGCGCGTCGATCCGCATGGTTCAGCCCCCCTGACTGGGCAGCGGTGCGCCATCGGCGATCAGCCCGCGGGCTTTCAGGCGTGACCAGAAGGAGGCGGGGATCTCTTCTCCGAACCAGTCGACATTCGACTTGATCTGTTCGGCGGTGCGTGCGCCGGAGACGACCGTCACCACGGCTGGATGGGCGAGGGGGAATTGCAATGCCGCCGCCTGCAGGCTGACGCCCTCTTCCTCGCAGGCCGCGCGCAACACGTCGACGCGGGCGAGAATATCGGCAGGAGCGTCAGTATAATTGAATTTGCGGTTGCCGGCGAGCAGGCCGGAATTGAACGGTCCGGCCACCACGATGCCGACGCCCTGGCTGGCGCAGTCGTCCATGAACGAGAGGCTCTGCTGTTCGAGCAGCGTATAACGGCCGGCGAGCATGGCGACGTCGATATCGAAGACCTGCATCGCGTCGCGGATGATCTCCCATTCGTTGACGCCGAGACCGACCGCCTTGGTAAGCCCTTCCTCACGCAGCTTCTTCAGCGCGCGAAATCCGCCGCCGGCGGTGAGCTGGTACCAGTAGTGCTGATGCCGGTCGCCATGGGTCATGCTGCCGATATCGTGGATGTAGAGGATATCGGGCTTGAGGATGCCGAGCCGCTGCTGGCTTGCCTCGAAGGACCACATGATGCCGTCGTAGCTGTAGTCGAAGACCGGCCGGAAAGGTAGCGGCTCGACATATCCGTCTTCCTGCGAGCCGACCGTCTCGTCCGGCTGCATGAGCCGGCCGACCTTGGTGCTGAGCACGAAGTCGCCGCGGGGCAGGTCCGTCAGCATGGTGCCGAGCCGCCGTTCGGAGCGCGTGTATCCGTAGAAGGGCGCCGTATCGTAATAGCGGATACCCGCCTCCCAGGCAGCTCTAAAGGTGCCGGCCGCTTCTTCGTAAGAGGTCTTGTGGTAGAGACTGCCCATCTGCGCGCAGCCGAGCCCCATTTGGGTTAATTCGACGGAGGCGTGGGGCAGTTTGCGGCGCTCAGTGACATTCATGAGATCGTCCGAAGTCCTTTGGGAATAGGATCACGGACGCGCATCATTCGCGATGCGCGCCCGCTGGGGGTAAGGTTAGTAGAGAACGTTCTTGGCTTCCGGCTTGTCGATATTGTCCTTGGTGACGACGACGACACCGGTATCGACGAACTTTTCGACCTTCTCCTTGTTGATCGACTGCAGCACGGTCTTGACGCCGAGTTCACCCATCTGGAACGAACCCTGCACCGCGATGGCGGTGAGCGTGCCGTCCTTGACGAACTCCTGCAGGTCCTGGTTTCCGTCAAATCCGATCGCGACCACCTTGCCGGCCTTGCCAGACTGTTTCAGCGCGCGGCCCATGCCGATCGCCGTCGGCTCGTTGGCGCCGAATATGCCCTTGAGGTCGGAATTGGCGGCAAGCACGTCGGTGGTCTGGTTGAGTGCGGTCGCCATCTGGGACTGCGAGTAGAACGGCCCGACGATGGTCAGCTTCGAGTTCGCCTTGATGTAGTCGGTAAATCCGCCGACGCGGCCGATTTCCGAACCGGCACCCGCGACGTAGGACATCACGGCGATCTTGCCTTCCTTGCCGACCTTGTCGATCAGTGCCTTGGCGGCAAGCTCGCCGGCCTTCTTGTTATCGGTGGCGAGGAACGACTGGTAATACTGCTCGGATCCCTTGGCGAGCAGCGAGTCGACGATGACAACCGGGATGCGAGCTTCCCAGGCCTTCTTGACGGCCGGAACTAGTGCGTCCGGATCGGACGGCGCCAGCACGATGCCGGAAACCTTGCGGTTGACGGCGTTCTCGACCATGTTGACCTGGTCGGCGATCGCGGATTCCGCAGCCGGTCCCTGGAAAGTCATGGTGTTGCTGCCCCCGCCGGCCTTCATGGCGGCATCGGCGCCCTTCTGGACATTCTGCCAGAAGGTGGAATTGACGGTCTTCACGATAACGGCGATTTCGCCAGCCTGGGCCGAGAACGCGGTCAGTGCGATCACGGATGTCAGCAGTGCGGCAGCAAGCTTTTTCATGTCTTCCTCCTCTTTTCGTTGGCCTGAAACGGCCGGTTTTTTTCAGAGAGCTCCTCACTCCCTTGAAGTCTCGCGGGTAAAGGTCCGCGTGCCCTTATCTCAGCGACGGTTGCGCAACTGGTCGATCCATACGGTGACCAGGATGACGAGGCCGATGATGATCTGCTGCGTGAAGGCGGAGACGCCGTTCATGTTGAGGCCGTTGCGAAGGATGCCGATCACGAAGGCGCCGATTGCGGTTCCCGAAATGGTGCCGACGCCACCGATCAGCGAGGTGCCGCCGATGACGGCGCTGGCGATCGCGTCGAGCTCGTACATCACGCCTTCGTTCGGCTGGGCGGTGACGAGGCGCGACATCAGCACGCAGCCGGTCAGGCCGGCGAGCGTGCCGGACAGGACATAGGTGAAGCTGACGATGCGGGTGACGTTGACGCCGGAAAGCCGTGCCGCATCGGCGTTCGAGCCGACCGCATAGATATGCCGGCCAAGCACCGAGCGGTTGAGCATGTAGGAGACGGCAATCGCGATCGCGATCATCAGGATGACCGGGTAGGGGATGCCGGGAAAAACGATGGTCGGGAAACCGTCGGCGCCGATATTGACGACCCGGAAGAGCGAGCCGTTGCCGAGTTCACCGAAGGATTCGCCGAGCCCCGAGACGGCCCGCGCCCCGGTGATCTGCAGCGCCACGCCGCGGGCGATCATCATCATGCCGAGCGTGGCGATGAACGGCGGCAGCTTCATCTTGGTGACGAGAATGGCGTTGATCAAACCGCAGGCCGAGCCCGTGAGAATGCCGCAGATCATGCCGAGCCAGACAGGCGTTCCCAGATCCTTGACCACCAGCGCCGCGACCACCCCGGAAAGCGCCAGGACCGAGCCGACCGACAGGTCGATACCGCCGGTGATGATGACGCAGGTGGCGCCGATGCCAAGGAAGGCGATCGAGGTCACCTGCAGCGCCACCGTCATGCCGTTGTCGATGGTGAAGAAGGCGCTGCTGGTCGCCGAAAAGACGCCGATCAGTACGAACAGGCTGCCGAGCGCGGCGAATTTCTGGATGATATCCTTCTGGCGGTCGCTGAACGTGCCGCTCTTCTGTTTCGCAACTTCGATAATTTCAGCCATGTTATGCCCTCATCCTGCCGACCGAGCGTAGCCGGAGGCGTATCGCATGATCTCTTCCTGGTCGGTTTTCGCAGTCTCCAGCACGCCGGTGATGCGGCCCTGGTGGAAGACGGCGACGCGGTCGGTCATGCCGAGAATTTCCGGAAGCTCGGAACTGATCAGCACGACGCCGATGCCGTTTGCTGCAAGCTCGTCCATGATCCGGTAGATCGCCAGCTTGGCGCCCACGTCGATGCCGCGGGTCGGTTCGTCGAAGAACAGTATTCTCGACTTCCGGAACAGCCACTTGCCGATGATGATCTTCTGCTGGTTGCCGCCCGAAAGCAGCCGCACCGGCTGCTTGATCGAGGGCGTGCGGATGTTCAGGAGATCGATGTATTCTTTCGTCGTCCGGGCATGTTTGGCAAAGTCGATCAGCCCGAAACGATTCGACACGGCAGCCATATTGGCGAGCGTCATGTTGGCGTCGACCGTCATCTTGACCGCCAGCCCCTGCGCCTTCCGGTCTTCGGACAGATAGGCGATGCCGGCAGCGATCGCGTCGCGCGGCGAGGTGATGGTGAGCGTATGGCCATGCAGGGTGACCGTGCCGGTATCGAGCGGATCGGCGCCGAAGACGGCGCGCGCCACTTCCGTGCGTCCGGCGCCCATCAGGCCGGCAAAGCCGAGGATCTCGCCGCGACGCAGCGTGAAGGAAATGTCGCGGAAGACGCCGGCGCGCGAAAGGCCTTCCGCCGAGAAGATGACCTCGTCGCTCGGAACCGAGGTCCGCTCCGGAAACTTCTCCTCCAGCGACCGGCCGACCATTTTCGAGACGATCGCGTCGATGCTGGTGGCGGCAAAATCGTCGGTCGAGATGTAGCGGCCGTCGCGCAACACCGTGACGCGGTCGACGATCTCGGACATTTCGTCCAGCCTATGCGAGATATAGACGATGCCGACGCCCGATGCTTTCAGGTCGCGGATGACTTTGAACAGCAGCCGCGTCTCCTGCTCGGTCAGCGAGGAGGTCGGTTCGTCCATGATCAGCACTTCGGCGTCCAGAGACAGCGCCTTGGCGATCTCGACCATCTGGCACTGGGCGACGGACAGGCCCCGCACCGGACGATCCGGATTGATGTCGACCCCGAGCCGGTCGAGGCAGCGCTTGGCGTCGGCCCGCAGCTTCTTGCGGTCGACGAGAAAGCTTCCTCCGAGAAAACCACGGCGCGGCTCGCGGGCGAGATAGATGTTTTCCGCGACCGTCAGGTGCGGCACCAGGTTGAGTTCCTGGTGGATGATGGCGATGCCGGCGGCTTCGGATTCCCGCGTCGAGGAGAAATGCCGTTCCTCGCCCTTGTAGGTGATCGTGCCTGAACTCGGCTGGTAGACGCCGCTGACGATCTTCATCAGCGTCGATTTGCCGGCGCCGTTTTCGCCGCAGACCGCATGAACTTCACCGCGGCGGAGGTCGAAATGGACGTTGGCAAGCGCTTTGACGCCCGGGAAGTCCTTGCTGATATTGTCGAGGCGGAGCAGAGGCTGGTTCGTCGAGGCCGACGCGGCACGGCCCGGCAACATGGCGGCGCCATGCATAGTCTGCCCAAGCTCGGCCGGACGATTTTCCAAATTTGCCTCCTCGGGCCGTTCAGGCCCATTCGCCGGCGGCTCCTCCCTCCGGCGTTGATAATGGGTAAACCCGAGCACGGAAGTGGTCAAGCCAATTTTTTTTAGAAAGCGGAAGCAGACTGAAGGCAGTGAGGGGGAAATGTATCTGGAAGCGAAAAAGAATGATAAATCAACGAATGAAATTTGTTTGTTGCTCTCTTCCTGCTGGCTGATATGGTAAGGCCAAATTGTTCAGGACGATGAAATTCATGAACGGACCCATCAAGACGGCAGAACCGCGGCGGCTGTATCAGCAGATTGCCGACCAGATCCGGGTGCTGATCCAGGGCGGCCAGTTTCCGGCCGGCGCACGCCTGCCGGCCGAGCGGGAGCTTGCCCAGCAGCTTGGTGTTTCGCGCCCGTCCCTGCGTGAAGCGCTGATCGCGCTCGAAATCGACGGAAGCGTCGAAATCCGAATGGGGTCGGGCATCTACGTGACGGCCGAGCCGGACCGTCGGCCCTGGCAAAGCGGCTCCATGGGCGAAAGCCCGCTTGAGCTGATGCAGGCAAGGGCCGCCGTCGAAGGCGCGGTCATTCTGCTGACGTCGGCACGGATCACGCCGGAGACATTGCGATCGCTGCGCCAGACGCTCGACCAGATGCGCACCGAGATCGCCGAAGGGCGCAAGGCACTCGACCTTGACCGGCTTTTCCACCTGACCATCGCCAGCCAGTCGGGCAATTCGGTGCTGGCACATATCGTCGGAGACCTGTTCGACGAGCGTCACAGCCCGATGTCGGCCCAGATCCGGGCTCGATTCGAATCGCCGGAAACCTGGGGGCTTGCGCTGAGCGAGCACGAGGCGATCTATGCGGCGCTGGAGGCGCGCAACCCGCTTCTCGCCCAGGCGATGATGCATGCACATCTGGAGGAATCGAAACAGCGCTGGATGAATCACGAGACACGGTGATAATCCTGTGGCTGTTTCGGGAGGAAACAAAAAATGGACTTTGCGGCTTCACCCATCATCATCTTGAACCCGATCGACGATGTCGGCGTCGCGCGGCGGTCGATGCAGGCCGGCGCCCCGACCGGTTTCGGCGATCTTGCGGCCCGCGAGCTGATCGGCCGTGGCCACAAGGTGGCGATCAGGGCGATACCGAACGGCGGCGAGGTGAAAAAATACGGCCAGGTGATCGGCGTCGCAACGCAGGACATCGCCCCCGGCAGCCATGTGCACCTGCATAACCTTGCCATGCTCCCCTCGGAACACGAGCACCAGTTCAGCGTCGATATCGAAGAAAAGGGCATGCTGCCGGAAGCCGAGCGGCGCACCTTCATGGGCTACGACCGGGGCCTCGGCGGCGCCGGCACCCGCAACTATATCGGCGTCATCTCGTCGGTGAACTGTTCCGCCACCGTATCGCGCTACATCGCCGACTATTTCAACCGCCTGGGCGGGTTGGACGGTTTCGACAATATCGATGGCGTCGTGGCGCTCACCCACGGCGGCGGCTGCGCGCTCAACAACAAGTCGGAAGGTTACCGGCTGCTGATCCGCACCATCCAGGGTTATGCCCGGCATCCGAATTTCGGCGGCATCCTGATGATCGGTCTCGGCTGCGAAACCAACCAGATCGCCCCGATCCTCGAACATTACCGGATGGAAGAGGGCGAACGGCTGCGGACGATGAACATCCAGCAGCATGGCGGCACCCGCAAGACCATCGATGCGGCAATTGCGATCATCAAGGAAATGCTGCCCGTCGTGAATTCCGCGACGCGCACGCCGCAGCCTCTGTCCAAACTGAAGCTGGCGCTCGAATGTGGCGGCTCCGACGGCTATTCGGGGATTTCCGCCAATCCGGCTCTGGGGTACGCCTCAGACCTGATCGTTCGCAACGGCGGCACAACGGTGCTGTCGGAAACGCCGGAGATCTACGGGGCCGAACATCTGCTCACCCGCCGCGCCGTGACGCCGGATGTGGCCCAAAAACTTCTGCAGCGGATCGACTGGTGGCGGGACTATACCGCCCGCAACGGCGACGAGCTGAACAACAATCCATCCCACGGCAACAAGCTTGGTGGCCTGACCACTATCCTGGAAAAGTCGCTCGGCGCGGTCGCCAAGGGCGGTTCGATGCCATTGAAGGCGGTTTACGAATTTGCCGAGACGGTCAGGGAGCCGGGTTTTGTGTTCATGGATACGCCCGGCTACGATCCGGTCGCGGTGACCGGCCAGGTGGCAGGCGGCTGCAACGTCATCTGTTTCACCACCGGCCGCGGATCGGTTTCGGGCTTCAAGCCGTCGCCCTGCATCAAGATCGCCACCAATTCCGAAATGTACGAGCACATGAAGGAAGACATGGACTTGAACTGCGGCGGCATCGTCACCGGCGAGGAGACGATCGAACAGGCGGGACTGCGGATTTTCGAGGACGTGATCGCGGTGGCCTCGGGCAAAAAGACGCTGAGCGAGATCTACGACTACGGCGACAACGAATTCGTGCCGTGGCAGGTCGGGGCGGTGACGTGAAAATGCCCCCTCTCCGTCGTCCCCGGGCAGGTTTTGACCGAGACGGACATTTGTTGACGGCGGACATTTAAGGCTCTTCCGGGCGCCGCTTCCAGAACAATAATCCCATGAGCGGATCGACAGATCCAAGGCCGCCGAAAGGCGGTCGCGAAAGCGCCGGCCGTTTTGACGGCATGTTCGATGTGGTCGATGCCGGCGGCGATACCTTCCACGAAATGCCTGCCCGTCTCGGTCAGGCGGACACCGCGCGCATGGTGTTCGAACAGGAGGATGCCGAGGTCTTCTTCCTATGTCCTGATCCGGGCGCTGACGCTGGACTGGCTGACGCCGCGGGCGTTTGCCGCATGGTAGAAGTTCAGATACTCGGCGACCGCCAAGGTCTCGATCAGCGACATCATGGGAATGCGCGCGCCGAAGCGAACTGGCGACTGCCATGTCTCCGAGAACTTGTAGCGCCGCCGCATCACGCCAAGCCCCATCGCACGACAATCAGCACGCCTGATGCTGTCAGGAGACCGCCCGTCGCGCGGTTCAGGATTTTCAGCCGGTTGGAAGTGGTGAGCACGTTCCTCGTCTTGTTGCCGACGGCGACATAGCCGCCGATGACGATTACCTCAATGATACCGACGCCTCCGGCCATCGTGACGATTTTTTCCAGCATGATTGCTTGGCCGACCATCGGCATGAAGCCGGGCAACGCGGCGGTATAGAAGATCGGTGTGATCGGGTTGCTGGCGCTCAGGAGCACACCAGAGAGGAAGAGCCGTGGCATATCGCCTGCTACGGCATATGGCGAAACAGCGGGCTCAGTGCGCCACGTTACGATACCTCGATAGATGAGATAAGCGGCCCCCAGGAACTGAATCAGCCAGATCAGTTCGCCGAGCCTCATGGAGATCGTCGCGAAACCAGCCACGGTGACGAGCAGACACGCGAACGAAGCTGTAACCACGCCCACACCGAAGACAAGGCCGCATGCCGGGCCGAGCCACATGGCTGTTGACATCACCGTCATCTTGCTCGGTCCAGGAGCGGCCGAGAATGCAAAATACGTAGCGCAAAATACGAGGAATGCGGTTGCGCTCATGAGGACATCCTCTCGCCAAGATTCCGTTGCCTGATGAATACAGCTAGGACGTGCCGGCGGCGGAATAGATGGAACGGTATCGAACGGTTCAGGATTAGGACGTCTTCGAAAAGGAAGCCCTCGCTGTCCGCGACATGCAACGGGGAAGCGCCGCGAACGCGAGCAAGCGTATCCCTGTCGACACGGATCATCGATGCCTCCCAAAATGGCGTCGGGTTGATGGTGGAATGGATGCCGGTCACCGCATTGCGGTCAGATTGGCGATAGTCGCCGCATACACATCCGCCGCGCGCACGCGTCCGGCGCGTTCCGGCGGAATGCCGGCATCCCTAAGCTGTGCGTCGGAAAGCTCGGCGAGCGAATTACGCAATCCGAAAAGAGCCGATAGGATCGCGCCGATCCGGGCCGATAACCACCGTGGCGCGCTCTTTTCTCGATCGTCGCTCGCGCCACATGTCAATGCATGCGACGAAGCGTAAACGAGAGGGTCGTTGCTGGCCGCAGTATGCAGCGCCAGATGCTGTTCCGTTTCGAAAAAGCCTGCCATGTCGGAGCTCCCCTATTTGTCGAATGACTTCAACAATAAGAGAGACCGGCGGCAGGCGTCCGGAAACGAACTTGAAATTTTCCTGAATTCCCAAGCTTGCGCAGAGGCGATGAGTATGATCTCGCTCCTCTTGGGGCTTCGTTGGGAAAACGGGCGGTTATATCAATCGATCTGGAAAGGAGCGAGCTTCTGGATAGCTCCGAGCAGTCAATGATGTTGCGCCGGCGGTCGCTTCGGCTGTTGCACGCTAGCAAGGCCGGCAAAAGCCGGTTTCGGCACAAGTGGATGCTGGACCTCTGCTTCAGCGGGTTGAAGCAAGCCGGGATTCAGGAAGAATAATGGTCGATAAGCGCGGAGCGAGGTTGGCCGATGCGCGTGCTGGAGGGGAGTGTGCAGGACGGGAGCTGGTTAATCGACTTGAAGAGGCGTGAACTGCGCGACTCGTCGGGCAGGCACGTCACCTTGCGCAGGCGCTCCCTCGGACTGTTGCTTTACCTCGCCGGAAAGCCGGATCACGTCATCGGGAAAGACGAGCTAGTGGCGGAAAACTGGAGCGGCATTGCGGTAACCGACGATTCCTTGACAAAATGCATCTCCGATATCCGTAACGCTCTTGGGCCAGCTCTGCGCGACACCATCCGCACGATTTCCGGTCGCGGCTATATGCTGTCGGGATGGGAAGCCGACGCGACCGACGAACGTCTGACCTTTCGTGCATTGCCTCACGTCGCCGCACATCCGCGGCGACCCGGCAACCTGGCTTCGGCAAGGCCGCTCATCGGTCGCGCCGAAGACGTGCGGCGCATTGGCGATCTTCTTGCCCACAAACGGCTTGTAACGGTGATCGGGGCCGGCGGTGTCGGAAAGACCTCGGCTGCAATTGCGGCAGCTGGGCTGATTACCGAAAGCTATCCGGATGGTGTCTGGATTGTCGAACTTGGGCCGATACAGTCCGCCGCGTTGATCCCCAGCACCCTTCGTTCGGCCCTGCGGCTGGAAACGACCGGCGATCATCTCACGGCGGTTCTGGACTTCCTTGCCGACAAATCGATGCTGATCCTCGTTGACAATTGCGAGCATCTGGTCGAAGCGACGGGCGATGTCGTCGGCTCCATCCTTGCCGCCGCCCCTGGCGTTGGCGTCCTTGCCACCAGCCGCGAGCCGTTAAGGCTTCAAGACGAGCAGCTCTTTCGCCTCGGCACCCTTCGTTATCCCCCGGAGCCGACATGCACGGCCACGGAAGCCCTGACCTATCCCGCGGTTGCGCTCCTCGCAGAGCGGGCGGCGCTGGCGCTGGATGGCTTCGTCCTCGAACAGGAGGATGTGCCGGCAGCGGTGGATATTTGCCGACGGCTCGACGGCATTGCTCTCGCTCTGGTTCTCGCGGCGGCTCGTTTGGCCGCGATGAGCCTTCAGGACCTGGCCGCGAGCCTCGACCGGCGTTTCGATTTGCTGACAAGCGGCCCACGCCGTTCGGCACAGCGTCAGCGCACGCTTCGCTCCATGATCGACTGGAGCTACGATATGCTGGCCGCTGATGAGCAGGCCGTCTTTGCCGAACTTGCCGTCTTTGCCGGTCACGCCTCGATCGAGGATATCGCTGCCGTTTGCCGCGGCGGCGATCATCGCTCCGCGGACGAGGTGCTACTTTCGCTGTTCGACAAATCGCTTGTGATTTCCATTCGCGATCCTTCGGGACGAACCCGCTACGGATTCTTGGAGACGACCCGCCAATACGCTGCCGAGCGTCTGGACGCGCAGCATTCTCACGCCGCGCGGCTGCGTCTCGTCAGGCGCATGATCGATATTTTCACTGAAGCGGAAATCGGGATCGAGACTGAGGCAACCATCACGTGGCGAAATCGCTACGCGCCCGGCCTCGACAATCTGCGGGCCGCGCTCGCATGGGTGTTCGAACAATCCGGCGAAACGGATCTGGCCATCGCGCTCGCAACGGCATCGGCTCCCTTGTTCGATGAGATGTCGCTGCTGACGGAGCGCCGCGAATGGATCGACAGGGCAATGAGGGCAGCGACCGGCGAAACGCCACCCTTCCTACTTGGCAAGCTGAACCTGTGGGGCGCCATGCGTTCAAGCTGGGTCCGTCATTGGGACAAGGAGCTCTCGGGCGAGGCAGCCAGACTGTTCATGGAGGCCGGCGCGTCGTTGTGGCAGGGGCGCGCATTGGCAATGGAGGCCGTCGGCTATGGATATGAGGGACGCTGGGACGAGGCTTGGCCCCTTATCACCGCTGGCGAGGCCGCCTTACGGCCACTCGGCCCCACACGAGCGCTCTCGGCAACCCTGCGCTATTGGGGAACGATGCTGATCTGGAAGGGCCTACCCCGCGAGGCGGAGCCTTTGATCGATGAAGCGGCCGAAATCGCCGCTTCCATCGGCTATCAGTCAGGCTTTGTCCGAGCCCATGTCACGCGAGCGGAGATCGCGTTCGAGCATGACGACGTGCGGACCGCAATTCGCCTCTCGGCTGAAGCCGTTGCGACGGCACGCGAAGCCGACGACCTCAACGACCTTGTGCTCGTCGGCACACTCCTGGTTGCCTATCGTCTGATCGGCGGGGAGATTGCCAAAAATCGAGAAGACCTCCTTGATCTCTTCGATATGGATCAACGTCTCGGCGACGTTGCTTTGATCCGTACACATATCGAACTCGCCGCCTTCTATCTTGCGTTGAACGGCGACTTAACGAACGCTGCCCTGCTCGCCCACTATGCAAAGCGTACCAACGATCGTCCGCAGGAGGAAGCCGAGCGGTTCGAACGCGTCATCCGCAGCAAGACCGCCGACCTTCTTGCCGCACTGTCAGATAGCCAACCGACCGGGGATAGACCCGTCGAACGCTGGACAGTCAGGAACGCGACTGCACACGCGATCCGGCTGCTTCAACGCTGAAGATTTCAGAATCGTTTCCGTTTGGCTTCCGGACTGGCTGGCAGACGCTCCACTATCGTCAATGAGACAAGAAACAATTCATGGATTGGCGAGCATGCGTGGAGCACGAAAAGGACATGACCACAAACTAACCATGCTCAAATCGGCTGTGGAACGATTGAGCATCCGACGCTTCATCAAAGATGTCGGCCTGGCTGACGAATTCGAGCACGATGCCGTAGGCTGTGGGTCGGAAGCAGCGGACATCTTCGTCGATGCCTCGGGCGTCCGGCAGCATTTCATCACGAATATGGGCAAGGATTTTACGGTTCGATGGGCTTGGGACTTACTGGAAACTCGTGTGGAGGGCGACACTGGCTGTTTTTTCCAACGGTAAAGCGTTTGTCGGCAGTTTAGAGGGCGAAACCGGTTTCCCCTTCCGAATGTCTGGCGTCTTAAGCTGGCGTTGCGGTGAATGGCATTGGCGTATGCTGCACGCCTCCGAACCCGTCGGTTGAGCGCGGGGCTTGACCCGAGGATCCAGCATCCGCACCGCCAGCCCATGGCTCCTCGGGTCAAGCCCGAGGACGACCTCGAGTATGTTGCGAGGTGCCTGCAGTCCAAGGGCAGTGGCCTGGGCCACTGCCCTTATTTTGCCTAGACCCGGCCTTACCGAATGATCATCTGCTGCGGTGCGCCGGGCTTTGCCGGCTGCTGCACCTTGACCGGAGCCGGTTCCGCCGTGCCGAACAGCTTGTCGCGTTCGCGCCACAGGGCCGGCAGCGACAGCAGCGCGATCGAGACCAGCGCAATCGCCGTCTTGGTGAACTCGTTGAGCTCCGGCGTCCGTCCGTCGAAATAATAGACGAAATAGACGATCGCGACGTGCCACACATAGACATAGAGCGAGTGGCGGCCCAGCAGCTGCAGGTACTTGATCGAGAACACCCAGGTGACCGCACCGGCAATGCGGCGCACCCATTCGTCCCTGTGCTTCGGGCCGGCGACGATCAGCCAGGTAACAAGCATGGCGACGGCTGCGAAATTCAGGAGATAGACCGGACCGAAATCGGCACGGATTTCCATCGAGGCGAACTTGCCGATCATGTGCGGCGGCATCAGCTCATGCGCGGTGATCAGACGCAGCGGCAGGAAGAAGAGAACCATCAGCAGCGCCACCTTCGGGATGAACGTATTGTCTGGCGACAGGATGTTGCTCCACTTGATCTTGCCGGCCGAGGTCAGCGCGCCGAGCACGAGGCCCGAATAGAACACGACCTGCCAGCCGAGCAGGTTGAACGACACGCGGATGCCCTGGTCGTCCGCGCCCATGACCAGATCGTTGATCGGCGTCGTGGCGATCTGCTGCAGACCGAGCTGGGCCGCCATCCACAGGATTACCGAACCGGCCACCACATAATGCCACTTGTCCTCCAGCACGAGCTTCACCAGCATCGGCGCGAAGAGCATGTAGACGATATACTGGGGCAGGATATCCATGAAGGTCGGCTGGTAGAGGAAGGTCGCGATCGCAGCGAGGCGCAGCGGGTCGTCGAAGGTCGTGTAACCCAGCCAGTTGAACCAGATCGAATAGGCGCCCGGCAAAAGCATCTGCGCGACCAGCACAACCAGCACGATGCCCATCGCATAACGATAAAGCTCGAATGCGCGGTTGTAGATGGCCGTGCGGCCGGCCGCATAACCGTTCTTCAGCATCTTCTTGGCATAGACCATGCCGATCAGCAGGCCGGACAGGAAAACGAAGCCCTGGGCGTCTTCAACGAAGGCGAGCTGATTGTGGTTGATCTTCACCAGAAGATAGCCGCCAGCAAAGATCAGATGGTTGAGAACCATGAAAACGAGGAAATATCCTCGCATACCATCAATAATATCAAAGCGTTTCATCGGTCGCGGTCTCCGTCTTTGCCGGTGCCGATGGGGCTTTCGCCTTTCGGTCCGTAAGGCCTCTGCGGGCCAGGATGTACGCGGCTAAACGCGGCAAAAAGCCGGACAGTTCCAGCCCTATTTGGGCGTTTAGACCTTATCTACCGTAAACTGTCCGTGATGACTCCGCGATGAACGCCGGGTTGGGTGAGGTTCACACTATTCAGCAGCGACGCGTTTGAGGCCTGCAACCTGCGTGAGGTACGCCCGCATGGCCGCCGGCTTTACCGGCTTGTGCTGCACGCCGATGTCGTGACGCTCCGCCTCGGCACGGACCTCGGGCGTGCGATCGGCGGTGATGATCAGCGCGGGGATATCCGCCTGATATCTGGCGCGCAGTTTCAGGACAGCCTCGATGCCGTTGCCGTCGTCGAGATGGTAATCGGCGATGATGATTTCCGGCGGCGGTTCGTGGCGGTCGACGATGTCGTCGAGAGCGGCGAGCGAGTCCGCCTGGCCGACGGTGCAGCCCCAGCCGGTGATCAGCAGCGCCATGCCCTCGAGGATCCGCGGTTCGTTGTCGATGCAGAGAACCCGGAGCCCGTTCAGCGGCTGCGAGCGCTTGCGGCGCTCCAATTGGTCAGCGGCCTGGACTGCCTGCGATGCGGTCAGGTCCATCGGCACCTGGACCCGGAAGGCGGTGCCTCGCCCGGGCGTCGAGGCGAGTTGGACCGGATGGTTGAGCACTCGCGAGATGCGGTCGACGATCGACAGGCCAAGACCGAGGCCGGCCGCGGTCTTCGCACCCTCGTCCAGCCGGGCGAATTCCTTGAACACGGTGCGGAATTTCGAGGGCGGGATGCCGATCCCGGAATCGAGTACTTCGATCACCACCTGGTCGCCTCGCCGGCGGGCGCCGATCAGTACCTTGCCGTCGATCGTGTATTTGATGGCGTTGGAGACGAGGTTCTGCACCAGCCGGCGCAGCAGGTTGGCGTCGGAGCGCACCTTCAGCGATGTCGGCATGACCACGAATTCCAGGTCCTTCTCACGGGCCATCGGCGCGTAGTCGGTCTCGATGCGTTTCAGAAGGTCGTCGAGCGGCACCGAGGTGAAACGCGGCTTCATGGCGCCTGTATCGAGCCTGGAGATATCGAGAACCGCACCAAGGATCGCCTCGACGGATTCCAGCGCGGAATCGATATTGCGCACCAGCGAACCGTTGTTGTCAGACGATCCGAGCCGCTCGACCAGCGCCGAGGAATAAAGCCGGGCGGCGTTGAGCGGCTGCAGGATGTCGTGGCCGGCGGCTGCGAAGAACCGGGTCTTGCCGATATTGGCCTCGTCGGCGGATGCCTGGGCCTCGGCAAGCTCCTTATTGACGCGGGTGAGCTCGGCGGTGCGTTCGCCGACCCGCTGTTCGAGCGTCTCGTTTGCCTGCTTCAGCGCCTGGTCTGCCGCGACACGATCGGAAATGTCGGTAAAGGTCGCGACGATGCCCTTGTCGGGCATGGCGTTGGAGCGAACCTCGATGATCCGCTCGCCGCCGTTCAGCACCAGCGAGAAGGGGGCGTCGAGCGTCTGGAACTTACGGATCACCTCCGCCTGCTCGACGGCCGCGAGATCGCCGCGTTCCGAAAGGATGGCAACCATGTCGGCCAGCGGAAAGCCGACCTGGCCGACCTGTTCCGGCAGGTCCAGCAGATTGCGGAAACGCCGGTTCCAGATGGTCAGGCGTTCGGAACTGTCGAACACGGCAATGCCCTGGTCCATCTGCGAAAGCGCCGTCTGCAGCATGTCCTGGTTATACTGCAGCGCCTCGCTTGCCTGGTCGAGCAGCCAGGCGGTGTCGGAATTGGTGTCCTCTGCCTTCTGCAAGATCAGCGACAGCACCAGCCGGGCCGAGGACGAGCCGATCGCGCTGCCGAGCAGCTGTTCGGAAAAATGGATCATCGCCATGTCGGCGGGCTGGTCGTCGCCGAACTTGCGGCCGGCCGTCTTCTCGTAGTTGGAGAAGGAGCGACGCATGCGTTCCTCGCCGAGATACCGGGCGATCGCCGTCTTCAGGTCGCCGACGCCGACGCGGGTTTTCCAGCCGCGGGTGGCAAACTGCGAGCGCAGGTGCCTTTTGACGAAGATGCCGGCCTGGATTCGCTCGACCGGACGCGGATTGCGCGACAGCGATCCCAGCACGAAGGCGAGAATGTTGAGCGTCAGGCTGAAGATCGTCGCGTTGACCAGCGGGTCCGTCTGCGGCCCGGAGAAGATGCCGGTGCCCGGGAACAGGAAATTGAGGACGGCCGTCGCCACATGGGAATTGTCAGGCCCGCCAAGGCTTGGCACGAACAGCAGATAGGCCCAGGCAAGGAAGCCGAAGGACATGCCGAGGATTGCGCCGCGGGCGTTGGCACGGCGCCAGACGAGGCCGCCGAGGAGGGCAGGAGCTACCTGAGCGATCGCCGCGAACGCCAGCAGGCCGATGGAGGCAAGGCCGGATTGGCTGTCGGCCATGCGGTAATAGGCATAACCGAGGATCAGAACGCCGAAGATCGCAACCCGGCGGATGTTCAGCAGCGTGCGGGTAAAATCGGTGCGCTGGCCGGAGCGCGCCGCCATCAGCCGTTGTCTGAGGAATATCGGGATGATGATGTCGTTCGACACCATGATCGAAAGGGCCACGGATTCCATGATGACCATGGCGGTGGCTGCGGAAAAGCCGCCGATGAAGGCGATCAGCGAAACGACCTTCAGCTCGCCGGCGAGCGGCAACGTCAGCACGTAAAGGTCGGCGTCGCCGGTGCCGCCGAAGGTGATCAGCCCGGCCATGGCCACCGGCAGCACGAAAATGTTGATGGCGATCAGGTAGAGCGGCAGAAGTGCGCTCGCCACCTTGCGCTCCTTCGTCGTGCGGTTCTCGACCACGGTCACATGGAACTGCCGCGGCAGCATGATGATCGCAAACGCCGACAGCGCGATCAGGATCAGCCAGCGGCTGATCGGCGTCTCGTAGGCGAGCGCCGAACCGACCAGCATGTTTTCCGATGCCTTGGCAAGCAGGTCGGACGGGCCGTCAAACAGGATGAAGAACACCGAAAAGCCGACCGTCGCAAAGGCGAACAGCTTGACCACCGATTCCATGGCGACGGCCAGGATCAGCCCGTCCTGGTGTTCCGTCGCATCCGTGTGGCGGGTGCCGAAGATGACGGCGAAACAGGCCATCATCAGCGTGACAATCAGCGCCAGGTCGATGAAATAGAGGTTGCCGCTGCCGATGCCGTAGTCCGACGGATTGACCATGGCGGCGACCGAGCTCGACACCGCTTTCAGCTGCAGCGCGATATAGGGCACGGCACCGACCAGGGCGATGATCGCGACGATCATCGCGACGGTGGAATTCTTGCCGTAGCGGGCGGCGATGAAATCGGCGACCGACGTCAGCTTCTCGGCCTTGGCGAGCTCGACGATCCGCCGGATGATCGGCATGCCGAGCGTGAAGGCGAGGATCGGGCCGATATAGATGCCGGTGAACTCCAGTCCCTTCTGCGAGGCAAGCCCGACGCCGCCGAAATAGGTCCAGGAGGTGCAGTAGATCGCAAGGCTCAGCGCATAGACGATCGGCCGGCCGTTCTTCGGCACGCCGAAGACACGGCTTCGCCGGTCGCCATAACTCGCCACCGCAAACAGCAGCAGGATATAGGCGAAAGCCGAAACGAAAATGACCCAGCCAGGAAGCATTGCTCCTCCGCAAAGAGCTTCAGGGCTCAAACATTAGGGGAAAAGCATGCGCTTGGAAATCAGGGGGGCTCTCGGCAAAAAGTCCAATAGACGATCGTATTTAAGCCTGCGGCGGGCGCCGTCTTTTCACATCCGCAGAAAGCGCTATGTTGCGTTTTACCGAAACTGAAAAGCCATGGGGGATATTGGCGATGTCAATGATCAGCGAATTCCGTTCTTTTATTGCCAAGGGCAATGTCGTCGATCTTGCGGTCGGTATCATCATCGGCGCCGCTTTCACGGGTATCGTAAAATCGCTGGTCGATGACATCGTGATGCCGATCGTCGGCGCGATCACTGGCGGCGGCTTCGATTTCTCGAATTACTTTCTGCCGCTGTCGAGCGCGGTCACGGCGTCGTCGCTCGCCGCTGCCCGCGAACAGGGTGCGGTCTTTGCCTATGGCAACTTCATCACCGTTCTCATCAATTTCGTGATCCTGGCGTTCATCATCTTCCTGATGGTGAAGGCCGTGAACAAGATGCGCCTCGCGGATGAGAAGAAGTCGGCCGACGAGACGCCGGCTCCGCCACCGGCCGATATCCAGCTGCTGACCGAAATCCGCGACCTGCTGAAGGCAAAGTGATCTTTTGATCACGCCCGGCGAATTCATCAGCGGAATCGATCCCTGCGTCACGGATTATCATGGGATTCCGAGGCTTTCCTGCGCTAAAGAAGTGGGAAACAGCCCCGAGGGAATTCCATGTCGATCATCTCCAGTCTCAGCCCCCGCGCCGTCGCGGCGCCCGAAAGCGGCATTGTCGAGGTCCTGAATTACGCCCGCGGGCGAGAGGGATTGATCCCGCTCTGGGCCGGTGAAGGGGATCTGCCGAGCCCGGATTTCATCAACCGCGCTGCAACCGAGGCGCTGCTCGGCGGCGAGACCTTCTACACCTGGCAGCGCGGCATCCCCGAGTTGCGCCAGGCGCTGTCGGATTATTACGCGCGGCATTTCTCCGTCTCGCTGCCGGTCGAGCATTTTTATGTGACCGGCTCCGGCATGCATGCGATCATGCTGGCGGTGCAGGCCGTGACCTCTCCCGGCGACGAGATGATCTATCTGTCGCCGACCTGGCCGAACATCATCTCGGCGATCGAGATTTCCGGCGCCCATTCCGTCGGCCTGCCGCTCGATTTCGTCGGTGGCCGCTGGTCGCTCGATCTCGCCAAGCTGGAGGCGAAGATCACACCGAAGACCAAAGGCCTGTTCATCAACACGCCCGCCAACCCGACGGGCTGGACGGCGACGCTCGAAGACCTGAAGAACATCCTGGCGCTCGCCCGCAAGCACGGTATCTGGATCGTCGCCGACGAGATCTATGCCCGTTATTATTATGGTGGCGCCGCAAGGGCTCCGTCCTTCCTCGACATCATGGAGGAAGGCGACCGGATCATCTTCGCCAATTCCTTCTCCAAGAACTGGTCGATGACCGGCTGGCGGGTCGGCTGGATCGTCGCTCCCCCGGAAATGGGACAGGTTATCGAAAACCTGGTGCAGTATTCGAATTCCGGCGTGGCGCAGTTCCTGCAGCGCGGTGCCGTCGTGGCGCTCAACCAGGGCGACGACTTCGTAAATGCGAATATCGCCCGGGCGACCGAAGCGCGCGACATCCTCTGCGACGCGCTGATTGCCACCAACCGTGTCGAAACGCTCAAACCCGACGGCGCGCTTTACGCTTTCGTCAAGGTGGACGGCATTACCGACAGCCGCAGCGCGGCGCTCGATATCGTTGACAAGATTGGCGTGGCGCTGGCGCCTGGCTCGGCATTCGGCAAGGGCGGCGAGCTTTTCCTGCGCGCCTGTTTCCTGCGCGATCCGAAACAGATCGAAGACGCCGCCGGCCGCCTCTCTGATTATATCAAGCGGCTCTGATCCGATCCGGCACGCAAACGCTAAAATTCGAGCGATTTGCTCAAGTGCCTGTTTGCCTTGACCCGAGATAAACCCGGCGCAACCCGCGTCGGGTAAGCATTGTTGAAGACTGCCCGTGTTTTCGTCCTGCCAACGATAAGAAAGCAGGGAAGCTTAGACATGGCAGTTCTGGTGACAGGCGGCGCGGGTTACATCGGCAGCCACATGATCTGGGCTTTGCTCGATGCGGGCGAGGAAGTCGTCGTCCTCGACAGGCTTTCGACCGGTTTTCGCTGGGCCGTGCCGGCCGAGGCGCGGTTTTATCTGGGCGACGTCGGTGATCGCGCCATTCTTTCGCAGATCTTTGCCGAAAACGACATCGACGCGATCCTGCATTTCGCCGGCTCGATCGTCGTGCCGCAATCAGTCGCCCATCCTTTGGATTATTACGAGAACAACACCGGCAATACCCGGTTGCTCGCTGCCGCTGCGATCGAGGCAGGCATCCGCCATTTCGTCTTCTCGTCGACTGCAGCAGTCTATGGCGATCAGAAGGACGACACGCCCGTCTTCGAAAGCGCCGACCTGCACCCGAAGAACCCCTATGGCCAGTCGAAACTGATGTCGGAAATGATGCTGCGCGATGCCGCGGCGGCCTATGATTTCCGTTTCGTGGCCCTGCGTTATTTCAATGTCGCCGGCGCCGATCCGCTCGGCCGCACCGGCCTGTCGACCGAAGGCGCCACCCATCTGATCAAGATCGCCTGCGAGGCTGAACTCGGCAAGCGCCGTGGCGTCGATGTCTACGGGACGGATTATTCGACGCCTGACGGCACCGGCATCCGCGACTACATCCATGTCACCGACCTCGTGAACGCGCATCTGAAAGCGTTGAGCTACCTGCGCCGTGGCGGCGAACCGTTGATTGCCAATTGTGGTTACGGCCGCGGCTATTCGGTCCTGGAGGTTCTGGACGCGGTGATGCGCGTCGGTGGCCGCAAGTTCGAAATCCGCTATGGACCCCGCCGGCCCGGCGACGCGGCAAGCGTGGTCGCCAATTCGACGCTGGCGCGCCGGTTGCTCGACTGGAAGCCGCGCCACGACGATCTGGATTTTATCGTCGAGACCGCGATTACCTGGGAGAAAGGCCTCGCCTCGCGCAAGGCCGAAGATCTCAAGTCGCTGCAGAGCAGGTTGGCCTCGGCACGGTTCTAAGGTTCCGGACCGGAACAGTTTTTATGGAACATCCTCGGTTGTCTGGGGTTTGAACTACGCGGGCAAATCGAATCCGCCGGTTCTGCCGGTATTTCAACGGAGGAAATTCCCATGACTTTCAAGCTGATTACCGTCTCGATCCTTTCTCTCGGCCTCGCGGCCGGTGGCGCTCTTGCCCAGACCAGCGGCAAGGGAAATGCAAGCTCCACCGGCACGTCGGCCAGCGATAGCAGCGACGGCCAGAAGAAGATCGACCCGAACGCCACCAACAGCACCACAGGCGGCGCCATGGGCAATGCTGCAGGCACCAAGGACACGCGGACCAACTGCGCTCCGAACCTGCAGACCAGGGGCTCGGCCACCACGCCTGACACGACGGGCACCGCATCGGTTCCTTCGGGCCAGGCCGGCACCAACACCAACGGTCAGGCTACGGACTGCTGACGCAGATACATTTTAGCGAAGAAAGGCCGGCATCGTCCGGCCTTTTTGCGTCTGGAGATTCCGTCGCATGGCGTTTTCAAGCGTTTGCCGATAAAGAGGGGCCTTCTCAACATCGGTATCCATGATGCGACGCGCTCTGCTTTCCACCATCTTCCTGTTGCTGCCTCTGACGGCGGGCGCCCAGAATTTGCCTGCAAAGCAGCCCTCAATCCCGCCTGTCACGCAGCATGCCGCGGGCACGCCCAAACTGGTCGAGCCGCATCTGCATGTCAGCCGTTCCGGCAATGTCAGCCGCCCTCGGGTGGCGCTGACCTTCGATGCCTGCATGGGGCAGGCCGACGAACGCATCCTTTCGACGCTTGTCCGGGAGCGCATTCCCGCGACC
The DNA here is from genome assembly GCF_056397445.1 of Neorhizobium sp. 05N33. Classification (NCBI taxonomy): domain Bacteria; kingdom Pseudomonadati; phylum Pseudomonadota; class Alphaproteobacteria; order Hyphomicrobiales; family Rhizobiaceae; genus Neorhizobium; species Neorhizobium sp. 05N33. Next base: position 44,398 of record NZ_JBFTNK010000019.1, on the reverse strand, counting down.
ATTTTCGTCACCGCCCGCTGGCTGAAAAAGAACCCGCAGGCGGTCGCGGTCTTTCTAAACAACCTCGATCTGTTTGAACTGGAGAACCACGGCCAGAACCATGTGCCGGCGGTCGATGCTCCGGTCCTGATCTATGGCATCGCCGCGGCCGGATCACCGGAAGCCGTTCGCCAGGAAGTGGCAGGTGGCGCCGATGCGATGCTGGCGGCGGGCATCGCCGCACCGCGCTGGTTTCGGGGCTCAACGGCCAAATACGATCCTTCGGCGATCCGCCAGATCCGCGACATGGGATACCGGGTCGCCGGTTATTCGCTGAATGGCGACGGCGGCTCGCTGCTCGGCGCCGGCGTCACCGAAAAACGCATCGCTGCCGCCAAGGACGGCGATGTCGTCCTCGCGCATATCAACCAGCCGACCCATGCGGCCGGCGAGGGCGTCGCCCGCGCTCTCCTGGCCCTGAAAGGCCGGGGCGTCGAATTCGTGCGTCTTTCCGATGTCGATGGCATCGGCGACGACGACACGACGCAGTGAGCCGGCAGTCTTCCCAACCATTTTCTCTTTGAACGCAGATCGGGGAGAGACGGGATCCCGCCTCTCCCCGATCTTGTTTCGGCAGAAGGGGGCATATTTACCGGACGACCTGCACGACCGTGCGGGTCCGCGGGTCGACGATGATGCGCTGTTTGTTCACGACCGCGTAGGCATATTTCGGGCTGTCGGGAACCGGGGTCAGCACGACGCTTGAAGGAAGCGGCTTGCCGACGACGATCTTTTCCTTGACGACGACCGGTGATGCCGGGGCAGGGGCCTGTTCGACATAGGTGACGACGCGTTGCGGCGGCGGGTCGATGACGGTACCGACAGCTGCACCGGCGACCCCGCCGACGGCGGCACCCGCCGGGCCGCCGATGATGGCGCCGGTAACGGCGCCGCCGGCGGCTCCGTTGACGGTGCCTTGCTGGGCGGAAGCAGCAGGCGCGAGGGCGCCAAGGGCCACGGCGGAAAGAACGATGATCTGGGTCTTCATGATAGTCTCCTTCTACATGTTGTGAGCGGGCGGGTGATTTGAGCCGCGCCCTTCGAACGGGATCGAGGCCGTCTATCGCGTGACTGGCGCAGGCGGCTCGATCTTCGGCAGGGTGACGCCGATATCGACGTCATGGTTTCCGAGATAACCAGCTTCGAAGAGGAAGAACCCACCTGCGATGACGGCCACCAGCAGGATGACGGCAACGGCCCAGCCGCCGCTGCCGCTCGTACGGATCACTATCGGTTCTCGGTCACTCATGGTTTTCTCCTGTGTTCAGCGCTCAGCCGACCAGGATGTAAACAACCTCATGGGTCGAGGGATCGACGATGATGATCCGCCCGTCCGCCAGGACGAAGTATTCGTAACCGCGATAGGCGGGCACGATCTCGACGATGCGCGGCGGCAACGGATGCAGTTTCACGGTCGTTGGAACCGCGACGCCGACATTGACGTCAACATCCACATTCACCGGCTCGACCTTGTTCTGGACGAGGATCTTGCGCACTTCGGTCTTCTGTTCGGTCGAGATATTGATGCTGCCCGTGGTCTCGTTGGAAGGTTTATCGGTGGCGGCCTGGTTCGAACCGGGCTGCTGAGCACCATTATTCTGTCGGGCAGTGTCATCGGTTGCCGGTTTGCGGGCATCCGTTCCCGAACCCGAGCCGGAATTGGCGGTCGTCGAACTGTCGTTCTGGCCGGCAGGCTTCTGCTGTGCCGTGTTGTCCTTAGCGCCTGGCTGTGTATCGCCCGTTTGTGCCTTCATGGAATCGGTCGATTTTTCCTGAGCAGCGTTGTCACCGTTCTTGGGCTTCAGGGGCTTCAGGCGCTGCTGGTCGCCGCTTTGGGCCTGGGCGCCCGTTTTGTCATTGCCGCCGGCCGAGCCCTGTGGCTGTTGTGTCGCCGCGCCCATATTCTGCTGCGGCTGAGCCTGTTTGGCGCCGGACGAATCGTTCGAGCCTGGCTTGACCTTGCGGGGCAAGACCTGATTGCTGCCGTCCTGACCGCTCTGGGGAGCCTGGGTTTGAGCGATGGCCGGCACCACCGAAAGGGTCGATCCGGCGAGAAGCGCAATCGCGAGCGTCTGTTTCATCGAGAGTTTCATGATGTTTCCTCTACTTTCTGGTTCACCTGCGAGCCCGTTAATGGGTCGCACTCACACCTCGAACTGCGACTGCCACGGCTCGTTCCGGGTTTTGGGCTTCAGTCTGACGCGACCGGACTTCAGGCCGACCCTTTCTGGGCCTTTGGTCTGATGGGGCAGGCTAAAGGTCCAAGGGGGGATGAAATCGAGGAATTGCGCTGTTAAGGTGCCGTTGATCCTGGAGGTTTTTCAGGAGGTTCCGTCATCGACAGCAGCGTTTCCCAGGCCAGATGGCTATTGATCCCCGTCGCAGGGCTTTTTATCTTCATCGCCACTTTGGAAGCGCTTGCCGTCTGACGGATGCAGACCCCGGTTCCTGCGCGATCATCGGTCCTTTTCAGCGCAGAACCTTGCCCGCCGGCTGCCGTGTTTATGGGTCGGCGGGCTCTTTGAGCGGCGACAGGGCGCGGAACCATCAGGGGGGCGTCCGGTTTAGACCTTGCAAAACAGTTCGAAAATGCCTCACGCAGGAGATGGCCACACGAGGAGCGAGAGATGCCGACGCGTAGAATGCTTGTCCTGAGCGGAGCGCTCACCGCAGTCATTGCAGCGGTGCTGCCGTGGAAGGTTGTCGCCGGCGCGGACGGTCTGCCGCGTATCGCTCTGTCGACCGTTGCCGCTAAGGACGGCAATGGTGATGGCGGCAGCGGAAACGGCGGCGGCAGCTCCAGCGGGAACGGCAGCGACAATGGCGGCAGTTCTGGCAATAACGGCAATGGTTCCAGCAACGGCAATAGCGGCGGTAACGGTAACGCCGCTGGAACCGATACCGGCAGCGGCAGTACCGGCTCGGGAACCGGTCCTGGTACCGGAGCGGGATCGGCTCCGGCAGGCGAAGCTGTAAATCCCGGCAAAGCCGCCGCGTCTCCTGCCCAGCCCGCAGCCCCGGCACCGGCGGCTCCCTCGAAAGCCGGCGTCGAGGTCGATGTTCGCGGAACGTCGATAACAGTCAGACATCACAACGGCGCGACGGAACGAATCTCTCAAGGGCGTTACGAGATGCGGGATTCGCAATCCCGCACCATCGTCAATCGGACCGCAACCCCCTCGGATGCCTCAAGACTGCGATCGTTCGGCCGTTGACCGCTGGTCGGTCGCATCACGAAGGGCGAGTGCCGCCTCCGTCCGGTTGGTCACCTTCAGCTTCGAAAGGATGCGGGTCATGTGATGCTTGACGGTCTTTTCGTGAAGATCAAGCTGCCGCGCCACTCGCTTGTTGCTGAGCCCGGATGCAACGAGGCTCAGCACCTCCTGTTCGCGGTCCGTCAGTTCCGACAAGAGGTCGGGCTTTGCCTGGACCTCGGTGGGAGCGGATAGGCCGGCAATCAGCCGCGCCGAGAGGCCGGGCGAAACATAGCTCTCGCCGGACGCCACCGTTCTGACCACGTCTGCCAGGCCCCTCGAACCGACGCCCTTGAGAACATAGCCTTTGGCGCCCAGTTTCAGGGCGGCGGCGATGTCTTCGCTCGCCTCCGAAACGGTCAGCATGACGATCTTGAGGTCAGGGCAAAAATCGAGCGCTTCGGTTATCGCCTCGAGGCCGTTGCCGGGCATCGAAATGTCCATCAGCATCACATCCGGGCACAATTCTCGCACGATGCGCAGTGCGTCCTCCCGAGAGCCGCCTTCGCCGACCATTTCGAAATCCTCGATCTCCCCCAAGCTGCGCGTCACTCCCTCCCGGAACAACGGATGATCGTCGACAACCGCTATCTTTATTCCTGCCATCAAGCCTGCTCCATTTCATGCGTGTTCAGCGACATCCTGACCGTGGTGCCGTCTTTCGATGAGGTGATTGCAAATGTTCCGCCGAGGCTTTCGATGCGCTCTCTCAAACCTGCCAGCCCGAGACCTTCAGGGCGTATGCGCTGGGGATCGAAACCCGGGCCGCGATCGCCGACTTCGACGACGACATTGCCGTTGTCAAAACTCTGGCGAACGCTTTGATCCAAGCCGCCGCCATGCCGGAAGCCGTTGTTGAGCGCTTCCTGGACGAAACGATAGATGCAGATCTTGGCCGAAGGCGAAAGCGGCCTCGATCGGCTCGACGTCTTGAGAGCAACATCGACACCGGTCCGCTGCCGATGAGCATTGACGGCGCGCCGCAGTACGTCGGGCAGTTCGGCGGCCTCGATCTGCGGCAGGACAAGACCGCTGCAGATGCTGCGGATCTCGTCCATCGCCTCGTCGAGCCGGGCCTTGATGGTGGTGACCTCCTCTTCGCGCGCGGTCGGCGACGTCGCAGGATCGGTCAGGAGCCGGCTGTCCACCCGAAGCGCGGCATAGGCCACGAGTTGGGCTGGCCCGTCATGCAGGTCGGCGCCGAGCCGGCGCAGATAACTCTCGTTAAGGGCGGTGGCGCGCCGCGAGGCCCGCTGCGCCCGCGCGTGAAGAGCCTCGTTCTGCGACAGCAGATCGGACAGTTCCGCCACCCGCTGCGTCAGCGCCTGTCGCTGGTGGTCGATCGTCCGGCTGCCGCGGAAAACGATCGCCGAAAGAATGAGGAAGAAGGCGAGCGTAACGCCGGCGACCGCCCCCCAGCTTCGAAGCTGGGCCTGATAGAGGCTGCGCTGGAAATCGCCCGCGACCTCGTAGAACTCCGAGACCGCGACGACCTCTCCCGACCAGGGCTGCAGGATCGGATTGTAGATTTCGAGAAGCGACAGGCCGGTCGACCGCTCAAAATTGCTTTCGGGGTCTTCGGCAGGCCCGAACCGTGCCACCATCTGTCCGGAAAATGCGGTTCTGAGATTGTCGCTCGGCCCATATTTCTGCCCGATCATGCTTTTGTCGGTCGCATAAAGGACCGTGCCGTCGCGGCGCCAGAGCTTGAAGGATATGACCTGTCCCCCGAGAGCACCCTGGCCGAAGGTCTCGTCGAGCGCACGCGTGGTGACGTCATCAAGCGTCTGATTGGTCTTCATGTCCGGAAGCAGCGGAGCAATGATGCTATCGACATAAAGGGCCGTGGACGCGGCGGAGTTACGGGTGACCGTCGCCTCGATCACGCTCGTCACATAGGCGCCGACCAAAAGCATCGCGGCGAACGCGACCAGCCCGCCCGCGAGCAGAAACTGCCGGGCGAGGGATTGGTCGTTCCAGCGATCAAGAATTCCGCCGAGCCGCATCAGCATGCCGTTCCGATAACCCGCACAACGCGAGCCGATGCCTCGCAACGCGAAAGGGGGCCGATCCGTTGCATTCGGAGTGGGTTATCTGATCCGGAAAACAAGCGCCGCCCGCCGATGGCCGCAGGGATATCCCCGTAAAATGGACGGCGTCCGGGCTGGAGCCTCCCGAGGTCTCAGCTTTTGTCACGCCGTCCCGGCTGCGTTGAACTTGAACAAGTAGTCGTGCTCCGTGAGCTGATCCAGAAGCGTATAGCCCTTGGCCTCGAGGAAGCTCTGCATCCTGTCAATGTTTCGGCATTCTATAACCATGAACCTGAAATTATGGCGGTCAAAATCAACACCCATCAGGACTTCGAGCTCGGCACCTTCAACATCCAGCGACAGGATATCCATCAGTGCTGGCGCGTTGCCCTCGTCAAGGATCGTGCTGAGCGGCTTTGCGACTGCACCGAACTCGAATGTCGCTTCCCGATTCCTCAGGAATTGGCGCGAAAGTTCCAGATGGGCCGATACGCTCTCCAAGTCGACCTCGACATTTGTGGAGACGCTCATCAAGTTGCCGTAGCTCATGTCCACGTATTTGTGAGGGTAACCGAATCGCACGCAGGCATTGCAGAATATCGCATTCTTCTCGCTGCGGTTCTTTCGGCATTCCAGAAAATTGTTTGGAGAGGGTTCAATCAGAATCCCGCTCCATCCGCGATTTTTTTCGAAATAATAGGTGTTGGACTGGCGAATGCCGTCGTTGGCACCGAGTTCTACGTAGAACCCGTTATCGTAGTCGACATATTTCTCGATCTTCCGATCCAACTCGTTGAGCCCGAAATACGCACTAACAGGCTTCTTCTTTTTAAAAGGAGAACGCAGTCTGGGCATCGAAATTCACTCCGTTAATCCGCAACGAGCGAGGTGCGGCTCCAGATTTGCCAACGAGGGATAGTGGGCCTGCGGCACCGGTTTCTGTCAGTGTTTGGGGAATATCTTTCTCAGGACGCGCTTCAGCCCCTTTTCCTTCTTCTTGCTATAGCAATGCTCGCGCATATAGATCTCGTCGGAGAGGAAGTTGGTGGCGGGTACCTGCGGGTGACGAAGCGGAAACTCCACACCCTGTCGTGGCAGTTCGGCGACGTTGCTGGCATCCAAGGTATGGGTTGCGTCTGCCCGGAAGCCCAGATTGCTGATCAGATTGTGCTGTGGCTGTATGCTGATCTGCCTTTGAAGCCACTGCGAAAAGACGAATTGGTAGCCCCAGGCGTCCAGCCCATCCTCGAACACGCGATTGAATGCCTTGATCCAATGCGCGAATTCATCGGGATACGCGACGGTGTTGAGCCAGCCGTTCTCGCGCAAGGTTCCCCAGCGCGATATCGACACGTCGTAATTTTGCCAGACCCGCCGCCAGGTGGCCCAGCCCCAGATGAGCGGATATCGGCTGAAGAAATAGCTATCCTCGACCGTTACGCGGCCATGCGTCAGATTCGAGCCATTGATGGAGCCAACGCGCTCGTCATCCTCGTATTTTTCGAGAAGTTCGGTGCAATAGGGGAAGAAACTAGGATCCGGCAGACAGTCGTCTTCGATGATGATCGCGCGATCGGTCTGCGAGAATACCCAATCCAGTCCGGAGGAAATCCGCTTGCGGCAGCCGAGGTTCATGTCGGAATAATTGCGGAAGACTTCGCAATCCCAATCGACATTCTCGACCACCTGCCTTGTTCTGGCGCATTTCTCCGCTTCGTTTGCGCGGTCCGCTCGCGCACCGTCGGCGATAATGAAAAGCTTGCTTGGGCGCGCCTTGGCAATTTCCCGGAACACCGACTCGGTGAGATCTGGTCTGTTGAAAATGATGAAGACTACTGGGGCGATCGGTTTTGCTTCGTTCATCTATCCACTCGATTACGGACCTGAAGGGGATCGAAATCGCCGTCCAAAGTCTGGAGACCCCTTTAAACGGATGGTATTGCGCGACACCGGCACAGCGTCCATTCCGTCCGGTCTCGTAAACCAGATTTGGCCTTTGAGCAAGCGAGGGACGTGCGGGAGACGGGTGGGCTTGCGGAGCCGCAGGTGAACGATCCAGCCCCCTGTCCTGCTAACTCAGGCCGACGTAGGCATCCTCGACGCAAGGCGGGACAGCAGCAGCCTTAGCCGGTCTTCGGCGGCCTGTCTTTCACGTTCGAAATGCTCCAGGCGCTGCCGGCCCAGCTCTTGCCAGCGGCCATCGCCCGGTCCCTGCGCAAGTCGTTCGATGCAGTCGGCAAGCGAATGCGCGTCATCGGGGTCGAAAAAAAGTGCGGCGTCACCGACGAAATCAGCAAATCGCTGTGGATAAAGGACCGGCTTGCCCAGCACCCATGCCTCCATGGGCGGAAGATTGGAGGGGCCGAAATAGCTTGGCATGACCAGCGCCCTTGCGCCCTGATACAACAGGCTCATATCCTCCGATGGCACGAAGCCGAGGAAGTGTGTGCTGTCCGATAGGCCGAGGCGTTCCGACATGCGCCGGATCGTGCCGGCATGCCCCTGGTCGCCGCCTGCGAAGACGACGCTGGGTGCCGTGCCGTTCCGCTTGGCCAGAAGCGAACAGGCCTCCAGCAGCCTGACATGGTTCTTGTGTGCCCAGAATTGCGCCGGGTAGAACAGGTAGCCGGGGGCAAGACCGTAACGCTCGAACATCGCTGCGAGTGCGTCCGGGGTTGACGCCGCCTCCCGCAGCAGCGGAGCGGGAGAAAAAGGCATCTCTATGAAGCGGTCGCTGGCGACGCCGTAGCGCTGTGATGCCAGTTGGCTGGTGTGGAGCCCATCTGTCAATGTCGCGGCCGCCTTGACGACCGCGCGCGAATAAAGCTCTTCGCGCTTCTCGAATTCGCGGTTTTCGGTGACCTCGGGAAACTCGGGATGTTCCAGATGGCAGAGGTCCCAGATCGTGAAAATGTAAGGCGTCGCCTGGAGGTCGAGCGCATATCCGCTCGGGGCGGTGAAGTAGACGAGATCTATTCCCTGCCGCTTTATCTCAAGCTCGAATTCCGTCATCTCTTCACGCCGCCTGCGCGCGGACTGGAAGGCCTGCACGATCTTCTTGGACAGTTTGCGCTTCGGCTTGACGAAATGCTTGGCCTTCAAGCCGCTGGCGGCGAGGGTCTCGATATTGCTCCTGATAGTCGTGTAGATTTCGACGTCATAGGGCTCCGGGGCGATGCGGAGCATCTGCAGGGCCGCGGTGATCGATTGGTTGAAGCCGCCTCCGACAGAGATCTTCTTTTCCAGAATCACGGCAAGTTTTAGCCGTGACTTCGCCACTGCATCCGCTGTCGCCATCGTCAGTGCCCGGTTTTTTCAACGAGATAGTAGACACTCCAGGTATCTCGCGAAGGAGAATTCCGTGTCAGCCATTCGCCGGTCTCTTTCAGCTTCAAGCCGGCGGCCTCTATGTGGCTTTGGATTTCCGCCGGAAAGAAATACCGCATCGGATGGAGTTCCTCGAAATTTGAAATCGCGCCCGTCTTCTTGTCTTCGACGAAGAAGGTGAATTTGACGGTCACGACATGCGCGCTGCTGTCGTGCTGCGGCTCCGCGATCCGGACAATCTTGAAACTGTCGTTTTCAGCCCGGCGGACTCGGGTTTCGGGGAGCTCATGCTCTACCGCCGGCCCGTGCCACAGGTCGAAGAGAGCGACGGATCCGTTCGACATGTGGGCGCTCAATGTCGTGAATGCGGCCGCCACGTCCGCTTCATTCGTTTGATAGCTCATGACATGGAACAGCGAGACAACCGCATCGAAGGACCGTCCAGCGTCGAAGTTCCGGAAATCGCCCTGCGTGAAGTGCGCGCGTCCTTCAGGGATATCGGCTGCCATGCCTCTTGCCTGCGCCTGCGCGAGCATGTGAGGGCTCAATTCCACGCCCAGGGTTTCGAAGCCGCTTTTGGCCAGCATCAGATCGTGCTGGCCGGTGCCGCATCCGAAATTCACCAGCGTTCGGGCGCCCGGCGCAATCTCCCGCAGCAATTGCGCGACGAATTCAGCCTCTTTCGCATAGTCTTTGCCGGCATTGAGGGTGTCGTAGATTTCCGCGTAATTCGCGAACACGCTCATCGAACGATCTCGCGGACGGCGCTGGCGACCTCGTCGATATCCGCATCCGACAGCCCGAGACCGCTTGGAAGATAGAAGCCGTTGGCGCCGATATGCTCCGAGACCGGGTGATGTTCACCTGCGAAAAGCCCCATCTTCTCGAATACCGGCTGACGATGCATCGGCCAGAAGAATGGGCGCGTGCCGATCTTCCGGCTGGACAAGGCCGAGACGATCTCGGCGCGGGTCTTTTTCGCCGAGGGGCGGACCACGAGACCGAAAACCCAATAGATATTATCGGCATAGTTGGTCGAACGCGGCGCCCTGTCGAAGCAGTCGAGATCGCCCAGACGCTCTTCATAGGCCGCGCCGATCGCTCGCTTGCGCGAAACGACGTCATTCAGTTGTTCGACCTGCGCCAGCCCCAGCGCCGCCTGCAGGTTGGACATCCGGTAGTTCCATCCCAGTTCGTGATGCACGAATCGCTGCTCCTCGATAAAGCAGAGATTTCGAAGCGAGCGTGACCGCTCGAGCAGTTCAGGGTCGTCCGACAGGACCATGCCGCCTTCGCCCGTCGTGACATGCTTGTTGGGATAGAAGCTGAATATGCTGATATCGCCGAAGCTGCCGCAGGGCTTTCCCTTGTAGGTCTGTCCGTGCATCTCGGCGGCGTCTTCGATGATCTTCAAGCCATGACGCTTGGCAAGATCGAGGATCGGGTCCATATCGACGGGCAACCCATAGATATGCACGACCATGATGGCTTTTGTGCGGGGCGTGATGCGCTGCTCGATCGCCTCCGCTGTCATGTTCCAGGTGATGGGATCGCAATCGACCACGACCGGTGTGGCGCCCGCACGAACGACGGCTGCAGCGCAGGAAATGATGGTGAATGTCGGAATGATGACTTCGTCGCCTTCTCCGATCTTCAGAGCCTTGACGGCGACGTCCAGGGCGCATGTCCCATTCGCGACAGCGACGCCGTCGGCGCGCGAAACCTTGGCGGCAAAGGCCTTTTCAAATCGGCGAACGAACGGGCCTTCGGAGGAGACCCAGCCGCTTTCGATGCATTCTGCGAGGTACTCGGCTTCCCGCCCCTTGAATGACGGTGTGTTGACGGGGATCATGGAGCCTTCACCTTCTGGTCTGGATCGATCGAAAAATGGACGGATGGCAAGGAGACGATCTCCTGCTCGGAAGCCCCTTCGAAGATGGTTTTGTCTTCGTTTCCGGCGTAGGGGCCTTGTTTGACCTCCAGCATCTCGACGGGCTCCAGCATCTTGAAAGCGTGTCCGCCGGATGTCAGCATCAGCACGTCGCCCGCGCCGAGCTCTTCTGACCCGATATATTGCTGTTCCGATGTGTAGAAATCGGCCCGCAGGCGGCCACTCTTGATGACGAGCACTTCCTGGGTAAGCTGGACCGCCCGCTCGTTGAGATTGTGATAATGGGGCCGGATATATTCGCCCTCGGGCCGCTTCATGTAGGCCAATTGCTGCGAATAGCTTCCATCCGTCACGAATGTCACACCCGGCGACGTAAATTTACTGGATATGATGATCGCAATCTCTGTCCCGTTGAAACTTATCCGCTTAATCATTTTTCATCCCAGGATTTGTGGCCCATTGGAAGCCTATACCTCTACCGTGGCAGTGTATCTAGCACCTGTCGCGGACATCCAGAAGATTTCGTAGGCCAAAATCGGACAGCCAGCCCAAGCAAGACCGATCCGGTCCCCGGTTCGGTCTGGTGAATTTATGAACCCTGCTGCCGGTCATGCAATGAGGTGTCCAATACACGCATAAGCGGATTGGCAGCGAGGACATCCTGAAAATAAGCGGCTGCACGAGCGGTACCTTCCTGAAAGCTCGAGGGATCGGCCACAACGCGCAGAATGGCTTCCGCGAATTCCTGGTCGGTCGTCGCAGGGACGCCATTGCCGTGGGAAAGAAATGCCATCATCGACATACCCCGAGTGTGGATGACAGGTTTGCGCGCGGCGACGGCATCTTGAACGACACCGGATCCCTGAAGGCTGTAGATGGCCGTTTCGTAGGGCAGCAGGACGGCGTCCACAGAAAGAAAAAGCTGTTCGAATTCCTCGGGCGAAAGGCGGTTGTCTTGCGGCGACACGAAGACATTCCGTTCGCCCTTCCGAAATTCTTGTAAAGCTGCATAGACTCCGCCCTCGCGAAAATCAGCCGTCGAACCCTGGATAAGGAAATCGAATGGTGGCGCCGCTCGGGCCTCCGTCAATTTGGCAAGGGCTGCGACGATGCCCGCAAGCCGTCGGCTTCCCTTCTCGGGTCTCGGTTCTCCGAAAACGCCTATGCGAAATCTATCGCCTTGATCGAGCCCGGCGCCGGGGATCATTGTGGCATACATGCTGCATGGCAGGTAAAATCCGCCTTCTACAGGCATGCCGGAAGTTTCCCGGAAATAGGCTGCCAATTCCTCTGTCTCGGTGAACAGGAGAATGTTGGCGGGCAACTTCGCAAGGATCGCATCGAGCCGCTTTGAACGGAGCCTCTCGTTTCGGTCCCCCAATTCCGAATTCAGAAAGCGAAGACAAATCCTTGGCGCCGCATCTCCCAATATAGCTGTCAGCTCAACGGCCGATTCAAGGGAATCGAGTTCTGCCGTGGGCACGATGACAAGATCGCCTGTCCCCATTTGAAGGCTTCGGCATATCTCAGCCAGTTTCGCTCCGAATGCCGACGGGGGCAACGTGATGGTCTGCGCGGATTTGAGGGCGCCAAATGCCGCCCCCAGTCGTTCGAATATATTCCCATGCAGCAAGCGTGATCGCAACTTGGCCAGCTTGATGGGCTTGCCGCTAAGTTTTCCGGCCGCCTCTCCCAGAAATCCGTCGTAGGATTCCCCAGCGACGACACTTGTCTCATGATAGGGCAGATATGTGCGCAACGCAGAAATCTGGGTATGATGATGTCCGCGATTGTGGACGAGCTTTCGCTCCACAATCAGAAGCTTTTTACGCTCTCTCGCGTCGGTCATTGACCCCATACTCTCTTGAATAGCGGCTGGGTCCAGGAGCGGCAGAACACCTCCGCTCCCACGCCCGCCGTGGGTGGGGGAAGTGCTGGATTATTCAAGTGCGCTCTTTTCAGACGATTGCAGATTGTTGAGGCGCGCGTAAAGGCCATCCTTGCGTTTGGCAAGTTCCTCGTGTGTGCCTTCTTCCACTGCCCGGCCTTCATGCATGACGATGATCTTGTCGGCATTGACGACCGTCGACAGGCGATGGGCGATGACGACGACGGTTCGCCCATGCATGGCCGAATCGAGCGCCCTTTGCACGGCGGCTTCGGATTCGTTGTCGAGCGCCGAGGTGGCTTCGTCGAGAAGAAGGATCGGCGCGTTGCGCACGAGTGCGCGTGCAATCGACAAGCGTTGCCGTTGGCCGCCGGAGAGGGTCATGCCGTTTTCGCCGACCGGTGTTTCGTAACCTGCCGGCTGCATGAGGATGAACTCATGGGCATGGGCGAGGCGGGCGGCCTCCTCCACTTCGGCGTCGGTCGCTTCGGGCCGTCCATAGCGGATGTTGTCGCGGATCGTTCCTTCGAACAGATAGGGCTGCTGCGTGACATAGGCGAGGCTGTGACGCAGAGACGCCTTGGTCACATGGGCGATGTCCTGTCCGTCGATCAGGATCTGGCCTTCGGCCGGATCGTAGAACCGCGGGATCAGCGAGATGATCGTCGACTTGCCGGCGCCCGACGGGCCGACCAGGGCGGTGGTCTTGCCGCCTTCCGCGATGAGGTCTACCCCCTTGAGGATCGGCTGGCCGCTGCCATAGGCGAACACGACGCCCTTCAGTTCGATCTGCGCCTTGGTGACGACAAGGTCGGGCGCGCTCGGATTTTCCCGCTGCAACGGCTGCATATCCAGCAGGTTGTAGATCATCCGGGCGTTGATGACGGATCGTTCGAGCTGCACCTGCATCCTGGCAAGCCGGCGGGCGGGGTCGTAGGCCATCAGCAAGGCCGTGATGAAGGCGAAGAAGGCGCCGGGGGCAACATTGTCATAGATCGAACGGAAGGCGGCATAACCGATCACGCTGGAGATCGCCACGCCGGCAAAGGTCTCGGTGAGCGGCGCGGTGCGTTCGGACAGGCGGGCAATCCGGTTGCTCTGTCTTTCGGACGTTTCGATAATACGCCGGACCTTCTGCTCCAGCTGTTGTTCCATGGTGAACGCTTTGACGACGGTGATGCCCTGGATCGTTTCCTGCATGGCACCCAGCACCTTGCTGCTCACCTCGACGGCTTCGCGTGTCACGCTGCGCAGCCGCTGTGATAGGTAGCGGATCGCAAGAACGAGCGGCGGCGCCACGGCAAACACGATCAGCGAGAGAACCCAGTCCTTGGAAATCATCACGATGATCAACGACGCCAGCGTCAGCAGATCGCGCGCCGTCGAAGTGACCACAAGGTTGAGGACGTCCCTTATGCCGCCGATATTCTGGCCGATCTGCCCGGCGAGTTGGGCTGATCGCGATTCCGCGAAAAAGCCGACCGAAAGCTTCATGATATGCGAATAGAGGCGTTGCTGGTAACGGGCGACGATATTGTTGCCGATCTTGGAGAGCGTCACCGCCTGCCCGTAGGTCGCCAGACCGCGAATGACGAAGGCTGCGAAGATCGCAAAGCAGATGACGAGCACCATGTCGGCGCGTTTGTTGGCAAAAGCCTCGTTGACAACCGATTCCATGATCCACGCCGTGAAGGCGGTGGACATGGCTGTCGCCACCAGACAGAAGATCGCAAAGGCATAACCGCGCAGATGATCCCTGCCGTTTTCGGCGATCACCCGCTTGAGGACGCTGGTCACAGCGCCCGAATCCAGGTGGTTCTTCTTGTTCTTTTTGGCGGTCAATTGGGCTTCCCCGCTCGTCGCACCCGACGATAAGTTTTCACATGTGCGGCGTATTAAACGTTTGGCGCGCACTTTGCCAACCACGCTAATACGATTCTGCGTGGCAGTTGCACGCGTGCATGGGCGGGGAACGTGCCTATCCGTCGCCGCGAGCCTGCGTCCTGGCGCATCATAAGTTATTCGACGATCCGCCGGGGAGGAGGTGAGGGGCGGGAAATGGTCGCGGGCGATTTGGCCGGTCGGGCCCAATAGCTGACAAACCTGGCGCGCGCAGGGCGGACAGGTGTCGAGTATGGCAGCCAAGTCCAGTCTCGAACTGAAGCTCCGCTAGACAAGGCGTCGGACCACTGATCGCGGTCCCATCACCAGCGCAACCGAGTTGGCCCCCTAGCAACATTCGGCACAAGTCAGGCAGGTTCCTTCTCTCTGAGCCTTGCCTGACTATGTTGCCAAAACGGTAATACTATACGCGCGGGCAGCCGGGGGCCTTGGAGATCATGACGGAATCCGGACGATTGCGGGCTCCGCCGCGTTTGCCATACCCGTCAATATAATAGTAATTGCGGTTCTCGGCGTTAATGTACGGATCGTTCAGGTATCGCGAGGCGGCGGCCACAGCTTCACGCCGGCCGCAGCCTGAACGCTCATAGCGACGCTCCTCCCGGCGATCGTATCTCCGGTCATCATAGTAACGGCGCTCCATCCGAGGGCCGCGCTCTCCGAATTCGAATTCGAATCCTTGGGCGGTGGCAGGCGCCGGTTGAATGCCGACCCCGACAAGCACGGTCGATATACCGGCCAACAGTCCGATTAGTTTCGCTCTCATTGTTTTCTCCCAGCAATGGTAATGCGCCAAATTAGCAGACTTAAAATGAACGGCAGCATAACAAGTTCCCCCGGCATCCCCGATCGTCGCCCGTGAGGCAAACCCTGATATCGGAAAATTTCTGCGAGCAGACAAAAAGCCCCTCACTATATTTGCAAGCCCTATCACGTCTTCTTCCGTCCGACGAAGAACCCTGCGATTGGCAAGTGTCTCGCAAACCGAGCCTATTGAAAGCACGAAAGCGGTGCTTTGTGTTGCCGACGTGGCTCAGACTGATCCCACATCGATACTTCGCTACGACCTTGCGCCAGACAACGACGCTCGACGGGCCCATGAGGAGGCATTTGCCGCCTACGCGACCATGCTCTCGATGCTCGACGAACTGGCATCGGAAAAGGCCGGTGCAAATCTCGTCACGCTCCATGAACTGGCCTACGAAACTGTCCGGGACCGCACCGGCTCGCCCGCCCGGCTGGTGACGCTGGGCCTGCGCGATTTCGCCTCCAATCGCGGCCGCGTGTCGGCCGCGGAACGGCTGCCGCTGGACGACAAGCTGTTTGCCATCAAGGGACCGGCCGATCTGACGATCGCCACCGTACGCGGCCGTGTCGCGGTCCCTACGATGTCGCCGGGTATTCACGCGGCACGCTCAATATTTCAATGCCCAGCTGGTGGCCCATGGCGGCTGCTATCAGATCCATATCGAGGATTGAAATCCCCGCGGTGACTTTGCTTCGCTCCGAGATTACCGCCCCATTTCCCGTATGAGGGCATAACAGGCTAGATTCCGGAACCTGTGGTAGCATATTTTTAAATGACGTTTGCTAAATCCGGCCCGAATTTCGAGCTGGGAAGTCGCCATGGGAGATTTTGCGAAATCGGTCACGGAAGACGTAGCTGGTACATGGCGTCCGCCTGTCTTCTGGCGGATCTTCTTGATCGTCTACATCACGGCATTGGCAATGTCCGTGCTGGATATAGCAAACGGCCACATCTTGACGGGTGATATCGACGATCGGATGCGGGCAATCCAGATCCGTCAGCTCCTTTCTCCGACCGGTCACTGGTGGAGCCTTGTGCTACCGGTCGTTTCCATGCCTGAACCCTATGTTTCTCCCTGGTCGCGACTGGTCGATCTGCCATACGTTGCGATCAGTATCGCCCTGTCGCCGATGCTTGGCCATAACGATGCCATCTCCTGGTCATTCCTGATTTGGCCACCCCTGATGCTGGGCATTTACAGCATGCTGGTCAGTCAAATTTTACAGCGCCTGACCGAATTCCACACGACGGCAGATTATCTGCTGCTGGTCGCAACAACTATTTCCATGACCCTGGCCGTGGGCGAATTTGCGCCGGGGCGAATCGATCATCACGGCATGCAGATCCTCGCCTTGATGACGATCGTGCTTGGCGTTGTCCGCTGGGACCGGTTCGGTGGCATTCTGATAGGGCTGGGCAGCGTTACTTCTGTCGCGATAGCATTGGAGGGACTGCCTTTGGTTGTCACCGCCTTTTCGGGGCTGGTGATCTCATATCTGTGCAGAACCCGCGCATCACAACAAGTTCTCGCCGGAGCATCGGCATCTGTTTTACTTTGTACAGTGCCAGTGGCGCTTGTCCTGCTTGGCCCATCGGCTGCTATATCAACGCAATGCGACGCTTTTTCCGCTCCCTATATCTTCCTGCTCGTCGGATGCTCGGCCCCGCTGCTGTTGGTCACTACAGTTTTCCCCCGCATAACAGGGTGGGGGCAATTGGCGATCATATGTGTCGTCGGGGCGGCAGCGGTCGTTTTCGCTGCCTTGCTTTTCCCGCGATGTCTCGCAGGACCTTACGAAGTCATAGATCCCATTTCTCGTTCGCTATGGTTTGACCGTATCCTCCAGGAAAAACCGCTTTGGTCCGCGGTTGCGCACACGCCACCGGCCGTCATCTGGTGGGTTGGGCTCGCGGGGTCTCTTTTGCTGGCTGCCGTGCCACCAATGCTGGGGCCTCGCGGCCGCGAGCAGCCCGGACGGCCAGTCATCTTTGCTATTGCTGCTGCAAGCCTTTTTCTCACGATTGGAATCGCCCGCTACGTCCGTTTCCCATTTGCCTTCATTCCGTTGTTCCTGCCGATCGCCTATCACTATCTAAAGCAGGGGCAGGCAACGCCAGTTGCCTGGTGGCATACCCGCTCAATCTTTCTGGCGTCTCTTTTACTGCCGATCGCGGCCGCCCAATCAGCCAGCATGTTCATGCCACCGATCGAACTGAGCCACGACGCGGCCGACTACATGGCGTTTGACGAGTGCCCGCACGGCGATTTCTCCGTACTCGGGAAGGTTACGCCGGGGCGAATTATGGCACCACAAGGATTGTCCCTTCGACTGGCTGAAGGCATGCCCGACGGTTTTTCCGTCGGGGCAATTCCTTTCCATCGGGCGGCTCCTGGCATCAGACGGGTACTGGAATTTTTTATCTTGCCTGGTGCGCATGTCAGGCAACAAGCACTCGAGTCGTTCGACTATGTCGCAATCTGCCGCTTTCCGCTGAAACCGATGCCGGACGATGCGCCTGTGTATACAGCGCTCGCAGGCGGCGAAGAATGGCCGGGTCTTGTGCGGGTACCAGACGATGCTTCCAACCCTTTCCAGCTTTTCCGGATTAACCACCCAGCGGTCCAGTGATAGTCGCAAGAGTGGAGCGCGATGAACTTAAATCTTTGACTTCATGCCTCAATGGCGATGCCGGCCGCAGATCCGCCACGTACATGTCGTCGATGCTTACGCTAGCCCAGCCGGGATTGTATTGCGCCGGGGCTCATCGAGTGTGAGGCGCCCGTTGCAGTACCTCGGCGCGAACTGCTCCACAGTCAACGGATAACGGTCCGGCCTCACCACTCCCCTTGTGCCGCTTGTTCTTGTCGTTCAGCAGTTGCAATCTTGCTTTGGAGGCCGGCGACGGCGCTGTGGGGCCGAGAAAGTCCGATGCTACGGTCGGGACCCAGCGCTTCTCGAAGCTCTGTCCTGCCGTCCAGGAATGGACGAAGCGATTTGGGTATCACCGTGCGAAATAGCGACCGTCGCAGTTAAGTAAAATTGGGTGGCTGCCGAGCCATGGGTTCTTCCGTTTGTAACCGTCTTTGCAGCGGAAGAATGTGAGAAAGGTCCCGAAAAGCAAGAGCTTCAATGAAATCAACGGGGAAGGATGGTGCTGCTAGAGAGATTTGAACTCTCGGCCTCTCCCTTACCAAGGGAGTGCTCTACCCCTGAGCTATAGCAGCGTCAGCCGGCGCGAAAGACCCGCGTCGTCGGCAGCGGCCTATTGCCATAGGTTCACCGGCAGCGCAAGCCGCAAATTCCAAGTTCTTTGCCAACGGGTGGGGAAAACGTCGCTTCCGCTTTCAAGAATCCCGCTTTTTCGGTATGGAGGGCCATGGCGAATGATGACGAACGGCACGATTCCGAAGGTGGGGATACCGGCGAAGGCCGTGGCGACCGGCACCGCAAGGCGATGGAAGCCCGCGAAGCGCAGCGCAAGGCGAAGGCTGCGGCCAAGCTTCGCGAGAATCTGATGCGCCGCAAGACCCAGGCGCGGGCCCGCCGGGCGGGCGAGGAGGATCTGACCCAGGGACTTCCCGCCGCAGAACCGGGACTGCCTGCCGCAAAAACGGACGAATCATCGTAGCTTATGCGCCAGACGGGCTATTCGGGCAGGCCATTTTAGCAATCATTGAAGCAGCGGCGGATTTCGTTTAAGGACGCCTCCTTTCGCGCTCTCAGAAGGAAGAGTTACAACTTATGGATCGCATCAGAATTGTAGGCGGCAACGAACTCAAGGGCACCATTCCGATCTCGGGAGCGAAAAATGCCGCTCTGCCGCTGATGATCGCCTCGCTTCTGACGAGCGACACGCTGACGCTCGAAAACGTGCCGCATCTGGCCGACGTAGAACAGCTGCTGCGCATTCTCGGCAATCATGGGGTCGACGTCGCCGTCAACGGCCGCCGCGAACGCCAGGAAGAGAGCTATTCGCGCACCATCAATTTCACCTGCCGCACCATCGTCGATACGACCGCCCCCTATGAGCTGGTCTCCAAGATGCGGGCGAGCTTCTGGGTCATCGGGCCGCTGCTTGCCCGCGAAGGACAGGCGCGTGTTTCGCTGCCGGGCGGCTGCGCGATCGGCACGCGTCCGGTCGATCTCTTCCTCGAAGGCCTGCAGACGCTCGGCGCCACCCTGGAGGTGGACGGCGGTTATGTGAACGCGACGGCGCCCAAGGGCGGCCTGATCGGCGCCACTTACGTCTTCCCGAAAGTCTCGGTCGGCGCGACCCACGTGATGATGATGGCGGCGACGCTTGCCCGCGGCACGACGGTGATCGAAAACGCCGCCCGTGAGCCGGAGGTCGTCGATCTCGCAAAATGCCTGACTGCGATGGGCGCCAGGATTTCCGGCGCCGGCACCCGGACGATCACCATCGAGGGTGTCACGTCGCTCTCCGGCGCCCGCCACCGGGTCCTGCCGGATCGCATCGAGACCGGTACCTATGCCATGGCTGTGGCGATGGCCGGCGGCGACGTCGTGCTCGAGGGCACGGAAGCATCGTTGCTCGACAACGCCCTCGACACGCTGCGTTTGGCCGGCGCCCATATCACCGAGACCGAGACCGGCCTGCGCGTGGTGCGCAACGGCAACGGCATCCAGCCGGTCGATATCACCACCGAGCCATTCCCGGGTTTCCCGACCGACCTGCAGGCGCAGTTCATGGCGCTGATGACCCGCTCTTCGGGCGTCTCGAACATTACCGAGACGATTTTCGAAAATCGCTTCATGCATGTGCAGGAGCTTGCCCGCCTCGGCGCCAGGATTTCGCTGTCCGGCCAGAAGGCCCGGGTTGAAGGCGTGACCCGGCTGAAGGGCGCTCCGGTCATGGCGACCGACCTGCGCGCTTCCGTCTCGCTGGTGATTGCCGGCCTTGCCGCCGAAGGGGAAACCATGGTCAGCCGCGTTTATCACCTGGACCGCGGCTTCGAACGGCTGGAAGAAAAGCTCACCCGCTGCGGTGCAGTGGTCGAGCGCGTCAGCGACTGATCGATCCGAGAGGTTGAGATTTATGAAGGACGGTTGGGGCATTGCCCTTGCCGTCCTTTTTTGCATGTCTATCTCTTGCATACGCCCTTCTTTAATCCCGCCTCATATTGTTTGATCCGGCACCTCCACGGAGATTTCCCCATGACCGATGTTCAAGCCCCCGTCTGGTTCATCACCGGCTGTTCCACCGGCTTTGGCCGCGAACTTGCCAAGCTGACCATCGAGCGCGGCTGGCCGACCGTCGTCACCGCCCGCGGCAAGGATCGCGTCGCCGATCTGGCCGAAGGCAGGGACCATGTTCTGGCGCTCGATCTCGACGTGACGGACATGAAGCAGGTTTCTGATGCGGTTTCGGCTGCCGAGCAGAAATTCGGACGCATAGACGTGCTGGTCAACAATGCCGGCTACGGTTACCAGGCCTCGATCGAGGAAGGCGAGGAGGACGAGATCCGGGCGATGTTCGACGCCAATGTCTTCGGCTTGTTCGCTATGACCCGCGCCGTGCTGCCGGGCATGCGCGCGAAGCGCAAGGGCCACATCCTCAACATCACCTCGATGGCCGGCTTCATGGGCCTTCCGAGTTCCGGATATTATGCGGCGAGCAAGCACGCTGTCGAAGGTTTTTCCGATGCGCTCGCCCATGAAGGCGCGCCGCTCGGCATCAAGGTCACCTGCGTCGAGCCCGGTCCGTTCCGCACCGACTGGGCCGGCCGATCCCTGAAGCAGACGCCGAGCACGATCGCCGATTATTCCGAGACGGCGGCCGCCCGCATGGACGCGACAGCCGGCTATAGCGGCCGCCAGCCGGGCGATCCGGTGCGCGCCGGCGAGGCGATGATCGCCGCGACCGAGGCGGATCAGGCGCCCCGCCACCTGGTTTTGGGCGCCATCGCCTATAATGCCGTCACCCAGAAGCTGAAGGAGCGCCTGGCCCAGATCGAACTCTGGGAGGACATCAGCCTTTCCGCCGATTTTCCCAGCTGAATGGTGGGGGTGGGGCCAGCCGGCGGCCCGAAACGGATGACTCCAGAATTCTAGATGTTAGTTGGTCGCTCAAATCGCTGGCTCACCTCGCTTTCGATTCCAGTATCCGCTGAATCGGCCTTCGACTTCTTTTCAATATGAGCTTTCCAAAATTTGAGTGTCGTATCGAATTGCTGATGAGAGTACCGATCGCGAAAATAGTATAAAACGACAAGTAAAGATACAATACATAAAATCATAACCGACGCCTCCGCTGCTAGGTTGTTTTTTGTAACTTCATCTCTGATGAGATGCCTAATCCAAACTGCAATATCAATCGCAATGTAAAAAATATACGGCAGAGATAGTATTTCAATTGTACCTAAACTAATTTTGTTTCCGATATCCGTTGAGTTCCTAATGTACTTCATGTTCACGGAAACTCTTTGCGAAAAAAGGGTGTCGTCAAAGCAAAGTTCATTTTCGTAATACCTTGCTACCAGATATGACCTGCAGTAGATTATGGATCCAAGCTGATAAGACATAGATAAAATAAATGGTATTGATATCAGAAGCGAAAAGAACATTACATCGTAATATCCCTCTTTAATGCACCAGGCATTTGCCGCCGCAATCGAGCCTAAGCTAACAATCCACATTGAGTGCGTTGTTTTTATTCTGCTCAAAGTCATGTCGTGAATATACTTAATCTCAAGTTCAGTTCGCTTATCACTAAAGTCCATGATCTCCTCCGCGTTTCCCCAATACAAAACCGGTGCCATGATATACGCGGAAAAATTGAGTAACAATTCATTTTCGCGTGGTTAATCCTTGGAATTCATGATTTTTGCAAAAACCTTGCAAGCCGCTGGCCAGGACACAAATGTTCTCTCGACGATGGTGTGATTAGGGCCGCTGTTGGCGTAAATCTGGCCGTGGCGATCTTCCACAGCTGATCCAATGCTCGAAATACAGCAGCCATTTAAAGCGCAGGATTGCACCCGCGCAGTCAGGCCATGCCCGCGGTGAGCTTGGCGGGTTTGATTCGAAAAGGTCGCTTCGAGCACCCGGCACTCCGTGTCTTCGGTCAAGGCCAGAGGCATCAGGCGACGCCGAGTCTTCCGCGCTCCCCTTGGTGGGGTGTCGAGAGCTCCTCCGGCGTCAGAAATTCGCTCAAATCCGCCGCCTCGAGAAACGGCCGGATCTCAATCTCGCTCCGGCCCTGCATGGGGTTGGGGCAGCGTTTCGCCCAGGCCACGGCCTCGTAGATGTTCCTAACCTCCCAGATCGAGAAACCGGCACCAGCTTGCGGGTCTCGGCGAACGGGCCGTCGATGACCGTGCGGCCGGGGCCATCGAAGACGATTCGTTTGGCTTCAGCACTCGGTTTGAGGCCGGCGCCGGCCACCATGACGCCCGGCCTTGAGCAGCTCGTGGATGAACCGATCCATCGCCTCGAACGCCTCCGCCGCGGGAGGCACACCCTTTTCGCTATCCGTGGTCGCTTTCATGCCCAATCGGGATGTTGGTCGAGCCTGCTGATCTTAAACTCGGGTTGACGGTGGCGCTCAGAATTTCACCCATAGTCCAAAAGCGATACAGGCCTTGTCCAAGGATTTGTGCCGCTGTCATTGGGGCTTGGCGCGTCGGCTTATATCAAGTCCGTTTGAAATTAGTCGTGGTGACCCTCCGGCCAAAAAGAGCTTTCTCCAGCGGGACGGTTCTGACCGCTCTCACGACGTTTTATCCCTATGCAAAGGCGAAGCAATTGTGGCTGCATCATGCGTGCTGGTGCGCGCCCGAAATAAGTTGCCGGCATTGCGCCTTTGACCGCGCGATCGGCACCGCGGATCTCATCGTGGCCAGCGGTCAAAGACCACACCCAACGCCGCACGTATGCCGGCACCGCCCGACGGAGGTTGATGCGGCGAATACCTTGCTAACCAGACCGTCCGAATATGCATCAGCACCAATATCCAGGCCGGAACCCACTTCACGGACATCCAGCGTTCGGTTATTGGTCAACGGCACAGCAATGCCGTTTTGGATTTCGGCAATGCACATCATGGAGTTAATTATGCTCGAGCGGTTTCTCAACGAGCGTCACTTCACCCTCAAACTTCTCAGCGTCAGCTTTTTTTTAAACGGGCTTATGGCATTCAGTCGGGGAGCATCGTACTGGTTCGATACTGTGATTTATTTCGAAATAGCGAGAGTTATCACTAACCCAGCTGCATTTCACCAGTTGGATCAGAGTAATTTCGGCTTAGTCTTTCAGCACGTCGTTCCCGGACTTCCGCTTTTGATCCTTTTTTTCGAAAAGATCTTTGGATCGATGTTGTGGCCGGCCTTCGCGGCGCTGCAATACAGCCTTAGCGCCGTTGCGTGCGTCTATTTCGCGAGAGGATTTGATGGTCAGATCAGTCGAATTTCTCAACTCATCCTGGTCGTACTAATAGAAACGTTCGCCTATTATTCCGGTTTTCACAGCGCGATCCTAACGGAGTCGCTGTCCGCATCGATAACATTGCTGATAATCGGAGTTACAGTACGGTGCCTAGATGGCCACTATCCTTTTTACCGGGCATTGATTGCTCTGCTGATCCTAACAATTATTGGCTGCCAGTTCCGGTCCTATCTTGTGGTCATCGGTGCCGGCTGTGCCACGCTTGTCGTTTTCGACCGCAGGCGTTGGAGTCAGTTTTGGCTTTACGGCGTGGTCGCGGTTGTCGCGGTGGGAAGTATCTTGGCGTATCCAGCATACCGCGCTGCGGCGGGCAGTGATTTCAAGCTCCTAAATGTCAATGCCTTGATGTTGATGCATGCGAGTTACGTGGCCTGGGACCTTGACGAACGGTCGCAGCGGGCGCTCGATGGAGTTGTTTTTGACCCCGTTATTCGCGACAAGATTGTACTGCAGGGCGACGCTCTCAACATGAACGACGTCGTAAAGCTGGTGAGCGACCTAGAAGCGCGCGGAATTGGTCGTGACCATGCCGGAGAACTTATTAACGCCGCCTCCAAAACCGTCAGAACGCAATCCGCAGAGATCATGCTACGCCAGATCCAACTGTCGCTTTCATCGCTCGGTTTTCAGTACCTGGCAACCTGCTGCGATCCATCGCGCGGCCTGATGCGAGGCTTCGACGGGAAAGCAATGCTCGATCATTTTAAACGTTACTATCGTTGGAACGCTGGGTTAGCAAAAAATTACCAACGGACCTTCAAGCGTTACAACGATGTATATTTGCAGCCGCCCTACCTCTATAGCCAAGCTGCTATCGATTGGTACACGAGCCGGGTAGGGCCTTATATCTTTGATAATGCATCCATGTTTAGGCCGGCTTTGGGCATCACTCGGCTCATCCCACTGGACCTAATCGTTGTTCTAGGGCTTACGGGCTTCGCATTAAAGGCGCGCAGGAATTGGCAAATGATCCTAATTGTTGGCTTGTGTATGGCGCCGATCTATGCAGCCACGCTGATGGCGAGCGTCGTTGGAGATACACGCTACTCTCACCCATTGTGGCCACTATATTTTCTCGGCATTGTCATTGCCGGAGAGGTGGCTGCTCATAAATTCAGGCCGCCGCCACAAACCACATCCTAGCCGGCCTTTTCCCTATCCCACGGGTGGGGACCACCACGGGGCAGGGTTGCTCTTAATAACGCCTGAAAAATAGTATAGCACCAAAGCCTATTCAGATTCTGGTATGGATTTAAACTATGGATGCCCAGTTTGCCGATTGCATGAAAACAGCGCGCGCGTTGCTCGACATGGATTACGTGAAGTCGCTCTACACGCCTCGACCATCAGCGGTATCCTGGGCGACGACAGCAATCTGGATACAATTGTTGGTGTCCTGGGCTCTCGCTCTGTATGGCCCATTGTGGCTGGCGTGGATACCATTCCTAGTCAACTGTGCCATTACTCAGGCCATGCTGCTGTGGGTCCACGAAGCGTCCCATTACCATCTAAGGCTCGGGAAACGATCCAACGATATCTGGTGCGACCTGTTTTTTGCAGGTCCGGTGGGGATGTCGGTAGCCGCTTATCGTTCACGCCACATGACACATCACGCTCATCTTGGGACAGCTGACGATGGTGATAGCTATCCGTATCGCCAATCGATCAAAGGCCCTTGGGCACTGTCGTGGGTTCTGGCGAAAGCTCTATCTGGGGGCCTGGGGCTTTGGCTAGTAATCAACAAATACGGTCCAGGGGCGAGAAAGGCCGCGGCGGCTTCAGCCGCGGTATCACCGCAATGGATTGCTCCACTTGTCACGGTCATTTTTAATTTAGTTCTGCTCGCAGCCTGCATCGGAACCGGCCGCTGGTATTTATATTTTCTCTTGTGGGTGTATCCAATTATCGCCGTAGCTATCGTGTTGAACATCATCAGAACGATTGCCGAGCATCAGCCGGAGGACTATCCCACCATGAACAATGGTGAAATTCGTTTGACGCCGCTTGCCCGCACCACACTCCCCAATTTTTTCGAGAAATGGCTGATGTATCAAGCCAATTTCAACTATCATATAGAACACCATTTATTTCCGAGCGTGCCGCAGCATAATCTCGCTTTTCTACATCGCCATTTTGTGGAAAGAGGGTTTTACAAACGTTTTCCCGGCTGTCTGCAAAAGAGCGGATTTCGAAAATTCGTCGAACTTTCTAAGAATCGGACGCACGATGATTTCAGCGATCCGGTCGAGGACGCGCTGACGACCTGACAATAATTTTGGAGCCTGCTCATATCGTGACTATCGAAACAAAGCCGACGAGATGTTCTGGGTGTGGCAGCCATGATTTCGCGGTGGCTGCTACCGGTAAGGATTACATTTATCACGGCACATCCGAGCAGTTTCAACAGGTCTGTTGCCACGCTTGTGGCCACATATACCTCAATCCGCAACCGACGCAGGCTTCCCTGCCGCTTATGTACCCGTCGAACTACGGAACATTCTCAGAGCGGTTTCGCGCCGGCTCCAGCCTGCTTGGACGGTTGAAGACGGTCGTGAACCTGAGGCGTATCGATGCCGTTATGAGAGCGCTTCCCAGTGGAGCGCGCGTTCTTGACGTGGGTTGCGGTAATGGAGAGTTGCTGCTGGCCATTCGAAGCCGACGTCCAGATATTCAGCTCTTCGGTCTCGACTGGCATTTTCCAGCAGCCACGCGGACGGCCTTAGAAGCTGGCCAGATAGCGCTAATTGAGGCGTCGCTTGAAGCGGCGGAGCTTCCGTACCAGTCTTTCGACCTGATCCTGATGTTGCAGCTCATTGAGCATTTATGGGAGCCAGAAGAAAGCACGCGGCGGCTCGTATCGGCCCTTACCCCGAATGGCTGCATGTTGATAGAGACACCCAATACCGACGGCTGGGATCGCCGCCTCTTCGCTCGTGGCACCTGGGGCGGCTACTATTTCCCGCGTCATTTGAACCTTTACAACTTCGAACGGCTCTCGGGGCTGCTCCAGCGGGCCGGGCTTTCGGTAACCTCACAACGGCACCTGCCGGCGCCACTCATCTGGAGCTATTCGCTACAAGGCCTAACGCAGGAGTGGTTCGGTTGGAAGACAGGTATTGCCTCGGTGTTTGGCGTCAAGAACCTCCCACTTATAGCCGCCTTCACAATCCTCGATGTGATTATGTCGGCAATGGGCGTAACGACATCCAATCAACAGGCCGTCGCCCATAAGACCAATTCGACTGCAAGCGACGGAACCGCCGCGTGACCGGTGAGGATCGGCCACCGGCCCGGATGGTTTTGTCGTCGATGATGAGGCCGAGTCGCAACGGCCTTCTGTTGAATCTGCAGTATTTAATGGCTTGAGGTTGCCAGCACATTCAATCCACCCAGCGGTGGGATGAAAGCCTTCAGTTTGGAAGGATCTGACGGCAAGCGTTTGCCGGTTGCCATATCGTCGAAATGATAGCCAAGAGCCGTAATTCCAGCCACCAGCTCATCAAATTCATTTGGGTTGTCCCCATGCACATAGGGGGCGAGCTCAATCATGATCCGGGGCTTAAATTTGACCAATGATGCCTTGGCTCCCCTTAGGAGCGAAGCTTCGTTGCCGTCTACGTCAATCTTGATAAAATCGACGCGCTTTACAGCGTTCCCTTCAAGGAACGCGTCCAAGGTAGAAACTTTTGCTCCCTCGGTGCCCATCAGGCGTCCACGATGTTCAATGTGCAAATCTTCGGCGGACTCAAGTGGCCAGCTTGAATATATTGCCTCCGGCAATGTAGACGAGTCGGAGTCTGTCAGCATGATCTGGTTTGCAGCAATGCGAGGGGCCAGACCTGGGTTCAGGCCGATATTTACGAGTTGTTTGCTGTAGGCATAGGCTGTCGGCTCGAACGAATAGACCTTGCCCGATGAACCAACAAGACTTGCAAGGGGCAGGGTATGCGCGCCGATATTGGCTCCGATGTCCAACACGACATCGCCCTCCTTGATTAGCACTTCATAACGCTTGAGCGTCCTCACCTCGAAGCCGCCCAATACATAGATTGCTAGATCGATACCTTCCTTCAGGTTCAACTGCCATTTGATGCCTCGTCGATGAACCGTTACGTTGGACGAGAGCCCCAGAAGGCTCCGACCACCGAGGACGATTGTAGAAAGCCAGCGGGCAATCCTGACTTTAGCCGCAGTCGATAACATTGCGTTTCCCCCACAGTCCTTTCACGTACGAGAAAGGACAACATTCCAGTAGTTTTCGAGGCTGACGGGCGCTGCGAGCATCATCTCGATTGATGGTGAACCTGAGTCAGGCACCGGTTCGACGGAAAACCCTAAATCTCGGGCAAAATCGATCAACTCGCGCGCAGAGGTCGACGCCTGTTTCAGCCCGAAGGGCCAGAACTCCATCAAGATTTTAAGATCTCGGTTTTCTTTGAGGATTCGAGTTGCCCCCTTCAACACACTTAGCTCGAACCCTTGGACATCGATTTTCATGAAATCGATGCGTTTTGCAGGGGAGAAGTGGTCATCGAGTGCAATGACCCTGACCGGCACCTCTTTGCGACCATCACCGCTATCGAAAGTGCGATGATCAACATTAAGTTCCTGGGAGACAAAAAGCATCGTAGTCCCGCTGCGATCCCCCACAGCCGCTTGGTTGAGGAATACATTGTTAAGCTTCGATGCCGACTGGCCGAGTCGCAGGAAATTAAGTTCCGACGGTTCAAATGCGTGGACTTCGCCCGAGGAGCCGACTCTGCGCGAGAGAAAGCGAGTATATACGCCGATGTTCGCACCTATGTCGATAACGGTCATTCCTCGTCGGAGAATGCCACGGATCAGCGCCCGTTCGCGACGATCGGCAAAAGCCTTCCACCCAGAATAGAGGGGAAAATAAATGGGGTAGCCATATTCGAAAAAGCCGTTCGCGATCCGATAAACTGCATGCTTTGCTTTCATTTGGAGGCTACCAGGGTCCCGACAAAGAACGACGCAAGAACACGTGGGAGACGCCTCACCAGCGCCTGATCGATGCTGTGGACGAGTTTGTATATGGGTGCCGGAATCGGAAAACGCCGTGATATGCCACCGGTGAGCGGATAGGAAATACCTGAGAAATATCGCACATCCGTCTGTTTGAGATCGTAAACATCCCCCAGTTCCGCGAGCCACTCCGGCCGCGAAAAGAATATCATATGCGGCATCGCCTGGTTCGAAGTCGAAAGAGGACCATGCACCCGGTTCAGCACAGGTCTCTCGATGTTGAAATCAACGGGTTCGTGATGAAGCAGCCGATACATCGGATACGAAAGAACCGAAAAGAACGGCTCTGCAAAATAGACTCGACCACCTGGAACCAACTTCGCGGTTGCGTCACGTAGGAATGCTAGAGGATCTTTCAGATGATGAAGAACATTTGTCATCGTGATGACATCAACGCTCCGGTCTGGAATCTCGGCGAGATCGCGAATGCGGTGACAATCGAAAACCAGGTCCAGATAGTCAAGGGCCAGCACATCGGATGTGGTGACATTAGGGACAAATTGCTTGAGTGGTGAGGTACCGCTTCCGATTTCGAGGATCTTGGCCGATTCAATGCCGGGCTCGTAAGCGAACTGATATCGATACAATTGCTCGTACCAGTATAACAGATTGGGATTGGATCGCAGTCGCTCGCGGTTGCCCAGCGTTTCCTCAAGATCAGATTCATAGGAAGTGCTTTCCATGTCAGCGAAACTTTATCTTACGCGCCGCGAAGATGAGCATCGCGAGCAGAATTGTGCCATGACGCCAACGGGAAATATTCGTCTCACCGTACTGCCGCTCGCGGTAGATGATCGGCACCTCAATGATCTTGAGCCCCATTCTTGCCGCCCCGAAGATCAGGTCGAAATCGCCGAATGGGTCAAAATCGCCAAAGAACGAGCGGTTGAAACTTAGTTTCGTGTAATTGCTTCGGCTAATCACCTTGGTTCCGCAGAGCGTGTCCTTGTAGCGCTGGCTCAGGACGAATGAGAAGGCCACAGCAAAGAACTTGTTACCGAGAAGGTTGAAGAAGCGCATCGCTTTCTTTTCCATCGGATATACCAAGCGGGTACCGTTGATGAATTCACCCTTGCCGCTTCTAATCGCATCGAAAAATTTGGGAAGATCCTCTGGTGGGACTGTCATGTCGGCATCGAGGATCATCAATATATCCCGCGTTGCCATCGCAAATCCCTTGCGTACGGCATCCCCTTTTCCCTTGCCCTCCTGTTGACCGATGAGAATTCGCCGCTCCGGGTGACGCGCCTGAGCGGCCTTGATCGCCTCCCAAGTGCCGTCTGTCGAGTTTCCTTCGATAAAGATGATCTCGTCCTCAGGTCCCATCGGCGGAATACGAGTGACAATCGACTCGATGTTAAGTGCTTCGTTTCGGGCAGGCACGACGATGGAAACCGAGGGAGTAATAGAAGGTGCAACATCGAGCACCGGCCTTGCCAAAGCTATATTTAGCAGACAAAAATTACGGATAATCGGCAAAGGTGCAAGATAACGGTTCACAAAATTGCTGATCACGGGAACGTAGAGTGGGATCAGGACCTTTTGGTCCAAACGAATAAGCTCGAAACCCTCAAGGGTCAGGAGATTGCTTACATCTTCATGAGCGAGCCAGTTCGGTTCGGGTGCCTTTGTCCGGTACCCAAGTCTGGAGGCAAGCGTGGCAAGCGGCTTCCATAAGCTGCTATAGTAAGTCAACAACAAACGACAATCAGGCGGACAAACCTCCCGGACGCTGCGGAAGAGGCTTTGGATATCGCGCTCATAGTGGATCAGCCCGGTTATGACGAGATACTCGGGTTCTGCATCCCTTATCTGCGAAAACTCGATTACTTTCTCAACCGGGAAAGAACTTGTCGGAGATCCTGCTCCCGGTAGATTGCGAAACGCAATTCGGCCATTGGGCATTTCCCCAACGATTGCATTCGTAGTCGGATCGATTTCAACGACCACGTTTTGATCGAGGACAAATAGAGATAGATACCTTCGAAGCAAGGTGTAGAAATAGCGTCTCATTCAACGTTCCTTGGCAGCATGCGGGCGGCACTTATGCAGCCGAACATCAACAATGCAGGAATGGCATAGACTAGAAAGAACAGGAAATGGACAGCCGTGGCAAGCAACAGCCCTTCGGATGCTGGGCGCCCCATGAGAATAAAGACCGAGACGACCGAAGCGTGATATGTTCCAATACCGGAGGGGGCCGCGGGGATCATAAGACCGAGTGTGCCAGCAAACAGCACAAGTAGCGCTTCCTGATAGGAAAGCACCACTCCGGTGAAATTGGCAACTACGATATACGCAGGTGAATAAACAAAAAGCCACATAGCTAGCGTTATTATTGCAGGTACCGTCATGAGCGAGAAGGACAGGCTTTCTCTGACATCGCTGAGCAATGGAACAACATGCTTTTCAAAGAAATGCGGCGTGCGCACGAGCCGGAACAACGGTTGCAATATCGATACCAGGGCACTTTGGAATCGCACCAGCACTATAACAAAAAGCGCAGTACTGCCTCCTCCTATCACGATGGCCCAGACCAAAACACTGGAATCACGTATGGAATAAGGACCTCCAACTACGAAGATACCAATTATTCCAAGTGCGAAAACGGTAGACAAGTCGATCACTTTCTCGACAAGAAGTCTGCTAACGATACTCGAATAGGGGATCTTGGCCTTTTCCCGGGTGTAATGGGCCCGCACTAGGTCGCCACCTCTGGCAGGAAGGAGCATATTCCCGCCCAGTCCCAGGATGGCAGCGATGAAAGCGGCACCACTGTTGAGGTTGGATCCAACCATCATACGCCATCTAAGTCCGCAAAGGACCACGATGCCGATTGCGGCGATTGGAAACAGGGCAAGCCAGCGAACGGATGCCCCCTGATGGAAGATCTCAACCGCATGTCGCCAATCCACCGCCCTCATCAGCAGGAAGATAGACAGCACGCTGATCGCACTTGCGACTAGCAGTTGCACAACTCGTCGCTTAAGCACCCGGCCGCATTTCGTATCTAATCTGCATATGCATGTTGCCCAACGAAAAAGAATGTCTTCATTAATCGGAGATGTGGGATCTAGTAAAGGCTCCATTCTCAGCCTGTGACGTTTATCAACTGATCGACGAGCTGGCACGGCAAAATTATTTGGGCGGACCAAGATATGGGGGCGACGATGTTCTTCGCGGCCGGCGGTAGCTCAGCGCGGAGGCGGCGAAGTAGATGTTTGCTAATGAGGGTCCGATTGATTCAAGGACGAAAGCAGCTGGCGATAGGGCCTGGTGCTGTCTCGCTTGCCGCCGTTGCTTCTTGGCTCGCCACATCCTATCTCAAGTCCCAGGAACATTCGCGTGAACGCGCGCCTCTTAATGGATATTGGAAGCGATGACCGACTTGAAGCTGCTGGCCCTCGACCCGGACGACCTGGGTGTCATTTCCGCCCATATGCAGGATGCGGTCTTCAAGGTGGGTGACGTGCGCTGGTCGCAGCCCGAACGAAACTTCTCGCTCGCGGCCAACCGCTTCGTCTGGGAAAATGCCGGTGAGAAAAAACGTAAAAGTTTCGAACGCCGCCGCTCGGCCATCGTCTTCAAGCGGGTCGAGGCGGTGCGCTCGACGGGCGTCAATCGCGGCCGGAAAGACGAGGTCCTGTCGCTTTTGGCGATCACCTTCTCGCAGAAGGGCGACGGCCCGGAAGGGACGATCGAACTGGTGCTTTCCGGCAAATCGACGATTGCGCTCGATGTCGAATGCATCGAAGTTGCTCTTGCGGATGTCGGCGGCGCATGGGAAACGGCGTCGAAGCCCCGTCATCCCTGATCTGGCCCCTTTGCCCGAACGGTCTGAGCGGGATAACATCGTTTTTTGAGCTGGAAGGGATATCCGCTTGGCAATCTGGTTGGATCAGGCGTCGCAGGATTTTGAGGCGAAGTTTTCCGCATTTCTCTCGACCAAGCGGGAGGTCTCGGAAGATGTGAATACGGTGGTACGCGCCATCATCGACGATGTGCGCGCCCGCGGCGACCAGGCACTGATCGATTATTCCGCCCGTTTCGACGGTATCGACCTCGCCACGGTCGGAATAAAGGTGACCGAGGCCGAGATCGACGCCGCCTTCGCCGAGACCGACCGGAAGGTCGTCGGCGCCCTGAAGTTCGCCGCCGAGCGTATCGAGCGCCACCATGCCCGCCAGATGCCGAAGGACGACATCTACGAGGACGCGATCGGCGTCGGCTTGGGCTCCCGCTGGACGGCGATCGAGGCGGTCGGCCTCTATGTTCCCGGCGGCACCGCCAGCTATCCGAGCTCGGTGCTGATGAATGCGGTGCCGGCAAAGGTCGCCGGCGTGCCGCGCGTGGTCATGGTCGTGCCCGCCAACGGCGGTACGATCAATCCCGCCGTGCTGGCCGCCGCCCGCATCGCCGGCGTGACCGAGATCTACCGCGTCGGCGGCGCCCAGGCCGTGGCAGCGCTCGCCTATGGCACAGAGACGATCGCCCCTGTCGCCAAAATCGTCGGCCCCGGCAATGCCTTTGTGGCGGCCGCCAAGCGACATGTCTTCGGCACGGTCGGCATCGACATGATCGCCGGTCCTTCGGAAGTCCTGGTCATTGCCGATAGCGAAAACGATCCGGACTGGCTGGCCGCGGACCTGCTCGCCCAGGCCGAACATGATGCCGGCGCCCAGTCGATCCTCGTCACCGATGACGCCGGGCTCGGCAAGGCGGTGGAGGCGGCGGTCGAGCGCCAGCTGAAAACCCTGTCGCGTTCGCAAACCGCCGCGGCGAGCTGGCGCGATTTCGGCGCTGTCATCCTGGTGCCGGACCTCAAGGCGGCGCTACCGCTCGCCAACCGGATTGCCGCCGAGCACCTGGAACTCGCCGTTGCCGATCCTGACGCGCTGCTGCCGGGCATCCGCAATGCCGGCGCGATCTTCGTCGGCCGCCATACGCCGGAAGTGATCGGCGATTATGTCGGCGGCTCAAACCACGTGCTGCCGACCGCCCGTTCGGCCCGTTTTTCCTCGGGCCTTTCGGTGCTCGATTTCGTCAAGCGCACCTCGATTTTGCGGCTTGGGCCGAATCAGCTGCGCCAGCTGGCGCCGGCGGCGATCACGCTTGCGCATTCCGAAGGGCTCGATGCGCACGCCCGTTCCGTCGCAATCCGCCTGAACGGCCTGCCCCTCG
The DNA here is from genome assembly GCF_056397445.1 of Neorhizobium sp. 05N33. Lineage (NCBI taxonomy): Bacteria > Pseudomonadati > Pseudomonadota > Alphaproteobacteria > Hyphomicrobiales > Rhizobiaceae > Neorhizobium > Neorhizobium sp. 05N33. The sequence continues at coordinate 10,567 of NZ_JBFTNK010000019.1, read as the reverse complement.
ACGACGAGGGCTGACGGATGGGGCGAGGCGACTTCCGGCTTTACGATGTCGTCCTGGACGACTCGATCGGGCGTTCGACGCCCGATGTGGAGCACGAGCGGGCGGTCGCCATCTTCGACCTGGTCGAGGAAAACTCCTTCGAGCCGTCCGGCCATGCCGGCGGCCCCTACAAGCTGAAGCTCTCGCTCGTCGACGCCAAGCTGGTGCTCGGCATCACCACCGAAAGGGGCGACGAGGTCGCGACCCATATCCTGTCGCTGACGCCCTTCCGGCGGATCATCAAGGACTACTTCATGATCTGCGAAAGCTATTATGAGGCGATCCGTTCCTCTACCCCGAGCCGCATCGAGGCGATCGACATGGGTCGGCGCGGCGTCCACAACGAAGGCTCGCAGACGTTGATGGACCGGCTGGACGGCAAGATCCGCGTCGATTTCAACACGGCCCGCCGGCTTTTCACGCTGGTCTGCGTGCTTTACTGGCGCGGTTGAGCATGGAAGCAGTGCTCGCGCCGGAGACCAAAACCAAGAGACCGGGCGCCATCCTTTTTATGTGCGGCTTCAACATCATCCGTTCGCCGATGGCGGAGGCCATTGCAAAGCGGCTGCTGCCACCCGATATCTACGTCCAGTCGGCGGGCGTGCGCTCCGGAGAGCGCGATCCCTTCGTGGATGCGGTGCTGGAGGAGGTCGGCCTTTCGATCGGCCGCCACCAGCCGCGTACGCTCGAAGAGCTCGAGGACGATTTTTTCGACCTGATCGTCACGCTGACGCCGGAAGCCCACCATGCCGCGCTGGAACTGACCCGGGCCAATGCCGTCGACGTGGTCTATTGGCCGACCATGGATCCGACCGCTGCGACCGGCACCCGCGACCAGATGCTCGATGCCTATCGTGAGGTTCGAGACCACCTCTGGCGGCTGATCGACGAGCGGCTTTCCGGCATCAGCCGGCACCCCGCCGAGACCGCCTGAAACGGCCTGCCGGATGTGACTTGAAACGACATTGAGAATAGCGCGCAAGCGAGGTTCACAAAGCGGACACGATTGTGTAGTTTCCGCGCAAATTTCCGGGCGGGCGCGAAAAGCGTTGCCGGCCCAACCCAACACAGGAAGAAAAACTATAGATGGCTAAAGAAGAAGTCCTCGAATTCCCGGGCGTCGTGACCGAACTCCTGCCCAACGCGACGTTCCGCGTGAAGCTCGAAAACGAACACGAGATCATCGCCCATACAGCCGGCCGCATGCGCAAGAACCGTATCCGCGTTCTCGCCGGTGACAAGGTGCTTGTCGAAATGACGCCCTACGACCTGACCAAGGGCCGTATCACCTACCGCTTCAAGTAAAATCCCTTCATCCGCGGCGGGCTCTCATGGCGCTGGAACAAAAGCTGATACTGGCCTCCGGTTCTCCGCGCCGTCTCGACCTCCTCAACCAGGCCGGCATCGCGCCGGCGCGGCTGATGCCGATGGATATCGACGAGACGCCGAAGAAATCCGAACATCCGCGCTCGCTCGCCCGCCGGCTTTCGACGGAAAAGGCCGAAGCGGCGCTCGGCGCCATCCGCAACGATCCGGCCTGGCGGCACAGCTATATCCTGTCGGCCGACACGGTGGTCGCCGTCGGTCGCCGCATTCTCGAAAAGACCGAATATACGGAGCAGGCCTCGTCTGCCCTGCACCTGCTCTCCGGGCGCGGACACTGGGTCTATACCGGCATCTGCCTGATCACCCCCGGCGGCCAGTTCCGCCAGAAGGTGGTGCAGACCAAGGTGCGCTTCAAGCGGCTTTCCACCCGCGAGATCGACAACTATATCGCGTCCGGGCAATGGCGCGGCAAGGCGGGCGCCTACGCGATCCAGGGAATTGCCGGATCGTTCGTGCAGAAGCTGGTCGGCTCCTACACCAACGTCGTCGGCTTGCCGCTTTTCGAGGTGACGGGGCTTTTGACCGGCGAAGGCTTCGACGTGGCGGCGGCCTGGCCGGAAGGCTGAAAAGGCTGGTTCAGACGGCGCAGGCCAATAGAGCAAGCCGATGGAGCATGCCGAAAGGTGCTCCGGCTGCGCCTGCAGGGTGTCTTCGGCAATCAAAAGCTGCCGAAGCGCCACGCCCCCCTGTAGAAAGGAGTATTCTAAAATGACATCCGAACCGATCAAGACCGGTGGCAAGGTCGAGCCGCTCCGCAAGACGAGACCCTGCCCGGAATGCGGCAAGCCATCGGCGCGCGACCACTATCCCTTCTGCTCCGACCGCTGCCGCACGCTGGACCTGTCGCGCTGGCTGACGGGCTCCTACGCCATTCCGGTCTCGGACGATGAGACCAAGGCCGACGGTTCGGACGACTGAGCCGGGCAGATCGCGCCTGTTTTTGTTCAGGAAATCGCGATTTTCGCAAACCTCTCAAAAAAGTGGGTTCTGGCGCTGGACATGGCCGAACAAGATGTTATAACCCCGCTCGCTCCGGGGGAAATGACCCCCGCCGGCCTCGGCCGGAAGGCCTAAGGCCTCGATGCCCGGATAGCTCAGTTGGTAGAGCAGCGGATTGAAAATCCGCGTGTCGGTGGTTCAAATCCGCCTCCGGGCACCATTTCTTTCAAGATATTAAGTGCTTGGCGCATCTGCGCTTTTCAGCGTGTTGCGCCTGTGGTGCAAACAAGTCCGCGCAACACGGTTGCAACAGGCGAGCAAAGAGTATCGAAAGCTAGGAACACGAGGCTACGAATAACTATCGTCCAGCTTGCCTGGCTTCGGCTTCGCCATCAGCCTGGTACAGCGCTCACCCGTTGTTTCACGAGCGTCACCCCAGGTATCAACATCGAGGATGCCACTATGAAGTCTTCCGCGAAGCGGCTGTCGCAGCGTATCGGGTTTACTTCGTTAATATTTTTCACACCCTCGATTGACAACCATCGGATGCAGTGCGATGCCTTCCCTGTTGATAGGGTTTGGGGCAAAATCATCTATGGACATTTCACAACAATCGCTTTCCGCGAGCGCTTTCGCTCGCCCAGAAATCGAGGCTGACCGGAAATCTGTTTCTGGTCTGCGTGTTCGCCTTTTTGACGAGGGGGACATACCTGTAGTACGCGACATCATGATCCAGCATCATGCGACCACGGTGTTTCGCAGCCAGCCTTTTTCCGACTGGAAGCTGAAAAAGCACTTCGAGACGATCCTCTCTCGTCCGCCGCGTATGGTCGGTATTGTAGCGGAATGGGGCGGTGTGGCGTCGGGTGTGGCGTGGGCGACTGCGGATTCGTATATGCTTTCCGACGGTCCGCTGTTTGCCAATGTGCACGTGATCGCCGTAGACCTGAAGCTGGGGCCGGTCCGGCGGGCGAAGATCTTTCTGGCGCTCGTCGCCGCTGTCAGGCAATGGGCAGTCTCGCTCAATGCGAGCCATTCCTCCATTCACGTGACAACCGGCTCGAACATCAAGGCGACGGATCGATTGATGAAGGCGGCAGGGGCGAGGTTTGTGGGTGGGGCTTATGTAGTACAGGGTTAGGGCACGCAAATTGTTATTTTTGCTGTACTGGATTAGCCCGCGAAATCTCAGAGCTTAAAATGCCAAAAATCGACAGTAGTAAAATTTTCCCCTTCCACATAAAAGACCACCCTCAACTTCAGAGGTACATAAATATTGCAACTATAGCATCGATAATAATGGTCGCGTCCTCGACATATTTATTAGGGTATTTTTTATCTATTGGATTTTTTAAAGATTTATTGTTTGCTACTTTAAATTTGAGTAAATCATTTCAAGATCGATTCCAAGATTTAAATAAATACGACAATTTTTCCGGGTTCTATTATATCAGCGGAGTTCTGAGTTATATAGTCTCGAACATAATCGTATTCTCTTCCGCGATATTTGTATTTTCTAAGAAAAAAACGGTATATTTCGTCGGAAAATACGAAAATGGAATGATAATTGGCGTGCTGATATTTTATCTTATTGCTTTTTTATTGACGTACATATTGCTATTCCATCACGTTGGGATTTCTGAAAAAAGATATGTTGGCACGTCTCGCTTCTTTACGGCATATTTTTTCCCATTTCTCTTGGGAATGTCTACTTTTTTCTCTCAAGCGTGCGCCTTTTCAACCGCAGCATTATTTCATCGTTTGAATAAGAGATAGCCATGAGCAGCTCTTCAGAAGATCAGCAACCTGATTTTGGTATTGACGACGACGTTGCCTTCATCCTCGATTTTACGATGTCGTTGAAGTATGGGATCGTCGACCTTTTTACCGGTCTCAACATGGGGCGATATTTAGGGACCGGCGCCGGAGCGTTAATAGGTTCAGTCGATGTCATTGATGCGTGGAAAAATGGGACACACCAGAACGTGTTGGAGGAGTCGGCAGGTTTGGCGGGCTCTGTTGCGGGGGGATTCGCGTTAGGGGAAGTGGGCGCCGGCGTGGGCTTTATGGTTGCTGGCCCCGTTGGGGGTCTCGTTGGCGGGCTCGCACTCGGCGTAATTGGGGGCTATTTGGGTGAAACGGGCGCAGAAGCATTTATCAAGAATCTAGGAAAGCCTTTCGCCCCACTCGACCCTTATATCGCACGTGGTCTACCTGTCGAAAATCGATACACGACGCCCAACTCCACCGTCGTCGAAAGAACCCAGATATTAGGCAGGAATGGCAAGGGAGATATCCTGTCGACCGACCGGACCACATATTTTAATGACGGGGGGTTCAAAAGGGAAAATTTTCGGACGGAGGTGTTGGACGGTAGGGACGTGCTGGATCAAATGAGGGCGCTAAATGCTCCTCGCCGCGACAACCAAAATCCAATGACCTACGGCGACTGGAATATCTCAGATAACTATCCCGACTTGCCGCAAATCGGGCCAGTGCCGACCCAGAGGCCTGACAGTTTGACGGGTGCCGTGTCCCCGCGCCGGGACAACCAGAATCCGGCGACATATGGTGAATGGAGCAGTTCAAGCAACTATCCCGATTTGCCGCAAATCGGACCGGTCCCAACGCCGAGACCGGATAGTTTGCCAAGTGTTATGTCCCCGTGGCGGGACAACCAGAATCCAGCGACCTATTATTGGGACGACTCTTCGTCAGAGAATTTTCCGAGTTTGCCGCAAATCGGGCCGGTGCCGACGCCCAGACCGGATCGCGTAGCTCCACAAAGCGAATTCATCGCCTATGATTTTGTATCCCACAGCGTCAGTTATGGATTTCCATCAACTCAATCGTCCGGCGGTTACCCTAGTCTGCCGGAGATCGGCCCGGTTCCGACATCGCGCCCAAGCAGCCCATCGGCTGGCATTTCCGGCAAGTCCGGCGGTGGAGAGTCGCAAGAGAATGAACAATCAGGCCCAGGTGGCACGTCAAGCGGCAAACCGGTTTTGTTCGATCTTGACGGCGATGGTCTTTCAATCGAGCAGTTGAACACGTCCCATACATTCGTCGAGATGGAGGGCGACGGCTACGAGCACCGGACTGCCTGGGTCGATGCGGGCGACGGCGTGCTGGTTCTGGATGCTGACGGCGACGAAAAGATCAGCGACAAGAAAGAATTCATCTTTACCGAATGGGATCCTGGTTCAGAGAGCGATTTTGACGCTCTGAAAAAGGTATTCGATACCGATCACGACGGAGAACTCGACAGCGGCGACGCACGCTGGTCCGACTTTCGGATTATGGTCAACGGCCAGTTGGTGACGCTTGCGGCACTGGGCATCGTGTCCATAGATTTAACTGCGACCGGAAGCGGACAGTCGTTTATGGATGGGTCTGCCATTGCTGGAACCTCGAACTTCACCCGCGCCGATGGCACGACCGGCCTGGTCGGCGATGCTGCCTTCGCCATGGAGGACAAGGGCTACAAGATCGTCCGCACACCGACGACCAATGCAGACGGTTCGACGACGACGGATCTCAAGGCCTACAATCCAGATGGCAGCCTCGCCTTCAAGGAAGTCATCACTGTCAGCGCCGATGGCCTGACCACCACGACCCAGTACGACGACGATGGCGATGCGGTTGTCGATCGTTCCCAGAGCGTGCAGCGGGTGTTGAACGGTGACGGCTCGAAGAGCGAGACCGTCTCGACCTTCCGCGCCGACGGATCGCTGGCGTACAGGATGAAGACGACCACCAGCGCTGATCTGAAGTCGGTACTGACCGAACTCGACCAGGACGGCGACGGCGTCAACAACCAAACGCAGCAATATACCGAGAATGCCGACGGCAGTTCGTCGACGCGGACGAAGGAGCTTTCCGTCAGCGGCGCGCTTTTGAAGGACGTGCTGATCACCGTCACCGCCGACGGCCTGACGAAGACCATCAAGACGGACCGCGAGGGCAATGGCGCCTATGAACTGACCCGAACGGAAGCGACGGTCGTCAACGGCGACGGCGGCCGGACGAAGACCGTCAGCGACCGCGGTGGCGATAACGCGCTGATCTCCAGCGAGACAACGTCGACCAGCGCCAACGGTGCGATCCGAACCGTCGATACCGACAAGAACGGCGACGCGCTGGTGGACGTCAAGCAGAGCTATGTCACCACCATGCTCGCAAATGGCGATGTCGTCATCACCGAAGAAAAGCGGGACCGAACTGACACGCTGCACGGCAGGACTATAACCACGACCTCCGGCGACGGGTTGTCGAATATAGTGCAGCAGGATCTGACCGGCGACACCGTCCTCGACCGTATCTTGAGCCAGGTGAGTGTCGATGCAGGCGGGACACGCGTTACCACCAAGACGGTAACGAGCGGCGACAATACGCTTTTGTCGAAGTCGGTGCAGTCGGTCAGCAACGACCAGCGTACGATATCACTGAACGAGGATATCAACGGCGACGGCGCCTGGGATCGCACCGCCTCGATTCTCGCCGACGGAACGGGCGCAACCACCAAGACGTCGTCGGTGCTCGCCTCAAACGGCACGCTCCTCGGCCAGGAACAAATAAACACCAACGCCGACGGGCTCTCGGTTACCACGCGGACCGATCTCGATGGCGACGGTTTCTACGACCGCACGAAAAGCAATGCTGTAACGCTGAACGGCGACGGCAGTAGCACTGCTACCGAGCTTCTGAAAAGTGGCAACGATACTCTGATCGCTAAGACCGTGACGACGCGGAGCGCCGACGGCCTGACGACAACGGCGCAGCAGGACCTCACCGGTGACGGGTATTTCGATTCGACGGCGACCAGGACAGTCGTGCTGAACGGCGACGGCAGCCGCACCACGACTGCCATTGCCACCAGTCGCAACGGCTCGATGATGCAGAAGACGACGTCAACTCTCAGCGCCGACAAGCGGACGCTGAAGACGCAGACCGATGCCAATGGCGACTTCCATAACGATGTGACGGTGGTGGATTCCATTGGTATCGACGGCGTCCGCATGCTGACGAACAGCGAATACAACGCAAACGGCACGCTGAAGAGCAACGTCGAGCAGGTCACTTCCGCCAGCAAGCTATCGATCACGACCAAGACGGACGTCAACGGCGACGGCACCTGGGATGGCCTCGTCACCGACGTCACCGCGATCAATGCCGACTCGTCGACGACGCATATCGTATCCAATCTCAGTGCGAACAATACCGTGTTGTCGAAAAGCTACGTCTGGACCGATGCAACCGGATACTCGATCAACACCAAAGCAGATCGCGACGGCAACGGCGTCTACGAGCGGATCGTCTCCGGCTTGACAGGTTTCAATGCCGACGGATCGGCTACACAAACAATTGTTGAAACTGCCCAGAACGCCTCGGTCCTTAGCCAAAAAACGATCAACATCAGTGCCACGGGGCTGTCTGTAGTCACCCAGACGGACTACAACGGCGACGGCATCATGGACGTCAAGAGCGTCGACACCCTCGCCTTGAACTCCAATGGCGGCACGATCAAAACTGAAAGCCTTCATACGCTACCCGGTTCGGTGCTGATCTCGAAGGTAGTGACGACGACAGCGACCGATCAGAAGGCGGTGACGATCGACGCCGACTTCGATGGCGACGCTGTCAACGATCAAACGACCGCCATTCTCGTCAATAGCAACGGAAGCAAGACGACGACGGCCTCGACGTTCGACGCCGGGCAGTTGGAGTCCAAGGCGGTCTCAACGGTCAGCGGCAACGGCCTGATCAGTGTTGTGCAAGTCGATCTCGATGGCGATTCCGTCTACGAGCGAGAGATCACCGACGCGACCGTCCACAATGCCGACGGGAGCTCGACGCGCAAGGTCACCGAACTCGACGGAGGCCATGCACTCCAGCACGGCACCACGATCGACACCAGCGCCGACGGCCTGACTGTAACCAGCATTTGGGATGGAAACGGCAACGGCGCCTTCTCGCATAAGGAGGTGAAGAGGACGGTTTTGAACGCCGACGGCAGCAGCGTCGTCACCACCACCAACTACAAGACCGGCAACGTCCTCAACGATAAAGTCACTGTCACGGTCAGCAACCACGGGTTGATCAAAACGACGTCCACCGACCTAGACGGCAATTCGGTCAACGATCAGATCGTCACCGTCACTATCATGCCCACAGGTAGCTCGGTAGCAACCTATATCGATTACAGCGGATCGACCGTCGTCGGCGAGACGAGGGTGACGACAAGTGCCGATGGTCTGTCGATAACGCGTGAACATATGCCGCAGTCCTTGGCATCGCTCAACCGCCTCGACTGGGCGTTGACAGATATCACGGCTACCAATGTCGATGGCAGCCGTGTTCGGACAGTCTCGGAGTTCAATGTTACCTACGCGTCGTCCGAAGTTAGGACGCTGCGCAACAAGGCCATCATTACCACCAGCGGTAATGGCCTTAGCATCAATCGACAGTGGGATCTGACCGGCTCGGGCTCGTATGGCAAGAGCGAGACGGACATCATCACACTCAACGAGGACGGCTCGGAGACTCGGACTGTCACCAACTACGCTGCCGGCGCCATGACGATGCAGGAGGTGACCACAATCTCGGGCAATGGCCTGTCCACATCCGTCTCGCGGATAACGGCTGCGCCTGGTGGCAACACCACAGAGACCTTCACAGACATCACTGTGATCAACCCCGACGGCACCCGCACGCGCACCGTCGTCAACAAGAAGTCGGACGGTTCGACGCTTTCCAAATACGTGACCCTGGCCAGCGCCGATGGTCGGACGCTGACCGTGCAAGAAGATCTGAATGGCGACGGTTTCTTCGACCGCACGCGAACGGCATCCACGAAATCCCTGGCCGATACTGGGAGCCGCACCGTAACCACCGAACAAGCCGCCGATGGTAGCGTAACCGCAATCGTCACCAAAACCGTCCAAGGTGACGGACTGACCTCGCTGACCGAGCGTGATCTCCTTGGAGACGGCAAGATCGACCAGGTCGAACTCAAGGAGCAATCGATCGACGGAAACTCGATCACGACGATCTCCAATTACTTGAGCAACGGAAACCTAGCGAGTCGGACGGTCAAAACCGTGAGCTTCGATGGAAGAACATCGACCCTACATTGGGATTTTGACGGCGACGGTGCGTTTGACCAGACGCGGGTTTTGGTCGCTACCAAGAATGCCGACGGCAGCTCGAAACAGATTGCCACGAATTATACCGCATCCAATACAATGATGCGAAACGAGACAACCGTTACCAGCGCCGACGGCCGAACCCAGACCATCACCCGAGATGACGATGGCGATGGCGACGTCGACCACACGGAAACTGTCGTGTGGGATGTAACAGGTGCATGGACTGCAACAATCGTCAATACTCAAGCCGCGTTGACGCCATCATTGGATCCGAGGGTCATTACGTGGAATTCCGCTGTCGCGGCGAAGCTGTCGACAACCTTCGGCGCCGACGGTCTGACCAAGGTCGTCAAAAGCGACTACGATAATAATGGCACCTACGAGCATGTCGAGACCTCCCGCATCCTGATGGATGGTCGCTCCGTCACCTCGATAGTCGATACTAACAGTGCCGGCGCCACGATCGCCACGGGTACGATGACCGTCAGCGCTGACGGCAATATCATCAGCCTCCTGAAGGACAACAATAACGATGGAACTATAGATCTCAAGGATGAAACAACCACACAGGCCGACGGCAGCGTAATTCGCGTCACGACGACTTACAAACCTGATGGATCGGTAGCGGAAGTTAGTCGCACACTTATAAATGCCGACGGCAAATCGGTCATCATCCTGGGCACGTCAGGTGCGGACAAGCTCAAGGGAACGACTGCGGATGATCGCTATTCCTTTGGAAGGGGCGATGGGAAAGATACTATTTCGGATCCCGGAAGCAGTGTCGGCGGTATGATGCTTGGRGACCGGATCCGGTTTGGCGCCGGGATCGGGATCGAGGACATCATTGTCCAGAAGTACGGCAACGACCTGATCATCTCGATCAGGGACCTTGCCAACGACACCCTGGTGATCAAGGACATCGAGGACAAGATCACCATCAAGAACTGGGCGTCCTCGACCAACCGGGTGGAACTGCTGGAGTTCGACAACGGCCAGGTTATGAACATCAGCCGGGCCGCCGGCATGCTCCTCGGGAAGGAGCTCCTCGGGAAGGA
>NZ_JBFTNK010000018.1:0-95387 GCF_056397445.1 Neorhizobium sp. 05N33 | reverse complement strand
TCGCAATGGCGCTCATCAAAACACCAAAACCAGCCGCGGCATGAGCCAGCCCATCCTTCTGCGCCTCCCGCCAAGACCTCCCGGCGGAAAAACAAATCCACAAAAACAAAACCCGCCGAAAATATCGACGGGTTTGTCAGCAGTCTGGCCGCCTCCAAGTGAGGCGGTAATTCTCGCTAAACTGTCTGATCAAACGAAAAAAGCCGCCCCGAAAGGCGGCTTTTCTTTTGTGTCGCAGAACCGCCCCGAAGGGCAATTCATCAACGCGAGTAGAATTCGACGACCAGCTGCGGTTCCATGATAACGGCGTAAGGAACGTCGCTCAGGCCCGGAACGCGGGCGAAGGTGGCAACCATCTTGTTGTGGTCGGCTTCGATATAGTCCGGAACGTCGCGTTCAGCGAGCGAAACGGCTTCGAGAACCGTAACCATCTGCTTCGACTTCTGGCGGACTTCGATGACGTCGCCGGCCTTGCAACGGTAGGAACCGATGTTGACGCGAACGCCGTTGACGGTGACGTGGCCATGGTTGACGAACTGGCGGGCAGCAAAGACCGTCGGAACGAACTTGGCGCGGTAGACGATCGCGTCGAGGCGCGATTCGAGCAGACCTATCAGGTTTTCCGAAGTGTCGCCCTTGCGGCGGTTGGCTTCGTCATAGATCGAGCGGAACTGCTTTTCGCGCAGGTCGCCGTAATAGCCCTTGAGCTTCTGCTTGGCGCGCAGCTGCACGCCGAAGTCGGAAAGCTTGCCCTTGCGGCGCTGGCCGTGCTGGCCCGGGCCGTATTCGCGGCGGTTCACCGGGGACTTCGGACGACCCCAGATGTTTTCGCCCATACGGCGGTCGATCTTGTATTTGGACGATTCGCGCTTGCTCATCGTATTTCCTTATCAAACGGTTACACCGACTTGCTGCCAAGCCGGATCAAGGAAACACGCCCTCCTCTGAGCCCTGATTTAAGAGCTCTGACAGGTCTCTCACGAAAGCGTTCGGAGAAAACCACGGGACATGTCAGTGAAACACCGGGTCTTTCGGCCCGGCGTTGGCGCGGTGTTTAGGCGGATGTCACAGGAATGTCAACTGCACCGGTCTCTTAACCTTTCGGCAAGGCTGTCCGCAGGCTTTTTTGACGGAACAGGGGGTTCGTACCATCTTAAGGAAAGGAGGTGTCGTGTCATGAAATCGAAACTCTGGAACAGCCCGATCAGGATCGAGAATCCCGAAACCGGCACGGTCCGCACCGTCAAGACGGTACGCGAGGCAAAAACAGTCCTCGACCGTTTCTGGCCGGCCTATCACGGCAGTCAGCATCATCTGGCGGAACAGGTCTGCGACGAAGCGCTGAAGGGAAAGTCGAGGCCTTCGGAAGCCCGGCGCGCCTTTATCGCCGCGGCGGTGGAAGCGCATTTTCACATCCACTGACCACCTATTCGGCAGCGGCCCTCGCCTCGCCCTCATCCGGCGCGTCGGCGCTGCCGGGCGCGGTCTCCGCCTGCAGATCCGGGAAGGCAACGATGCGTTTGCCCGAAAAGTCCGCATGCACGACGATCAGGCCCTGTTCCTCGAAATAACCGAGCAGGCGACGGGCGCGCCGCGCCGAGTGGGTGCCGTAGGCCCGGGCGATCCGTGCATCCGACGGGCATGGTTCGCCTGATATCGCCGCCTTCGCCATCAGCAGGAAAACGCCCTGCAGGTCATCCGAAACGCCCGATGACAGCGACAGCGCCGTTCCCCAGACTTCGCTGGAAGCGGTTTCCTCGTCGACACCCGAGCGGGCGATCGCCGTGCGGCGGCGGAATTCACCGAGCGAGAGCGGCGGACCCGGCAGGCGCCGCATCCGGGCGCGCACCAGAAAATCCTGATATAGGACGGAATCCGTCCGGTAGGCGGATTGCGGATCGTCGAGAATTTCCGACAGCACGGCGGACAGCCGGTCTTCGCGCTCTTCGGCGGACAATTCCGGCTGGGCGACACGCGGCTCCTGCGGCGGCGCCACCGCTGATGGCGTCGAGCGCGACAGTTCGGCCAGGATATCCGTTGTCGGCCGCGGCGCAGGCGGGGCACGGCGGACCATCGGCCGGGTGAATTCTTCCGGATCCGGCGTGAAGATCAGGTCCTCGACGTCCTGCGGCGCATCCGGCAGCGGCATCAGCTTCGGGCTCGAAGAGCGCGCCGAGGTCTCGACCGTGCCGATGACGATCGGCAACGGCCGGCGCGACAGGGCCGGACCGAGGGCGACGAAATTGCCACGCTTCAGATCACGGAACATTTCCGCCTGGCGGCGATCCATGCCGAGTAGATCGGCGGCGCGGGCCATGTCGATATCGAGGAAGGTGCGGCCCATCAGGAAGTTCGAGGCTTCCGCCGCGACGTTCTTGGCGAGCTTTGCCAGCCGCTGGGTGGCGATGACGCCGGCAAGGCCGCGTTTTCGGCCACGGCACATCAGGTTGGTCATCGCACCGAGCGAAAGCTTTCTGGCGTCTTCCGACACATCGCCGCCGACCGACGGCGCAAACATCTGCGCTTCGTCGACCACGACCAGAACCGGATACCAGTATTCGCGGTCGGCATCGAACATGCCGTTGAGGAAGGCGGCGGCGGCGCGCATCTGTTCTTCGAGATCGAGGCCTTCGAGCGTCAGGACGCAGGAGACGCGATTCTTGCGGATGCGGTTGGCGATGCCGGCAAGCTCGGCTTCGCTGCGCTCGCCATCGACCACGACATGGCCGAATTTTTCAGAGAGCGTGACGAAATCGCCTTCCGGATCGATCACCACCTGCTGCACCCAAGGCGCGGACTGTTCCAGAAGGCGGCGCAGGAGATGCGACTTGCCGGAGCCGGAATTTCCCTGCACGAGCAGACGGGTCGCCAGAAGCTCCTCGATATCGAGCTTGGCCGGATCGCCCCCGGACACAATTCCCATATCGATGCCGACCTGCAATGCACTTACCCCGTAAACTGTCTCTTCGCGGTAACCGTTGGAAGCCGCGACTCCGGAACTCTAACAGAGATCGGGATTCGTTTCGCCGGGCAAGATCGAAAATGCACAGGCCTTTAGGAGCTACTCGAAATTGAGCTGCCAAGAAATGCCGAAACGATCCTGAAGCCAGCAGAATTTCCGGCTGAACCCGTAATTGTCGGTGGGCATCAGGAACATCCCGCCCTCGCTCAGAGCTTCGGCCAGCCGCGTGAGCTCCTCTTCGGCCTCGCATTCCACAAAAAAGGAAAAGGACGGCGTGAAATCGAAGACATGCTTTACCGGGCTGTCGATGCAGACCACCTGCTGGCCCGCGACCTCGAAGGTGGCGCGAAACACGCTGCCTTCCGGCCCCGCCTCGCCCGGGCCGTAACGCCTGATGTCGTTGATCCTGCCTGCCGGCAGCACTGACGTATAGAAGGTGATCGCCTCCTCGCAGGTGCCGCCCTGGAACATCAGGAAGGGCCGGACGGATTTCACTGGACCAGACATCGGGTTCTTCCTTTACGAAGCGGCCCTTCGATAGAGCGCCAGAGACCCCGCGAGCGCCAGAAGCGCGCCGCCGCAGAGCCGGTCAAGCCAGAGCGCGCCTTTCTTCTTCAACAGATGCACCGCCCGCGAGCCGAGCAGCGCATAGGCGAACATAACCGCGAAATCGATCAACGCAAAGACGAGCGCCAGGATCGCATATTGCGGAAACTGCGGCGCATCCGGCACGATGAACTGCGGCAGGAAAGCCGAGAAGAACAGGTATCCCTTGGGATTGGTCACCGCGACGAGGAAGCTCTTCAGGAAGATTGACGTCGCGGAACCCGAACCGGCGGCAGCAGCGCCTGCCGTTACGTCAAGCGAGCCTTTCGAGCGCAGAAGCATCAGGCCGAGAAATGCAAGGTAACCGGCACCCAGCCACTTGACGACCGAGAACCAGAATTCGGAGGCCGCCAGCAACGCGCCGAGGCCGAGCGCCACTGCGCCGATCAGCGCGAAATCGGAGATCATCGCACCGGCCATGCCAGGCAGCGCACGGCGCAGACCAAAACGCGAGCCGTTGGTGAGCGCCAGGAGAACGGTCGGCCCGGGTGTGGCGATGCCAATGAACGCGACGATCGCAAAGGCAAGCAGGGTAATGTCACTCATCGCTCTTCTCCTACCAGAGGTGCCGGCCGTCGATGACCGTGTGCGGCCAATCTTCCGCGTCAAAATCGTCGAATAGCCGTGCATTCACGGCGATACGCCGGGTTTTGCCGTCCCATGTGCCGTCCGGCTGGAAATCCGGGCTGTCGCTATAGGTGGTGCAGCCGCATGTGCCGCAGAAATGATGCGCCACCGTTTTGGTGTTCCACCGATAGACCTTGTCATTGGCGGCATCGGCGGTGACTTTCACCTGCTTCGGCTCGTAATAGGCATGCAGCGCACCGCGCCTGGAGCAGAAGGTGCAGGTGCAACGGGTGAGTGCCTGTGGCAGTTCGCCCTTGATCTCGAAAACGGTCTCACCGCAATGGCAACGCCCGGTGATCATCAGTTGCTCCTCCTTGACGACGCTCAGACGGCTGCGCGCTTGAAGCCGACCGACAACAGCCCGGCGCCGATCATCAGCGAACCGCCGGTGAGGTTGACGATCCGCTGGACCTTCGGCTTGCGGATCGTGTTGCGGGCCATCGAGGCCAGCAGGCCGTAGAGCGTGGCATTCAGGGTTGCGAGCACCAGGAAGGTCACTTCGAAGACCACCATCTGGAAGAACAGGGGCTGACTGAGGTCCAGGAACTGCGGCAGGAAGGCCACGAAGAAGACAATGCTCTTCGGGTTCAGTGCGGTGACCACATAGGTATGCAGGAAAATCTTGAACGGCTTTACCGACGTCACTTCGGCTTCGCCGAGATCGGCTGCCCGTTCGGAAACCGGCGCGCGCCAAAGCTTGATGCCGAGATAGATGAGGTAGGCGGCACCCACCCATTTCAGCACCGTAAAGAGCGCTGCAGAGGTCGCAAGCAGAGCACCCAGCCCCAGCATGGACGCGGTCATCGCCGTGAAGTCACCCAGCGCCGTGCCGGCGACCGTGGCGGAGGCCACCTTGCGGCCATGGCTCAGCGCATACGAAATGACGAGCAGGATCGTCGGCCCCGGAATGGCCAGGAGAACCGACGATGCGGCGACGAAAGCGAGCCAGTGTTCAAGCGACATGCGGATTCTCCTCCATGGAATAGACGGAGCAAGCCACCGAATTTTTCAGTTTGCAAGTGGTGTTTATTCAGTCGTCATGCGCCAGCGGTAGAGTACGTCCGGCTCCTTCTCCTCATTGCCTGAGCCATCGGTCTCCTCGGTCGCGACGAAACCACGCGCTTCATAAAAACGGCGGGCTGCAACATTGCGCTGGAAGGTCCAGAGGAAGAGCTCCGGATGGGCTCCCTTCGCGATGTTCAGCAGCCGGGAACCGATCCCCTGCCCCCGCACGCCCGGCAGGATATAGAACTGGTCGATCCAGTCCTTGCGAAAGGCAATAACGCCGAGCAAGGTGCCGTCCCTTTCGGCGCCCCAGATGTCGCAGGTCGCGAAGAGATGTCCTCTCCAGTATCCGCGATCCTCCTCCGGCGCGTGAAGCTGAGCGAGCCACGGCAGCCGTTCTTTGAAGGACGTACGGTGAACGCTCGCAGCCTCCGCCATATCGTCACGGCAAAGTTTGCGGAAGACGGCTGTCATTCTTTTAGCTCCAGAACCATAGAACCTCTACGTGAGGCCCCGGCGGCAAGCCCGCCGGGGACCCATCGCAGCACTTTCACAGCCGGAGGTCCCAAAGGTTGAACCGGGCATTACCGCGGTCGTCCTCGAGTTCGGGGAAACCGACATCGCGGCGCATCCGATTGGAAAGATCAGAGATTTGGTTCTCTTCTTGACGACGTCTCCAGGCTGCCAGGAGCAGTGCACCGGCAGTCTTCCAGACGCCATGTTCGCGGCAGAGTTCATGAACCGCAGCCGAAAGGGTGTCAGCAACTATAAATTGTGATTCACGCATGATTTTCCGTCCCGGCACATATCGCGACCAGGTCCTCTGAGATGAAGAAAGACGTGCGGATGCGGACGAGGAAACACGGTAAATCGCGTCGTCAGCCGGTCACGTCAGATCAATGGGAAAAGTGCCAAAAGCGGCGGAAATCCAGCCTTATACAGCCTGGAAACACATGCCGGCCGGCATCGATGTGCGAGACACCGAGGCCACAATAGCCGTTCCGCCAGAAAGGCGCATATACATGGTAATGGACTTCATTTCACGCCTCCTGTGTTCGATTTGCGGAATGGATAAATAATACACGAGATCGTCCGATGAGCAAGCGCACAATCGCGAATTGCAGTCATCACGGAAAAACCGTGGCAAATAAGCCACATTGCTCGTTGGCGCTCAGGCCCTCAGCCCAAAACCCTGCATCAGACGGCGGGTGGCGAAGTCGGGATTGCCGGAGGTGAAGACGGCGAAGTCGTAATTATCCGGATGTTCTGCGCCCTCGACCAGCGGCACTTTTCGGCGTGCCTGCCTGGCGATCGCCTCGGCCGGGTCGAGCCAGTCGACCGGCCAGGGGGCAAGCCTGCGGAATACATTGGCCATGAAGGGGTAGTGGGTGCAGGCGAGCACGACGATATCGGTTTTCCGACCGTCCTTCTCGACGAAGCAGGGCGCAATCTCGGCCAGCACCGCCTCGTCGGAAATCGTCTCGCCCCGAATATACGCTTCCGCCATGCGGGCGAGGTTCTGCGAGCCGACAAGACGCACGTGACACTGGGTGGCGAAGGATTGGATAAGGTCGCGGGTATAGGCGCGCTTGACGGTGCCCGGCGTCGCGAGAACCGAGACGAGGCCTGACCGGGTGCGTTCGGCCGCCGGCTTGACCGCCGGCACGGTGCCGACGAAGGTCATCTTCGGAAAAGTCTCGCGCAGCTCGGCGCCGACCAGCGTGAAAGCGGTATTGCAGGAGATGACGCAGACTTCGGGATCGTATTCATCGAGGAGTTTTGCAAAGAGCGCGATCACCCTCTCGCGCAGGGCCGGCTCCTCCCAGTCGCCGTAGGGAAAACCGGCGTCGTCGGCGACATAGATGAAGCCGCGTTCCGGGATCAGCACGCGCGCCTCGCGCAGCACGGTCAGCCCACCAATGCCCGAATCGAACATCAGCACCGGTTTCGATTCATTCGTCTGCGTCATTCCCCGTCTTCTCCCCAGATACCCCTTTGGGCAGATCCGCCTTTTCAGGCTTCGGCCCGTCCTTTTTCGACCATCCGCGGGGAAAACGGTCGAGCGAGTTGATGACGCCCCGGAACACGCTGATCTCCTGTTCCGTAAAACCCCGCCGCGAGATGACGGCCCGGAGGTTGTCGATCATTCTTGGCTTTTTCGCGGGCGGATGGAAATAATTGCGGGCGTCCAACGCCTCTTCCAGGTGCTCGAACAGGCCAATCACCTGTTCCTTGGTGGAAGGGCGCTGCTCGATCGGCAGGAAGACCGTCTCGGTAAGATCTTCCATGCCCGATTTCATCCATTCATAGGACATCAGCAGCACGGCCTGAGCGATGTTGAGCGAGGCGAAAGCGGGATTGACCGGAAAGGTGACGATCTCGTCGGCGAGCGCCACCTCCTCATTGGTGAGGCCCCAGCGTTCGCGGCCGAACAGAATGCCGGTCTTCTCGCCTGCCTTGAATTTGGTGCGCAGGGTCTCGGCCGCAGTCACAGGCGAGCGCACCGGCTTAAAGCCATAACGCTCGCGCGCCGTCGTCGCATAAACGAAATTGAGATCGGCAATCGCTTCTTCCAGCGTTTCGAACACCTTGGTGCCGTCGATGACGTGGTCGGCCTTGGAGGCGGCGGAGCGAGCCTTTTCGCTCGGCCAACCGTCGCGCGGTTTGACGAGGCGTAGTTCCGCGAGGCCGAAATTGGCCATGGCGCGCGCCACCATGCCGATATTCTCGCCGAGCTGCGGCTCAACCAGGATGACCGCCGGTCCTTCGGCTATAAGTTCGCGCTCGCTGTTCGTGCCTGACATTTCTGTTTCCGTATCCAAATCCGAGGCCGCAATAGCGGTGACCGGGGCAATCGGCAAGCCTTATGCCGTTGCGGGATAAAGCCTGCCCAACATGGTGCCGATCATTTCGACGCCAACGCGACTGCCGTGCTTGAAGATCGGCAGATGGCGGCTGCCGCCGCGGCTCAGCTTACGCTTCACCACGAAACATTCCGATCCACGCGCTGAAAGCGCGTCGATATTGCCCAAAGTATCCTCCAGCGCCGTCAGCACAGGGCCTTCCGGCTTGTGTCCTACCTGGACTGCATTGCGGGCGAAGATTCGCGCCCAATAGGTAGCACCGAGGAAGATGCCGAGCGTCTGGCGAACCTGGCCCGGACGACTAACGACCGACCAAGTGGTGCCAAGTGGGCGCGCGGCGAGCGTGACTTCGCGATATGAGGCATCGAGCTTGTGAGAGAGCGCGATGATCTCGAAACCGCTTCGGCCCTCCCTGACTGCGGAAAGAAGCTCGCGCAGACCATCGAACCAGCGCCCCAACGCAAGATCGAGGGTCGAGCGCGTTGATGCCGGAAAAACAAGGAAGGCGACGATCGTTCCCGCTAGAGCGCCGATCAGCGTTTCCTCGATCCTGAGCTGCAGGAGGTCGAGGGTCAGCACGCCGGTCATGCCATAGATCAGGCAGAGCACGATCGAGATGAAGAAGGTCATCGCCGCATAGGAGATCTGCAGGCAATAGAAGCCGAGGAAGATGCAGAGCACCGCGATCGGCGCGGATACCAGCGGATAACCGCCAATCAGCGTTGCCAACACGAGGCCGGCGGCAATGCCGAGCAGCGTGCCGATCGAGCGCTGAAGGGCCCTGATCGCCGCGTCGCCGCGCGACTTGGTGTTTGTGAAGATCAGGAAGGCGGTCAGTACCGCCCAGAACCAACGGTCGCGCGACAGCATCAGGCCAAAGGCCATCGCCAGGCTCGACGCGATGGTGATCTGCACCGCGGATCGCATCACCGGGTTCTTGAGCGAGAAATCGATCTTTGCCGAGGCCGGCGAGGCAACGGCATCCTCGATGACCCGGAAACGGTCGCGCCGCCCTTCCTCGACGGCTTCCGTCAAGGCCGCCCTCGCCGTCTGCAGCCAGATTAGAGCGCGGGCATTCTCCGCCACCCGGTCGTCGCCGGCGACCGCCGGGCTGGCTGCGATCTTCTCGGCCATATCCCGGTCGTCCTCGATCAGGGCGTGAACGAGCAGGAAAGGCGGCAGCGCTTCGAGGGAGAGCACGATCACACTTTCCGCGGCGAGATGCGCGTCGAAGATTTTCATCGTGAGAGACGTGAGCGGCTCGTCTTCCGGATCGATCGTGCCGTCGGCCGTGCGGGGAAGGAACCCCTCGGCCATCAGCACGACGTCCTTCAACCGCTCCTCGAGCTGCCGCAATTCGCGCCGATCTCCATCCGAGATGATCCCGCCGCTCGATAGAACCGCGAGCTTCATCAGGATATCGCCCACCCTGCCCTGGATCGCCACTAGCGACCGAAGAAGGTCGCGCCGCCAATCGTCCGGCAGGAGATAGGTGCGGACCAGATGGCCGATGACGACCGCGATCACCGGACCGATGGCCCCCAAAGGAAGATCGGAAAGGTTCGGCTTGAGATAGGCGCCCATGAAATAGGACGTAAACGCGAACATGCCGACTGCAAATCCGCGCGGCCCGTAGACACGCCCGACCGTAGCGCCGGCGATGACCACTAGGAACATCGGATCGGATATGTAGCGATAGTCTTCCAGTGCCGCGGCGAGCCCGACACAGAGCAAGCTGACGGCGCCGCCGATCAGCCGCGTCTTCAACTGGTCCGACGGCAGCCGGTCGCGGACAGCGACACCTCCTTCGATTGAGAGGATGATCGCAAGCCCGTAGGCGATCGTCGGCAGCGCCAGACCGGCCATGTGGATGAGCGCTAGGCAGGCCACCGCGCCAATCACGGTCAGCGTCACCCGTCCTGCCATGCGCAGGCGCGACAGCGCCGGGTCGTTGGCGAGCAGCCAGTCTCGGATCTTTGCGGCAACCGTCATCAACCACCCCAGGCGGGTGCCGGCACCCGCTCCTGGCCGGCGAATATATCGCGTTGATAAAGTTTGGCGATACCGTGCATGGGGCTGAGGGCCACGATCGACAGATCGGCGGGCTGCCCGATCACCGGCACGGTTACTCGCCCTTGGCGATCGAATGCATCTCTTCGATCACCGAATCCCGCTCGCCGTCGGCGACGCGGTGGATGTCGTCGATGACAGGCTTGCCGGCTTCCTGGATGACGTCGAAATGCAGTTCGTTGACACTGTCCTTCACCGCAGCCTCATCGACGCAGGTCCACATTTTGAAGGTCACGGTAACGTCGGTCATGCCGTTCGCGCCCGGCGCCGAGGTGGTCTTGATTTCCTTCAGCGGACAGCCGTCCTGCGATGAGGTGACCACATCGTAGCCGAAGGGATCGCCAGGCTGGTTGTTGTCCGTGTCATAGGCCGGGTGTTTGGCGGCTTCCGCATAGGCGCTCTGGAATTTCTTGCTGAACAGGCGCGACAATGGATCGGCATCGAAGATGTATTTCCATTCGCTGTCGACGGTGTTCCAGTTGTCCTCGGTGATTTTCATCACCTCTTTCACCGGATCGGTAACATCAGCCGCCGAAGCGAAGGTCGAGATCAATGAAAAGGCAAGGGCAAGCGGCAAGGTCCGCATAAGATCAAATCCGGCTGTTGGAGAGCGATTTGGCCGGACATTAATCAGGCTTTGTGGTTTGGCAAGGGCAATCGTCCACAGGTCCGGACGCACCGTGATTTCTCGCGCGAAAAGCCGCATATGATGGCCTCAATGCCTTTGCGTTCCGGCCTGGCGATGTTATAGCGCACCCACTGGTGTCCACCCGTCGGGACCTTGAGGTCCCTTCTACGTCCAAGAGGAATTCCATGCAAAAGATCAAGGTAGCCAACCCGGTCGTCGATCTCGACGGCGACGAGATGACCCGCATCATCTGGCAGCTCATCAAGGACAAGCTGGTCCTTCCCTATCTCGATCTCGACATCGAATATTACGACCTCTCGGTCGAGAACCGCGACGCCACCAACGACCAGGTGACCATCGACGCCGCCAACGCCATCAAGAAGCACGGCGTCGGCATCAAGTGCGCGACGATCACGCCGGACGAAGCCCGCGTCAAGGAATTCAACCTCAAGGAAATGTGGAAGAGCCCGAACGGTACGATCCGCAACATCTTGGGCGGCGTCATCTTCCGCGAGCCGATCATCTGCAAGAACGTGCCGCGCCTGGTTCCGGGCTGGACCAAGCCGATCGTCGTCGGCCGTCACGCTTTCGGCGACCAGTACAAGGCGACCGACTTCAAATTCCCGGGCAAGGGCACGCTGTCGATCAAGTTCGTCGGCGAAGACGGCCAGGTGATCGAGAAGGAAGTGTTCAAGGCTCCCGGCGCCGGCGTCGCGATGGCCATGTACAACCTCGACGAATCGATCCGCGATTTCGCCCGCGCTTCGCTGAACTACGGCCTGATGCGCAAGTGGCCGGTCTACCTGTCGACCAAGAACACCATCCTCAAGGCCTATGACGGCCGCTTCAAGGATATCTTCGAGGAAGTCTTCAACGCTGAATTCAAGGAACAGTTCGACGCGCTGAAGATCACCTACGAACACCGCCTGATCGACGACATGGTCGCAGCGGCGCTGAAATGGTCCGGCGGCTACGTCTGGGCCTGCAAGAACTATGACGGCGACGTCCAGTCCGATATCGTCGCCCAGGGCTTCGGCTCGCTCGGCCTGATGACCTCGGTTCTGCTTTCACCCGACGGCCGCACGGTCGAAGCGGAAGCTGCCCACGGCACCGTTACCCGTCATTACCGCCAACACCAGAAGGGCCAGGAGACCTCGACGAACTCGATCGCCTCGATCTTCGCCTGGACCCGTGGCCTCGCACATCGCGCCAAGCTCGACGACAATGCTGCCCTTGCAAAGTTCGCCGCCACGCTCGAAACCGTCTGCGTCGACACCGTCGAAGCTGGTTACATGACCAAGGACCTGGCGCTGCTCATCGGTCCGGATCAGCCGTGGCTCTCGACCACCGCCTTCCTCGACAAGGTGGACGAAAATCTCAAGGTGGCCATGGCTGCCTAAGTCCGAAAAATCGGCTAATCATTCGACGGCGGGGAGCAATCTCCGCCGTTTTCTTTTGTGAGGAAGTTTGCCATGACCGCCACGACGACACCTGCGATCATCCGTCCGCTCGAGCCAGCCGACCGCACCGCCTGGGAACCGCTCTGGGAAGCCTATCTGCGCTTCTACGAGACCGTGTTGCCGAAAGAGATGTACGATCTCACCTGGAGCCGGCTTCACGATCCCGCCGAGCCGATGCATGCTCTCGGCGCATTCGACGAGACCGGCAAGATGATCGCCATCGCGCATGTCATCTTCCACCGATCCTGCTGGTTGCCCGAATCGACGTGTTATCTGCAGGACCTCTATGTCAAGAATACCCTGCGCGGCCGCGGAACCGGCGCAGCCCTGATTGAAGCGGTGGCAGATCTGGCGCGCGCAAACGGAGCCGGGCGGCTCTATTGGCTGACCCAGGAGAGCAATGCAGCCGCGCGGCGGCTCTACGACCGCATCGCCCAAAACTCCGGCTTCATCCAGTACCGGAAGGCGCTCTAATTCGCCCTGGCGCCTTGATTGAAAAGCAAGCTGCACCAAAACATAGACGTCACTGCCCGGAGGACCACATGTCAGATGAACTTGTGCTCTACACAAATCCGATGTCACGCGGCCGGATTGCCCGGTGGATGCTGGAGGAGGTCGGCATCCCCTATCGTACCGAAATCCTGCATTTCGGCACAACGATGAAGGGCGACGCCTACAGAAGCGTCAACCCAATGGGCAAAGTGCCGAGCATCACGCACGGCAAGACTGTCGTCACCGAATGCGCGGCGATCTGCGCCTATCTGGCGGATGTCTTTCCGCAGGCGGGTCTTGCGCCCGCCCCCGCCAAGCGAGCCGACTATTACCGCTGGATGTTCTTTGCGGCCGGTCCACTGGAAGCAGCCGTCAGCAACCACGTGCTCGGCTTCGAAGTGCCCAAGGAACGCGAGCGGATGGTCGGTTACGGCACCTATCAGGATGTCATGGATACGCTGGAAGCGGCCGTTCGGGCGAACGCCTATATCGCCGGCGACACGTTCAGCGCCGCGGATGTCTATGTCGGCTCGCAGCTCGGCTATGGACTGCGGTTCGGCACGATCGAAAAACGCGCAGCATTCGAACAGTATTTCGGACGGCTTGCGCTACGCGAGGCTTATCAGCAGGCCAACGACAAGGACAACGCCGCGACTGCCGAGCTGCAGAACGCGGGATAGGCTTCAGGGATCAGCGGTCGATACCGCCCGGCGATCGCTTGGGCGACGGAGTGGGTATCGGCTTTGCGTTGCCGGCGTCGAAACGCAGCATCCATTCATTGCTCATGGAGCTGGCAAGGATCACCGGCCCGACAGGAGGCTTTACGGATTGCGTGCCAGTCGGCTGGATGCTGGCCGAACGGACAGCCAAGGGATCCGGCCGCTCGATCGGAACCGGGACGTTCGTCGCTACCATCGGATCCGCGCCGGTCGACGGAATGGACGCAACGTCGAATTCCTTAGCCTGGATCAGGCTGAACGGGTCGGGATTGCTCTGCACGAGTGCGAGCACGTATTCGTCTGCTGGTTTCGGCGGCGGCGTCTGCAGCTCCCCGTCCCTGTCGCGCTTCTCGTAGAAGGCGTTGCCGCCGGCAACCGTCACATAATGCATGTTCTGATAGGGGAAGCGTAAGCCGGCCGTGTGAAAGAACATGGCGTCCCTGACTTCCGGGTTCCGCTCGCCGCGAATGATCGCATCGACCGCCGCATCGAGTTCCGGAACCGTTTCGTCGTTGATCGGTCGCGTCAGGACACCCGGCGCAAACTGCTTTTCCTGAGCAACGATGCCGCAAATGCTGGGCGGATAGGCATCCGAAGTCAGCCTGTTCATGATCACGGTGCCGACCGCCATCAACCCTTCACGGCTCGACCGCTGCGACTCGAAATACATTGCCCGCTTCATGCAGTCACGATCGGCCGGCGTGTAGTGATAGACCTGTTTCCTGGAGACCGGTGCAGGCTTCACGGTCGTGCTCGCGGGTGAGATGGATGACGTCGTCTGCGCCGACGTGCATGCCGATAGAAGCATCATTCCAACCAGGCCTACTGCCGGCCGGAGAAGGGCCTTATCGCTCGCCGTCATTGAATATCCCCCCTGCGGTATAATTCCAGAAATCGCTACGGCGCGAAAAGGGATACCTCAAAAATTGATTCAGATCAAACGCCATAAGAGACAATCAAAACTGGGAGGAAAATCGTTCCGGTTGCAGGCCGGCCTAGCGGCAAGCCCCTTCGAACCGAGGCCTTGCCAGACGTGCCGAAACGACGTCTTACGACGGTCTTCCTAATGGAAAGTTGACTTCCCACCCTTCCGTTCACTGAGATTCGGCGTAGAGCAGTTCTGGAACCAAAAGCGTCCGGAGCTGGAATCCAAAGCCAGAAGCGATAGGGGCCGACGCCGCTCCGCCTCTATCGGCTTCCCTAGCTCCGCAGCCCCGGCGCCTCGTAACCGGTGCGTTCTACATATTCCGTATAACCGCCGTCATAGCGGTGGATGCCCTCGGGCGTCAGTTCGAGCACGCGATTCGACAGTTCGGCGAGGAAATGCCGGTCGTGGCTGACGAACAGCATCGTGCCTTCGTATTCCGACAGCGCCTTGATCAGCATTTCCTTGGTGTCGAGGTCCAGGTGGTTGGTCGGCTCGTCGAGGACGAGGAAATTCGGCGGGTCGAACAGCATGGCGGCCATCACCAGACGGGCCTTCTCTCCGCCGGACAACACCCGGCATTTCTTCTCGACATCGTCGCCTGAAAAGCCGAAGCAGCCGGAAAGTGCCCGCAGCGACCCCTGCCCCGCGCGCGGAAACCGTTCTTCCAGCCATTCGAAGACGGTCAGGTCGCCGTCGAGGAGATCCATGGCGTGCTGGGCGAAATAGCCCATCTTGACGCTGGCGCCGATCGAGACGCTGCCTTCGTCCGGTTCAGTCGAACCCGTCACCAGCTTCAGCAGCGTCGACTTGCCGGCGCCGTTGATGCCCATGATGCACCAGCGCTCACGCCGCTTTACCATGAAGTCGAGACCTTCGTAGATCGAGCGGCTACCGTATCGCTTGGCGACATTCCTGATGTTGACCACGTCTTCACCGGAACGAGGCGCCGGCTGGAATTCGAAGGCGACCGCCTGGCGGCGTTTTGGCGGCTCTACACGCTCGATCTTGTCGAGCTTCTTCACCCGGCTCTGCACCTGGGCCGCGTGGGATGCACGGGCCTTGAAGCGCTCGATGAACTTGATCTCCTTGGCAAGCATCGCCTGCTGGCGCTCGAACTGCGCCTGCTGCTGCTTTTCGTTCTGGGCCCGCTGCTGCTCGTAGAAGCCGTAGTCGCCGGAATAGGTAGTGAGCGATCCGCCGTCGATCTCGATGATCTTGGTAACGATTCGGTTCATGAATTCGCGGTCATGCGAGGTCATCAGCAGCGCGCCGTCGTACCCCTTGAGAAACTGTTCGAGCCAGATCAAGCTTTCGAGGTCGAGATGGTTGCTCGGTTCGTCGAGCAGCATGACGTCCGGGCGCATCAGCAGGATGCGGGCGAGCGCCACGCGCATCTTCCAGCCGCCGGACAGCTTGCCGACATCGTCGTCCATCATCTCCTGGGTGAAGCTCAGGCCGGCAAGCACTTCGCGGGCGCGGCCTTCGAGGCCGTAGCCGTCGAGCTCCTCGTAGCGCGCCTGCACCTCGCCGTAACGCTCGATGATCTGATCCATCTCGTCCAGGCGGTCCGGATCGACCATCGCCGATTCGAGTTCGTGCAATTCGGCGGCGACGACGCTCACCGGACCGGCGCCGTCCATCACCTCGGTGACGGCGCTACGACCGGCCATCTCGCCGACATCCTGGTTGAAATAACCGATCGTGACGTTCTTCTCGACGCTGACCTGCCCCTCGTCCGGCGCCTCCGAACCGGTGATCATCCGGAAGAGCGTCGTCTTGCCGGCGCCGTTCGGCCCGACGAGGCCAATCTTCTCGCCACGGTTCAGCGCCGCGGCCGCCTCGATGAAGAGGATGCGATGGCTGTTCGATTTGCTGATGTTTTCGATACGGATCATGGATGGCGGACTCGGGAGGTTGCATCACAACAAAAAGCCGGGTCGTCGCCGACCCGGCTTTTCTAATCAATCAATGCGAAGGTTATTCGGCGCTGTCTTCAGCGGCCTTCTTCTTCGGAGCAGCCTTCTTTTTCGGAGCGGCAGCTTCTTCGCCTTCGGCGGCTTCATCAGCAGCCTCGGCCTTTGCAGCCTTCTTCGGAGCGGCCTTCTTTTTGGCCGGTTTTTCAGCGCCTTCCGAGCCTTCCTCGTCTTCAGCCATCAGCTCTTCCTTGGTCACGACCTTGTCGGTGACCTTGATCTCGGAGAGCAGCTTGTCGACGACCTTCTCTTCGAAGATCGGCGCGCGCAAGGAGGCGGAAGCGCCGGGGGTGTTGCGGAAGAAGTCGAGGATTTCCTTCTGCTGGCCCGGGAACTGCTGGAGCTGCGCATAAAGGGCGCGCTGCATTTCTTCCTCGGTCACTTCGACGCCGGCCTGTTCGCCGATTTCGGAGAGGACGAGGCCGAGACGAACGCGACGCTCAGCCAGCTTGCGGTATTCGACGCGCGCGTCTTCCTCGGTCGTTTCTTCGTCTTCGAAGGTCTTGCCGGACTGCTGCAGGTCGGTGTTGATCTGACGCCAGATGTTTTCGAACTCGGCGTCGACGAGGCCCTGCGGGGTGTCGAACTGGTACATGCCGTCGAGCTGATCAAGGATCTGACGCTTGACCTTCTGGCGGGTGACGCTGCCGTACTGGCTTTCGATCTGGCCGCGGACAATCTCCTTGAGGCGGTCGACGGATTCGATGCCGAGCTTGGAGGCGAGTTCGTCGTTGATCTCGAGAGCGGCCGGAGCGGCGACTTCCTTGACGGTGACGTCGAAGGTGGCTTCCTTGCCAGCGAGGTTCGCAGCCGGATATTCGGCCGGGAAGGTCACGGTGATGGTCTTGTCTTCACCGGCCTTGACGCCGACCAGTTGGTCTTCGAAGCCTGGGATAAAGCGGCCGGAGCCGAGAACCAGTTCGGCATCTTCGGCGGTACCGCCGTCGAAGGCAACGCCATCGACCTTGCCGAGATAGTTCATGGTAACGCGGTCGCCATCGGCGGCCTTGCCACTCTTGGTTTCGAAGGTACGGGCGCTCTCGGCGATCTTCTCGATCTGCTCGTTGACTTCGTCTTCGGTGACTTCGACGACTTCACGAACGACGGAAAGGCCGTCGGTCGGCTGCAGCTCGATGTCCGGGATGACTTCGTAGGAGAGCGTGAATTCGAAATCGACCTCGGCGTTCAAGATCCTTTCGGCTTCGTTCTCATCCTCGGTCATGGCGACCGACGGCTGGGTCGCCGACTTCTCGCCGCGGTCGGTGAGAATCTCGGTCGGGCGTTCGCGGACGATCTCGTTGACGAGATCCGCCATGATCGACTTGCCGTACATCTTCTTCAGATGAGCGATCGGCACCTTGCCCGGACGGAAACCGTTGATGCGGACCTTGTCCTTGGCGTCGGCGAGGCGCACGTTCAGCTGCGCTTCCATATCCCGCTTGGGGATTACGACCTTGATTTCGCGCTTCAGCCCTTCAGCGAGCGTTTCGGTAACCTGCATTTTCATACCTTCATATCGTGGCGGCGGTGCTCAGACAGCCGTTGGTTTCAATGAGCACATCGCCGGAACTTTGAGAGACCGGCCGCGGCTTCAAGGAGCGCCGATCCTTTAGCCAGAACCGGCTCGGACCGCACTCCTGGCGGTTTTGATGCGGGGCGGTTCTGGTGCGGGTAGAGAGACTTGAACTCCCACGCCTTGCGGCACCAGAACCTAAATCTGGCGTGTCTACCAATTTCACCATACCCGCGCCCCAGCCGCGTCGAAAATCCTCGTCGCACAAGGCCTTCCGGAGCGCGCGTCTCTATATCACCCGTTTCGGCGCACGCAAAGGGAAAATGACGCTTTTTTGGCAGCTCCGAGAAACCGCGGTGGATGGGCGAATTTGCTCCCGCCGCACCCCGGTCGAACCAGCGATTATTGGGATATTTAACTTTTTATTAAATTCTAATGTGTACATTGGAATCAACGGCGATGTGAGCCATGCAATAACCGCATGTCATCCATACGGATATTGCACTGCACAATTTCGCTGCAATCTCATATTATGCAAATACAGAGATTGATTGAAGGTTTCGGTCTCTCTGGTTTGGACGGCTTGGCGCCCGCCCTGAACGATGCAGATGCCCTCGGGAAGTCTCTCGTGATAGGAATTCGAGCCGCGCACTCCTCCTCCCAGCGCGGGCTTGATGGGACTGGCGATCCTCCTCCTCCCAAGTCGCCAGTCGTTACAAATGACGCCCACCGGACCTCCTCCCCCGGTGGGCGTTATTTTTTGTCCTGCAGCATGCGATCTGCCTAAAACTCGCGCATCATTTCCTCACTTGTGCATGGTAAACGATCTCGTAATGCGCCAGATGCATAGGTGGCATTCCGAATAGGCGCTGTTACTTTTTGCAGCGCAGCATATATTGGTGCTCATGAGATTGAAGTCAGCGCCGAACGGGCTGCTGGCAAGGGCCTAGAAAGGGACAAGATCATGAACATCGCACAGAAGCTCACCACCTGGCGCAAGTACCGCGAAACCGTCAACGAGCTCGGCCGCATGAGCGACCGCGAGCTCAACGACCTCGGCATCGGCCGCGCCGACATCCGCCGCGTTGCACGGACCGCCGTCGGCTTCTAAGCCTTGCGCAGACATTGCTGCACCATCCAAAAGCGCCTCCTCCCGGAGGCGCTTTTCTTTTTGTTCATAGAAATTTCACACTTGAAGCATCTGCCTGATTTTTGGCCTCCGCCGCAAACTTCGGCGATCCCCTGCACATTTGCATGGCAGTCGCACATTTTTCGCACTGCACATTCTTATTGTGCGGATGTATAAGACCCTCATCGCTGATGACGACAGAGCATCAGGAAAAATCTTGAGGAAACAACCATGAACCCGATCCGTATCGCCAAGAACTGGATCAGCTACCGCCGCACGATGAATGAGCTTGGAAATCTTTCGAGCCAGGCCCTCAGCGACATCGGTCTGACCCGCTACGACATCCGCCACATCGCGGCTCGCTCTTTCCGCTAATCCGCTTCTCGCAGGCGGACCCGCACGGCTCGAGGCCTTGCGGCGAGGATCAAGCGGTCCGAGAGGACATCCAAGGACGTATCAAAGGCACCTTTTCGGGTGCCTTTTTGATTCCGGTCCGGCAAATGGCGTGATAATGAGCCGGCCATGAGCAACATTTCTTCCTCCCCCACCTCTCCTGCCGCCATCCACGTTGTCGGCGGCGGCCTTGCAGGTTCCGAAGCCGCCTGGCAGATCGCCTCGGCCGGCGTCCCGGTGATTCTCCACGAGATGCGCGGCGTGCGCGGCACCGACGCCCACAAGACGGACGGACTTGCCGAGCTCGTCTGCTCGAATTCCTTCCGCTCGGACGATGCGACGGCGAATGCCGTCGGCGTCATCCATGCGGAGATGCGGCTTGCCGGTTCACTGATCATGGCATGTGCCGACAGACATCAGGTACCGGCCGGCGGGGCGCTTGCCGTCGATCGCGACGGATTTTCCGACGCGGTCACCGAAGCGATCGAAAAACACCCGCTCATCACCGTCGTGCGCGAGGAGATCCAAGGCCTGCCGCCAAAGGAATGGGATCTGGCGATCATTGCCACCGGGCCCCTGACCTCGCCGGCGCTGGCAGCCGCGATCCAGGCGGAGACAGGCGAGGACCAACTCGCCTTCTTCGACGCCATCGCACCGATCGTGCACCGTGATTCGATTGACATGGACATCTGCTGGTACCAGTCGCGCTACGACAAGGTCGGTCCCGGCGGTACCGGTAAGGACTATATCAATTGCCCGATGGACGAGGCGCAATACAACGCCTTCGTCGACGCGCTGATCGCCGGCGACTCGGTCGGTTTCAAGGAATGGGAAGGCACGCCCTATTTCGACGGCTGCCTGCCGATCGAAGTGATGGCCGAACGCGGCCGCGAAACGCTGCGTCACGGGCCGATGAAGCCGATGGGTCTCACCAATTCCCACAACCCGACGGTCAAGGCCTATGCGGTCGTGCAGCTCCGGCAGGACAATGCGCTCGGCACGCTCTACAACATGGTCGGCTTCCAGACGAAGCTGAAATACGGCGCCCAGGCCGATATTTTCCGGATGATTCCCGGCCTGCAGAATGCCGAATTTGCAAGGCTCGGCGGCCTGCACCGCAACACCTACATCCACTCGCCCGTTCTTCTCGACAGGAGCCTGACGCTGAAAAGCCGGCCGGGCCTGCGATTCGCCGGCCAGATCACCGGCTGCGAAGGGTATGTGGAAAGTGCGGCGATCGGACTTCTCGCCGGCCGTTTCGCGGCTGCCGAACGCAGGGGCGAAACGCTCCCCGCACCGCCTGCGACGACCGCTCTAGGCTCGTTGCTCGGCCATATCACCGGTGGACATCTGGTTTCGGACGACGAGCCGGGCAAACGCTCGTTCCAGCCGATGAACGTCAACTTCGGGCTGTTTCCTGAGCTGGAGCCGGGATCGATCGTCAAGCCGGAGGGCGTCAAGCGTTTCCGCGGTAAGGACAAGACGGTGATGAAGCGGCAGCTGCTCTCTGCCCGCGCGCTTCAGGATTGCGCTAGTTGGCTCGGTCGGGGCTGACATCCCCGGAAGGCGTCCCCGGCTTTTCCTCCAGATCGCGATCGGCAACGCTGACATAGTTGTCGAGCAGCCAAAGGGCCACTTCGGCTGCCTCCTTTTCCGTCGAGAAGAGATAGGTGCCGTTCTGCGTCGATGCGTCCAGAAATTCGACGGTGAACCCCTTGGCGTTCGGCAATGGGGTCACGCGGACTCGGCCGGGCTCGATCAGAAAGCAGGCGTAGTGATTGCGGTGGCTGCGCATGAAGCCGGCCTTGTTGTCATGCAGCCGCACGAAGATGGCGTCGCCCTTAGCCGTCACGTGCAGGCTGCGGATGGCCTCATTGGGAAAGGCCCGGCCGAACTCGAGGATTGCCATCCCCGTGTCATGCAGGTTGCCGTCCTTGTCCCTGTCCTTGCCGGACATTCGCGTGACGTAATAGGCAAGCGCCATGAGGAGTACGAAGATGATCGACCAGACGACAACGGGGCTCACACCGCTTCTCCTTATGATGGCGCCGGATTTGTGCTTCGTTCCTTAGCCGGCGAGCCTTGCGCGAATTTGACGTCCATCAAAAGCGCCTGGTGACGGAGGCCTTCATGAGCCGCAATTGGCGCCGCCACTGCGGCAGTTGCAGGGCCGAGTCGAGCACCGACGCACCTGCACGCACTGCCCGGCGCAGCACCGGTTCGGCAAGCGCCACAGGCAGATAGGCCGGAAAGACGGCGGACGGGACGGTTCCCGACTTTCTGGCCTTGGCAAGATGTTCCAATCCAAGGCCGGCAAAGGCCTCGATCGCCACAGAAATGCGCGACCTATCCTCGCCGCGCAGGAATGTATCACGGTCGAGCCCGGTCGCCGAGAGGATATCGAGCGGCAGATAAAGCTGATGACGACGTCGATGGATTGGCATCAGCAGCAGGAAACCGGCGATCGACTGGGCGACACCCGCATGTCCTGCCGCCTCGGCAGATTTTGCCGCATCGGTGGGAGAGAGAATCAGGCTCGCGAGCTGGATTACCGCCGAAGCGGTCTCGCCGGCATATCCTTCGAGCGCATTCCGGTCGGCCAACGGATCGTCGTAGAGGTCGAAGATGCGCGCCTCTATCATGTCGACGAGCGTCTGGCGCGGCAGGCGATAGGTCTCGATCGCCTCAAGCAGGCCGGCGGCGATGGGGTTGGCGGTGCTGTCGCCGTGAGCGCCGCCTTCGAGGAGGTCGCGCCACCATTGCAGGCGGATTTCGCCGGGAAGCGGTTCACGCACCACGTCGCGGACGCGGGCGATCTCGGCGTTGAAGGCATAAAGGGCCGCAAGTGCGCCGCGCTTGTCTTCCGGCGACAGGAGGCAGGCGAGATAACGGTCGCGGTCCGTATCCCTGAGCGTTGCAAGGCAGATGTCGCCGTCCTGTCTGGCTGGATCGGCCATCTGTCAGACGGCAATCAAAGCTGCGGCGACGGCGCGCGATTCGGCGAGCATGATGTTGAACGTGCGCACGGCAGCACCGGTGCTCATCGGATCGGAGGCGATGCCCTTGGCTTTCAACGCCGCTTTCACATCCGCCGGAATGGGCTTGAGGTTGGCACCCATGCCGACGAGCAACACCTCGATCTCGTTCGATTCGGCGAGCACCTTCATCAGGGAGGCGACCGTCAGCGGTTCACCTTCCCGCAGTTCCCAGCCGTGGACACCCGAGGGAAGGCAGAGCAGCGAGCCGCGATGCGACATGTCTGCAAAACGGAAACCGCCATTGCCATAAGCGTCGATCGGAGCACGACCGGGAAAATGGGCGTCGCGGATTTCGATGCCTTTCGCCATGGGCCGCAAGCTTTCTTGAAAAGGTTACGAGCCGGATGATGGGCCCGGCTCTTTGGATCCAAGGCCCTGCAGCAGACAGGGCCCTTGCATCGGCGATAACGTTCAGGAAGCCGTTCCGGTCTTCGCCGGTTCGGTCTTGACCGGCTCGCCCTTGACGCGGACTTCGGCAATATAGGCGCGCATGGCGCGGATCTTCACGCCTTCGGCGATTTCGACTTCCACTTCGGCATCGTCGATAACCTTGGTCACCTTGCCGGTGATGCCGCCGCCGAGAACGACCTGGTCGCCGCGGCGGACGTTGGACAGCGTTTCCTGGCGCTTCTTGGCAGTGGCGCGCTGCGGACGGATCAGAAAGAAATACCAGACCACCATCAGAGGCGCGAAGAGGAAGAGCATCTCAAGGCCGGAGCCGAACGCGGAAGCTCCCGGTGCTGCGGCTGGGGCCTGGGCGAATGCTTCGGTAATGAACATCGAAAACTCCTAAGATTACCGGAGGCCCCGGGCCCCCGTTTCAAGCCGCCGGAATATAGTTGCGATAGGCCGGAATGCAACAGAAACACGCCGGCCGGCGTACCGAATTCGCGGCTCTCAGGCTTTTGATGCCCCAACGAGCATGTTACCGCAGCGAAAAGGCTCAAAAACTGGCCGATACGACCGGAGAAACACCATGAGCGACGACTTCAACACCCTGATCCTGACTGAGGTCCGCAGGCTTGCGGATGCGCTGGAACGGCTTGCCGGCCCTCCGCCCGCCGTCAACGACTGGAACGCCGCCGACTGCTTCGTCTGGATCCCGGCAAACCAGCGCCTGCAGCCGGTGCCGCGTCCGAACCGGGTCGCCCTGACGCTGATCCGCGGCGTCGACCACGTGCGTGACATTCTTCACGAAAACACCCTGCGGTTCGCGGAAGGCTTTGCCGCCAACAACGTGCTGCTGTGGGGCGCTCGCGGCATGGGCAAATCGTCGCTGGTCAAAGCCGTGCACGAGGACGTGCGCGCAGCGACCGGGATCTCGCTGAAACTCGTCGAGGTGCATCGCGAGGATATCGCCTCGCTCCCAGCCCTGCTCGATATCCTCGAGGCTTCCGGCCAGCGCGTCATCGTTTTCTGCGACGACCTCTCCTTCGACCACGACGACACCGCCTACAAGTCGCTGAAGGCGGCACTCGACGGCGGCATCGAAGGCCGGCCGGACAATGTTCTGTTCTATGCGACCTCCAACCGCCGCCATCTCCTGCCGCGCCACATGATGGAGAACGAGCAGTCGACGGCGATCAATCCATCCGAGGCAGTCGAGGAAAAGGTGTCGCTGTCGGATCGTTTCGGCCTGTGGCTCGGTTTCCACAAGTGCAGCCAGGACGACTACCTGAAGATGATCGATGGTTATGCCGAACATTTCGAGCTCGGCCTTGACCGGGAGACCCTGCATCACGAGGCGCTCGAATGGGCGACCACCCGCGGCGGGCGCTCGGGCCGTGTCGCCTGGCAATATATCCAGGATCTTGCCGGGCGGCTGCGGAAACCGCTTTCCCGAGATTGAAACCTGAAAAAGCACTGAGAACGCAAAAAGCCCGGCACTGCCGGGCTTTTCTCCGTCCCCTGAAACGCACTACTTATTCAAGGAAGGTAATCGGGTTGACCGGGGTCGCGTCCTTGCGGACTTCGAAGTGGACCTGCGGGCGCTTGGCGTCGCCGCTCATGCCGGAGGCGGCGACCGTCTGGCCGCGGGTGATCTTCTGCCCGCGTGTGACGTTGATGCTGCCGGCGTGGCCGTAGACGGTGACCTTGCCGTCGTCATGACGGACGAGAACCGTGTTGCCGAGCTGCTTCAGGCCGTTGCCCGCATAGATGACCACACCGTTTTCGGCAGCCTTGATCGGGGTACCCTCCGGAACCGAAATGTCGATGCCGTCATTGCGGTTGCCGTCGACGTTCTGGCCGTAGCCGGCGATGACCGCACCATTGACCGGCCAGCGATACTTGCCGATGCCGGTGGACTGCGGCGCCACTGAGGCGGTGTCCGACTTCTTCTCGACGTCGGCGACGGAGGCGCCGTCGACCGCGGCCTTGGCAGCGGCAGGCGCCACAGCAATCTGAGCGACCTGGGCCGTGGCAGGAGCAGCCGGCTTCGGTGCCGCGGCTACCGCCTTTTCAGCCTGCTTCTGCGGAATGGACGCGGTCTTGACCGGATCGGCGACAGGAGCCGCAACGCCGTTGGCGACCTTGAGAGTTTGCCCGATCCGGACGCCGCCGGAGGTCAGGTTGTTGGCGGCTTTCAGCTGATCGATCGGCGTGCCGGTCTCGCGGGCGATCTTATTGATCGTGTCACCCGGCTTGACCACATACGTACCGCCAACCGGCTTGCCGCCCGGAGGCGTCAGCTTGGCGGGTTCGGCCATCGCCTTGTCGCGCGCCGGGGTCGGCAGAACCGCGAGTTTCTGCTCGGGCTCGCGGGCTGGCGTCGGAGCCTTGTTCTGGAGGTCGATCGTGCCGGCGGCATTCTTCGCCGAATTCTGCGCCGTGCCGAAGGTCGGGATAAGGACAGACTGGCCGGGAGCGACGGCGCCGCCATTGGCCTTCAGGATTTCCTTTTCCGGAACGCCGTAACGCTTGGAAAGCGTCGAAACCGTTTCACCGGGCCTCAGCGTTACCTTCGGCGCATTGACCGTGGACCAGCCGGACATCGGCTTGGCGGTCGTGCCGGTGACGACATTGTCGGCCTTCAGCGTCGATGGAGACGGAGCGACAAGCGTGTGGGCGGCCGGTTGACGACCGGGGAACGGCTGAGCGAGCGCTTCCTGGCGGTTCGCCGGATCACGGGCCATCGGTGCGGTGTTACGCTGCGCCGCGGCGCCGGTCGGGGCCGCGAGTTCGGAGCGCTGGACGGCGACGGGAGCGGATGCGGTGCGCGCCGGCGAGGTATAACCGCCGGAATTACCGGGATACGGTTGAGCCATGGCGGTGTTGCGCGAGCCGTAGTCGTTCCGCGGAATTGGCGGCAACGCCTGAGCCTGGCCGGATCCAAGATCGGCCTGCGGCGTCGGCGCTTGGCCATAGGCCCCGCCTCCCTGCCGCTGCGGAATGGACGCCGTCGTCATGTTGTCGGATTTCGAAAAGAGCCCCGAGAAACGCGTCGCGTCCGAACTGCACCCTGTCGCTGCGCTGGCAAGCAGTGCCGCGACAGCAAATTTGATTACGGATTTTCCGAACTTCGGAGAACTCTTCATACGCATGACTCGCCTACAGATACGCCACCATCGTGAGAGTCATTAAAGCGCGTTAGTCTTACTGCACTGTTAAAGGGCAGGCATTGTCTTAAAATTTTAGGGAAATT
Source organism: Neorhizobium sp. 05N33 (assembly GCF_056397445.1). Taxonomy (NCBI): domain Bacteria; kingdom Pseudomonadati; phylum Pseudomonadota; class Alphaproteobacteria; order Hyphomicrobiales; family Rhizobiaceae; genus Neorhizobium; species Neorhizobium sp. 05N33. The sequence continues at coordinate 69,337 of NZ_JBFTNK010000018.1, read as the reverse complement.
GATAACCATGACCGCCAGAAGGCCGGCATGGCCTGGAACCAAACCGTCTACAGCGCTGCGGCGATATGCGGAACGATCGGCAGAAAAGGCACCGGGAACAGGTCTTCGCGCTCGAATCGGCTGCCGGTCTTGGTCAGGCGCACCATCATGCACGCCTCGCCATCCATCAGCGGAGCGAGCATAGAACCGCCGTGGGTCAGTTGCTCGGCATAGAATCGCGGCAGTGACGGAAAGGCTGCCGTGACGAAAATGCGGTCGAACGTGCCCTCGCCGGGCATGCCGTTGCCGCCGTCCGCCTGGCGCACGACGACATTGCGCAGCCCCAGTGCATCCATGCGGCCCTGGGCGGCGGTAACCAGGGTGCGGTAGCGCTCGACGGTCAGCACCCGCTCGGCGATCCGGGCCATAACGGCGGCGGTGAAGCCGCTGCCCGTGCCGATTTCGAGCACCCTGTGCCCAGGCTTGACCTGGAGGCGATGCAGCAACCGGACGGCGAGATCGGCGCCTTCCATGAAGGATCCGCAATCGATCGGCACCGTGCGGCTGGAATAGGCATCTTCGGCAAGCGGCGGCGGCACAAACTGCGACCGCTGCGTCTGTTCAACAGCGGTCAGCAGATCGAGGTCGGAAATGCCTTCCGACCTGAGGCGCAGCACGAGCGCGGCAAAACCTTCTTTTTCGACCATGCCCGATTTCAATCGGCAGCTCCGAATCCCAGTGCTTTCGCCACACGATCCTGAACCGAATGATCGGTCAGGTCCAGTTTCAGCGGCGTCACGGAAATCTTGTTTTCCTTGAGCGCCTGAATATCGGTGCCCTCGCGGAAATGCCCCTTCCGTTCGCCGAATCGCAGCCAGTAATAGGGCAGACCGCGGCCGTCGTTGCGGGCGTCGATCGTCAGGCCGAAATCGAGTTTGCCCTGCGACGTCACCTCGACGCCCTGCACCTCGCTGGGCTCGCAGTTCGGGAAGTTGAGATTGAGGAAGGTGCCGTCGGGCAGGTCCACGTCGATCAGTTTGCGAATGAGGTCCGGTGCATAGGATTCGGCGACTTCCCAAGGCGCATAACGACCGTTCTCGCGACGCACTGCCTGGCTCAGCGAAAACGAGCGCACGCCCTGGAGCGTGCCTTCGATCGCGCCGGCAATGGTGCCGGAATAGGTAACGTCATCGGCCATGTTGGCGCCGTCGTTGACGCCGGAAAGCACCAGATCCGGCTTCTCGGGCAGGATTTCGCGGATGCCCATGATGACGCAGTCGGTCGGCGTGCCGCGCAGCGCAAAGTGCTTGTCGCCAACCTTGCGCAGACGGAGCGGTTCGGAAAGCGTCAGCGAATGGGCAAGACCGCTCTGGTCGGTCTCCGGCGCAACGATCCAGACGTCATCCGAAAGCTGTCTGGCAATTCGTTCGAGAACGGCGAGGCCTTCGGCATGAATGCCATCATCGTTGGTCAGAAGTATCCGCATCAGGCCGCCCGCTCGATCTTGGTCAGGCCACCCATATACGGCAGGAGCGCGTCCGGAATTGTGACCGAACCGTCCTCGTTCAGGTAATTTTCCATGACCGCGATCAGGCAGCGGCCGACCGCGACACCAGAGCCGTTCAGCGTGTGAACGAACTTCAGCGCCTTGTCGTCCTTGGACCGATAGCGCGCGTTCATGCGACGCCCCTGGAAATCGCCGCAGACGGAGCAGGACGAGATTTCGCGGTAGGTATCCTGGCCCGGCAGCCAGACCTCGATGTCATAAGTCTTGCGTGCGCCAAAACCCATATCGCCGGTGCAGAGCGTCATGGTGCGGAAATGCAGGCCGAGGCGCTTCAGCATATTCTCGGCGCATTCGGTCATTCGCTCGTGCTCGGCGATCGACGATTCCTGATCGGTAATCGACACGAGTTCGCACTTCCAGAACTGGTGCTGGCGCAGCATTCCGCGCGTATCGCGGCCGGCGGAACCGGCTTCCGAGCGGAAAGATGGCGTCAAGGCCGTGAAGCGCAGCGGCAGCTTTTCCTGTTCCAGGATTTCCCCGGAAACGAGGTTGGTGAGCGTCACTTCAGCCGTCGGGATCAGGTAGCGGCCATCCGTCGTCTTGAAGAGGTCTTCCTCGAACTTCGGCAGCTGGCCGGTGCCATACATGGCGTCGCCCTTCACCATCAGCGGCGAGGAGACTTCCGTATAACCATGCTCGGTCGTGTGCATGTCGATCATGAACTGGCCGAGAGCCCGTTCGAGCCTGGCGAGCTGGCCGGTCAGGACCGTGAAGCGCGAACCGGAAAGCTTCGTAGCGCGTTCGAAATCCATCATTCCGAGCGCTTCGCCGATCTCGTAGTGCTCCTTGGCCGCATGGTTCCAGCGCGGCTTTTCGCCGATGACGTGCTTGACCACGTTATCGTGCTCGTCCTTGCCGACCGGTACGTCGTCAAACGGGATGTTCGGGATACGCGACAGTGCGTCTTCGAGCGCCGCGACGGCCTCGCGCTCTTCCTGCTCGGCAACCGGCATCGTGTCCTTGATGACGGCGACCTCTGCCTTCAGCTTTTCGGCAAGCTCGGAATTCTTCTGCCCGAGCGCAATGCCGATCTCCTTGGAAGCGGCGTTGCGGCGGGACTGCATGTCCTGAAGCTTCTGGATGACGGAACGACGCGTGTCGTCCAGCGCCAGGAGGGTTGCCGCCATGGGCTCTGCGCCACGCTTGTTCAGCGCTGCATCCAAAGCCCCTTCGTTTTCACGGATCCACTTGATATCGAGCATCTTGCCTTGCCTTTAGAGCGGAACGCCGCGGACTCGCAAGGCAGGCCGGAAGGCTTCAGGCCTTGTCCGTCTCCGCAACATCCGAAGATTCCTGCTCCGAAAGCTTTTCCTCGGCACGTTTACGCTCGACGAGTCGTGCGGCGTAGATGGAAATCTCGTAGAGAAGGATGGTCGGCAGTGCAAGGCCGATCTGGGACATCGGATCAGGTGGCGTCAGCACGGCGGCAACGATGAAGGCAAGCACGATCGCATATTTGCGTTTCTGCCGCAGCCAATCGCTGGTCAGAATGCCGACACGGGCCAGCAGCGTGGTAATCACCGGAAGCTGGAACACCAGTCCAAAGGACAGGACCAACGTCATGATCAGGCTCAGATATTCCGAGACCCGCGGCAGAAGTGAAATGCCGACTTCGCCTTCGGTCGGCGCCTGCTGCATGGCAAGGAAGAACCACATGACCATGGGAGTGAAGAAGAAATAGACCAGAGCGCCGCCCATCAGGAAGAGGATCGGCGAAGCGATCAGGAACGGCAGGAAAGCCGCCCGTTCGTTCTTGTAGAGACCCGGTGCCACGAACTTGTAGATCTGCGAGGCGATCACCGGGAAGGCAATCACCAGCGCGCCGAACATCGCCACCTTCACCTGCGTGAAGAAGAATTCCTGCGGCGCGGTATAGATCAGTTCGGACTTGGCAAGATCGAGATGGGCCCAGAGAACCGCCCACTTATAAGGGACCACGAGCAGGTTGAAGAGCTGCTTGGCGAAGAAAAAGCAAACGACGAAGGCGACGAAAAACGCGCCGATCGACCAGATCAGCCTCGTGCGCAGCTCCATCAGATGCTCGATGAGCGGCTGCGGCTTGTCTTCGATGTCACCGCTCATGCGTCGTCCTTCGGAGTATCGGCCTTCTTCGGCGTGCGCTTGCGGGCCGGAGCCTTGACGACCGCCTCTTCCACAGCTTGGGTCACGGGCGCCGGCTTGGGCGCCGCGCGGCTGCGCTTCGGTTTTTCGACAATAGCGGCCGAGGCGGCAGGAGCTTCAGTGGCCTCGGGAACCGGCTTCGCCTTGGCGGCGGTCTTGCGGACCGGTTTCGGCTTTTCGGTAATAGCTGCCACAGCCTCCGCCGCGGCCGGCACGGACTGTGCCGGAGCGGTGGTAACCGGCGGCACTGTCGACGTCGGCGTCGCGGTCGGGAAGTTTGCCGGGATCTCGGGAGCCGCATCGACGGGCGACGTGCCCTCGACAGCCTGCTGAGCCTCGGCATCGGTCTGGCTTAGCCCCGCCGTCGGCAGCTGCGTCGCCTTCTGCAGGTCGGCGCGGATTTCCTGCCCCATCTGCCGGAGCGGGTTGATCGCGTCCCTCAGCGCATTCGTCGGGTTCAGCCGCTGCGCATCCGAAATCGTCTTGCGCACGTCATCGAGTTCCGACTCCTTCAGCGCTTCATCGAATTGCGCGCGAAAATCGCCGGCCATCTTGCGCAGATTGGTCGTCATCTTGCCAAAAGCCCTGAGCATGGGCGGCAAATCCTTGGGACCAACCACGACGATCAGCACGATCGCTATGACAAGAAGCTCGGTCCAGCCGATATCAAACATTCAATGAGGCTCCTGGAACCCGCCACTCGGACATTACGACCGGTTGGTTTCCTTGGCCTCTTCAGCCTTGAGATCAACGGTCTTCGTCGTGGTCGTCGCGCCGTTCGCCTCAGGGGCGTCCTCGTCGCTCATGCCCTTCTTGAAGCTCTTGATGCCCTTGGCGAAATCGCCCATCAGTTCCGGAATCTTGCCGCGTCCGAAGAGAACGAGCACGATGACCAGAACGATCAGCCAATGCCACACACTGAAAGAACCCATAAGTCCAACTCCATTAGTACCGTTTCATCGATGTAAGCTTTTTATGATGCTTTTTCAAACACCAAAATGTCCTCGGACGGCACCGCTATCGACACGTCGTTTACCGTGGCTGGCAAACCGCCGGCATGGGCCGGTTCCAAAGCTCCGGGAACACACACGCCAGGTACTCAATACCGCCAAGGAACGGTCGCAGCCCGGGCTTGGCGGGGCAATCACCGGTCAAATGCACACGCTGCTGCACTTCGCCGGAGAGCGCATGCGGGTGTTTCTGCGTATGGTGCGACAGACCGACGCGCTCCGGGCCGAACCCTCTCCGATAGCTTGCACCCGCTGAGCCAAGCCTTCAGAGAAAGATGGGTTCATTCCTCTGCTTCACCGCCCGGCGTCAACAGGCCGAGTTCCTCAAGGTCGAGTTGCGTGATCGGGTCCTCGTCCTCGGAAAGATCATCGACATTGAGCGGGATGGGTATCGCAAAGCCCGGCGGGATGCGACCGGAAAGCAGGCCGGCGCCCTTCAATTCTTCGAGACCAGGCAAATCACGCAGTTCCTCGAGGCCGAAATGATCGAGGAAATCAGGTGTCGTGGCGAGCGTGACCGGCCGCCCCGGAGTGCGGCGACGGCCGCGGAAGCGAACCCAGCCCGCTTCCATCAGCACGTCGAGCGTTCCCCTGGAGGTCTGGACGCCGCGGATCTCTTCGATCTCGGCACGGGTGACCGGCTGGTGATAAGCGATGATGGCCAGAACCTCGAGCGCCGCACGCGACAGCTTCTTCGTCTCGTTATCGTCCTTGTGAATGACGAAGGAGAGATCGGCAGCAGTACGGAAGGCCCAGCGGTCGCCGGTCCGGATCAGATTGACGCCGCGCGGCGCATAGACCTCCACCAACCGCCGCATGACGGCATTCACATTGGTGCCGCGCGGCAGCCGTTCGGCCAGAAACGCTTCCGAGACCGGCTCGGACGAAGCGAAAACCAGTGCTTCTGCGATCCGCTCGACCTCCACCAATGAAAAAGATGAGGGCTCGGCCTCCTCTTCGTCAGCGATCGGCAGATCGTCGTCATCCTGCGGCGTCAACAACGCCTCCCGTGACGGGTTGCGGCGAGGCCGGCTGATGCGGCCCAGGCCCCTTGCGCAAATAGATCGGCTGGAAGGCGCCGTCCTGTCGGATTTCAAGCTTGCCTTCGCGCACCAGTTCCAGCGAAGCGGCAAAGGCGCTGGCGGTCGCCGTGACGCGATCCTCCGGCGGGAGATAGGGCAAGAGATAGTGCTGCAGCGCCGTCCAGTCAGCGACCTCGCCAAGCATGCGGGTCAGGAGTTCGCGGGCATCGACCAGCGACCAGACCTTGCGCCTCTCGATCGTCACCTGGGTGACGGCGGTGCGCTGGCGCAGGTTGGCATAGGCCGCAAGCAGGTCATAAAGCGTCGCATCATAGGCGGATTCGACATTGTGCGGGATATGTTCCGGCGCGCCGCGGGCAAACACGTCGCGGCCAAGCCGGTTGCGGTTGACCAGCCGGGTCGCGGCCTCCCGCATCGCCTCCAGTCGCTTCAGGCGGAAGGCGAGCGTCGCAGCGAGTTCTTCACCGCTCGGGCCGTCGCCGCCCTTGACCTGCTGCGGGATCAGAAGTTTGGACTTCAGGTAGGCAAGCCAGGCGGCCATGACCAGATAGTCGGCTGCAAGCTCGATGCGAACCCGACGGGCGCTATCGATGAACAGGAGGTATTGCTCTGCGAGCGCCAGGACAGAGATGCGGGCGAGATCGACTTTTTGGGTGCGGGCAAGGTGAAGCAGCAGGTCGAGCGGACCCTCGAAGCCGCCGACGTCGATCACCAGCGCCGGATCGTCGGTCGCGCGGTTGGCGCCGGCATCCTGCCAGAGCTTGTCCATCGGAATGGCGTCCTGCGATGTATTTATGGCCATTCCCAAACCTTGCCCTGTCGACAGCCGTCAGGAGACGGCGAGAAGACTGTGGAATTCCGCGCGGATCGCCTCCTCGCTCAAGCCGTCGCCCACGCCGAAGGCTGCCTCCACCGCCCTTGCCCGCCGTAGCGCTTCGTCGCCAAGCGGTATCGCTTCCTTCACGACGGCCTTCATTTCGTCCATCACGCCGTTGCAATGCAAGACAATATCGCATCCGCCCCCAACGATTCTCGCCGCACGCTCGCCGATCGTGCCCTTCAGCGCGTTCATCGATGTATCATCGGACATCAGTAGCCCGTCGAAGCCGATATGGCCGCGGATGATCTCGTCGATCACCTTGCGGGAAATGGTCGCCGGCTCGTCCGGGTCGATGGCGGTAAAGACGATATGGGCGCTCATCGCCATCAACTCGTTCTTCATGGCGACGAAGGGCAGGAAGTCATGCGCTTCGAGCTCGGCGCGCGACACGGTGACCACCGGCAGTTCGTGATGGCTGTCGGCCATGCCGCGGCCATGGCCCGGCATGTGCTTCATGATCGGCAGCATGCCGCCCGCCTTCAGACCGTCAGCGGCAGCCTGCCCCAATTCCGCAACCGTCTTCGGATCGAAACCATAGGCGCGATCGCCGATGACGTTGCTCGCCCCTTCGATCGGCACGTCGAGCACCGGCAGGCAATCGACATTGATGCCGAATTTCATCAGGTCGAAGGCATGCAGGCGCGACATCAGCCAGGTTGCCCTCAGCCCCTTGCCGCGATCCTGCCTGTAGAATTCGCCAAGCACCGCAGCGGACGGATAACGCTCAATCATCGGCGGACGGATGCGCTGAACGCGCCCTCCCTCCTGGTCGATCAGCACCGGCGCATCCGGGCGGCCGATAGCATCGCGCATGGATGCGACGAGATCGGCGATCTGCGCCGGTTCGACGCAATTGCGGGCAAAGAGGATGAAGCCCCAGGGCCGTTCATCCCGGTAAAGCGCCACTTCGTCGGCGGTGAGGGTCGGGCCGCTGGAGCCCAGGATCATTGCTTTTGATTCGCTCATGGCTCGATCTTAGATCATTGCTGGACCAACGAAAAACGGGGCGCCAGGCGCCCCGTCCGATTTCTTCGCTTTCAATCCTTACCGGCCGACCAGGCAGGTTCCGCCAGCGGCGCGATACCGTTCGCAGAGCGCCACAGCCTCATTCTTGCCGCCGGCCAGAATACGGACGCGGTAGAATGTGCCCTTGCCGGCGATCTCGGCGGGTTTGATATCGACGCCCCGGCCACCGATGACGCTGCCGAACTTGGCCGACAGGCTCTGATAGGACTTCTGGGCTTCCGCCTGCGACGGCAGCGAGGCGATCTGGATCACGTAGTCCCCCGGTCCCAGCGAAGCGACCTGGTTCGATGCGGACGCCGGAGCGGCTGCTGTCTGCTGGCCGGGAGCGCGGACATTGCCCTGATCCGTGACGGCAGCGACCACGTTGACCGGCTGCTCAGCCGGGCGTGCGATCGGTACCGGAGCCTTCGATGTCGGTGCAGAGGCCTGAACCGGAGCGACGGGTGCCGGAGCCTGTGCGGCGGCCGGAGACGGAGCCGCGGCAGCCGGGGTCGGCTGGGCGGGAGCCGCCGCGACGGCCGGCGTGATCGGGTTCGCTCTCACCACGTTGACGTGTTCTGCCGGAGCGGCCGGATTGGCTGGCGCGGAGACCGGAAGGACACCGGAAGAACCCGCATTCGAGACGGTCGACGAGGGTTGCGGACGGGCCGGTGTGGCGGGCGTGGAAGGCGGAAGCTTAGCGGGGAACGCCGCCGCCGTTTCGACCGGCTTTGCGCCCGCGGCTGGCAGCTTCGGCGCTTCCGGTGCGGCGAGTGCCGGCGCTGCAATTTCCTGCTCGACCAGCTTGCCGTCCGGGCGGACGATCATCGTCTTGACCTTGCGCGGCATGACGGTCACCGGCTGCTGCTCAGCAGAGGTATTGTTTTGCGCAGTCCGATCCTGCGGCAGGAGGCGTGGATCCTCCGTCTCGCCGACATCGGTCGGCTCGATATCGTTCTCGCCTTCGAGCGGCAACGTATCGGGCATCAAGGTCTTCTGGACGACGTCGATCGGCTCCTCGTTGGAGGAGATCAGCGTGCGCTGCTTCGGATCCTTCGGCGAGACGCCGGCGACGCGATCGTAGACAGCCTTGTCCTGGTTGGGGACGGTCTTGCCGCCCGGATTTTCCGGCGCAATCTTGATCGGCTCTTTGTCGGCGGCAATGATGACCGGTTCGCCGCCCGAAACGACACTCGAAACGCTGCTGCCGAAGAACGCATAGGCGCCGGCACCGCCAAGGATCACGACGCCGGCAAGAACCAGCGGCATGGCCCAGCTGCGGACGGAACGGCGGGCGTTCTCGACCGTCGCGATATAATCGCTGTCGGAATAATGCAGTTCCTCATGCTCCGCCGCCGGCAGGGGCGTCGTCAGGCTGCGGCGAAAATCCTCTTCCAGTGCACGCTCGAAATCGTCGAGATCGGTATAGGCCGGCGAATGGCTCGCTTCGGCAGCAGCCTGCTGGCCTTTCTGCGCGATATCGATCTCCGGCTTGCGCGCCGGCGCCGGGGCCGACTTGCCGGGGGCTGCCAGCAGCGTCGCAAGTTCGGCATCGATGTCGAGTTCGTAATCGGGACGATAGGCCGGCGGCTGTTCCGGCTCTTCTGCCGGCAGCGACGGCACGTCGAGCTCGGCGATCGCCTCCACCTGGTCTTCGGAATCGGCAATCTGAGCCGGATCGAATGGCAGGTCGGCCGTGGATTCGGGCTCTTCGACAACCTGCGTCTCTACAACCGGTGCCGCCACAGCGACGGGCGCAACGCGCGCGATCGGCGTCGCCGAAGGGGCGGCAGGTTCGGCCTTTACAGCAGCCGCCGCCGCAGGCGTCGCCTGAACCGGATGTTTCTGCGTCTCTTCGACGACGATCTCGGCAAGGTCGAGTTCCAGGCCATCGAGCGCCAACTCGAATTCCTCATCAGAGAAGGGATCCTTGTCGTCTAGAGACGGCACCTCGGCAACCGGAGGCGTGGCAACCGTCGCATTGGCAATCACGGGCGCAGCGGGTGCGACAGCAGGCGTTGCGGCAAGCTCGGGCGCGTTCGCCACAGTGGTCGCGAGCGGCTGCCCGTTGGATGTCGGCAGCGTATAACGCTGGACGTCGTAGATCAGTTCATCGAGCGCGGAGAACCGATCCTTTTGCGACGCACCGGCACTCTGACCGGTCGATGTAACAGACGTGGCCGCGACGGGCGCAGGCTGCAGTTCCTGCGCCTCCGAGGTCTTTGCAGAAATCTGCAGTTCGGCAGCCGGTGCCGGCTCGATCTTCGGGCTCGGGAGATCGTCCAGAACCGGAGGCTCGACAGCATACTCGTTCAGTGCAGGTGCGGCCGCCTGAGAAGGGATTACAGCCGCCTGCGCAGAGGCTGCAGAAACGTCTCGTGCTACGCTGAAATTGGTGAGCGGCATGCGGAAGCCAGGAATATAGGCGCCCTTGCCCCTCTCTGCCTTTGGCTCCGGTTCAAATCTCGCCTCTGGCTCGAAAGCTGCCTCGGGTTCCGGGGCTGCTTCAGGTTCAGGGGCTGCTTCAGGTTCGAAGGTCGCTTGCGGCACGAACCGGACCTCCGGCTCGATTTTCGCCTCGGGCTCGAACCTCACCTCGGGCTGGCCTGCAGCAACCGGTTCGGCCGCGATCGAGTTTTCCAACTCAGCCGCGAGATCGAATTCCTCCGCCGGCTCTTCTGTCGACGTGGCGGGAGACATCGCGCCAGCTGTCGGAAAATCGGGCAGATCGAAGACGGGTTCCACACGTGCGGTTTCGAAAGCCGGTTCGACTATCGGATCGGAGGCCACGCTCTCGTCGACGGCATCAAACGCCAATGGCGGCTCTTCGTCGCCGAACAGCTGATCGCCGCGCTCGCTGATCGCACTATCGGCCGGCAGAAAAGCCTGCGGCAGTTCGATCGCGGCCGGCTCAGCCGGAACGAACTCCAGTTCCTCCGGCTCTACCGGCGGCGCAGCCACTGCGGCATCGGAAGCAGGCTCGGCGAATGACCGGGGCACATCGTCAAGCGCGATATCGTGGATAGGATCGAGCCGCGGCGCATCATAGCGCTCGAACTCCTGAAGGAGCTCGTCTTCGAGATTGAATGCCGGCTCTCGCCGCCCAGACGCTGAAGTATCGGCGGAAGACGATCCGGGCCTGGCAGCGACGGGGAGATCGTCGTAGCCTACGATGCGGGCGAGTTCTGCCAGCGGATCATCATCGGCAAAGAAGTCCGGTAAATCATTCCGGTTACGCGCAAGGTTGTTATCGGCCATTACCTCGTCCACTCACCTACATTACAACGCATATGCCAGTGCAATGTGGGGAAATGGTGGCGATATTTACCGCATTTCTTCCGGTGCCGCAGTGCCCGTGATCCCAAGTCCTGACTTCAAAACAGAGGCGACAGCATGCACCAGCCCAAGCCTGGCAATACTCAATTCTCGGTTTTTATCGTTAACAAAGCGTAATTCCGGTTGTTCTTTACCCTTATTCCAATGCGCATGGAAGAAACTTGCCAGATCATAGAGGTAAAAAGCAAGCCGATGAGGCTCCTGCGCCTGGGCCGCAGCCTCAATGATTCTGGGGTATTCCGCAAGTTTGGCAACCAGCTGCATCTCATTCGGATCGTTGATCAGGCTGCTCGAACCTTTGAGGTCGAGCGAAGCAAAATCGAGCCCTGGGAACGCTTCCTTTGCCTGCCGGAACACCGACGAGCAGCGCGCATGGGCATACTGCACGTAGAACACCGGATTGTCCTTCGACTGCTCGGTCACCTTGGCGAAGTCGAAATCGAGCGGCTCGGAGCTCTTCCTGTAGAGCATCATGAAACGCACCGCGTCGCGGCCGACCTCGTCGACCACTTCGCGAAGGGTCACGAAGTTGCCGGAACGCTTCGACATCTTCACAGGCTCGCCATTGCGGTACAGCTTGACGAGCTGGCAGAGGAGCACGGTGAGCTTCGCCTTGCCGCCGGAGACGGCACGCGCGACGGCTTCCAGGCGCTTGACATAGCCGCCGTGGTCGGCGCCGAGCACATAGATCATCTCGTCGTAACCACGGTCGAACTTGTCCTTGAAGTAGGCAACGTCGGCCGCAAAGTAAGTATAGCTGCCGTCCGACTTGATCAGCGGCCGGTCCATATCGTCGCCCACTTCGGTGGAGCGGAACAGCGTCTGCTCGCGATCCTCCCAGTCTTCCGGCAACTGACCCTTCGGTGGCGGCAGCGTGCCCTTGTAGACGTGCCCCTTGAACGTGAGGTCGTTGATCGCCTGGCGGATGCGCTGCGCGCCATTGGCATGCAAGGTCCGTTCCGAATAAAAGACATCGTGATGGACGTTGAGCGCTTCGAGATCGTCGCGGATCAGCGCCATCATCGAGTCGATCGCCTTGTCCTTGACGATCGGCATCCAGGCATCTTCCGGCATGTTATGCAGCCGCGAACCGTATTCCTCCGCCAGGGCCTGCCCGACCGGCACGAGGTAGTCGCCCGGATAAAGGCCCGAGGGGATCTCGCCGATCGTCTCTCCAAGAGCCTCGCGGTAACGCAGGAAGACCGAGCGGGCCAGAACATCGATCTGGCTGCCGGCATCGTTGATGTAATATTCTTTGGCCACGTCGTAGCCGGCAAATTCCATCAGGTTCGCCAGCGCATCGCCAACGACAGCACCACGGCAATGGCCGACATGCATCGGGCCCGTCGGGTTGGCCGAGACGTATTCGACATTCGCCTTCTTCTCGGCGCCGACCGTCGAGCGGCCGTAATCCGTGCCCTCGGCAATCATCGAGGCGAGCAGGCGCTGCCAGTAGGGAGCACCGAGCCGGATATTGATGAAGCCGGGACCGGCCACGGAAACTTCGCTGATGTCAGCATCCGAACGCAGCGCTTCGGCGATGATATCGGCGAGCGCACGCGGATTGGTCCCGAGCGGCTTTGCCAGAACCATGGCGGCATTGGTCGCCACATCGCCGTGGCTCTGGTCTCGCGGCGGCTCGACTGCGATACGGCCGAAATCAAGCTCGCTTCGCTTTTCCTTGATAATATCAAGGCTTTCCAAAGCGTTCTTAATTCTTGTTTCGAAGTCGGCAAAAAGATTCATGTTCAATCATCCCCGATACATGCCCGAGGACCCTTGCTGGCCAGTGTCATTGGTGGCGGTGCCTAGCGCAAATCCGGAGTCTGGTCAAACAGCTCGCCATGCGCCTTGATCGCGAAGGTATCGGTCATCCCGGCGAGATAATCGCCCACGTGACGCGCCCTCGCCGTCTCGCCGAGCCCGGCAATGTGATTGACCCAATAGTGGCTGCGCATCAGCGACGGATCATTCATATAGGCGTTGAACAGATCCGAGACGATCTGGGAGGCGCCGGCGCGGATGCGCATGATGTCGGGATGCCGGTAGATGCGCGAAAACAGCAGCTTTTTGATGCAGCGGTCGGTCTCGGCCATCTCTCCAGAAAAGGTGGCGATGACATGCCCAGCGGAGCGGACGTCAGCGGCGCTCTGCGGATCCACCTTCTCGAGGTTGTGCTGCGCCACGTCGATGACGTCCTCGACCATGTGAGTGATCTGCCGGCGCATGATCTCATGGGCGAAACGGCTCGGCTCAAGGTGCGGATAACGTGCCCTCACCTCCGCCATCAGTTTGGCGAGGAAGGGCACGTCATCGAGCATCTCGAAGGTCAACAGGCCGGAGCGCAGCCCGTCGTCGATGTCATGGGTGTTGTAGGCGATATCGTCGGCGATTGCCGCGACCTGCGCCTCCAGGCTGGCATAGCTCGCGAGTTCCAGATCATGCAGCTCGCAATAGTCGCGGATCGGCTGCGGCACGGGGCCGCGGGTGCCTTCGCCGGTGGCGCTGAGGAGCGGACCATTGTGCTTGACGAGGCCTTCGAGGCTTTCCCAGGTGAGATTGAGCCCGTCGAAATCCGCATAACGGCGTTCGAGCTTGGTGACGATGCGCAGCGACTGGGCGTTATGGTCGAAGCCGCCATAGGGCTTCAGCATCTCGTCCAGCGCATCTTCGCCGGTATGGCCGAATGGCGTATGGCCAAAGTCGTGGACCAGCGCCACGCCTTCGGCGAGGTCCTCGTCGAGCTTCAGGGCGCGGGCAAGCGCACGGGCGATCTGCGCCACCTCGATCGTATGGGTCAGCCGGGTGCGGTAATGGTCGCCGTCAGGGCTGATGAACACCTGCGTCTTGTGCTTCAGCCGCCGGAATGCGGTGGTGTGGACGATCCGGTCACGGTCGCGCTGGAACTCCGAACGCGTCAGGCTGCCGTCTTCGGGAAACAGGCGCCCGCGCGACGCCCAGGGGTTGGCGGCGTAGACCGCGCGCTCGCCACTGCCGAAACCCAGCGCCCTGGTATCGATCGTCATGCCGTCACCTGTTTGTTCATCCGCCGCCTGCCGCCCATTGACGTGCCCTTCACGTCTTCATACCTATAGTGGAGCTGTGCGCAATGCCGGTGACAGGAATCTCTCCGGGCCTTGAACCCGGCAGGAGGCGGATAATATGGAAACCAATGTAACTCTTTCAAATGCGGCGGCCAAGCGCATCGCCGAAATCGTCGGCAACGAAGCCGGCAAGCAAGCGCTGCGCGTCTCGGTCGAAGGCGGCGGCTGTTCGGGCTTCTCCTACAAGTTCGATCTCGCCGAAGCGCCCGAGGACGACGACGTGGTGATCGCCAACGGCAATGCCAAAGTGCTGATCGACAGCCTCTCGCTCGTCTATATGGCAGGCTCGGAGATCGACTTCGTCGATAACCTGCTCGGCCAATCCTTCCAGATCAAGAACCCGAATGCGGTTGCCAGCTGCGGCTGCGGCACCAGCTTCTCGATCTGATAACGTTCTTCCTCACGCACTTCGCCCTTCCCAACGCTTCCTCTTTCGCTAAAAGAGAAAGCGAACAGTGGGAGGCAAGGGCCGATGAAGATCGCCACCTGGAACATCAACGGCGTTAAGGCGCGCATCGACAACCTGCGTCAGTGGCTAACCGATTCCTCCCCGGACATCGTCTGCCTACAGGAGATCAAGTCCGTCGATGAGACCTTCCCGCGGCTGGAGATCGAGGCGCTCGGCTATCATGTCGAGACCCATGGCCAGAAAGGGTTTAACGGCGTTGCGCTGCTGTCGAAGACCAGGCCCGACGAAGTGATGCGGGGTCTGCCTGGCGGCGAAGGCCCGGACGGACAGACGGACGAGCAGTCGCGTTACATCGAAGGCGTCTTTTCGGTACCGGGCGGCGCGATCCGCGTCGCCTCCATCTATCTGCCAAACGGCAATCCAGCCAACGATCCGGTCAAATATCCCTACAAGCTGGCCTGGATGGAGCGGCTGCGTCTGCATGCGCAGAACTGCCTTCTCCTCGAAGAGCCGCTGATCCTTGCCGGCGACTACAACGTCATTCCCGAGCCGCATGACTGCTTCGATCCGGCCGCCTGGGCGACGGATGCTCTTTTCCTGCCACAGACACGCGCTGCTTTCCGCAGGCTCGAAAATCTCGGCCTCGTCGATGCGGTGCGCGCCACGACCGACGCCACCAAACTCTACTCTTTCTGGGATTATCAGGCGGGCGCCTGGCAAAAGAACAACGGCATCCGCATCGATCATCTTCTGCTATCGGCGGAAGCCGCAGACAGACTGAAATCGACGGCGATCGAGAAACATGTGCGGGCTTGGGAAAAGCCGTCGGACCACGTGCCCGTCATCGGCATGTTCGATTTCGGCTGATCGTCCGAAAGATCGGCGAGGCGTCAGTTATTCGACGCCTCGGGCAAATTCCTGCGACAGGGCGACCGCGCCGCGGCGATCCTCTTCGCCGACCACCGAAAATGCCTGTTCCTGCAATTGCTGCATCCAGACACATTCCTTGGCGGTACACTTGTCGAGTGCCGCCGTCATGAAGGCGAGCCCCCGCACCGTCTGGCCTTCCTGGAAGAGAACGTTGCCGAAAACCGACATGGCGCCCGCATGGCCGCTCTTGCGGGCCTGGTTCAGCCATTTCTTCGCCTGCTGGATATTGGCGGTACCGCCCTCGCCTGCGAGAATCATCCGGGCGAGCTGGAACTGGGCTTCCGCCACGCCGAATGTGGATGCCGCCTGGAAATAGAGTTGCCGTGCCTGTGAAAGATCAGGCTTGATCGGGCTGCCGGGAATGCCGCGGCGATAATAGTTGGCCAGCGACAGAAGCGCGTTGACGAAGAAGCCGGTATCTTCCGAACCGGGCTCGACGCCCTGCGCGGCGATCTCGTTATAGATCTTGAAGGCCTCGAAATCGTCCTTCGCGACGCCGTCGCCGAAGGCGTACATATTGGCAAGCGCCCAGCGCGAGCCGGTATGGCCTTTCTCGGCGGCATAACGATAGGCCTCGACCGCATCTTCCTTCTGGCCGTTCTTATAAGCCTTGAAGCCGAACTTGAAGAGATCGAAGGGACCGGACTCTTTCGTCACGCCCGACTTGATATCGAAGGCCGCAGCCGATCCCGCCAAAATCGAGGCGAGCGACGCTCCAAGAAGCAATACTCTCATGGATCCGATGTCACACTTCGGCATGGTTCAGTTTCTTTCACTCCGCGCGCGACGACCCGCCGCAGCCCGAGCATCGCTCGCTGCCGGAACAAGATTTATCCGGGAATATCCCGCGCCTGCTCCTCCCGAGAGACGAATGAAACTGTAGCTGCCGTTTTCGGCAAGACTAGGACCCATAACCGCGGCAATTGCGGCAGGACAGGACGGCATTAGAATCCGCCTGCCTGAGCGCAAAAAGCCCGGCTTTTCATGAAGAAACCCGCCCATGATACTCCAATTACGCGCGCCGCCCCCGCGTTCCGCGCCTGTTCTTCCTCTATCGCTGCTCCCCGTTTGTGGCGGGAAGTGGACAGAAACGCCCCTCTCAAGGGCCCTGACAATAGTCTCGAAAAAGTGTTGCCAAATCGTCACAAGAGAAGCGACGAAACCTTCCTCAGCTGAATTAAAATTCGCCACAAAAAAGCCCGGTCGCGACCGGGCTTTCTAGCCTCAATCAAGTGAAGTCAGAACTTGACCTTCAGAGAAGTCGAGAGCGCTGCGACCAGATCGTTGCCGAAGCGATAGCTTGCTTCGTCGCCGGCGGGGATGCCGTTGATGGCCACGGCGCCTGAGCTGCCGCTGGTCAGGATGCCAAGCACGCCGGCCAGGCGAAGCTCAACATTCTTGTTCGGCGAGTAGGAGACACCTGCGCCGACAGTCCAGGTATCCGTGAGGGAGCCAAAGCCCTGCGACGTCCCGCGATCCCATGTCAGGCTAACCGCCCCGCTCCACTGTTCGTTGAACTTGTGGCCTACGCCGCCGGTAATCGTCCAACCGTCCCGGTATCCGAGTTCAAGAGCGGTGACTTCCCGGCCGCTATTGTAGAACGGAATCCGCTGCAACACGCTCCAATTGGTCCATTTGACCGATCCGAACGCGAGCCAATCGGGAGCGATGCCGGATTGCAGCTTGAGCTCGATAGCCTCCGGCATAGTGGCCGAGCCTTCGACCGGAATGACTGTGCCGGCGCCGGGGACAAAACCGCCCAGAGCCGCAGGAAGGTTCGTAAGGTCAACCTCGCCGGTGACGCTATTCAGCTTCACCTGGCTATAGTACATCAGGCTGGCGCGGAGCGCGTATTCCGGAATTTCGTAGGCAACACCTGCCCGCCAGCCCCAGCCGTCACCTTCAAGATCTAGACGACCCACACCAGAGCCCGGTGCCGGCGAGAAGACTGCCGGCGCCACGACCAGGCGCTCCTTGAAGCCGTCCATCTGGAGATAGTTTGCACCGCCGATAACGCGAAGTTGTCCCGGGCCTGCATCGAATTTGTAGGAGCAGGTCAGCGCGTAATTGTCGCTGTTGATCTTTGTTTCGATGTTCTGGTTTGCACCGGCCCAACGGGAGCCTGGATTGGTATGAGCGCCATAGGGCTGCGAGTAATCGACAAGGCAGTCGAAACCCTCGAACCCCGCCTTGGCGCCGATACGTGGGGACCAGTAGTCCTCCGTCTCCTCCACCGAGTTGGAATAGCCCAGGGCGTTGAGTGAACCATCCGTCACGTTTGTATCGGTGACGTTCTTGAGCTTCCTCTGGGGCATCACGAAGGTAGCCGTGGATTCGATCACGACCGGAGACGGATCAAAAAGCAGATCGATATTGTATCCGCCCCGCTCGATGCCACCTGCGAGCGCAGGCGACTGAAGGGTGCATCCTGCTACGAGAGCAAAGACGCCCCTTGAGATTAGTTTGCTTACCATAAAATCTCCCACTCCCTGGTAAGTGACCGAAATCACTCTAGATGGTTCGCTCCGATTGACAACTTTCGGCTGTCCGGCGCTTCGCGGCGCAAACGCGTTATAGATTTACGTAAGCAAACCAGGAACCGGGGCTTTGATGCCGATTTCGGCACAAAATTACTCTTTCTCCGCTAATGCGGTCGTTAAAATTGGAATTATATTATTTTAAGCCGGCTACCTGTGACAATGTGGCAACAATACGGCTTTCTGCTTGTGAGCAGTTGCACACATGCCGAACCAGACCAACAAGCGGTTGCGAAAAATGAAAATGCCGCGTCGTTTCCGGCGCGGCATCCTCTATCGAACTGATTCACAATGAAGACGGTCAGCCAGCTTCGCTGATGCGCAGAAGCGCGGTCTTCAGGTTCGCCATCTGAACTTCCAGTTCGGCAAAGCGCTCGCGCTCGGCAGCAACCACTTCGGGATCGGCATTGGCGACGAACTTCTCGTTGGCGAGCTTCTTGCCGATACGATCCATCTCGGCCTCGGTCTTTCCGACTGCCTTCTCGATGCGCGCCTTTTCCGCCACCAGGTCGATCAGGTTGCCGAGCGGCAGGCAGGCGGTCGCCTCGCCGACGACGATCTGGGCAGAGCCCTTCGGCGCCACGTCGGCGAGTTCGATGGTTTCCACGCGCGCAAGGCGGCGGACGGCCGCCTCATGACGGCGCAGACGCGCCTGGGTCAACTCGTTGGCGCCGACGACGATCAGCGGCGCAACGGCCGACGGCGGCACGTTCATCTCGGCGCGGGCCGAGCGCAGGCCGGTCACGAGATCGACCAGCCAGTTGATCTCCTCCGCAGCCGCCTGATCGGCGAATTCCGGTGCCGGCCAATCGGCATGGCAAAGCAGGCCATCGCGCGTTTCGGTATGGGCCCAGAGCTCTTCCGTCATGAACGGCATGAACGGATGGAGGAGCTTGTAGGTCTCTTCCAGCACATAGGCCGCGCAGCCCTGCGCCTCGACCTTGGCGCTCTCGTCCTCGCTCATGAAGATCGGCTTCAGCAGTTCAAGATACCAGTCGCAGACCTGGTTCCACACGAACCGGTAGAGCGAAGCCGAAGCTTCGTTGAAACGCTGGGTCTCGATCGCCTCGGTGACGTCGCGGATCGTGGCGGAAAGTTCGGTCAGGATCCAGCGGTTGACGGTCAGCGCCGTTGCCTCCGGCAGGAAAGCCGGATCACGCTTGACGCCGTTCATCTCGGCAAAGCGGGTGGCGTTCCAGAGCTTGGTGCCGAAATTGCGGTAACCGGCGATGCGGGCCGGATCGAGCTTCACGTCGCGCCCCTGGGCGGCCATGATCGCCAGCGTGAAACGCAGCGCGTCGGCGCCGTATTCGTCGATCAGGTCGAGCGGGTCGATGACGTTGCCCTTCGACTTCGACATCTTCTGACCGTTCTTGTCGCGCACCAGGGCGTGAATGTAGACGGTGTGGAAGGGCTCGACCGAATTGCCCTCCTCGTCCTTCATGAAGTGCAGACCCATCTGCATCATGCGAACGACCCAGAACGGAATGATATCGAAACCCGTGACGAGCACGTTGGTCGGATAATACCGCTTCAGTTCCGGGGTGTGTTCCGGCCATCCCAGGGTCGAGAATGGCCACAGCGCGGACGAGAACCAGGTGTCGAGCACGTCCTCGTCGCGGGTCAGGATTTCACCCGGCTTGAAGTTCTCCAGCAGGTCCTCGACGAGGGCCTTCATCGGTCCTTCGTGCGACAGATAGTGCTGAATTGCCGCCTGCAGCGCCTCTTCCTCGGTCTTTTCGACGAAGACCTGGCCGTCCGGGCCGTACCAGGCCGGAATCTGGTGTCCCCACCAGAGCTGGCGGGAAATGCACCACGGCTGGATGTTCTCCATCCACTGGAAATAGGTGTTTTCCCAGTTCTTCGGAACAAACTTGGTGCGGCCTTCGCGAACCGAGGCGATCGCCGGCTGGGCGAGCGTCTTGTTATCCACCCACCATTGTTCCGTCAGGCGCGGCTCGATCGGCACGCCGCCGCGGTCGCCATGCGGCACCATGTGCTTGTGCGGCTCGATCTTGTCGAGCAGCCCGGCTTCCTCGAATATCTCGACGATGATCTTGCGGGCCGTGAACCGATCCTGGCCTTCCAGCCGGTCCCAGGCGCCATGCAAGGCGGCTGGATTGTCCAGGCCCTCCAGAAAATCCTCGTTGTCCTTGATGGTCACCGTTCCGTCGATATCGAGAACATTGATTCGGCGCAGCCCTGCCCGCTTGCCGACTTCGAAGTCGTTGAAGTCGTGGGCCGGCGTGATCTTGACCGCGCCGCTGCCGGCCGTCGGATCGGCGTAATCGTCCGCGACGATCGGGATCCTGCGGCCAACGATCGGCAGGATGACATGTTTGCCGACGATCGACCTGTAACGTTCGTCATCCGGATTGACCGCAATACCGGTATCGCCGAGCATGGTTTCGGGACGTGTCGTCGCGACGACGATGTAGTCCCGCGTCTCGAATTCGGTGGCGTTGCCGTCTTCGTCGAAGGCAACGGGATACTGATAGGTGACGCCGTCTTCGAGCGGATAACGCAGGTGCCACAGATTGCCGTTGATCTCGATCTGCTCGACTTCCATGTCGGAGATCGCGGTCAGCAGCTTCGGGTCCCAGTTGACGAGACGCTTGTCCTTGTAGATCAGGCCCTGCTTGTAGAGGGTGACGAAGACTTCCAGGACCGCGGCCGAAAGCCCCTCGTCCATGGTGAAACGCTCGCGGGACCAGTCACAGGAAGCACCGAGACGCTTCAGCTGGTTGAAGATCAGCCCACCCGATTCTTCCTTCCATTCCCAGATTTTGTCGACGAAGGCCTCGCGGCCCATTTCGCGGCGGCCCGGAAGCTGGCGCTCCATCAACTGGCGCTCGACGACCATCTGGGTGGCGATGCCTGCATGGTCCATACCCGGCTGCCACAGCACGTCCTTGCCGCGCATCCGCTCGAAGCGGATCATGATGTCCTGCAGCGTGTTGTTGAGCGCGTGGCCCATATGCAGCGAACCGGTGACGTTCGGCGGCGGGATGACGATCGTGAAGGTTTCCGCGCCCGGCTTGGCGTTGACGCCGGCGCGGAAAGCGTCGGCCTCGTCCCAGGCCTTGGCGATCCTCGGTTCTACTTCTGCGGAATCATAGGTCTTTTCGAGCATTTCCTGACCCGTTTTTGTTCTTTGAGAGCTATCGGGGTGTAAATAGGATGGGGTGTTCCAAGTCAATAAAAAAGCCGCCCCGTCACCGGAGCGGCCGTATCGATCAGCCTTGCGGGCGGATTGGCTACGCCAGCCGCTGGCTTAGCGGCGCGTGCCGCGAGATACGCGTTCAATTTCCTCGCGCACCAGGCGCTCGACCAGCGTCGGCAGGTTGTCGTCCAGCCATTCCTGCAGCATCGGGCGCAGCATGTCGCCGGCCATGTCCTCAAGCGAGCGGCGTTCCATGCCGTTGAACACCGAGGCAAGCTCGCTGAAGGATTTTGCGACCTGAGCGCCGGCTTCGGCGGAGAGAAGGTTGGCGGTCTCCTCGATCTTCGCCGGCAGGCTGCGCGAGGCCTGCTCCGCGGCGAATTTCGGTTCTGCCTTCGGTTCGCTCTTTGGTTCAGGCCGTACCGGCGCCTCGGCTCTGCTGGAAGCAGACAGCGGCGGATCGAAAACCGGCATCATGACGCGCTGGACCGGTTCCGGCTGCGAAGCCGGCGCTGCCTGCGTGACTGGGGCGGCGGCCTGGGTGACCGGTTCGCGGAATTCGGGCATGCGCGGCATCTGGGGACGAAGCGGAGCCGGCTCTTCCTGGCGTGCCGCCGGTGCGGGCGAAGACGGTGTTTGCGCTGGAGAGATCGTCGCTGACAGCGTCGGCGCAGTCGAAGCGGTGGAAAGGCGCACCGTGCCGGTTTCCTGCTGGCGGACCGAAGCGGCGCGAACCCTTGCGGCGACGTCGGCGAGCGACAGGGTACGATCCTGCTGCGCCGGCTGGCCCGACGACCCTTGCGCGTAGCTCATCGGTTCGTTGCGGGAGGGGGCGCCGCGGTCATTGGCAGCCATATCCGGGACGAAGCCCGGCTCTTCGCCGTCTTCGATCTCATCCTCGCCATAGACCGGAGGGAGCTGACCGTTGAGCGCGTTCTCGGCGTTCGGCTCATTGCTTTCAATGATCCGGCGAATGGACGCCAAGATTTCTTCCATGGAGGGTTCACGCGCTACATTTGGCTGAGCCATTTTCATCCCCGCTGTTACCGGCACTCGACTCGGCCCCGTGGAGGGTGAACCGAATCGACGTTACTCTAAGGTCTTGGGGGGGCTGGAAACAATGACAAGTGCCCCAGGCTTCCTACGGATACACAGTTTTGTTGGCGTTGTGAATCCCGTTGGTCACACTTACCGGAACAGATGACAGCTGGATGAAAGAACCGGATGGCGTCGACAGAAACGACAAAGGGGCTGCAAGGCCCCTTCCGTTCATGACATTCGATCGTGTCGGAGCAATCAGAACACGAATTCCTTAGCCTTGCGAAAGCCTGGCAGCGGCTTGACCGACGCATTGAAATAGGCGCTCTCGGAAATCGAGCCCTGTTCCTTCACCAGCACCTTCGCCTGGGCGGCATTGCCGTAACCGACGACGGCGATCAGCCGGCCGCCGTCGCGCAGCTGCTCCAGAAGAGCGGCAGGCACTTCCTCGACGGCACCGTTGACGAAGACCAGGTCATAGGGGGCCTCGGCAGGATAACCCTTTTCGAGTTCGCCGGTAACGACCGCGACATTGTCGTAGCCAAGCGAGGAGAGCGTTCCAGTCGCCTGCGAGGCTAGCGCCTCATCCGCCTCCAGCGAAACCACGGAGCCGGCGATCAGCGACAGGACGGCGGTCGCATAACCGCTGCCGGTGCCGATTTCGAGCACGACATCATCCTTGGTGATCGCCGCGAGCTGCAGAAGCTTGGCAAGCGGCGAAGCCTCCATCAGGTAGCGCCCAGGCGCCACCTCGATATCCTTGTCGATATAGGCGAGCGACTTTGCCTTGGCCGGCACGAAAGCTTCGCGCGGTACATTATAGAAGGCCCGCAGAACCGAATGCGACGTGACATCGGTGGTGCGGATCTGATTTTCGACCATCTTTGTCCGTGCTGCTTCGAAATCCATCATCTCAGTCGTCCCAAATCACCGGCGATGCGCCGGCTCACGCATGTCCGTCTTACTGACGGCGAGACACGCTTTCAAGACGCCGGCCGGTTTCGAAGCAAAAAAGCCGAGGTGAACGGCCCTCTCCTGCAATCCCGATGCTCAGGCGTAGGCCGGCGGCGCTTCTTCAAGCTTGCGGACGGTCACATAATCACGGCCATAGGAGGAGCGCAGGCTATGGCCCTTGTCGAAGGCGGACTGTTCAGCGGAGGTCAGCGGGAACATGCCGTCGGCGAACGTTCCGGTGCCTTCGACCTCGTTGGCCGCCTGGCGATGCACATTGATAATCCTGGTGATCATGACGCCTTCCTTCCGTTCCGCCCAATAATCGCTGAGCAGGCCTTTCTGTTCCGAGCCTAGGAGGAGAAGGTTAAAAAATTAACCATGTTGCACCGCACACAAAAATGCGTGGTAAATGCTTGGTATCAAAGCATGTTTGGATTTGAGGGATTGGTCCGGAAAGAAGGGAAAATTGGAGGCCTCGCCCGGAATCGAACCGGGGTGCAAGGATTTGCAGTCCTCTGCGTCACCACTCCGCCACGAGGCCATCCGAACGCATAAAGAGCGAGTGGTGTCGGGCGTTTAGAACGAATCGAATAACCGCGCAAGCGCGGTTTGGCCCGATTGCCATATTTTTCTGCACAAGATGACGGACGCCGATGCGGGCGGGCCAGTTCGCATCTCTGCCCGCGGTCCACGTTCGGAAAAAAAACTGGCCGGAATGTCAAAAAACCGGCTCGATTGGATGCCGGCCGGCGCTCCGGACTGGCTTCATAAAAAATTCACCAAAATTACGGAACCAAACGCTTCCGGATGAGTTCTCTACGCCGCAATGCAAGGTGTGGACATGACGAGTAACGTAACTGAAGCAGATGACTCCGTGTGGAGTTCCCCGGTCAGAGTACGCATTGGATACGGTTTCCCAGAAACCATCCATGGGCCAAAAGAAGCCCTGGAGTACCTCAACTGGCGCTGGCCGGTGCGTGAAGGTACCTATTATATCAAGGCCCTAAAGGAATGCGCCGCCTGCCTGCAGCGCAAGCTTCCCCTGGAAAGGGTGCGGGAGACCTTCATCCTCGCCAGCATCGAAGCGAAGATGCTGAACTGATTTCACCCTTTGGGCGGGGCCGATGATCAGTGTCAAACTCAGTGTCTCTGACGGCGTGCGGCGCTTACGCTGGCCAATAGAAATCGGAACGAAAGTCAGCCGGGATGTCTGACAATCTGCCGATGGCTTCGGCGACGAAACTGATCTGCATGGCCAGATAACGGATTTCGCGCGGCACCGGTATGCCGGTCAACGTCTCGCGATTGCGCCAGGTCTCGTACCCCATAGACCTGATCCGCCGTTCGGCCTCGCGCAGCACGTCGTCGCGGCTCGGCATCTCGCCCCCGGCCAGATCGGCAGGCTTCGCCACGCAGGCCGCAAGCCCACCCTCGATCACTCTCAGACCCATGGTCACCCTCGTCTTCAATCCCGGGAGCAATGCTAGTGATTCGGGGAGGGATGCGCCAGAGTCTCTGCGGCAACACTGAAGTGGCGGCGGCACAGCGCCTGTGCTAGAATGGCATTGTCGTCGAGTGGGGGAGCACCGGGCGGCGAACATGCGGTAGGAGGAGACCGTCATGCAGTATCTGGAATTCATCACCACCCTTAATCCCGTGGTTCTGGCGATCCTCGTGATCGTGCTGGGCTGCGGAGCCTACGACTATTGGGCGCAGTCTCGATAACGGCCCGATAACGGATGGCGTAGCCTTTTGATTTTCCATGAGACGCCGGGCGTTCACGTTTCCGGCAGGTTGTGGCTCGCGCCTTTGCGAGGACACGGTTTGTTGTTACCCATACCGCTGTTTTAAGGCGGAATGGAGAGACGAACAGTGAGCGCAAGCATCGAATTCGACGATACCTCAACTTCGCTGAGCGGCACGCTGCGCCAGCTTATCGACGGCATCAAGGGTCAGTCGGTGACGCTGCGGCAATTGATGGATGCAGTCGGCGAACAGGGCCTGTTGCTGATCTGCGCCATTGCCTCCCTGCCCTTCCTCCTTCCCGTGTCGATCCCCGGGGTCAGTACCGTGTTCGGCGCGGCGATTATCCTGATCAGCCTGGCGATCACCGCCAACCGGTTGCCCTGGCTGCCGAAGAAAATCCTCGACCGCGAACTTGATACGAAGAAACTGCTGCCGGCGCTGGAAAAGGGCGTCAGCATCGTTTCGCGCCTCGACCGGTTCCTGAAGCCGCGCATTTCGGCGTTGACCACCGGCCGGCTTGTCGGCCGGATCAACGGCCTGGCGATCGCGGCCGGCGGCGTGCTGTTGATGTTTCCGCTGGGGCTGGTCCCCTTCTCTAACACCCTACCGGGAATAGCCATCCTGCTTCTGTCGACCGGCATGATCCAGCGCGACGGGCTGATCGTGCTCGGCGGCTATCTCTTCAACGTCGTGACGGTGATCTATTTCGGCGTGCTTGCCTACGTAGCGTTCAGCGCCGGCCAGGGTATCGCATCGATGTTCGCCTGATCGTGCAGCCTTATCGCTGTTCGGCCTTACGCCCCCGCCGCCTTGCCCACCAGAGTGCGATGCGGCGGCGTTGACGCCGCACGAAGGGCAGATCGTGCGAGAGCACCAGAAAGCCGAGCGGCAGCATCCAGAAGCCAAGGATCGGCAGGAAGCCGAGCACGCCGCCGAAAATCAGGACGACGCCGACGACGACCCGGCCGATCCGCGACCGTGGCATGGGAATCTGTACGCTGCCCAGCGCCAGTTTGCCGCTTTGCGGGTCGATTCCAAATCGCCTCGGTTTCCGTTCGCCTGCCACTCTCAATTATCCTCACCGGTTAAAGGCCCAGCTTTGCCCGAGAAATGGGGCTTTACCGGGGATAAAACAACCAAGTTCATTTTTTTTGCAAAAACCGCTTGGCAAAACGACAAAGCATTTGTATTACCCGCCGCACACGCCGCGACCCTTCGCGGATGATCCCTGGTAGCTCAGCGGTAGAGCATTCGACTGTTAATCGACAGGTCGCCGGTTCGAATCCGGCCCGGGGAGCCATTTTATAAAGGTCGTGATGAAAATCACGGCCTTTTTGATGCGACCTTTCAAGCAGATAGGTGTTTCCTGAGCCTTTGGGCGGTTCGCTTAGCGGGCAAGCCTGTGTTGCGTCACAAATTCAGGTACATCTCGCCGTATACCATTTCCTGCTCGCGGAATTGACCCGCATGGCGTGCCAATAAGCCAGGTGGCGGCTCCATACCGATCTCATATGTGACAAGTTCACATATCGCGTGCCGTTGGCTACTTCGGCGCACCATTCACGGATGGAGCCGCTGCCGTCGGTCGCTGCATCTGGACTGCCCCCGCGAGTAGCGGCGCCTATTTGGCGATGAATTCAATGACCAGCCGCACTCGCCTGGCTTGTACGTTTCGCCATGCGTGAGGAGCCAGAGCGTTCCCAACATGCGCAAGTGGTGCGCCGATGCACAGCCGCTGTCGAGGAATCGCCCATCCCGCTCGGTTGCCCTCCATCCCATTTGACTGTGAATGGGCGCGATGCTTGTCGGCCCTGGACGAACCCGACATTTTCTGGCGCACCCACGAGAAGCTCCTTGCGGATCTTGCCAAGGTCGCAACCGAACGCAACATCTCACGCATCAGATAACCAGCCGCCACTATCTCAGAAGGAATACCTCATGAATATTGACCTTAAGGGCCGTAAGGCCGTTGTAACCGGCTCCACGGCGGGCATTGGTCGCGCCATTGCCGAAGGGCTGGCGCGCGCGGGCGCTTCGGTCGTGATCAACGGCCGCGGCGAGGAACGTGTCGCCACGGCGCTTCGCGAGATTCGCGCGCTTTTCCCAAACTCCGATCTGACGGGCGTCGCCGCTGATCTGGAAACGGCGGAAGGGGCCGCAGCCTTGTTCGCGCAGGCGCCGGATGCTGATATCCTCGTCAACAATGTGGGTACGGCACGCCCGAAGTCCTTCTTCGATCTCGCCGATGACGACTGGCTGAGCCTCTTTCAGCTCAACGTCATGAGCGGCGTTCGCGCCGCACGCCACTATGTGCCGAAGATGATGGAGCGGGGTTGGGGACGGGTCGTATTCATCAGCAGCGAGTCCGCTCTCAACATCCCAAAAGAGATGATTGACTACGGCATGACTAAGACCGCGCAACTCGCCATTTCCAGGGGCCTTGCGGAAGCGGTCGCCGGAACCGGGGTAACGGTCAACGCGGTCCTTCCCGGCCCGACGAGATCCGAAATCCTGTCCAATATGATGAGCGAGTTGGCGCATGCGCAGGGCATCAACCAGGAGGAAGCGGAGCAAGTCTTCCTGAAGACGATGCGCCCGACAACGCTGATCAATCGATTGTCGACCCCCGAAGAAGTGGCAAACATGGTCGTCTATGTCTGCTCGGAGCAGGCTTCGGCGACAAGCGGCGCTGGCCTGCGCGTCGACGGCGGCGTCGTTCGGTCGATCGTCTAACCCGCCCCGACTAGCATCGTCGTGGCTCTCTTCACGGCCGAAAAAGCGCGTCTTGCGGCGCGCTTTTGACGTTTCAGGCCGGAGCGTCGCTCAAGTCCACGACGGCGCCGAGCTTATTTCAGGCCAAACAGTTCCACCGCGTTGTTGCGGAAGATAGCGGAGCGCTCGGCCGATGTCAGTGGCACCTTGAAGGCAAAACGCGGATCGTCGAAATCCCAGTGCGGATAGTCGGTCGAGAACATCAGCCGGTCGGTGCCAATCCAGCGTAGGATATCGAGGAGATGCCGGTTGTTCTCCGGCTCCTCGATCGGCTGGGTGGTGTACCAGAAATTCTCGCGCACATATTCGGACGGCTTGCGCTTCACGTGTGGAACCTCGTCGCGCATGCGCTTCCATTCCCGGTCGAGCCGCCAGACGAGTGACGGCAGCCAGGAGAACCCGCCTTCGACGAGCACGATCTTCAGCTTCGGGAATTGTTCGAACACGCCTTCGAGGATCATGCTGGAGAGCACGGTCTGGAGGCTGTTGGAGGCTGCGTAGTGCTCCTCCAGATAAAACGAACTCCAGCCGGACGGCGTATTCGGGCGGTAGCCGAAAGCGCTGGTATGCAGCCCGATCGGCAGGCCGTAATGTTCGGCCGCCTCGTAGATCGGCCAGTAGCGGCGACGGCCGCAGGGCTCCAGCGTGCGCGG
Source organism: Neorhizobium sp. 05N33 (assembly GCF_056397445.1). Taxonomy (NCBI): domain Bacteria; kingdom Pseudomonadati; phylum Pseudomonadota; class Alphaproteobacteria; order Hyphomicrobiales; family Rhizobiaceae; genus Neorhizobium; species Neorhizobium sp. 05N33. The sequence goes on along the minus strand of NZ_JBFTNK010000018.1, from coordinate 41,090 downwards.
CGGCATGGCGATCTGCACGAAACGGCGGTCGGTGACACGCCGGTCGATTTCCGCAACCGATTCCCTCGCGTCCTCTTGGGAGATACAAATGGAGGCTTTCAGCCGTGGTTCCGGCCCGGCAAACTTGTCGATCTGCCAGTCGTTCAGCGCCGCGCAGAGCGCTGCACCGAGTTCCTGGTTGAAGGCCATGCTGCCGGCCGCGAGCGGCTGCAGGATGCCGTAGTCGATGTTGCACTGGTCCAGCAGTTGTTCCCGCAGGAAAGCAAGGTCCGACGCCGGCGGCCCGCCGTTCGGCGGCCAGGAATCACGGCGCATGCCATTGCCGGGCGTCATGCGCGGATAGGGCAGCGTGCCGAGCAAGGGGTTTGCCGTGCGCACCGCGAAATCCCGCACATGCGTTTTCCAGCGTTCGGGCAGGTAGTCGAGCAACTGGTCCGGCCGGGAGAAAGCCGGATGCACGTCGCAATCGACCACGCCCTGCACTTGCGATTTTTCGGAGCTACGTTCGAGTACTGGGGTTTCCATGGATCAGCCTCCAAATCTCGGATAGGTGGCGAAAACGTTGTCGCGAAGGATCTTGTTCACCTTGGCTTCCGGCAGACCCTCGGGCAGCACGTCCAGGCCCTCGAAATGCCAATGCGGGTAATCCGAGGAGAACAGCAGCATATCATCGCTGAGCAAGTGGTCGAGCGTCCTGGCGACATCCTCGATATCGTCAGGGCCATCGAAGGGCTGCGACGTCATGCGGATGTGCCTGCGGATGATATCGGCCGGTGCGTCCTTGACCCACGGCACCTCGATGCGGGTGCCGCGCCAGTCCTTGCTCATGCGCCACATCAGCGCCGGCATCCAGGTAACGCCGGATTCGATCATCACGGCCTTCAAATTGGGATATTTGACGAAGACGCCCTCGGAAATCAGGCTCGCGACCTGGGTGGAGAAACCCTGCGGCTGAACCACATGGTCTTCGATCAGGAAGGAATGGAAGCCGCTATGGCTCGGCGCGTTGCGGAAGTTCGATCCTGCATGAATACCGATCGGCAGGCCGTGTTTCTCGGCCGCCTCGTAGATCGGCCAGTAGGTGCGGCGGCCAAGCGGAAGCTCTGTCATGGCAAGCGTCAGGATCTGCACGAAACGTTTGTCGTCGGCCCGACGCTCGATCTCCTCGACCGCGGCTTCGACATTCTGGAACGGCACCAGCATCGATGCCCTGAGCCGGCTGTCGCGGCTCAGCCACTTGTCGGTGAGCCAGTCGTTGGTGGCGCGGCATATGGCGGCGGCCAGATAGGGATCGAACAGAGCGTGGGCGCCTGAAACCACGTTGAGGATGGCACCTTCAAGACCCAGCGGATCGAGCAGGTTCTTCTGCATCTGCGCGAGCGGATCGCCGCTCCACGTCCAGTCAGGCCGCATATAGGGACGCGTGCGCTCAGGATAACTCATCAGTTCCAGCACGTCGACTTCGCGTGAAGTCACGATCTCCTGCCAGTAGTCGTCGAGATAGGGAAGCAGGTCGGCGCGACGCGGTGTCGGCGGGTGGACGTCGCAATCGATCGCCCCGGCGGTTTCGAATCTGGCCATCTTCGTATGCGTCTCGCTCATCGTTGACATCTGTGCTGCTTTCTTACGTGCGGCCTCACGCCGCCTGCGTCCCCATCTTTTCCTCGATCCCGAGCCTCTCTTCGCGGATGAAATCCGCCGCCTTTTCCGCGATCATCACGGTCGGGGCCTGGGTATTGCCGGAGACGATGGTCGGCATGATCGAGGCGTCGACGACGCGCAGGCCGGCGAGGCCGTGGACCCGCAACCGATCGTCGACCACCGCCATCCGATCGCGGCCCATCTTGCAGGTGCCGACCGGGTGGAAGGTGGTATTGAGGGTGCGGCGCGCGTAGTCGAGCATGTCGTCGTGCGACTGCACGGCTGCGGTCGGCGCAATTTCCTCCGGCTCGAAACGCGCCATGGCGGGGCTTGCAGCGATGCGTCGGACCGCGTCGATCGACCGTATCAGGATGTCGCGGTCGGCCTCCTCTTTCAGAAAATTGTGCAGGATGCGCGGTTGGGCGGAAGGGTCCCTGCCCCCAACATGGCAATGGCCGCGGCTTTCCGGCCGCAGGATACAGGCCGACGAGGTGATGCCGGGGAACGGATGCATGGCGCCGCCGAAACTCGGCGAGGTGGAGCCTGAGACGTGGATCTGGATTTCAGGCGCCGGCGCATCCGGCATGGTCTTGATGAAGGCGCCGAGCAGGGTCGGCGATCCGCCGAGCGGCCCGCGTTTGGTTGCAAAATACTGTATGCCGAGCAGCATCCGGCCGAACCGCGTGCCGGCGCGGGTATTCAGCGTATGGGTGTTGTGAAGACGATGCTGTACCCTGATGTGCCAGTGGTCCTGCAGGTTTTCGCCGACACCCGGCAACGCGTGCAGCACCTCTATTCCGGCGGATGCAAGCACGTCCGGAGCACCAATGCCGGAGCGTTCGAGAATGGCCGGCGAGCTATAGGCTCCGGCCGACAGAATGACTTCCCTCCCCGCCTTCGCCTCTTGGTTCCGGCCATCGAGGCTGAACACGACACCGCTCGCCTGGCTGCCCTCCAGGGTGATCCTGTCGACGAGAGCGCCGGTCACGACGGACAGGTTGCGGCGGTTGCGGACAGGTTCCAGAAATGCGCGGGCGGTGGAATGGCGCACGCCTTTCTTGATCGTGGCAACGAAAAAGGCCACGCCTTCGTTGTCGCCGGAATTGTAGTCGTCCGCAGCGGGAATACCCTGCTCGATCGCCGCCCGGCGATAGGCCTCCAACGCCTCCCAGCGCACATTGGGATCGGAAACCGCCCATTCGCCCTCGGTGCCGTGCGCCTCCGTGCCAGCCCCATGAAACGCTTCGGAGCGCTTGAAATAGGGCAGCACGCTTTCCCAGGACCAGCCGCGATTGCCGAGCTGCGCCCATTGGTCGTAGTCGTAGGCATGGCCGCGCACATAGATCAGGCCGTTGATCGCGGAACTGCCCCCGAGCATTTTTCCGCGCGGCAGTGCGAGCTGGCGTCCATGGAGATAGGGCTCGGGTTCGCCCTTGTAGAGCCAGTCATATTGGGGCCTGCCGATGAGATAGGCGAGGCCGAGAGGCATGTCGACGTAGAAGCCGCGCCCCTCGCCGCCGCCCTCGATCATCAGCACCTCGACCGCCGGGTCCGCCGATAGCCGATTGGCCAGAACGCAGCCTGCCGTGCCACCGCCCACGATGACGTAATCGTAGGTACGGGAATGCTCGAACGCACCCATGGTCTCTCCTCCACTTTCCGCAACAGCTAGCCGCGCGCCTCGCGGTTACGGCGCCGAAACGGGCACCGGAAGAGCAAAGGACACAACGGCCGCACAATCGCAGCCTCCCGTACAATCATGGCATACGAGCCGATTGGAAGGAAGTCATATTGCGGCAAAACCGAATGCAAAAGTATACATCGCAATGCTCCTGTTGTAGATCTACCCGCGGCAGGCTGCCGCAATTCGGAAAGAGGAAGCCGAACTGCAAGCTCGATGTATGCACGCCTGCCCGAGTGAACACGAATTTATTTCGTCAATCTGTTTCATCGGGGAGGAGCCCAGAGATGAAAAAACAGCAGGACGGCGTGCCGTCGATCATCCATGACAGCAGGATCAACCGGAGAACGCTTCTGGCGTCTGGCGTAGCGCTGGGAGGCGCGATGCTGCTGCCCGGGCAGATGTTCGCCCAGACGCCGCAGGCCAAAGCGGGCGGCACTTTGCGCATCGCCATGCCGTTCAACCCGGCCGCACTCGACCCGATGACCGGGCGCAATGTGCCGGATTTCAACGCGCTTTATGCGTTGTTCGACGCGCTGATCGCCTTCGATCCGGCGACGCTCGAGCTCAAGCCGATGCTCGCCAAGGACTGGACCTTCGCCGATCCGACGACGCTGGTGCTCAACCTCGTCGACGGCGTGAAATTCCATGACGGTACGCCTTTTAACGCCGAGGCCGTGAAGTTCAATTTCGATCGTTTCATCAGCGATCCGCGCTCCAACGTGAAATCGGACCTGGTTTCGGTCGCGTCTGTGGCGGTCACCGGCCCGAGCCAGGTGACGCTCAAGCTGAAGCAGCCGAACTATTCGCTGCCGACCATCCTGACCGGCCGCGTCGGCTGCATCGTCTCGCCCGCCTCCATCAAGGCTGCCGCCGACGGCAATGTCGACCGCAATCCCGTCGGCACCGGGCCGTTCAAGTTCGCCGAGTGGCGCGACAACGACCTCATCCGTGTCGAGAAGAACCCGAACTACTGGCAGCCGGGCCTTCCCTATCTCGACGGCATCAACTTCCGCATCATCAACGAACTGAACACCGCCGCCCGCACGGTCACCGCCGGCGAAACCGATCTTGCGCTCAACATGGCCGCGCAGCAGATCGCTACCGCCCGCCGGGTGCAGGACCTGACCGCCGAAGCCAATCCTTCGATGATCTTCTTCACCCTGATGATGAATTTCGCCAAGCCGCCGCTCAACGACCTCCGGGTTCGGCAGGCGATGAACTACGCCATCAACCGCACCGAATTGAACCAGGTTCTGATGCTTGGCCTCGGCGAACCGACCTCGACCATGTTTCCCAAGGATTTCTGGGCGGTAGATGCCGGGACGGCGCAGTTCTACCAGCACGATCCGGAAAAGGCGCGCAAACTGCTGGCCGATGCCGGCTACCCGAAGGGCTTGGAAGTCGAGACCTGGAGCTGGCCGGACCAGACATCGGTTCAGCGGCTCGAAGTGGTCGGCGAGCAGCTTTCGCAGGTCGGCATTCGTCTCAAGGTCACCCCCTCGCCTCCGCAGGTCGTAAACCAGGCCTTCTATATCGAGGGCAAGGGCGCGATGATCCTCAATCCGCAGGGCGGCTGGCTCGATCCCAGCCAAACCTACGAGCGGCTATTCGGCGCGACGGGTCAGTTCAACGCCGGCAAGGTGGAAGATCCGCAGTTCCGCAAGCTGCTCACCGCGACGGGCAATTCGGCTGATGCCGGCGAACGCAAGAAGGCATTTGCCGCACTCCAGCGTTTCGTCGTGGAACAGGCGCTGCACCTGCCACTGGTGACGTCGGCCGCCATGTCGATCCGCAACAAGAAGGTCAAGGACTTCCGGTACGACCGGCTGCACTCGCCGCGGTTCCACCGCGTCTGGCTCGACCAAACCGCATGATCCGCAGCCAAGATCCGATAGACGCGACGAAACAGCCCGACCGCGAGGCCAGGCTGTTTCGCAGCTAAAATCGGGATTACCGGCGCTTGATGGTCGGATCGAGGAGCACGCGGATCGACTCGCCTAACGTGTTGAAGGCGAGCGCGGTGAACAGGATGGCGAAACCCGGCGCATACATCTGCTCGGGCGCCACCTCGACATAGTGGTAGGCGCGCGCCAGCATGCCGCCCCAGCTCGACTCGGGCGGCTGGACGCCGAGCGACAGGAAGCTCAATCCGGCTTCCGCCAGAAGCGCCACGGCCAGCATCAGGGTCACCTCGACGATCACAGGCTGGATGGCATTGGGCAGGATATGGCGCAGGATCAGGTGCAGGCGCGATGCGCCGAAACCGGTCGCTGCCTCGACATAAAGCGCGTTCTTCACCACCAGCGTCTGCGCCCGCATCGTGCGGGCAAGCACCGGCGCGAAGGCGAAGCCGACGGCGATCATCGCATTGGTGAGACCGATGCCGAGCGCGCCTGTCACGGCGACGGCCAGCACGAGCGGCGGAAAGGCGAGAACCCCGTCGATGATGCGGCTGCCGACCTGGTCGACCCAGCCTCCGACAAAACCGATGAACACGCCAAGCGGCACGCCGATCGCCACGCCGATGCCGACTGCGAGGCTCGCGGCATAAAGCGCGTTGTAGGAGCCGTATATCAGCCGGCTCAGCGTATCGCGGCCAAGGTCGTCGGTGCCGAGCCAGTGTGCGCCGCTAGGCGGCGCCAGAAGGTCCATCAGGTTCTGCTTGTTGGGTGCATAAGGCACGATCAGCGGCGCAAAGATCGCCGCCAGAACCAGAACGGAGAGATAGGCAAGGCTGATCAGCGCGCGCTTGTCGCCCCACAGCCAGGTCCAGAAGCGGAAGCGGACGGGAGGCGGCAAGGTCGTCCTGGCTGCCGGCGCGGCAGCGGTTTGGGTCATCGCGGTCATGTTCGTATCGGTCATGTGGAGGCCGCCACTCTGGGATCGAAAGTCGCGTTGAGCACGTCGACCAGGAGATTGGTGAGGATAACCACCAGCACGAGCACCAGCGCTACGCCCTGCACCACCGGGAAATCCTTGTTGAGCGCCGAATAGCTGATGAGATTGCCGACGCCGGGGATGGCGAAGACCGCCTCGATGATGACGGCGCTGGAGAACAGCCGATTCACCTGCAGGCCGGCAATGGTCAGCATCGTCGCCGCCACGTTGCGCAGACCGTGCTTCCACAGGATGGCGCCGGAACCGAGCCCCTTGGCGCGCAGCGTGCGGATATATTGCGAGCCGAGCACTTCGAGCAGCGCACTGCGCACCTGCCTCGCGAGAACCGCGACCACGCCGGTGGAGAGCGCGATCGCCGGAAGAGTTGCGTAATAGAGCGACTCCAGCGGTTTTTCGAAGACGGATACGGCACCGGTCGCCGGGAACCAGCGATAACCGAGCGAGAACAGCGTCACCAGAATGATGCCGAGCCAGAAATTGGGAACCGCGACACCGAGCGAGGCGACGCTGGTGATGATCTTGTCGAGCGTGGTGCCCTGGCGCGTGGCTGCAAGAATGCCAAGCGGAATGCCGAGTGCCGCGCCCAGGACCAGCGCATAAAGAACCAGCAGGATCGTATGCGGCAGGCGCGAAAGGATCAGCCGCAGAACCGATTCGTTCGAGAACAGCGAATGACCGAGATCGCCCTGCAGGGCATTTCCCAGCCAGAAGAAATATTGCACCAGCATCGGCCGATCGAATCCGTAGATATGACGGATTTCCGCGATGCGTTCCGCCGTCGCATAGTCGCCCGCGATCATCATGGCCGGGTCGCCGGGCATCATGTAGACGAGGGAAAACACCACGAACGTGGCCACGATCATCACGGGCACCAGCTGCATGAGCCTCTGCGCAACCATCCCGGGGACGCCGTACATCATTGATACTCCGTCAATCCGCATTTGACGCCGGCCGTTTCAATGGCCCGCGAAAGGAACATCGGATGCGCAGAACCACTGCCTTCCGATGCGGGGGAGCGGCGCGGGCGACGCCGCCCCGCTCCGGTTTCCGGGCGATCCCCGACGCGACGGTCGCATCGGGGGATCGCATCGCTTGAGCCTCAGGCTTCCATCCACACCTTGTGGAAGCGCGGGCGTTGCAGCAGGCTGAAATTGAAGCCGTGTACCTTCGGGGTACGTATGATGATGCCGGCGGACGAGAACTGCGGCAGGTGCAGCGCGTTCTCCAGCACGAAACGCTGCATCTTGAAGAGCACGTCCTTGCGCTTCGCGTTGTCGAACGTGTTCATCGACGCATCCATCAACTCGCGATAGCCGGGCAGTTCGATCTTCGCCGCGTTGCGATAGGCCGTCGCTGAGAACTGGCGATCGTAGGCCGTTGCCGGATCCGGAAGACCGCCGGTCGGGGTCATCAGCATCTGACCCTTTTTCTCGGTGAGGAAGTACTGCATCGTCTGCGCCGGTTGCGCCGGAGTGACCTTCAGCCGGATGCCGGCCTCGGCAAGCTGGGCGCCGAGGACTTCCTGACGCTGTACCGCAGCCTGATCGGCCCAGGTGAAGGTGGCGATCTCTATGCCATTTGCGAAACCGGCCGCCTTCAGCAGCGACTTGGCGCGGTCGAGGTCCAGCTTATAGTAGTTTTCGGTCGCAGGATCGTTGGCCCAGAAACCCGACGGGAACATGCTGCAATGCCCGCCGCCGAGGCCGCCCCACAGGACCTGGTTGAGCACGGGCCGGTCGAGCGCCCAGTTCATCGCCTGCCGAACGCGAACGTCTTTCAGCGGTCCCTCACCGTAGTTCAGGAAGGCCGTGTAATAGATCATCGACGGCGTCGCTTCGGCAACCAGCTTCGGGTCGCGCTTGGCTACGGCCATCTGCTGCGCGCTCATGTTGAGGACGATATCGGCTTCGCCGGCGGTCACCGTGCGCACAGCCGTATTGAACTCGTTGACGATGCGCATGTCGACGCCGTCGAGATAGGGCTTGTCACCCCAGTAGTTGGCGTTTTTTACGACCTTGATCAGGGTATTGTCCTGCCATTCGACGAACTTGAACGGCCCTGTGCCGACAGGCGCACGATCGACATTTCCGCCCGCGGCAGCCTTGACCGAAGCAGGCGACACGATGAGGCCGGCGCGGTCGGTCAGGATCGCAGGCAGGGTGGCGTCCGGGTATTTCAGTTTCAGCGAAACCTGATAGGGGCCGGTCGCCTCGACCTTGTCGACGACGGCAAGGTCCGATTTCACGTTCGAGCGATCGTAGGTGCTGCAGCGCTGCAGGTGGAAGACCACCGCCTCGGCATTGAACGGCGTGCCATCATGGAACTCGACGCCCTGGCGCAGTTCGAGAACCAGCGTCGTGGGGTCGGCGAACTTCCATGACGTCGCCAGCATCGGCTGCAGTTCGAGCGTCTGCGGATCAAAGCCGATCAGCGCGTCGAACATCAGCAGAAGGGCGTTGAAGTCGGGATTGTTGCGACCTGTCAGCGGATCGAGCGCGGCAGGGTTGAACGGCATCACGGCTCTCAGAGTGCCGCCGGATCTCGGTTGCGGGGCCTGAGCCCGCACCGTTGCCGGCAGCAGGGCCAAACCGCCGGCGGCGGCCGTTCCAGCCAACAGCGAGCGACGGCTAATGTCCGGTATCTTTCCAAATAAATCTGTGGTCACGTCTTCTCCTCCATCATCCATGACCGGCCGTCTTCGGCCGCTATATCAGCGTCACATTATGTCAGCGCCCTGTGCGGCAGCGCCTTGGCGGGCGCCGTTCCTTTCCGCAGGATCAAGACTTCTCCTCTCCTTTTCGCCCAGCATCTCCTCGGCGAAATGGCAGGCGACATGCCGCCCGGGCAGCAATTCGCGCTGCTGGGGTTCCTGCGTGCGACAGATGTCGCGCATCCGCGGGCAGCGCGTGTGGAAACGGCAGCCGCTCGGCGGGGCGATCGCGCTCGGTATCTCGCCCTGCAGGATGATCCTCTGCCGGGCATCGGCGGCCGTCGGGTCGATCTCCGGTTCGGCCGAACGCAGCGCCTCCGTATAGGGATGCAGCGGCGTTTCGATCACGGCGTGCGCCGGACCGACTTCGACGATCTTGCCGAAATACATCACGGCCACGCGGTCGCTGATATGGCTGACGACCCGCAGGTCATGGCTGATGAAGACGTAGGTGAGGCCGAACTGTTCCTGCAGGCGGGCGAAAAGATTGAGCATGTCGGCCTGGATCGAAACGTCGAGCGCTGCCACCACCTCGTCGCAGACGATCACGTTCGGATCCAGCATCAGCGCCCGGGCGATATTGGCGCGCTGCTTCTGGCCGCCGGAAATCTCGTGCGGGTATCGGTTGGCCATTTCGGCGGACAGCGACACCCGGTCCAGCATCGCGAACGCCTTCTCGCGCCGCTCGGCCTTCGTCCCCTCGCCGGCTATGTACAAGGGCTCGCAGATGCTCTGAAGGATGGTCATGCGCGGATCGAAGGCCGCATTCGGATCCTGAGAGACGATCTGATATTTGCGCCGGTGGCGGTTGAGTTCGCGGCGGGAAAACTTGAACGGATCGATGCCGTCATGCAGAACCCCGCCGCCGCTTGGGCTGAGCAGGCCGACGAGACAGCGCCCCAGCGTCGATTTGCCGGAACCGGACTCGCCGATCACGCCAAAAATCTCGCCCCTGCGGACGCTGAAGCTGACCCCGTCGACGGCACGGATCAGCGAGCCGCGTCGTGGATTGCCGAAGGTGACATGCAGATCGTCGGCATCAAGCGCCGGCTGCTCGGAAGGAGCGCTCAAACTCATGCTCCGACCCCTCTCAATGCGAGTTCTTCCCAGCGATTGCAGCGCACTTCCCTGCGATCGAGATCGTCGATGCCCTCATTCTCGATGTTTTGAGGCAGTTCGCAGGGCTGCATGGAATAGGAACAGCGCGGCCCGAAGCGACAGCCCTTCGGCATGTGACGCAGCGACGGAACCCGGCCGGCAATCGAGGGCAGCGTCCCGCGCGCGCGGTTGCTGTCGGGTATCGAGTGCAGGAGCCCGGCCGTATAAGGGTGGCGGGGACCGGCGATGACGTCTCTGACGGGACCGCCCTCGACGACCTGCCCTGCATACATTGTGACCATCCGGTGGCAGCTTTGCGCGACCAGTCCGAGATTGTGGGTGATGAACATGATGGCCGTGCCGGTACGGTCGGCGAGGCCCAGAAGCAGGTCCATGATCTGTGCCTGGATGGTCACATCGAGAGCCGTCGTCGGCTCGTCGGCGATGAGCAGGCGCGGCTCGCAAACCAGCGCCATGGCGATCATCACCCGCTGGCGCATGCCGCCCGAGAGGTTCATCGGGTAAAGCGTAGCGACGTGGCGTGGCGATGCGATGCCGACCGAATCCAGCGCTGCGACGGCGCGCTCCGCTGCCTCCCGACGGTCCAGCTTGAAATGCCGCTGGAGCGTCTCTTCGATCTGGTAACCGACGGTGAATACGGGATCAAGCGCACTCATCGGCTCCTGGAAAATCATGCTGATGTGCCGCCCGCGAATGCGATTCATCTGCGATTCGGAACAGGAGACGAGGTTCTCGCCGCCGAACATGATCTTGCCGCCAAGGCAGGAATCGCGCGGCGGCAGGAGCCGGAGAATGGAGAGAGCAGTCATCGATTTGCCGCAGCCACTCTCGCCGACGACACCGAGAATTTCCTTCGGCTTCACCGAAAGCGAAACATTATTGAGGACTTCGACCCAACCCGATTGGTCGCGCAACGACAATGTCAGGCTCTGGATATCCAGAAGCGCGTCCTGGCTGGCCACCGTGGTCTCGGCAAGCTGCTGCATCCGATCCTGATCCTCCCTATCGGCCGCTGCCCGCAAGATCAGTATCCGACATGCAGGCGGCGGCTGTGCATTCCCACCACCGCAGCGAAACCCCATCAGGGATCCTGATACGTGATGCAGACTCCTCCCGAGAGCCTAGGCATGTATACATTACATGTGATGATGACGAAAGCCAGACTGAAAATTGCCGTCCTCCGGAAACCTGGCTTTCAGCTCAAGCTGGCGCGGATAGCCTCCCAGCTCGTCGCATCGGGCGCGAGCAGCAGCCGCCCCTGCGTCATCGCGGGCCGATAGGTCTCGCCGCTCAGGAGGCCGCTATGGCCGCCGGCTTCGCGGTGGATCAGTTCGCCGGCCGCATGATCCCAGGGCTTCATGTCCGCATTCAGCGAAAAGCTCATCGCCCCGGTCGCCACCATCCGGTATTCGAAGGCGGAGCACCGCCATGTGGTGGTGCGGCCGAAACGCAGAAGCCGCGGCGCGAATGCTTCCTGTTCTTCGGTCGAGAACATGTGCAGCGGCACGAAGCCGCTCATTTCGCCGACCGGAGCCGGCACCGCAACGCTAAGGCGGGTGCGCGCGCCGTCACGGGCGATATGCCAAGCGCCGTCGCCCGGCCGGGCCACGAGAAAATCACCGGTCAGCGGATAGTGGATCAGCCCAGCGACGGTTTTTCCGCCGGAAACGATCGCCACGATCATGCCGAACAGCGGCACGCCATGGGCGAAATTCCAGGTGCCGTCGACGGGATCGATGATCGCCGCGAGTTCGGCATCCGCCAGGCGGTCGAGCAGCGCCGGATCGGCGGAGACAGCCTCCTCGCCGACGATCAGCGCTTCGGGAAAATGGGCAGAGAGTGCTGCGGAAAGCCGCCGTTCCGCACCCAGATCGGCATCGGTGACGATGTCGTCCGGAGCGGTCTTGGCGCGGATGCCATCTGCCGTTACGCCGAGGAAGCGGGGCAGAACCTCTGCCTCACCAGCCTTGCGCATATCCTCCATCAGGGATAGGAGGACGACGTCGGAAATGATCGTCATGCTTGGCGTGCCTTTATGTAGGATTTCAATGCGGCGGGCTGGTCCGTCTGGATAACGCTGATGCCCGCGTCGATCAACCGGCCCCAGATCTGATCGGGGTCGGCGAGAGCCGCACTGTCCGTCCATTCGCCGCTGCCGGGCTGGTCGAGCGTGTTGACCCAGAGCGCCATGCCGGCCTTTGCGAAATCCTCGCGGTGATACGCGATCGTCTCGAGGCTGTCGAAGCGGATTTCGCACATGAAGGGCGAGAGTTCGGCAAGCACCGCCAGCGCGTCGCCGGTGTTTTCGGCGGTGAAACGCGCCATGCCCATGAATGGCACGCCGTCGATCTTCTGGGCGCGCACCCATTCCACATCAGCCAGGCTGTAAACTTTCGTCTTGAGGTCGACATCGGCGGCCGCACCCATCTCGCGGGCGCAGGCGGCGACCTCGGAGAAAAGCCCGCGATCCTTGAGATCGAGATCGGCGAAGATGCGGCCGCGGATGATCTCCAGCGCCTGTCTCAGCGTCGGGATGCGCTGATCGCTCGCTGCGCGGCCTTCGCCGCCGTCGTCCTCGCGCAGCATGATCGCCTGCAGCTCCGCCATGGTGAAAGTCTCGGCATCGCGGTCGATGCCGGCCATACGTTCCAGCGTATCGTCGTGCATCAGGAAAAGCTCGCCGTCGGCGCTTTTGCGGACGTCCAGTTCGACGATGTCGCAGCCGAGCGCAATGGCGTTCTCGATGGCCGCCAGGCTGTTTTCAGGCGCACCGTGCCAGGCGCCGCGATGAGCAACGACGGCGCAGCGACGCGTTGGATCGGCGATGAAGTCTCTATAGTTCATGAGGGTTTCTTTCATAGGGCGCCTTTAACGCCGGGCTTTCATTGGGCGCCAAAGGCACCGGGCATGGCCCGACCCGTGACCGCATCGAAAAGATGCAGCCGCGACGTCGGGAAATTCAGGTCGAGTTCAAGCCGGTCGGCAATCTCCGCGCCGAAGGGAGTCGCGATGCGGACGACCGAGCCCCCGAGATCGGCGGCCAGCACCGAGTGGGAACCGAGATCCTCGCGGAACCGGAGTGCGGCCTTGACGACATGGCCGTCCGCCTTGCCGTCGACGACGATGTCCTCGGGCCGGATGCCGAGCTGATAGGCGCCGGTCAGCGGGGCGTTCGCTACCACCTGCCCGTCGGCGAGCCTCAGCACCGAACCGTCGCCGGTCACCGCCAGGATGTTCATTGGCGGGGCACCGATGAATTTGGCGACGAAGACCGAGGCCGGGTGATGGTAGATCGCCTTCGGCGTATCGAACTGCTCGATCCGGCCCTTGTTGAGGATCAGAATGCGGTCGGCGAGCGTCATCGCCTCCACCTGATCGTGGGTGACGAAGACGGTGGTGGCGCCGATGCGGCGATGCAGGTCGGCAAGCTCGACACGCATGTCGTGTCGAAGTTGGGCATCGAGGTTGGACAAAGGTTCGTCGAACAGCAGCACGCCCGGTTCGCGCACGATGGCGCGGCCGATCGCGACGCGCTGGCGCTGGCCGCCGGAGAGTTGTCCCGGCTTGCGATGCAGATAGTCGGCAAGGCCGAGCATCTTGGCGACCGCCGCGACCCGGTCGGCGCGCTCCGCCTTCGCCATGCCGGCAACCTTGAGGCTGTAGGCCATGTTCTCGAACACGCTCATATGCGGATAGAGCGCATAATTTTGGAACACCATGGCGCAGCCGCGATGTTTCGGTTCGAGATCCTGAACCTCACGGGCGCCGATCAAAATCTTGCCGCCGCTCACCCGTTCGAGCCCTGCGATCATCTGCAGAAGGGTGGACTTGCCGCAGCCGGAAGGGCCGAGCACGACGGTGAACTCGCCGGCCTTGAGCTCGACATCCATCGGCGGGATGACTACCGTCTGTGCGTCATAGGCCTTGGTCAGACCCTCGACCGTGATGCTCGCGGCGGCGGCGCGGATGGCTGTATCGATGGCGTTCATCGCTATTTCTCCGAAAGCACGAGGCCCTGCACCAGATACCGCTGTAAGAGCGCGATCATCAGGAGGGGCACGAGGGAAACGATCACGGCGCCCGCCATGATCGTCGGAAAGTCCGGCACCTCGCCGTCCGAATCCGGCAGCAGGCGCGCGAGGCCGACGACGGCGGTCTGCATGTCCGGCGTTGAGGAGGCGACGAGCGGCCAGAGATACTGGGTCCAGCCGCTCAGGAAGGTCAGCACGAACAGCGCCGCGAAACTGGTGCGCGACAGCGGCAGCAGGATATCGAACATGAAGCGGACCGGACCGGCCCCGTCCATGCGGGCGGCCTTGAACAGATCTCCCGGCAGGGTGCGGAAGAACTGACGGAACAGGAACGTGCCGGTACCATGCGCGGCAAGTGGCGCGATGAGGCCGAAATGGGTATTCAGCACGCTCAGTTCGAGCTGCACCGGCGCGCCGAAGACCTGGGTTATTAGCCCGTTGAGGCCGGTGACGTCGAGCAGTGCATTAACCGGCGAAAACACGTTCGACGCCACCTGATAGGTGGTTATGACGCGGATATCGACCGGCAGCATGATGGTGGCGAGGATCAGTGCGAAGGCGACACCTGCCCAGCGGATGCGGAAATAGACGATCGCATAGGCCGAGAGGAAGGACAGGACGCAGGTCGCGATCGCCAGGCTGAACGCTACCACGAGGCTGTTGAGCATCTGGATCGGAATGCGCGTCTCGGTGAAGATGCGCGCAACATTGTTGAAGAACTGGTCGCCGGGATACCAGGCAAGCCCGTTTCGCAGCAGGAATTCGTAGGATTGCGAGGCCGTTGCCAGCGTCAGGTAGAGCGGGCCCAGAATGTAGAGCATGCCGACGAGCAGGATCAGGCTCGCGGCTATGTTGAGGGAGCGTGCGTTCTCGATCATCGGTCAGCGCTCGTAGTTGATGCGCCGGCCGAGGAAGGCGAACTGGGCGGCGGTGAGAAGGATGACGAAGACCATCAGGATCGCGGTCTGGGTGGAGGCGCCGGAGAGGTCGTAACCGCTGAAACCGTCCTTGTAGATCTTGTAGACGAGCAGTGTGGTCGCGCCGCCCGGACCGCCATGGGTGATCGTGTCGATCAGCGCGAAGGCCGAGGTAACGCTCTCGGTGAAYTCCAGCACCAGCGTCAGGAAGAGCTGCGGCATGATCAGCGGCAATTGCACGTCGAAGATCCGCCGCCAGGGCCCTGCCCCGTCCATCGCCGCCGCCTGGTGCATGGTACGGGGGATCGATTGCAGCCCGGCCAGAAGGATGACGAAATTGAACGGGATGCCACCCCAGACATGCGCGACGATCAGCGTGATGAACGCATCCGTGCCGTCGATGCCGGGTGCCCAGATGCCCGGAAAAGCTTGGTTGAGCGGCGCCAGGATGCCGACGAACGGATTAAAGACGAAAGCGAAGACGACGCCGATCGAGGCGCCCGCGACGCCCTTCGGCCAGACCAGCACGTTGCGGGCCGGCAGCGACAGGCGGATTTTCCGGTCGGCGGCGACCGCGAGAATCAGCGGGATCAGCACGGCGAGCGACGATGCCGTCACCATGAACATGAGGGTGCGCCAGCCCGCCTGCCAGAACTCCCGATCGGAAAGGACGCGGGCGAAATTGTCGAGGCCGACGAATATCGAACCGCCGCCGAACGGCTGCTCGAGAAAGAAGGACCAGTAGAAGGCCTGGAAGATCGGCACGTAGAAGAAGAGGACGATCAGCAGCATGAACGGCGCGACCAATAGGATCGGCAGCCAGCGGTTGCTGAAGAGGGTGGATTCGGAGGTCATGGGAAAAGCCCGCAGTGAGGGACCGGCACGGACGGGACTTGTGTCCCGTCCGTGCCGATCAAGCTTGGATCAAGGCAGCTTGACGCCCTTGTAGGTCTGCTCGAAGCGGCGCAGCAATTCGTCGCCACGCTTCTTGGCGTTGTCGAGCGAGACCTGCATGGTCTGCTGACCGCCATAGGCCTTCTGGGTCTCTTCCACGAAGATCTCGCGGAACTGCACGTAGAAGCCGAGGCGAATACCGCGGCTGTCGGCAGTCGGCGGCTGGTTCATCGACTCGATGCCAATGGCAGCGGTTGCATATTTCGCAGCCTTGGCGTCGCCGCTCTTGTTGATCGCGTCGAGCACGTCGTTGGTGACGGGGACGTAGCCGGTCGCGGCGGTAAACGCCATCTGCTGTTCCGGCTTGCGCAGGAAGTCGAGGAAGGCCTTGGCGCCATCGACTTGAGCCTGGTCATGGCCCTTCATCACGTAGATCGAAGCGCCGCCCACCAGCGTATTGTGGCGCTCGTAACCCTTGTACATCGGTGCCATGTTGACGGTAAGCTGGTACTTGCCGTCGAAAGCCTTGGTGGAGGCGGCGTAGGAGCCGGAGGAACCTTCCATCATCGCGCATTCGCCGGCGTTGAAGGCGGCGGTGTAATTGCCGGCCTTGGTATCAGCATTGAGCTTGACGAGGCCTTCCTTGCGCCAATCCACCAGGTTCTGGAGATGCTTGGCGACGAAGGTGGTGTTGAAGACGTATTCAGCGTCGAGGCCGTCATAACCGTTATGCCTTGAAGCGATCGGCAGGCCGTGGCGGGCCGAGAACTGCTCCAGCACGCGCCAGGTATCGCCATCGGTGACGAACGGGCATGCATGGCCGGCAGCCTTGAGCTTGCGGGCCGCATCGATCACTTCTTCCCAGGTGGTCGGGGTCTGGGTGATGCCGGCTTTTTCGAGTTCGGTCTTGTTCGTATAGAACAACAGCGTCGAGGCATTGTAGGGCTGCGCGAACAGCTTGCCGCCGGACGTTTCGTAATAGGCGCGGGCACCGGCGATATAGCTGTCCCACTTGACGTCGGGCAGGATTTCCTGGACCGGCACGACGGCGTTGGACAGCATCAGGTCGAGCGTGCCGGCATCGAAGAACTGGATCAGCACCGGATGGTTCTTGGCGCGATAAGCGGCAATCGCCTTCTGCATCGACACTTCATAGCTGCCCTGGCCGACGCAGGTGACCTTGTGCTGGGTCTGTGCGGCATTGAAAGCATCGCACTGGGCCTTGATCGCGGTTTCGACCGGGCCCGTATTGCCGTACCAGAACTCGATATTGGCGGCCTGCGCGGAACACGCGCCCGCCATCAGGGCGGCAGCCGCCGCCAGAATGGAAATCTTCATCATTGCCCTCGCCTGTTGGGATGATCGGCCGAGTGGGATCGGCATCGGAACGCGGCATTACTACACTTTACGTGTAACAATTAAATGACGAGCTGAAACCCTTGCCGCGCAAGGCATTTCCATCTAAGCAGAGGAAAACGCGAGGTAGACGGCGACATACAACCGCAATTATTACACCTCGATGGTAATTGTTGGCGACGGAGGTGGATCAGTGGCCTATTTTCCCGAAGCTCTGATCCCGCCCCAATTCCTGCGCGCAGGTGAAAGTGGCGTCGTTTCGCCGAACGAGCGCAGCTTGCTCAAACTCATCTGGCGTCACCCCGGTCTCTCCCGCTCCGAAGTGACCGATCATACTGACCTCACCCAGCAATCGGTCTATCGGATCATCGACCAGCTGGCGGAACGCGGCATCGTCTTGCTCGGCTCTCCAAAACCTGGCGTCGGCCGCGGGCAGCCGAGCCCGACGATCCGCCTCAACGCCCGCTACGCCTATTCCTGCGGCATCTCGGTCAATACCGACGTTATCGGCATCTGCCTGATGGACCTTGCCGGCAATATCCTCTCCGAAAGCAGCGTGACGCTGCGCGAACACACGATGGCGCAGTCTCTCGATCTGGTCAGGACACGGCTCGTGGAGGCACAGAAGCTCAACGACCTGTCCCCGGAGGCTCTTTTCGGCATCGGCTTTGCAATAGCGGGCTATCATGTCGGAGGAACCCGCTACAACGCGCCCCTGCCGCTGCATGAATGGTCGCTGATCGAACTCGGTCCGCTGCTGGCGGAGTTATTCGGCAAGCCGGTTTGGGTGCACAACGGCGCCAATACCGGTGCCATCGCCGAGTCGATGTTCGGTGCCGGCCGCTACGTCAAGCATTTCGCTTATCTCAGCTTCAACTACGGTTTCGGCGGCGGGCTGGTCAGCGACGGCGAATTGCTGCTGGGCGGCAATGGCAATGCCGGCGAGTTTTCAGGCATCTACAACCAAGAGGAAAACCAGCGGCGACCAGCGCTACAGCTGCTCATCGAGCGGCTTGTTCGCAATGGCGTCGATGTGCCCTCCATCACTTACATGCGCCGGCATTTCGACCCGCAATGGCCAGGTGTTGCCGAATGGGTGAACGAAATCACGCCGGCCTACAATCGCCTGGTCAATGCCATCTCGGCGATCTTCGATCCGCAGGCGATCGTCTTCGGCGGGCAGGTACCGCCGGACCTGGCGCAGATGATGATCGACCGGACGGAGATTTTCGGACGCCCTCGTTTTGGCGTACCGCGCCCCAGTCCAAAACTGATCATTTCGGAGATCGCCAGCGACGCATCGGCGATGGGGGCTGCGGTTACCCCTTTCCACTCGACGTTCTACTGATACGCAGTTGCCGCCTATCTCTGGTGCGCCCGGATCACCGCCAGGAAGGCGTCGCCGTACCGCTCGAGCTTCGATTGCCCTACTCCGGAAATGCCGAGCAGCGCATCGCGGCTTGTCGGGCGGGCGGTCGCAAAGGCGACCAGTGTCGTGTCCGGAAAGACGACATAGGGCGGCACCGAAAGCTCCTTGGCGATCCCCAGGCGCGCGACGCGCAGTGCCTCGAAGAGTTCTGCCTCGGCCCCTTCCAGCGTGGATCTTGCGTTTGCCGCACTTGGCGACGCGCTTCGCGATGCCTTGCCGGTCGTCGGGCGGTCCTTGCGGAAACGGACCTCGCGTTCGCGCTTGAAGACGGCGCGCGCGCCCTCTTCCAGTTTCAGCGCGCCGAACGCCTCATGATCGACACTGACGAAGCCGGCGGCGAGGAGCTGGCGATAGACCGATTGCCAGGTCTTCGACGGAATATCCTTGCCGACGCCGAAGACAGGCATGTCGGCATGGCCGAAGCGGGTGGTCTTCTCGTTGCGGTTTCCGAGCAGCACGTCGATCAGGTGGCCGGTGCCGAAACGCTCGCCAGTCCGGTAGATTGCCGCCAGCGCCTTGATGGCGGCCTCCGTCCCATCCCAGGTTTCGACCGGCTTGAGGCAGGTGTCGCAGTTGCCACATTGCCCGCCATGCGCCTCGCCGAAATGAGCCAGGATCGCCTGTCTCCGGCAGCCGGGGGTTTCGCAGATGCCGAGCAGCGCATTGAGCTTGGCGCGCTCGACGCGCTTGATATCGTCGCCCGACGTGCCGCCGTCGATCATCCGGCCGCGCTGGATGACATCGGCCATGCCGTAGGCCATCCAGACGTCGGACGGCAGGCCGTCACGGCCGGCGCGGCCGGTTTCCTGATAATAGGCCTCGACCGAACCGGGCAGATCGAGATGGGCGACATAACGCACGTTCGGTTTGTCGATGCCCATGCCGAAAGCGACCGTGGCGACGAGGCAAAGGTCCTCTTCCTTGAGGAAAGCGTCCTGATTGGCATCGCGCATGCTGCGGTCCATGCCGGCATGATAGGCGAGTGCTCGAATCCCCTGCCCGTTCAGCCACTCTGCCGTATCCTCGACCTTGGCGCGCGACAGGCAATAGACGATGCCGCTCGACCCCTTGTGGCGGGACAAGAAACGCAGGAGCTGCTGGCGCGGCTGGTCTCGCTCGACGATCTCATAGGCGATGTTCGGTCGGTCGAAGGAGGTGGTGAACACCTCGGCCGAGCGCAGAGCGAGCTTGTCGATGATATCTTCGCGGGTATGCGGATCGGCGGTCGCCGTCAGCGCCATGCGCGGCACGCCCGGATAATATTCCGCGAGATGGCCAAGCTCGCGATACTCCGGGCGGAAGTCGTGACCCCATTGCGAGACGCAGTGCGCTTCGTCGATCGCAAACAATGCGATCCTCGCATTGCCGATCATATCCTTGAAGGCCGGCGTGACGATGCGCTCGGGGGTCACATAGAGAAGATCGAGATCGCCGTTGGCGATCGCCCGGCGGACATCGACGAATTCTTCGCGCGTCAGCGAGGAGTTGAGGGCGGCGGCCCGCACGCCGAGCTGCTTCAGCGCCTCCACCTGGTCGCGCATCAGCGCGATCAGCGGCGAAACGACGATGCCGACGCCATCGCGGCAGAGGGCGGGGATCTGGAAGCAGAGCGATTTGCCCGCGCCGGTCGGAAACAACACCACGGCATCGCCGCCCGATACGACCTGTTCGACGACCGCAGCCTGTTTGCCCCGGAATGACGAATAGCCGTAAACGCGCTTCAGCACGTCGAGCGGGTTTCTCGTGCCTTGTCTGTCAAACAGGGGATCGATGCGGTCTGGGGTCGGTGGCATGGAATCGCTTTCGTCGGAAGGACCGCACTATGGCACAGGTCCGGCGACCAGAGCGAGCACCGGCGGCGCTCGGCCGTGGGCGTCCCCACATGAATTGGGCGTGGCAATTCCCGACGCACCGGCAGCCCGTTTTGCTTGAAGCGTCTTTCGCGGACATATAAGCCTCGTCTACCCGCTCCCTGACCCGTCACTGGCATCGATATTCCGCATGGCTGCAGACTCCGAACTGGATCAACCCGCCGACGACAAACCCGATCATGCCCGCGTGGCGATCAAGGTGGATATCGTCGTGATCGGAGCGGGTCAGGCGGGTTTGTCGTCGGCCTATCACCTGCGCAAGCTCGGCCTTGCGCCGGACAAGGATTTCGTGGTTTTGGACCAGTCTCCGGAGCCTGGCGGTGCCTGGCAATTTCGCTGGCCTTCTTTGACCCTGGCCACCGCCAATCGTGTCCATGACCTCCCCGGAATGCGGTTCGAGGAGGTGGTCGATACGTCAGCCAATCTGGTTAAGGCGTCGGTCGCCGTGCCGCAATATTTCGCGGCCTACGAAGCCGCCTTCGATCTGCGCGTTCATCGTCCCGTCAAGGTAACGGTCGTCTGCCCGAGGGGAGATCGGTTGAGGGTCGAAACCGACAGCGGTGCCTTTTCGGCACGAGGCCTGATCAATGCCACCGGCACATGGGAATCGCCTTACATTCCCGACTATCCCGGTGCTGATCGTTTCCATGGACGGCAGCTCCACACGCGGGATTATCGCACTGCGGACGAATTTGCCGGCCTGCGTGTCGTCGTGGTCGGCGGCGGGATTTCGGCGATCCAGTTGCTCGACGAGATCTCGCGCGTCACCTCGACCACCTGGGTGACGCGACGGGAACCGAAATTCCGCGACGAGCGGTTCACGCCGGAGGTGGGACGCGCCGCCGTGGCGCTCGTGGAAGATCGTGTCCGCCAAGGCCTTCCGCCGGGTTCGGTGGTTTCGGTGACCGGCCTGCCCGTCACGCCGACGATCGAGGCGGCGCGAGAACGGGGCGTGCTGAAAAGGCTGCCTATGTTTTCCGAGATTACCGAACATGCAATCCGCTGGCCGGATGGTTCCGAGCAAAGGGCCGATGTGATCCTCTGGTGCACGGGCTTTCGCAGTTCGCTCGATCATCTTGCCCCGCTACAATTGCGCGAGGCGGGTGGCGGCATCGTCATGACCGGCCGACTGGCGACGCAGGTCGCCAAGGACCCGCGCATCCACCTGGTCGGCTACGGCCCATCCGCTTCGACGATCGGCGCCAACCGTGCCGGTGGTGCAGCCGCGCGGGAACTGACAAGCTTCCTCAGCGCTCCAGTCAATTCCTAAAGATGACTGGGTTCAACCTGCCCGCCGCACCAGCTTGCCCTCCTCCGCCTTGTAGAAATACTGGCTCGCCACCAGCCAGCCCTTGAGCGGCCGTAGCGGCGGAATACAGGTCAGCAGCATGAAGGGCAATGTCACCAGCAGGTGAACCCACCAGGCTGGCTGGAACTGCACTTCCAGCCAGACGCCGAGAAGCACGCTCGGCACGCAAGCGAAGCAGATCACGAAAAAGGCGGGGCCGTCGGCGGGGTCGGCGAAGGAATAATCCAATCCGCAGGCCTCGCACTTCCGGCCAAGCGTCAGGAAGCCGTTGAACAGATGCCCCTGACCGCAGCGCGGGCAACGCCCACGGATGCCGGTCTGCATGGGAGGGAGAGGAGGCCATTCGTGATCCATGATCATCGTCCTTGGAAACAAAGCGATCAAATCGACTATTGAGTGCAGTCATTTATATAGATTGATGCATTCAATACGTCGATTGGCCAGAATGCCGCAGGGCATTCCGGTCACGGATCGCGGGAAGAGGAGAGATCAGAAGAAGGAGCCGGCCATTTCGGGTGAGGTCTCCAGCGCGTGCCCCATGAATTCCAGAGCGGCCTTCAGCGCCGGCCGTTGGATGGGACCGCCGAGGCACACGCGCACCGCTTCAGGAGCCGGCCCGTCGACGGTGAAGGCATCGCTCGCCACGACACCGATACCGGCGGAGCGCATGTGGCTGCCGAATGTCGAGCGGGTCCAGCCCTCGGTCAACGGCAGCCAGATGTTGAAGCCGAGCGGGTCGCCCCGATAGCTGCCCTTTGGCAATATGCCAGCGACCAGCGCCTGGCGGGCCGCCGCTTCGGCCCGGATAAACTGCAGCATGCTGTCGGCCGTGCCGTCCTCGATCCAGCGGGTGGCGAGCGCTGCCGACAACGGCGATGCCATGACGTTGTTGGCACGCATGGCACTGACGAACGGCCACGCCGCCTTGGTATCCGGGGCGACGACATAGGCGAGCCTGAGGCCGGCGCCGATACATTTCGAAAGCCCGCCAATATGCCAGGTCAGGTCCGGAGCCATCGCCGCGAGCGGCGCCGGAGCGTGGAGAGGGACAAAGCCATAGGCATCATCCTCGACGATCGGCACGCCGTATTTGCGTGCCACAGCGGAAATTTCCTCCCGACGCCGCTCCGGAATGGTCAGCGTCATCGGGTTCTGCAGGATCGGATTGAGATAGAGCGCCTTCGGCTTGTTCATCTCGCAGGCCTCAGCAAAGGCTGCCGGCAGAATGCCGTCTTCGTCCATCGGCAGGCCGACGAGGTTCAATCGCAGCTGGGCGGCTATCGACCGCATGCCCGGATAGGTGATGTTTTCCGACAGCACCGTCTCGCCCGGTTTTGCCAAGACACCGAAGATCGCCAACAGCGCCGGATGCGCCCCGGGAGTGATGAAAATGCGCTCCTGCGAGGGAACCAGGCCGCGCCGGCTGAGCCAAACCGCGGCGGCCTCCTTGTCCATGCCGGCACCGCCGAAACCCTGATACCGCAGCAGAGGCAGGAGATTGGTTGCGACTGCGGTGAGCCCTTCCCGCATTCGCGCGATCAGTTCCGGATCATCCGGCTCCGGCGGCATGTTCATCGAAAAATCGACGATCGAGGCCCGGCGCGGATCCGGCGCGGCCTCGGAAACGAAACCCCGGCGTTCCTTATCAGCGCCGCCGGTCACGAATGTGCCGCGTCCCACATGCGAGCTGACCAGCCCGCGCTTCTGGGCTTCCAGATAGCCGCGCGCCACGGTGGTGAAATCGACGTCGAGCACCTTTGCCAACTCGCGTTGCGGCGGCAAACGGTCGCCGACGACGAGGTTGCCGCTCCTCAGGTCCATCTCGATGACATCGGCGATCGCCATGTATCGCGGGGAGCGGCTGCGGGTCAGGTCAGGCTTCCAGGTCTTCATCCATGACGTCCGATAGTTAGTCCTGGATTGACGGTATATTGTTGCTCAGTGAGTCTGTCATCAGGAAAACGGATATTGCGCCGCAACTTGAGGACCGGAGATATCTGCAGCATTCCATTTACGGTAGCTAGTTATCCTAGCTGCAATTTTCCCGTGCTTTCAGGCTAAATTTCCGAACCGCACATTGTCGACTGTCTTTGCCGGCGCCCTTCCGCTCGAAATTCGGTCTGAACGCTGCATCGCACAATTGATCGCATAATTGATGGCTCCCGGACCACCTCAAATATCGGATGCGCGGGTGGTGGTCTGCTTGCGTCGTCGGCAAGGACTTGGGTGGTGATGGTGCGGATGCGTTCTGCGGGTTTGATTGCCGACAGGAGGCTCGGCGGAACCTATCAGTTCCGGGACTCGCTCTCGTCCGAAACACCCTTGGCTATCTGGCTCTTGTTCTGCTTGTCGGGAACATTGCCGTTCCCCTCCGCCCGGTCGCGATGGAGGGCAGCGCGGGCGAGAAGCATGAAGGTGATCGGCGTCGTCACGGTCACGAAGATGCCGATCAAGATCTCGTGGAATACGAGGCGTCCCGACGAAACCGTGAAGAAGATCATCGAAGCCAGCATGACGCCGCCGATCCCCCAGCTGGTGCCGAGCGTCGGCGCGTGGATGCGCTCGTAGAAGGTCGGCAGGCGCAGGAAGCCGATGGCACCGATCAGCGCAAGACCCGAACCGATCAGCAGGAAAAACGCGACCGCGATGGCGGCCCAGACGGGGATATCGGCTGCAGCCTGCATCATTCGATCACCTCCCCGCGCATCAGGAATTTCGCAAGCGCCACGGTCGCCACGAAGCCCAGCATGCCCATGACCAGCGCCGCCTCGAAATAGATCACGCGGCCCGTGCCGATGCCGAAGGTCACCAGCAGCAGCATGGCGTTGATGTAGAGCGTGTCGAGGCCGATGATCCGGTCCTGTGCCCTTGGCCCCCGGAACATGCGCACCGAGGCAATCGCCATCGCCGCCGCCAGCATCAGCTGGGCGAGCGAGACCGCACTGAAGAGAATGATGGCGCTCATGCGAATATCTCCATCAGCAGCTTCTCATATCTGTTCTTGATCGTGTCACGCCATTCCGCCTCGTTGTCCAGATCGAGGATATGCAGCAACACCGTCTTGTCGTTTGAATCATACTCCAGCCAGGCTGATCCCGGCGTGCTGGTCAGCACGACGGCCAGAACCGCGATTGCGGTATGGTTCTCGATATCCAGCTCGACGGTCAGGAAACCGGGATTGTGGCTGCGGCGGCCGGCCTTGAGGATGATCAGCGCAACCGCGATGTTCGATTTGACGATATCGTAGAGTACGATCCCGAACAGTTTCGGCAGCAGGTACCATTTGCCGAGCCGCGGCTTGTCCGGGCGCAGCGATGCCATCGCCCACGACGCGAACACGGCAACCAGGATGCCGAGCACCAGATGGCCGGGCGTGAAGCCGTTGAGCAGCAGCCACATCAGGACCAGCGACAATGTGAGCAGCGGATAGGGCAGCATCATTTACCCCTCGCTTCGGTCGACGCAGCACCGTCGTAGTCGGGGATCGGCGCCGCTTTGCGCACCGCATCGATATAGATCCGCGGATTGCTGAGGCTGCGGATCGTCGTATCCATATACTGCATCGCCGGTCCGGCCTGGACGGTGAGCGCAAGCGTCAGGAACAGCAGGAACATCACCGGCACGATCTCGATGACGAGGACGCGCGGCACGGTACCTTCGAGCGAGCTCCAGAAGGTGCGGATGCCGGCGCGCGTCATCGAAATCAGTGCTGCAATGCCGGAGAGGATGACGAGGATGACCAGAACCCAGACGGCCGTCGTCGGCGGCACTCCGATCGCCCCCGTCCCCATCATCGCCGACAGCATCGCGAACTTGGCGATGAACCCGGAGAGCGGCGGCAGGCCGGACAGCAGGATGCCGCAGGCCGCAAAGCAGATGCCGAGGATCGCCATCGTGCCCGGCATGGTGACGCCATCGCCTTCCTCCGGCTCGTCCTCATCCGCGTCGCCATAGGCTTCCATGGTGACCGCAAGGACGATCGCGCCGGCATCCTGGCCGCGCTCGACCAGTTCGATCAGCATGAAGAAGGCGCTGATCGTCAGCGTCGAGCTGACGAGATAGAGCAGCGCGCCGGACGAGATCGAGCCGTCATTGATGCCGAGCACCATCAGCAACGTACCGGAAGAGACCAGAACCGAGAAACCTGCAAGCCGTCCCAGCGCCTGCGAGGCCAGTACACCGATCGTGCCGAAGATCAGGGTGGCGATGCCGCCGTAGAGAAGCACGTCGGCGCCGAAACCGGCGGAAGGTCCTTCGCCGAAGAGCAGCATGGTCAGCCGCAGGATGATGTAGATGCCGAGCTTGCTCATGATCGCGAATATGCCGGCGACCGGTGCGGATGCGGCGCTATAGGCGGTCGGCAGCCAGAAGCAGAGCGGCCACATGCCCGCCTTGATGAGGAAGGCGATGCCGAGCACGCCCGCTCCCGCTTCCATCAGCATCCGCCGGTCCGGCTCGATATCGGGAATGCGGGCAGCAAGATCGGCCATGTTGAGCGTGCCGGCGGTGCCGTAGATCAGGCTCACGCCGATCAGGAACAGAAGTGCTGCGGCCAGGTTGACGGCGATATAGTGCATGCCCGCCTTGACGCGCAGCGGGCCGGAGCCGTGCAGCAGCAATCCATAAGATGCCGCCA
The DNA here is from genome assembly GCF_056397445.1 of Neorhizobium sp. 05N33. Classification (NCBI taxonomy): domain Bacteria; kingdom Pseudomonadati; phylum Pseudomonadota; class Alphaproteobacteria; order Hyphomicrobiales; family Rhizobiaceae; genus Neorhizobium; species Neorhizobium sp. 05N33. Next base: position 14,595 of record NZ_JBFTNK010000018.1, on the reverse strand, counting down.
GCATCACCTCGAAGAAGACGAAGAGATTGAACAGGTCGCCGGTGAGGAAGGCGCCGTTCAAACCCACCAGCAGCAGCTGGAACATGGTGTGGAAATGCGCGCCAACCGCATGCCAGCGGGCGAACGAGAAGACCAGCGCGGCGACCGAGAGCAGCGCGGTCAGCAGCAGCATCAGCGCCGACAGCGCGTCGAGAACCAGCACGATGCCAAAAGGCGCCGCCCAGTTTCCGAGCAGATAAACGCCGTCGAATTCGCTTGGACCGCTTTCGATCCGCAGAAGCGTGAGCGAGACGGCGACCAGGATCAGCGTCGATGCGAGGCTGATCATCGCTTTTACGACACGCTGGCGCTCGTCGAAGAACAACATGAGTGCGGCGGCGACCAGCGGCACAAGGATCGGCGCGATGATGAGGTGATGGATCCAGCCATTCATTTCGGCTCGTTCCTCCCATCGACATGGTCGGTACCGGTCAACCCGCGGGAGGCGAGCATGACGACGAGAAACAGCGCGGTCGTCGCAAACCCGATGACGATAGCCGTCAGCACCAGCGCCTGCGGCACCGGATCGGCAAGCGTCGAAGTGGGAACGCCGTCGACGAGGATCGGCGGGACGTTGGTCTTCACCCCGCCGACGCCGAAGATGAAGAGGTTGACGGCATAGGAGAGAAGCGAAAGGCCAACGATGACCTGATAGGTGCGCGGGCGCAGGATGAGCCAGACGCCGCAGCCCGTCATCACGCCGATCGCGGTGGCAAGAACGAGTTCCATCAGCCCTCCTCCGTCCGCGCTGCATCGATCGCCCGCAGGCGGTTGATGCGGATCGACTGGTGCGCCAGCGCCACGAGAATGAGCACCGTGGATCCGACCACCAGCGAGAACACGCCGAGATCAAAGAGCAGCGCCGTGGCGGCCGGCATCTTGCCGATCAGCGGCAGGTCGACATACTGGAAATGCGAGGTCAGGAACGGGTAACCGAAGAACCAGGCGCCGATGCCCGTCGAAACCGCCGTCAGCAGGCCTACTCCCATCCAGCGCAGCGGCAGAATGCGCAGGCGATCTTCCGCCCAGCGCGTGCCACCGGCCAGATATTGCAGCAGGAACGCGATCGACAGCGTCAGACCGGCCGAGAAGCCGCCGCCCGGCAGGTCATGGCCGCGCATGAAGATATAAACGGCGAAGGTGATGATCACCGGGAACAGCCAGGTCATGATGACCGAGGGGACGAGCAGGTAGTCACGCACCGTATCGCCGGCCGAACGCTCGGGACGATCCTCATCGAAACGGTTCTGGATGCGCTGCTGTTCCGGCAAGTCCATGCTGTCATCGGCCGGGCGGAAACGGCGAAGCAGCGCGAACACCGTCAGTGCCACGACGCCGAGCACTGCGATCTCGCCGAGCGTGTCGAAGCCGCGGAAATCCACCAGGATGACGTTGACGACGTTGCGCCCGCCGCCTCGCGAATAGGCGTTTTCGAGGAAGTAGTTGGCGATGGCATCCGGCACCGGCATGGTCATGACGGCATAGGCGATGAAGGTCATGCCGATGCCGCAGACGACGGCGAGCGCCAGGTCGCGGAAGCGGCGGAAGCGGGCCCGCAGCGTGATCGACTCGGCCATCCCCTGCGTCCGTTTCGGCAGCCAGCGCAGGCCGAGAAGGATGAGGACGGTGGTGACGATTTCGACGAGGAGCTGCGTGATGGCGAGATCCGGCGCCGAGAGCCAGACGAAAGTGATGCAGACGATCAGCCCGACGCCGCCGAGCATGACGAGGGCTGCAAGGCGATGGTATTTGGCGAGATAGGCGGTGCCGAAGGCGAGGCAGATGCCGAGCAGCCAGATCGCCGCGAAGGCTGGATCGATGCCGGAAAATGCGATGTCGCGGGTTTCGAAACCGGAGAGATAGAGCGGCAGGAGCCCGGCAAGGAAACCGGTCGCCACCACCCAGCGGAGCTGCGGCTGCAGATTGCGGGTGCCGAAGCGCCGTTCGAGCGTGCGGGCCCAGCGCCAGGACACTTCCACGAGAATGCGCTCGAAGATGCGCTGGCCCTTGAGGTTGCGCAGGATGGGCGGGCCGTCTTCGCAGGTCGCGAGATATTTCCGGAGCGAGAGATAGAGCAGCGTGCCGCCGACAAGTGCGATGGCGCTCATGATCAGCGGCAGGTTGACGCCGTGCCAGATGGAAAGGCTGTATTCCGGTGTCTGCGCACCCAGCACGCTGACGACGGCGGTTTGCAGGAAAGGCCCGATCGAAATCGCCGGAATGATGCCGACGATCAGGCAGGCGACAACCAGAAGCTCGATCGGAGAGCGCATCCAGCGCGGCGGCTCATGCGGCTGCGGCTTCGGCAGGTCCGTCGGCGGCGAGCCGAAGAACACCGTGTGAATGAAGCGCAGCGAATAGGCGACGCTGAAGGCGCTGGCGAGGGTCGCCACATAGGGGAGGATGCGGTCGAGGATAGAATCCGCGTGGGTTTCGACCGCTTCCGCAAAAAACATTTCCTTCGACAGGAAGCCGTTCAGCAGAGGAACGCCGGCCATGGCGGCACTCGCCACCATGGCCAGCGTGCCTGTGATCGGCAGATACCGGAAAAGCCCGCTCAATCGTCGCATGTCGCGCGTGCCGGTCTCGTGGTCGATGATGCCGGCCGCCATGAACAGCGACGCCTTGAAAGTTGCATGGTTGACCATGTGGAAGATCGCCGCAACGGTCGCGAGCGGACTGCCGAGGCTTAAGAGCGTGGTGATGAGGCCGAGATGGCTGATTGTCGAATAGGCGAGCAAGCCCTTCAGGTCCTGCTGAAACATCGCAAAATAGGCGCCGAGCACCAGCGTGATGATGCCCGCCAGCCCGACCAGGTAGAACCATTCGTAGGTTCCCGACAGGGCCGGCCAGAACCGCACCAGCAGGAAGACGCCGGCCTTCACCATGGTCGCCGAATGCAGGAAGGCCGAGACCGGGGTCGGCGCCGACATGGCATTGGGCAACCAGAAATGGAAGGGGAACTGGGCACTCTTGGTCAATGCGCCGAGCAGGATGAAGACCAGCGCCGGCACGTAGAGGGAATGACCGCGGATGACATCACCGGCGGCGAGGATTTTGTCGAGGTCGTAGCTGCCGACGATGTTGCCGAGCAGCAGCAGGCCGATCAGCAGGCAGAAACCGCCGATCCCGGTGATCGTCAACGCCATGCGGGCGCCGTCGCGCGCGGCGGCATTGTTGTGCCAGTAGCTGATCAGCAGGAAGGAAAAGATGCTGGTCAGTTCCCAGAACACCGACAGCAGAATGACGTTGCCGGAGATGACGATGCCGAGCATCGCGCCCATGAAGGCGAGAAGGAAGGAGAAGAAGCGCGGGACCGGATCGTCTTCCGACATGTAGTAGCGGGCGTAGACGACCACGAGAAAGCCGATGCCGGCAATCAGCATGGAGAAGAGCCAGGCGAAACCATCCATGCGCAGCGTGAAGTTCAGGCCAAGCTGCGGCAGCCATGTGCCCTCGAAGCGAAGCACGCCGCCATTGGTGACACTCGGATGGAAGGCCGCGATGATCAGCAGGGACAGGAGAGCAGTGGCGCCGGCGACCCAGGACGGCAGCACGCGCGAACGGGTTCGCAGCAGAGATACGGAGACCAGGCTTCCGAGAAAAGGCAGGACCAGCAGGAAAAGAAGAAGATATGGTCCTGACGTTATCCCAATGCTCCGGCCTTCCTATGTGCTGCGCATCCGCCCAGCGCCTGATGCGAAGATGCCTGCGAATGCTCCATCTAGCAATCTAATCCAAATTGCCATATATGGGAGATATTGACCAATATGGGCAGTTTGGTGAGATGGGTCAAGCCGCAAAGAACGCAATTTTGACGCCGGCCTTGTGTCGCGCCGCCCGTGGGTTTCTGGATTGGACGCAGACCGATCTCGCCGAGCGGTCGGGCGTGTCGCGCAGCACCATCCGTGATTACGAGGGCAGCCGGCACGACCTGCACCGCGCCACGGAAGCGCAGCTGCGCCTCGCCTTCGAAGAGGGCGGCGTCGCCTTCGTCCACATGGAGGGCGGACATTTCGGCGTCTGCCCGAGAGCCGTCCAGACACGGCAATAGGTCGAGCGGAGCGCGGCCCTGACCGGGCATCACCAGTTGGTGACCGAGCCGTCCCGGCGCCGTTTAAACCCTCGGCATGCCTTCAGGGCGAAGCGCCCTCTTCAGCGCCGCGATCCGGAAGATCGCGTTCGGAGCGCCGTAGCCGCGATAGCCGCGCCGTTCGACAATCTCGAAGAAGAAACCCTCGCCATAGGTCATGCTGTAGAGCTGGAAATATTCGCCGTGCTCGTCGCGGTCGTAGAGGATGTTCTCTTCCTTCAGCCGCTCAGAAAGCTCGGCATCGAGGCCGAAGCGGGCTTCGACGTCGCCATAGTAGTTGGGCGAGATGGCAAGCGGCTTGAAACCGTTCTTGCGCAGCGCCGCGGCCGTCGCAAAGATGTCGTCGGTCTGGAAGGCGAGATGCTGGACCCCGGATCCGAATTTTTCGGCGATGAAATGACCCGCCAGCGTGCGGCGGTTCTCGGCGCCGTTCAAGGTGATCCGCAGCGTGCCGGAGGCGTTTTCGACCACCTGGCTGCGTATCACGCCGGCCGGATCGATGATGTCGACCATCGGCGTCTTCTGCGTCTCGAAGATCGAGGTGTAGAAGAGCAGCCAGGTCAGCATTTCCTCGTAGGCGACCGTCTGAGCGATATGATCGACATGCCCGAGATGCGCCGGCGCCACCTCGGCTTCTTCGTTGACGGGCTGGAAATCGATCTCGGAAAAACGGCCGAGATTGCTCTTGTCGTCGATCAGGTAGACGAGGCCGCCGCCGACGCCGCGGATCGCCGGTATATCCACCTCACCCTCCGCCACCTGCTGCCGGAACGGTTCAGCCCCGAGCGCCACCGCCCTTTCGAACGCCTGCCCCGCATCCTCGACGACCAGGGCCATCGCATAGGCCGAGGTGCCGTGGACGGCAAACGAGGCGTTGGCAAAACCCTTCTCGTCGGTATTGACGAGGAGACGGATATCTCCCTGGCTGTAGAGGCTGACCTTCTTCGACTTGTGCACGGCGGTCTTGCGGAAACCCAGCGTTCGCAGGATCGCGGCCAAATCGGCCGCATCCTTCTCGTCGGAGGAGAATTCCACGAAACCGACCCCCTTGACCGAAGCGCGGTCCGGCATGTCGCGAACCGTCAGGCCCGATGCGTTCGGGCTGCGCCGCACTTGGTCGCCGAGATAGATCAGCGAACGGTGGCCGTCATCGGCAATCGCCCGGCTGGATCCGCCGCGGAACTGGTCGTTGAAAATCTCCAGCGAGAAATACCCGTCGTAGCCGGTTTCGGCGATCGCGGTGGTAAAGGCGGTCACCGGCAGATCGCCCTCGCCCGGCATGTTGCGGAAATGCCGCGACCAGTAGAGCAGGTCCATGTCGATCAGCGGCGCATCGGCAAGCTGGACGATGAAGATCTTGTCCTTCGGGATGGAGCGGATCGAATTGATGTCTATTCTGCGCGACAGGGTGTGAAAGCTGTCGAGGATGAGGCCGATATTCGGATGGTCAGCGCGCCGCACGATCTCCCAGGCATCGCGGTGGTCGTTGATATGCCGGCCCCAGGCAAGCGCCTCGTAGCCTACCCTCAACCCACGCCTGGCGGCCCGTTCGCCGAGCTCGTGAAAATCGGCCGCCGCCCGGTCGATGCCGCCGAGCGAGACCGGCGAGACGTTGGAGCAAACGAGGACGAGGTCGGTGCCGAGTTCCTGCATCACGTCGAACTTGCGCTCCGCACGATCGAAGGTGCGGCTCCGATGCGAGGCAGGCATGCCCTCGAAATCGCGGAACGGCTGGAACAGCGTGATCTCCAGGCCGTGATCGCGCACCATCCTGCCAACATCGGCGGGGCTGCCGTCGAAGGCGAGGAAATCGTTCTCGAAGATCTCCACTCCATCGAAACCGGCCTTGGCAATCGCTTCCAGCTTCTCGGGCAGCTCTCCGCTGATCGAAACCGTGGCTATCGACGTTTTCATGCGCTCCCTCCCGTTTCCTCGGAATGTGACCGAAGAGGCTCCTCAGATGCACCGGCGAGCGACCTCCCGCTTCGAGCCGGCATCAGCGAGACTATTTTGTACTAAATAGTTCGTAACATCAAATGGGAAGTTTGGGGTGTACCGATAGCCCGAAATCGGGAATCGGATTGGGCGCTGCCGAGGCAGCGAGAGTCTGGCCACGGGACCGCGTTCAGAGCTTCAATTTTGCGGCCCAGGCCGATACGGTTTCAGCCATCGTCGCGAGATGGTCGGTGGCGGAAAATCCGGAAATCGTCTTGCGCGGCTTCAGGTCATGATCGCCGTCCTCCAGCCAGAGGATCTCGATGGCCTTCGAGAGTTCGTAGCCAGATACTTCTTCGCGGTTGCCGAATTCATCGCGGGTTCCCTGGCAGATCAGCGCCGGCGCCTTGAGACTTTTGAGATGCTGGGTGCGAAGCTGCTCCGGTTTTCCCGGAGGATGGAACGGATAACCGAGGCACAACAGGCCGGCGATCCTGCCCTCATCGTAAAGCTCGTCGGCAATCATGCTCGCCACCCGTCCGCCCATCGACTTGCCACCGATGATCAGCGGTCCCTTCGCACCGAGTTCGGCGATCGCCGCCCTGTATTCGGGATTGAGCGTCTCTGCCCGTGGAGGCGGCTTGCGATCGCCGGAGGTACGCCGGGCAGCCATGTAGCCGAATTCGAAACGCGCGACACGAAAACCCGTGGCCGACAGGGCTTTCGCCGCAGCCGTCATCGATGCCGAATCCATCGGCGCGCCGGCGCCGTGCGCAAGCAGGATCGTGAGACGCGCGTCTTGCGGTCCCTCGATCAGAAATCGCCCTGACATCTTGCTCCCTCAATTCCGGTTCACTTTTCCCGCGCGCCTGTCGGAATAGACCGCCGGCGCACGTCCTTTATGTGGGCGAGCCCGTGTCCGCCCGCAATTTGGCGACTATATCAGCGGGGGCAAGGCCAAGTCTCCTGCCCTACCATTACAGACGGAGGAATGTCATGGATATGCAGAGCCTCACACCAGCAATCGAACTTGCAAGAAAGAATGGCGTGCACTTTCCCAACGAAAGCGCCGCATACAGGGAGGCGCGGGATGCGCTTCTCGCCGAGGAAATCGAGCTCCGTCGCCATATCGAGCGCGTTGCCGAGCAGAGACGCCATCTGCCGCCGGGCGGACATGTGCCGAAGAACTATACGTTCGAGGGCGTGAACGGCAGGATTTCGTTCGAAGAGCTGTTTGCGGACAAGGAAACGCTGGTCATCTACAGCTATATGTTCGGTCCGCAGCGCGAGCGGCCCTGCCCGATGTGCACGTCGCTGCTTTCCTCCTGGGACGGCGAGGTTCCCGACATCCAGCAGCGCGTCGCGTTCGCCGTCGTCGCACGTTCGCCGCTGCAGCGGCTCACCGATTTCAAACGGGAGCGCGGCTGGCACCATCTGCCGCTCTATTCGGATACGAGCGGCGAGTTCAGCCGGGATTACCACGCGATCGGCAAGGACGGCAGCGACGACGCGGCCTTCAACGTGTTCACCCGCCGGGATGGAACCATACGGCATTTCTGGAGCGGCGAGATGGGCGGTGCCACTGCCGACCCCGGCCAGGACCCGCGCGGCGCACCCGATCTGATGCCAATCTGGACGATCCTCGACTCTACCCCGGAAGGCCGCGCGCCGCACTGGTATCCCAAGCTGTCCTATTAGGACTGAAGTCCTACGCGCCGATCAAGGCGGAACGAAAGATGATGCCGCCACGTTCTCCGGCCACTTCAACCGATAAGGAAGTGACCATGAAAAAGCTCATCATTCTCTCCGCCGCGATCGGCCTCCTCGCGACCGGCGCAATGGCCCAGCAGAGCACGGTCAACGGCGCCGTGGGCGGTGCGGTTACCGGTGCAATCGTCGGTGGTCCGGTTGGCGCTGCCGTCGGTGGCGTAGTCGGCGCGGTCGCCGGCACGGCGATCGACCCGCCGCCGGAACGCGTCGTCACCTACGTGCGCCAGCAACCGATACAGCAGTCCGTCGTGGTGCAGGAGCGCGTCGTCGTCGGCCAGCCGATCCCGCAACAGGTCGTCCTCACCCCGATCCCGGAAGCGCCGACCTATGCCTATGCCGTCGTCAACCAGCAGCGCGTCATCGTCGATCCGCGCACCCACACCGTGGTTCAGGTCGTCGAGTAATCGCTTCCGCATTGCTGACCGAAAGCCGTCGTATCGAGAGGTACGGCGGCTTGTTTTTTAGATCATGGCCTGCCCGATCAAAAATTTTTTGAATCCGGCGGAACCAAATGCCGGCTGCATCGTTTTTTAAGGTTGGTATCCAGGGAGGACACGAAAGATGCCGCAGGCAAGTTGGCAAAAACCGGTGCGCGTCGCCTTCGGGCAACTCGGTACTGAGGTCATCAACGGACCGTTTGAGGCGCTTGCGCTTTTGACGGACCGGTGGCCGGACATGCGCGGACCACACTTTGTCAAGGCGCGCAGCGTCTGCCGGGCAGCGCTCGATGGGCGCAGGTCACCGGAAGAAGCGCGCCAGCAATTTGAGGAAGCAGTCAGCGAAGCGCAACTGCATCTTAACTGAACGATGGCCGGCGATCGCCGGCCTTCATGGTTCAGAGACCGATGATATCGCCTAAAAGCCGGAGGGTGGAGCCGGAAAGGGCGATCGGCGCGAACAGCACGGAGAAACACAAGCACGGCCCGCGCTTACCCGCGATCGGCCGATGGTCCAGTGTTTCGTCCGCGACGGAGACATCACCCTCACCGAAATTGCCGCGATGGTCGTGAAACTCGCCCTCAAGCACCAATGTCAATTCAAGCCCGTGATGGCCGTGCTGCGGGAGTGCCCTTCCCGGCCGTACCCATAAAAAACTCGTCTCGACTTCCTTCGATTTTTCGATGACGTGATGCCGCAGACCCGGCAATTTCGTTTTCCATCTGATATCGGCGAGATCGGCGCCGACATAAGCCCGTAGCGGTGCGGGGAGCTTCGATTTTCCGAAGATCCTGGGCCGATGCTCCGGCGGCGGCGCAGACGCGAAGATTTCGGCCAACCGTCGCTTGGCGTCGGACAATGCCAGGGGTGGAGTGATATTCAGGGCATCGCCTGCATACTCCTCCATGACACCGGCCAGTTTCGCAGACGGCGAGTGCATTTCCAGATGCGAACCGACGAGAACATGAGCCGGCTCAGGAAGAGAGCCAGACACGTAATGCGCGATCAGAAGATCCAGCCGTTCGAGGTTCTGCAGCATGTCCAAATGCCAGTTTCATGCAGGAAATCGGGTCAAAGCGCCCTCACTTCATCGCGCAGCGCGGATCCGTATCTGCTTCAACTCTACGTCTATACGTCTGGAGAGAAATTTGGATTACTACTTCCAATATAATCGCGCCGTTTTTTTTAACGGCCCGTCGATACATTAGAGGGTGGCGCTCGAAGCGCTCTTTTAGCCGCCGTCGCAACCATAGATCCAGCCACGAAAAGACGGATTTTACGGGGGCAAACCCTTTCCGGAAACAGAATTTCTTGCCTCCGGGTCCTTGTCCGCCGAAAAGACCCTGTTTACATGTGCGATGAACAAGAAGGCACCCCCGATGACCTCCCATTCCTCCGTCCTTGACGTGATCGGCAACACGCCCCTCATCCGGCTGAACGGCGCTTCCCAAGCGACCGGCTGCGAAATCCTCGGCAAGGCGGAGTTCCTGAACCCCGGCCAATCGGTCAAGGATAGGGCAGCGCTCTACATCATCCGCGACGCTGAAAAGAAGGGGCTCCTGCGCCCCGGCGGCGTCATCGTCGAAGGCACGGCCGGCAATACCGGCATCGGCCTGACCCTGGTCGCCAAGGCACTCGGCTATCGCACCGTCATCGTCATTCCGGAAACTCAGAGCCAGGAAAAGAAGGACGCGCTGAAACTGCTCGGTGCGGAACTGGTCGAGGTTCCCGCCGTCCCTTACAAGAACCCGAACAACTATGTGAAAATCTCCGGACGGCTTGCTGAAGAATTGGCGAAGTCCGAGCCCGCCGGTGCGATCTGGGCCAACCAGTTCGACAACGTCGCCAACCGGGAAGCCCATATCCACACCACGGCGCCCGAAATCTTCGAGCAGACCGGCGGCAAGGTAGACGGCTTTATCTGCGCGGTCGGCTCGGGCGGCACGCTTGCCGGCGTCGCCCTTGGCCTCAAGGCCCGCAACCCGGCAATCAAGATCGGCATCGCCGATCCGGAAGGTGCTGCCCTCTACGAATTCTATGCCCATGGCGAGTTCAAGTCGGAAGGCAACTCGATCACCGAGGGCATCGGCCAGGGCCGCATCACTGCCAATCTCGAAGGTTTCAAGCCGGATTTCGCCTACCAGATCCCGGATGCGGAAGCGCTGCCTTATATCTTCGACCTGGTCGAGCACGAAGGCCTCTGCCTCGGCGGTTCGACCGGCATCAACATTGCCGGCGCCGTTCGCCTCGCCAGGGATCTCGGCCCCGGCCACACGATCGTGACGGTGCTTTGCGACTACGGCAACCGCTATCAGTCCAAGCTTTTCAACCCGGATTTCCTGAAGTCGAAGGGCCTGCCCGTGCCTGCCTGGCTGACGCAGAAGCGGCAGATCGACATTCCCTTCCAGACGGTCTGATACCTTGAAGAACGAGTGATTTATGCCCGCTGAAGCTCTCTACCGCGACGATTTTTATCTATCGACAGCAGAAGCGGTGGTGACGGCCATCCACGAGGACGGCGGCATCGAGCTCGATCGTACCTGTTTTTATGCAACGTCGGGCGGCCAGCCGGGCGATACCGGCTTTCTGGAACGGGCCGACGGCACCAAAATCCAGCTTGGCCAGACAAGGCACGGCGCCTCCAAGGATATCGTCATCCATGTGCCGCTCGAAGGCGAAGCCCAGCCCCTGGTCGGCGAAAACCTGGTCATGCATATCGACTGGCAGCGCCGCTACAAGCTGATGCGCATGCACACCGCCTGCCATCTTCTTTCCGTCGTCTGCCAGTATCCGATCACCGGGGCCGCCGTCGGCGAAGAGGAGTCGCGCGTCGATTTCGACATGACCGACACGATCGACCGGCAGGAGGTAACCGCCAGGCTGATGGAGCTGGTCGGCCAGAACCATCCCGTCTACGTGCAGTGGATCACAGACGAGGAGCTTGCCGCCAATCCGGGTATCGTCAAGTCGAAGAATGTCCGCCCGCCGATGGGCCTCGGGCGGGTCAGCCTCGTCTGCATAGGCGAAAATTCCAGCGTTGACAGCCAGCCCTGCGGTGGAACACATGTCTCCGAAACGCAGGAGGTCGGGGCGATTCATATCGCCAAGATCGAGAAGAAGGGCAAGGAAAACCGCCGGTTCCGCATCCGGTTCGGCGAGCCCGGCGCAGAGGCCTGATATCAGGCCCAAAGGAGATTTGACATGAGTGAAACCAGCCGTTTCGTCGTTTCGTCCGAGTGGCTTCACAACGAGCTCGGCAGCCCCGACCTCAAGATCCTTGATGCCTCCTTCTATCTTCCCGCGCAGAACCGCGACGCGGATGCCGAATACGCGGCCGGACATATTCCGGGCGCCATCCGCTTCGACCACGACAAGGTCGCCGACCACTCGACCAACTTGCCGCATATGGTGCCGGCGCCGGACGTGTTTGCCGAGGCGGTCGGCCGTATGGGCATCCGCGAGAACGACCGGATCGTCATCTATGACGGTCCCGGCATCTTCTCCTCGCCGCGCGGCTGGTGGCTGTTCCGCATCATGGGCGCAAGACAGGTCTTCGTGCTCGACGGCGGCATCGATGGCTGGAAGGCGGAAGGCCGGCCGCTCGAAACGACCGTCCCTTCGCCCGAACCCGTCATCTTCACCCCGAATTTCAGGGTGGACAAGGTGATCGACTTCCAGACCATGCTGTCGATCGTCAGCGATGGCACCCGCCAGATCGCCGATGCGCGGCCTGCCGGCCGTTTTGCCGGCACCGATCCGGAGCCGCGCGCCGGCATGCGTTCCGGCCACATGCCGGGTGCGGCCAGCCTTCCGTCCGGCACGTTCTCGGTCAACGGCAAGCTGCGTTCGCTGCCCGAACTGCAAAAGGCGATCGAGGATGCTGGCATCGATTTCGGCCGGCCGGTGGTGACGAGCTGCGGCTCCGGCATCACCGCCGCGATCATCACGCTGGCGCTCGAATCCCTCGGCCATGAGGACAACTCGCTTTACGACGGCTCGTGGACCGAATGGGGCAGCCGCCAGGATACGCCGGTCGTTACCGGCCCGCCCTCGCCGAAAGCGGCGTGATCGCCATGGCGAAGAAGCCAGCTCCGCTGAAAGCCCATGTCACCAGCCTGGAAATGACCGCACCGCCGAAGACCAGCTTGGCGGTGCCGGTCAATATCCAGACGGCGATCATCCGTGCCCCCGAAATCCCGCTTCACTACTATCGCTATCTCTATCGGCAGGTGGGCAAACGCTGGCACTGGTACAAGCGCCTGCGCATGGGTGACGACGAACTTGCGGCCGCCGTCCATAATCCGCGAACCTCCGTGACGGTGCTCTACGTCAACGGCGCGCCGGCCGGCTTTTTCGAGCTGTTCAAGGAAAGCGACGACGTCATCGAACTCTCCTACTTCGGGCTGTTCGAACGGGCGATCGGGCTCGGCATCGGCAAGTGGTTCCTGCTTCAGGCGCTTTATGCCGCCTGGCAGGACAATCCGCAGAAGGTGACCGTCACCACCAACACACTCGACCATCCGCGCGCCCTGCAGCTCTACCAGATGATGGGCTTTTCGCCGGTTTCGACCTACGAAGCGCTGGTCCCGCCGATGACGGATGCCGAGCTCCTGAAAGCGCTCGACGGCTGATGTTCAAATTTTCACCCAAGGCGATGCTGATCGCTTTGGTGGTGATGATGCTGACGCATTCATATTCTTGACCGGAGGCAAGTATCGGGTGGCGAGAGGCATTCGACAGGCGCATCTCTTGTGCAACACGCACCACAGGAGAGCCCGATGACCATTTCCTTCATTGCCATGCCCGCCGCTGATGCCGAGCATCTCTGGAAGGGCGGCGCCGATGCCTACGGACGCCAGCCGGAAACGATGACGTCCGACGGACCCGGTTATCCCTGCCGCCATTGCCTCAAGAATATCGATGCGGGCGAGGAATTGCTGGTTCTCGCCTACCGGCCCTTCCCCGAACTGCAGCCCTATGCGGAAACCGGGCCGATCTTCCTGCACAAGCAGCCCTGCCGGCGTTACGCGGCGGAAGAGGTCCTGCCGCCCATGCTGGCGAGCACGGATTATATCGTCCGCGGCTATGGACGGGACGACCGCATCGTCTATGGCAGCGGCGCCGTGACGCCGACCGAGAAGATCACCTCGCGCGCCGAGGAACTGCTGGCACGCGACGACATCGCCTATGTGCATGTCCGCTCGGCCCGCAACAATTGCTACCAGTGCCGGATCGACAAGGTCGAGGTGCGGGCGTTCGCGGACCCGGCTCTCGCAATCTGAAACGCGAAAGCGCGCCGTTCCATCGAAGCGGCGCGCCATCATGTTCGTTTTGAAGCCCGCTTAGGCTTCAATTCTGGGTATTGTCGCCCTGCTCGTCGTCGCGTTCAAGGTTCTCGGCGAAATCGAGCAGCAGCCTGACGATCTCGCCGCCCTTCTTTTCGTCACCCTCAAGCTTGCGGGCAATCACCTCGCGAAGGTTGAGCATGGCTGCATCGATGCTGCGCGGCAACGACGGACCGGTCTCGCGACCGCGCTCGTGGCGTTCCTGCCGCTGTTTGATGCGCTCGGCGAGCTGCGACAGCCGATCGAGGATCGTCGCGGCAAAGCTGCGGTTCTCGTCGAGATACTTGCGGCCTTCGTCGGTGATCGCATAGCGCTTCTTGTTGCCGTCCGCCTCGGCGACCACATAGCCGGCCTCCTCGAGATAGGTCAGCGTCGGGTAGATGACGCCGGGGCTCGGCGCATAAAAGCCGTAGGTGAGATCCTCGATATGCTTGATGATCTCGTAGCCGTGGCGCGGCTCCTTCTCGATCAACGCCAATACGACGAGGCGCAGGTCGCCCTGCATCAGGAAGCGGCCGATACGGCCATCACCGTCATCGCCGAAACCGCGGCCGCCGCCGGGACCGCCCCGGCCGCCGCGTCCAAATCCCCCGCTAAACGGGCCGCCGCGGGCGGCGAACATTTCCTCGAAACCCTTGCGGTCGCCACGCTCGCCGCAGCCATGTCTTCCATCGAACCTGTGTTTGAACATTTCTTGTCTCCTCAGACTGTCTTTCGATATATCTAAAGATAGCCACTCAGGAGATTTCGTCAACAACTAAGATATATCTAAATCATATCGCATTGATCTTGAACATAGAAAAACGCCGGACGCGAAGCGCCCGGCGTCAGACTGCTGACAAACCCCTGGCGTGGTCCGGGGGTTTGTGATTCATTGGGACATGTTGAAGAAACCTGCCCCTTGCCAGACGGCTCTTGAGATGGTGACGCTCGAGGGTCTGGTGCCGAAGGATCACCTGCTTCGCAAGATTTGAT
>NZ_JBFTNK010000017.1:0-102534 GCF_056397445.1 Neorhizobium sp. 05N33 | reverse complement strand
TGGCGACTGTTCGGGTTCGATGGAACGGCGGATGAAGACCCAGGCTCTGCCACGGGCTTGGTGTCCCAAGGGAGGTTCGGTCTCCCATCCGCCACCGCATCTGGCAGTAAATCGCCAAAAGCGGATAAAGGGAAGTTACAAGGGGGGCGATCTGGCTCCGCCCTCTGCTACGGGTCTGGAAGCTAAACATTCCCCGAGAACGTATCGCAGGCCTTCATGTCGCCCGTGTCGAACCCGCGCTTGAACCAGCGCGCGCGCTGCGCCGAAGTGCCGTGGTTGAAACTTTCCGGCACGACATAGCCCTGGCTGCGCTTCTGCAACGTGTCGTCGCCGATCTGCTGGGCGGCGTTCAGCGCCTCTTCGAGGTCGCCGGTATCGAGAATGCCCTTCTGCTGGGTGAACTTGCCCCAGACGCCGGCAAAGCAGTCGGCCTGCAGCTCGACGCGCACCGACATGCGGTTGGCATCGGCCTCGCTCATCCGCTGGCGGGCCTGGTTGAATTTCGGCAGGATGCCGAGAAGGTTCTGTACGTGATGGCCGACCTCGTGGGCAATCACATAGGCTTCGGCAAAATCGCCGGCAGCATCGAAGCGCTGTTCGAGCTCCTTGAAGAAATTGGTGTCGAGATAAAGCTTATGGTCGCCGGGGCAATAGAAGGGTCCCGTTGCGGAAGACGCAAATCCGCAGGCGGAGTTCACCTTGCCGGAAAACAGCACCAATGTCGGCTCCTGATACTGCTGACCGTTGGCCTGGAAAATGCCGTTCCAGGTATCTTCCGTCTCCGCCAGCACGGTGCGCACGAACGCTGTCGTGTCGTCATTGGCCGGCGTGCGGTTGCCGGTCGTCTGCTGCTGTTCGAAACCCGAACCGTCCATGCCGAGCTCGCCTGACAGCAGCGAGAGCGGGTTGATGCCGGTAATCCAGCAGATGATCAGGATGACGATGATCCCGCCGATGCCGAGCCCTCCGCCACGGCGGCCACCGCCACCGATCGGGATGCGCAGGCCGCCGCGACCCAGCGGACTGCCGTCCATGGAAGCGCCGCGCTGGTCCTCGACATTGTCCGATTGCCGGCGCCCTCTCCATTCCATGTCGTGCTCTCCTGTTCGACCGAATCCTGGCCGATATAACGCTGGCGGCCGCAAAAGCGATCCGTCCCCGCATCACATAGCCGAAGATTCGTCTTCAGGCGACCCGCAGAGCCTTTTTGCCCGGCAGGAAAACCGTCAGCAATCCGAATACCGGCAGGAAAGCGCAGACATTGTAGACGAAGGTGATGCCGTAACGGTCGGCAAAGATGCCGAGCACCGCCGCGGCGATGCCGCCGATCCCGAAGGCGATCCCGAAAAAGATGCCGGCGATCATCCCCACCCGGCCCGGCACCAGTTCCTGCGCCATCACCACGATCGCCGGGAAGGACGAGGCCATGATGAAACCGATGATCGCCGAAAGCGCGATCGTCACCGGCAGGTTGGCAAACGGCATAGCGAGCGTGAACGGCAGCACGCCGAGGATCGAGAACCAGATCACCACCTTGGAGCCGAACTTGTCGCCGACCAGCCCGCCGATGACAGTGCCGAGCGCGACGGCGCCGAGGAAGATGAACAGCATGATCTGCGACTGCTGCACCGTCACCTGAAAGCGCTCGATGACGAAGAATGTATAATAACTGCTGATCGACGCCATGTATGCGTTCTTGGAGAAGGTCAGGATGGTCAGCACGATGAGCGAGATGGTCACCGTCCGCTTTGAAAGGTTGTGGGCCTTCAGCACCCGCTTGCGGCCATGGTTGGCGAGCATATGCGCCTTGTACCAGCGCGCCACCCACGACAGGACGACAATGCCGAGCAGCGCGATTCCCGAGAACCAGGCAACGCTACCCTGACCGTTCGGGACGATGATGAAGGCTGCGAGCAGCGGGCCGATCGACTGGCCGAAATTGCCGCCGACCTGGAAGACCGACTGCGCCATGCCGTAACGACCGCCGGAAGCGAGCCGCGCCACACGCGAGGATTCCGGATGGAAGACGGCCGAGCCGATGCCGATCAGCGAGGCGGAGATCACCAGCACCCCATAGGAATGCGCGTTCGCCAGCATGAACAGGCCGATGAAGGTCGAACCCATGCCGACCGGCAGCGAATAGGGGAACGGCTTCTTGTCGGTGATGATGCCTATCACCGGCTGTAGCAGCGAGGCCGTGCACTGGAAGGCGAGCGTCAATATGCCGATCTGCCAGAAATCGAGGGCATAATCCGTCTTCAGCATCGGATAGATCGCTGAGATCATCGATTGCATGATGTCGTTGATCATATGGCAGAAGCTGACCGCCAGGATGATCGGCAGGATCGTCACTTCGGCGGCAGTTGCGGAAATGGGTTTGGATGTTGCATCGGCCATTGAATTTCCTCCGCGCAAGCGGTCGTCATCGCGGATGGCCGTTGCTGCAAGTGTCTTGGTTGCAGCTCTAATCCCGCAAGCCGGGCCTGTCCATGACAGGAAGGCGCCGAACGGTACGCTTCGAGGAAATTCTTGATACAAGCTCCTAAATTCGCCGCGACGCCAGCCTCTGCTGAAGAAGGAGCGTCCCGGCGATCGCGATGAGCGTCAGAAGCAAAATCCAGCTCGGTCCGCCGGAAAACACCACGGTGTTCATGATCCGGCCCGGGATCAGCGTGAACAGGCCGGCGATGATGATGCCGCCGAAATACATGCCGATAACGGTCGCCTTGTGCGCTCTTATATTATGAGCGCGTGCCGCGCTGATCGACCGCCACGCCCCGACCAGCACGAAGACTGACAGGAGATGGATCGGGCTGAAGCCGTAGACGAGGTTGATCTGGTGGATGAAGAAGCTGGAGAGCGAGGTGATGACCATCAGCGCCATCCAGATCTTGCCGAGCAGGCGGTGGACCGGTGTGCCTTTGCGATTGAGAAGGATATAGGCGCCGAGCACCGATGCCGGCAGAACGGCCGCGACATGGACCTGCACGGCAAGCGGGGCGTCAAGAAGCGGTTGAAGGTTCATGGGAAGTCCCTGTCGAAATCAGCGAGAACGGGAGGCGATTGAATTGATCGCCTGTTTCCGCCATGACTGGCTTGCCCTCAATCGGAATGGCGCAAACGACGGACAAACTTCGTGAATCACCCGTTTTTGAGCTCCACGCTTCGTGAATTGCAGATCTTCACCCGCTCCTGGCGCTTCTGGACGACCTTTACGCTCGTCATCCTGATATTTGTCGTCACCGGCCCCTACGGCACGCTGGAGCGGATGACGCTCGGCGTCCGGCTCGGTTACTGGCTGATCGTCCATGCCGTCACCTGGACGATCGCCATCTGTCTGTCGATCATCGCGGAAATCCTGTTGCGCAACCGCGTCAACCATGCGCTCGCCCGCATGATGATCGGTTCGCTGGTTGCAGCCCTGCCGATCGGCTTTGCACTCGGCGCCATCGATTTCGCCTTCTTCGGCCACTGGACCGGGATGAGTGATGGTTTGCACCGGGCGCTGTTCGCGCTGCCGCTCTGCGCCCTCTTCTGTCTTCTGACCTATACGGCGATGCACCGGCAGATCGCCGAAGCTTCCGCCCCGCCCACGCTTGTACCGGCGCCGGCGGCCTCCTCCGCATCGGAACCTGAAATCCTCGCTCGCTTGAAACCCCAGAACCGCGGCGCGCTCCTGCGACTTTCCGTCGAAGACCATTATACCGACGTGGTCACCAGCCGCGGCCACGAACTGATCCTGCTGCGTTTTGCCGACGCCCTGAAGGAACTTGGGGTCACGCCTGGCCTGCAGGTGCACCGCTCGCACTGGGTGGCGGATGCCCATGTCGAGACATTGAAACGCGACGGCGGCAAGCTCGTGCTGATCATGAAGGACGGCACGGAAATCCCCGTGAGCCGCACCTATATGGACGCGGTGCGGTCGCGGTTCGACTAGATTACCACCCGTTGGCTATGACGCTGCGGCTGCGTCCGAACGCCGGATGAACACGAAAGGCGCTCGCCAGAACACCGATGCGAAGAAATAGGCCAGCGTCACGATCATGAACGAGACATATCCGTCGATGGCATAGTGCCAGCCGAGATAGACGGAGCTCAGTTGGACAAAGCCTACATAGGTAAAGCCTAGGATGCCGAGGCTGCGGGAACGTTCGGCCATAAAGTAGGCATTGAGGGTGATCAGGCCGACATGGACGCTCGGAAAGGCGGAAATACCGCTTGCCAAACCAGGGGTGCCCTGTTCGTAGAGGCTCCAGAGATAGGACTGGTAATGCGCCGCGGAATTCGCCCACTGGCTCAAAGCAAGAAACGCCGTCAGCGCAGCAAACCGGGCGTGGTCGCCGGTCACGGCACCGTAAAAGGCCGGACCAGCCGACAGGAACATACCCGCAAGCACATTGCCGCATATGACCCAGACAAACAGAAAAAGCAGCATGTAACGTTGGCGAATACCATCGGCGGCTGGTGACGTCAGGACGAAGAAGAGCGCGCCGAAGCAGATGATGAACCACGCCACGCTGTAATTGAATTCGACGATGGCAAGAACCACGTCGTAACCGGCCACCGCATGCAGCAGCCGCCATGGATCCAAGCCGAAATATATCCAGGCGTCGATATCCGCCTGTATCTTGTCGTAACGGAAACCACCTTCCAGCGTCGGCAAGGCGTTTTTGATCGAGGTGAACGTGCCCTGGAAAACCATCAGGCCCATCATCAACAGCACGCCGGAGACCAGAGAGGCGACACGCCGGGCGGAAAAAACGCGGCGATAGGCAAGCGGCCGCCGCCTGTCGAAACGCAGTATCAGCATGGACAGATCGATAATGACCGCCATCAGCGGCAGAAAAACAGCAAACACTGCTGGCCATTTATCGAAGTAAAATTGATAGGAAATCATCTCCGTCGTGCTGGTAAGGCCGAGGAATATCAGGCCTCCGAGCGAATAGAAGCCGATAAGTGCGTAAAGCAGCGCATCCTTGCGCTGGCGAACCCGGCATTCGCGGGCGACACATATCAAAAATCGCACCGCCTGCTCTGTGCATGCCACGCGCTGCTGCATCTGTTCACGTCTCGATAGGAGGCCCCCGATTTCTTGACACTATGCAAATCTGATTAAGGTTTCGCTATCTGAACACCTCAAGACCGGACCTGGATTTCTGTAAATTCGGCGATTTATGGGGTTCCGTTCGCTAGAACATTTGCCTATAAGCCGCGTCTAGCCTGAAAAGACATGCTCGCGCGACCCGACCGGTGGTATTCCACGCCGTGCCGGTTTTCTGCGCAGGCAAAAAGCGGAAAGATACGCCATGCCCAAGCGCCAAGATTTGAAATCGATCCTCATCATCGGCGCGGGTCCGATCGTCATCGGCCAGGCATGCGAGTTCGACTATTCCGGCACCCAGGCCTGCAAGGCGCTGAAGGAAGAAGGTTACCGGGTCATCCTGGTCAATTCCAACCCGGCGACGATCATGACCGACCCGGGACTGGCGGATGCCACCTATGTCGAGCCGATCACCCCCGAAGTCGTCGCCAAGATCATCGCCAAGGAGCGGCCGGATGCGCTGCTGCCGACCATGGGCGGCCAGACCGCGCTGAATACCGCGCTCTCCCTGAAGCGGATGGGCGTGCTCGACCGCTACAATGTCGAGATGATCGGCGCCAAGCCGGCCGCCATCGACATGGCCGAGGACCGTGCCCTCTTCCGGGAAGCCATGTCCCGCATCGGGCTCGAAACCCCGAAGTCGATGCTGGCCAATGCCACCGACATCAAGGATGCCGACCGCAAGACCCATGAGATCGAGCGCAATCGGGTCAAGGAAAGCCTGACGGGTGCCGAACTCGACACGGCACTCGACGAGCTCGAAAACCAGTGGAACCTCGGCGAGACCGACCGCAAGCAGCGTTATATCAGCCACGCCATGGCGATCGCCGCCCAGGCGATCGACGTGGTCGGCTTGCCCGCCATCATCCGTCCCTCCTTCACCATGGGCGGCACCGGCGGCGGCATCGCTTATAACCGCTCGGAATTTTTCGAGATCGTCGGCGGTGGCCTCGATGCCTCGCCGACCACCGAAGTGCTGATCGAGGAGTCGGTGCTCGGCTGGAAGGAATACGAGATGGAGGTGATCCGCGACAAGGCGGACAACTGCATCATCATCTGCTCGATCGAGAACATCGACCCGATGGGCGTCCACACGGGCGATTCGATCACCGTCGCGCCGGCGCTGACGCTGACCGACAAGGAATACCAGATGATGCGCAACGCCTCGATCGCGGTCCTGCGCGAGATCGGCGTCGAGACCGGCGGCTCGAACGTGCAGTTCGCCGTCAACCCCAAGGACGGCCGCCTCGTCGTCATTGAAATGAACCCACGCGTCTCGCGCTCTTCGGCGCTCGCGTCGAAGGCCACCGGCTTCCCGATCGCCAAGGTCGCCGCCAAGCTCGCGATCGGCTACACGCTCGACGAACTCGACAACGACATCACCGGCGGCGCCACCCCTGCCTCCTTCGAACCGTCGATCGACTACGTGGTCACGAAAATCCCCCGTTTTGCCTTCGAAAAATTCCCGGGCGCCTCGCCGGTCCTGACGACTGCGATGAAGTCGGTCGGCGAAGTCATGGCGATCGGCCGCACATTCGCCGAATCGCTGCAGAAGGCGCTGCGCGGCCTTGAAACCGGCCTGACCGGCCTCGACGAGATCGAAATTCCCGGCTTCGAGGACGGTGAGAACTCCAGGAACGCCATTCGCGCCGCAATCGGCACGCCGACCCCGGATCGGCTGCGCATGGTTGCCCAGGCGCTACGCCTTGGCCTCACCGAAGGCGAAGTCCATGAGGCCTGCAAGATCGACCCGTGGTTCATCGCCCAGCTCAAGGGCATCACCGACATGGAAGCCCGCGTCCGCGAGCACGGCCTGCCGGACGATGCCGAGAACCTGCGCATGCTGAAGGCCATGGGCTTCTCCGATGCTCGCCTCGCAAGCCTTACCAAAAAGCGGCCGAAGGAAGTGGCGGAACTGCGCAACAGCCTGAATGTCCGCCCCGTCTTCAAGCGCATCGACACCTGCGCTGCCGAATTCGCCTCGCCGACCGCCTACATGTACTCGACCTATGAAACGCCTTTCGTCGGCGAGCTGCGCTCGGAAGCAGAAGTGTCGACTGCCAAGAAGGTCGTCATCCTCGGCGGTGGTCCGAACCGCATCGGCCAGGGCATCGAGTTCGATTATTGCTGCTGCCACGCCGCCTTCGCGCTGAAGGATGCGGGCTACGAAGCGATCATGATCAACTGCAACCCGGAAACCGTGTCGACCGACTACGACACGTCCGACCGCCTCTATTTCGAGCCGCTGACGGCCGAAGACGTGATCGAAATCCTGCGCGCCGAGCAGGAAAAGGGCGAAGTGGTCGGCGTCATCGTCCAGTTCGGCGGCCAGACGCCGCTGAAGCTTGCCGAGGCGCTCGAAAAGAACGGCATCCCGATCCTCGGCACCGCGCCCGACATGATCGACCTTGCCGAAGACCGCGACCGTTTCCAGAAGCTTCTGATGAAGCTCGATTTGAACCAGCCGAACAACGGCATCGCCTATTCCGTCGAACAGGCCCGCCTGGTCGCCTCTGAAATCGGCTTCCCGCTGGTCGTGCGCCCGTCCTACGTTCTCGGCGGCCGCGCCATGCAGATCATCCATTCGGAATCGATGCTGCAGACCTACCTGCTCGACACCGTACCGGGCCTGGTACCGGAAGACATCAAGCAGCGTTATCCGAACGACAAGACCGGCCAGATCAACACCCTGCTCGGCAAGAACCCGCTTCTGTTCGACAGCTATCTGAGCAACGCCATCGAAGTCGACGTCGATTGTGTCTGTGACGGCACCGACGTTTAT
The DNA here is from genome assembly GCF_056397445.1 of Neorhizobium sp. 05N33. NCBI lineage: Bacteria > Pseudomonadati > Pseudomonadota > Alphaproteobacteria > Hyphomicrobiales > Rhizobiaceae > Neorhizobium > Neorhizobium sp. 05N33. The sequence goes on along the minus strand of NZ_JBFTNK010000017.1, from coordinate 94,651 downwards.
GTCGCCGGCATCATGGAGCATATCGAGGAAGCCGGCATCCATTCGGGTGACAGCGCCTGCTCGCTGCCGCCGCGTACGCTTTCCAACGAGATGATCGACGAACTGGAACGCCAGGCGAAAGCCATGGCCAAGGCGCTGCATGTCGTCGGCCTGATGAACGTCCAGTTCGCCATCAAGGACGGCACGGTCTACGTTCTCGAAGTCAACCCCCGCGCCTCGCGCACGGTGCCGTTCGTGGCCAAGACCATCGGCGCGCCGATCGCCAAGATCGCTGCCCGCGTCATGGCCGGCGAAAAGCTCGACGCGACCTTTGCTGCCTACGGTACCAAGCCGGATCCGCGCGCGCTGAAGCATATCGCCGTCAAGGAAGCAGTCTTCCCGTTCGCCCGCTTCCCCGGCGTCGACACGCTGCTTGGCCCGGAAATGCGCTCGACCGGCGAGGTCATCGGCCTCGACACGGATTTCGCACTGGCCTTCGCCAAGTCGCAGCTCGGCGCCAGCGTCGAACTGCCGCGCGACGGCACGGTGTTCGTCTCGGTTCGCGACGAGGACAAGATCCGCGTGCTCCCGGCGATCCGCATCCTGACCGACATCGGCTTCAAGGTGCTTGCAACCGGCGGCACCGCCCGCTTCCTTGCCGAACAGGGCATTGCCTCCACCCGCATCAACAAGGTGCTGGAAGGCCGCCCGCACATCGAGGATGCGATCCGCAACCGCCAGGTCCAGCTCGTCATCAACACCACGGACGGCAACAAGGCGATCTCCGATTCCAAATCGCTGCGCCGCGCGACGCTGATGCAGAAGGTGCCTTACTACACCACCATGGCCGGCGCCGAAGCCGCGGCACTCGCGATCAAGGCGCTGAAAGCCGGCAATCTGGAAGTCCGGCCGCTGCAGAGCTATTTCTGAGCCATATCAGGCGATGCGAGCGGACGCCGTCTTCGCATCGTCCTTGATATGCCAGTCGCCCTGGAACTTTGGCCGTGTTCCCTCTTGAAGGGTCAAGCGGCCATTTTTCATTTTCCGGGTTGGAATGGCCTGGCGGTCAATTGCACCTTCTAGTGTCATGGAGAGGTCTCGGGCAAACAGCCGATTGCCAATATGCCAGGAATGCGTCCAGGAGCCGAGACTCGGCTGCGACTTCGGATCGACACCCTCGAAATAATCACCACAATCGACGTCCACCGCTTTCGAATTGACGACGGCCGGCAAGCCAACACGCCCCGCGCGCGGAGCAACGCCGAGCCTCTTCGCATTGGAGACAGCGAGCACTGAATCAAACGGATTGGAATAATTAGTAAAGCGCATGATCCGCCTAAACATGGGCTGGCTCCAATCGCTTGACAGAGCAAGACTATCGCTGGAGACGTCACCCGCGATAAAAGCTACCTGACCCATGCGCCAATCGCTCTTGAAGAGCTCACCTTTCTTCTCGGCCTGCGCAAAAGCCTCAAGGGTGACATAGCACCCTGCGGAATGGGCTATCAGGTGCACGTTAGTCTGACAGCCGGCCTTCTGTGCCTGGCTGAGCAAAAGGATGCCCTTGGTGACAAGCTCGGCAGCGACGGCCGCACCATCCCATCGGTCCTCAAGATAGTTCAGTGTCTGATTGTCGCTAGGCCAGTCGAACGCGACGATTTCACCGTGCCAACCTTCAGCCTTCATATCTTCCTTTAGCTGCCTGACACGCTCGATCACATTGGGAATGGCGTTGTTATAGCCATGAATGAATATGAGCACGTCGCCACTCGGGCCAATCGAATTTGGATTCTCGTCTCCATCCGCAAGCCCCTGTACTTCGGAGACCCAATCCTTGCTGCTGGAAATGACATGACTGGCATCGTAATGATTGACGCCGCTCGGAACCTTGAGAAACCTTATCGGCCCTGGCTCTTCGGTGAAGTTGGTGCCCTCACGCTTTCTCGCAGAAATTATATATGTGCTGGTCATTGTCGCCCCCGGAACCACCCCTCACATCGCAGTTAAGTTAGAACAACATCCACGAAAGACACAACCTTTAATTTAATGTTTCCAAAAACACCCGCACGGGTCCAAGCCTCGATTGCACAGAATTCCCGCCTGAATCAGTCTCTCCGTTCACGCCGCCAAGCGCTTGATCCGGCTCATGTCCTGCCTGAATCGGGCAAGCTCCTCCGCCTTCCTGCCCTCGTCGGGAATGTGCAGCAGATAGGACGGATGCACCGTAACGAAGATCCGAACCATCTCCTCCATCGTGTGGTCGGAAGAGCGGATGATGCCAGAGGAAAGGAAAAGACCTTCGTTCTTTCGGCGACTTCTTCATTGGAACGTTCGCCAAATGTTCCTTTTTCGCCCGTCAAGTCATTGACAAATGGTGCCGCTTGTACCCACATGCCGACGTAGGGGCACACGGACAAGGTTTCGAAATTCCTAGCGCTCGCTGTCGAAATCCTGTTATAGTGACCTACATTCTGATTTTACGATGGTTCCGAAGTTTCGCTCCGGAACCTGTTTCTTTTTGTGTCCGCGGCATCCGCGGGCATACGCCTGAAGGACAAGGAAATGGTTGAAAAGGTACCGATGACGCAGAGTGGCTTTTCCAAGCTGCAGGAGGAGCTGCGCTGGCGTCAGCAGGAGGAGCGCCCCCGTATCATCGAGGCAATCGCGGAAGCGCGCGCCCATGGCGACCTTTCGGAAAATGCAGAATACCATGCCGCCAAGGAGGCCCAGAGCCATAACGAAGGCCGCGTCACCGAGCTTGAAGACCTGACCGCGCGTGCGGAAGTCATCGACCTGTCGAAAATGTCCGGTTCGAAGATCAAGTTCGGCGCCACCGTCAAGCTGGTCGACGAGGACACCGACGAGGAAAAGATCTACCAGATCGTCGGCGACCAGGAAGCCGACGTGAAGGCCGGCCGCATCTCCATCTCTTCGCCGATTGCGCGCGCGCTGATCGGCAAGGAAAAGGGTGATTCCATCGAAGTGGTCGCTCCCGGCGGCTCCAAGGCCTACGCCATCCTCGCCATTTCCTGGGGCTGATACGCCCGTGGGCAAAAACGGCGATCCCGCCATCATCGATATCCGTGACGTCGAAGTCATCGCGCCGAATTTCAAGCGGCGCCTCTCCGGCGTCACGTCGACGATCATTCAGCTCGTCCCCGTCCAGAGATCGCTTGGCCAGAAGGTCGCAGCGCTTGGCCCCGGCCTGCCCGCTGATCTGCCGCATATCCGCTACCGCGACCTCTTCCGCCTCTGGTCGCCGCCGCGCGGCAGGCGGTGCCGAATCTGGCATGCACGCCGTAATATCGAGATGCTGCCGGCAATTTTCATGCGTGACGTGTTGCGCATGCCGATGAAGATCGTCTTCACCTCAGCCTCGCAGCGCCGCCATACCGGCTGGACGAAATGGCTGGTCTCGAAAATGGACGGCGTGATCGCCACCAGCGGCAAGACGGCCGATTATCTGACGGTCAGGAACACCGTCGTGCTGCACGGCATCGACACCAACCGCTTCTCACCACCATCGGACAAGGCCGAGGCCAAGCGCGCCCGCGGTCTCGATCCCGCACAGAAGATTGTCGGCTGTTTCGGCCGCGTGCGCCGCCAGAAGGGCACCGATCTTTTCGTCGATTCGATGATCAAAGTGCTTGCCGAGCGCAAGGACTGGTCGGCGATCGTCGCCGGCCGCGCCACCGGCCCGCATATGGATTTCGAGGATGGGTTGAAGAAGAAGGTCGCCGCCGCCGGCCTTGCCGACCGCATCCTGTTTGTCGGCGAGCATAGCGATATCAACGAATGGTATCGCGCCCTCGACCTCTTCATCGCGCCGCAGCGCTGGGAAGGTTTCGGGCTGACGCCACTGGAAGCCATGGCGACCGCGGTCCCGGTAATCGCCACCGATGTCGGTGCATTCCCGGAACTGCTGGTGACCGGCGAGGAAGAAACCGGCCTGATCATCGCCCGCGACAGCGTCGATGCGATGGCCGAAGCGACCGCCGCCCTCATGGATGACGAGCACCGCCGCAAGGCTGCCTCGATCCGCTCCCGCGCCCACGCGCTTGAAAATTTCAGCATCGAAGGCGAAGCAAAGCTGCTCGGCAATATCTACCGGATCACGGCTTCCGCTTGAAAAGCTCGATATAGGCGTTCGCCACAGCCTCTTCCGAAAACTGCCCGACCAGCGTCGCCCTGCCCTGTTCGCCAAGGCTCGCGGCCAACTGCGGGTCGGCGATCACCTGGTTGATGGCGCGCGAATACCCGGCCACGTCATCGATATCGACGAGCAGGCCGTTTTCACCATCGCGCACGAACCAGGACGGACCTTCCGAGCGCGACGAAATCACCGGCTTGCTCTGCGCCCATGCCTCGAAAATGACATTGCCGAGCGGCTCATGGCTGGAGGGCATGATAAAGATGTCGGCGGCGGCCAGATACGGCCGCGTATCCTTGTGCCAGCCGAGGAACCGCACCCGGTTCTCCATCTTGTGCTCGCGCATGACCGCTTCCAGAGCTTCCCGCTCCTCGCCGTCGCCGGCGATCCACAGATAGGCGCCCGGCACCGCCGTCATTGCCTCGATCAGCAGGTGGAACCGCTTGCGTTTGACGAAACGGCCCATCGTCATGATCAGCGGCACACCGTCCGGCGTATCGGCAACCGACCTCGCGATCGGCGCCACGACCGACGTGTCCGTGAAGTTCGAGATCACCTCGACGCCGCGGGTCCAGCCGAGATTATTGCGCACATGGTCGGCAATGCCCGGCGTGTTGCAGACGAGAATGTCGGAATTCTTGAAATAGCCGAGGTGGGTGGGATAGTCGCCAAGACGGGAGAGCTTGATACCGCCCTTATAGTCCGGCATCAGCCGGGCGCCGCGGGTGGACCAGGAAATGATTGCGTCGGCCTTGTCGCGCTTTGCCATGGAGAGCACCTTCATCGGCAGAAGGATACGATCAATGGAAAGATTGCGGAAATTGCTTTCGATAACGCGGGCGTGGGCCTCGACATCTGGCTTCCAGCGGCGGTTCCAGCGCATTACGGCCGTCTGCTCTACGCCACGCCGCGCAAGCGCGCCGACCAGATGCACGAAGAACTTCTCCGCCCCGCCGTCCTTGCCGAAAATATACTGGTGAACCCGCATCGATGTCGCCTCGCCTGTCCGTTTTCCGCCGCTTTGTACCGGAAACCAGCATCTATAGGCAGCGCCGCCTATATGTTACGGTTGAAAAACCTGCGCAAGGGGTAGGCGAATGGTTGTCCCTGAAATGTTGGGCCTGCTGCGTATGCGCTGCCGAAGGACTTCAGCCCGCAAGTCGACGATGTTATCAGGCATAAACGCGCCGCTGTTCCAAAAACGATACGGCCGCGATATAGCAACGTCTGAGCAGTTTCGACCACATCGTTACATCATCACAAGTCTACCGGCGACGGAAGCGGAAGTGGCGGACCCAAAAGCCGCTGCGCCTCCTTGGCGGAAAAGGGAAAAATGCAATCGCTTGAGACCTATGTCATCAATCTGGATGGCAGCAATGACCGCCTGCAGACCATCAGCGACCGTCTTTCAACCTTCGGCATCGCCTTCGAACGGATCTCCGCCGTCGACGGCCGCAAGTTCGATCTGGCGACGATCCCGGATTATGACGCGGAACGCGCTGAGAGCTATATGGGCCGCACCCTCGTCGGCGGCGAGATCGGCTGCTACCGCAGCCACCTGAAGGTTGCCGAACATTTCCTGAAATCGGACGCCCGTTATGCGCTGGTGCTGGAAGACGATGCGCTGCCGCTGTGCAACCCAGTCGAACTGCTCGAAGCGGCCCTGCCGGATCTTGAAAAGGTCGATCCCGACTGGCGGCTGATCAATATCGGCAACAACAAGCTGAAGATCGCCACTCCCCTTTCCCGCTACGGCATCGGCGGCCACGACTGCGAACTGGTGGCGGCGCATTACTTCCCGATGACGACGAGTGCAATCGTCTGGTCGCGCGAAGGCGCCCGGCTCTTCATCGAGGAACATGGCAAGATGTTCGCCCCAGTTGACAATTATTTCCGCCACTGGCTGACCCGCACCGGCCACGGTTATTCCTTCTGGCCCTCGCCCGTCACCACCACGGATGCCGCAAGCGAAATCCTGGCAAGCTCAGGGCGCGCCAGGAAAACCAACAAGCGGAAATGGTTCTACGCGTTTGCCAAGCAGCGGCGCTTGATGGAAGACAAGCTGATTGCCTTCATCCACAAAAAGCGGTTTCGGCCAGCCGGGAGCAAGTGACGAAGCGATTCGCCGTGCCGGTGCGCTTCAGATCTCGACCAGGCCCAGATGCTTCACCTGCCGAATGGTCAGCATGGTGCGCACCGTGTCGACATGCTGGTCGGCGGTCAGTACCTCGATGACGAAGTCCTGGAAGACGGTGAGGTTCTGGGCCGCGCAGCGCAGCAGAAAATCGCTGTCGCCATTGACCATCCAGGCCTCGCGCACCATCGGCCATTGCTGCACCTTCGCGGCGAAGGCCTTCAAGTCCGCGTCCGACTGCCGTTTCAGCCCGACCATGCAGAAGGCGACGAGATCGACGCCGAGTTTCGGGGCGTTGAGAAGCGCGTGATAGCCTTCGATGATACCCGCTTCCTCGAGCTTGCGCACGCGGCGCAGGCAGGGCGGCGCGGAAATGCCGACGCGCTCGGCGAGCTCGACATTGGTCATACGCCCGTCGCGTTGCAATTCCCGCAGGATTTTTATGTCGATGGCATCAAGATCGGCGCGAAGCACAGAAGTCCCCTTCGTTCTGCAGTGCTTTTATCGCAAGACGAATTTTACGCAAGAATATGTCTCGAGGCGCCTGGCATTCGTGTTCCATGCCAACTGATCTGTTGTTAGTGCAAGGCTGCCCTTGCATTGCTGCATGGATCGATCTTACATGGCGCTTCTACAGCGGCAGACCGGACATCGACCACCTATATGAGGGGCAAAGAAACGTCGACCGGTCTTTGAAAGGAAATAATCCATGTCCTCCCGTCATACCGAGGTCCTGATCATCGGCTCCGGCCCGGCTGGCTATACGGCCGCCATCTATGCAGCGCGCGCCATGCTGAAACCGGTTCTGATCGCCGGCATGGAACAGGGCGGCCAGCTGATGATCACCACGGATGTCGAAAACTATCCCGGTTTCGGCGATCCGATCCAAGGTCCCTGGCTGATGGAGCAGATGCTGAAGCAGGCGACCCATGTGGGCGCCGAGATCGTCAACGACCTCGTCACCGAAGTCGAGCTCAACCATCGCCCATTCACGGTGCGCACCGATTCCGGCCAGGTCTGGACCGCCGAGACGATCATCATCTCGACCGGCGCCAAGGCAAAATGGCTCGGCATTGAAACCGAACAGCAGTTCCAGGGTTTCGGCGTCTCCGCTTGCGCCACCTGCGACGGCTTCTTCTATCGCAACAAGGATGTGATCGTGGTCGGCGGCGGCAATTCCGCCGTCGAGGAAGCGCTTTACCTGTCGAATATCGCCAAGTCGGTGACCGTGGTGCATCGCCGCGACAGTTTCCGTTCGGAAAAGATTCTGACCGAACGCCTGTCCCAGCGGGCCAATGTCAACGTGCTGTGGAACACCGAAATCGCCGAAATCACCGGCAAGCCAGCCAAGGCGCCGATGCCGCCCTCCGTCGAGGGCGTCAAGCTGCGCAATACCCAGACGGGTGCCGTCACGGACTTCCCGATCCACGGCGTCTTCGTGGCGATCGGCCATGCGCCGGCGACCGAACTCTTCAAGGGCAAATTGAAGATGAAGCCGAACGGCTATCTCTGGACGGCTCCCGATTCGACCGCCACCGACGTGCCCGGCGTATTTGCCGCCGGCGACGTGACGGACGACACTTTCCGTCAGGCGATCACCGCCGCCGGCATGGGCTGCATGGCAGCGCTCGAGGCCGAACGCTACCTCTCCGGCATCCAGCCGGTCGCCATAGCCGCGGAGTGACGTTGAACGATGGGTGTGCCGCTCGACTGGGATAAACTGCGCATTTTCCACGCGGCGGCGGAGGCAGGGTCCTTCACCCATGCGGCCGACAAGCTGCATCTTTCCCAGTCGGCAATCAGCCGCCAGGTCAGTGCGCTGGAACAGGATGTCGGCGTAAAGCTCTTCCACCGCCATGCGCGCGGCCTGATTCTCACCGAGCAGGGCGAACTGCTCTACCGCACCGCCCACGATGTGCTGCTGAAGCTCGAAACGGTGAAGATGCAGCTCACCGAGACGACGGAAAAGCCGTCCGGCAAGCTGCGCGTGACAACGACCGTCGGTCTCGGCCAGGGCTGGCTCACCGACAAGGTGCAGGAATTCCTGCAGCTCTATCCGGAAATGTCGATCCAGCTGATCCTCGACAACGAGGAAGTCGACGTCAACATGCGCCATGCGGACTGCGCCATTAGGCTTCGCCAGCCGGTGCAGTCCGACCTGATCCAGCGAAAGCTCTTCACCGTGCACATGCACGTCTATGCAGCGCCCTCCTACATCAACCGTTATGGCGAGCCGCAATCCGTCGAGGATCTCGACCACCATCGCATCATCACCTTCGGGGAACCGGCGCCGAACTACCTGCTCGACGTCAACTGGCTGGAATATGCCGGCCGGTCGTCGGACAATACCCGCACCCCGCACCTGCAGATCAACAGTCAGACGTCGATCAAGCGCGCCTGCCTGCTGGGGATAGGAATCGCCTGCCTGCCGGATTATATCGTCGGCCGCGACCCGGGCCTTATTCAGCTGGCGATCAATGCCGACATCCCGTCCTTCGATACCTATTTCTGCTATCCGGATGAAATGAAGAACGCCGCGAAGCTGAAAGTCTTCCGCGACTTCGTGGTTGGCAAGGCTCGCAACTGGAATTTCTGAGGCTCGCGCGTGAGCTGCGTTCGGCGAAAAAATCCCTGAAAATCCAGAGAGTTTCCCGCTTCTGCGGCCGCCTGATATGTAACCATTGAGCGCGTGAAATAAAAGCATTGCAGCTTGCGCATGGCTGGCCTGCACAAAAGACTATTGTTCACTGCACAAAAAACCACCATATCGCACATAGCTGATGCATATGGCGGCTTTTCCTCCCAGTTCCGCCGCAGCAGCTGTTCCCCTCTGGAGGTTTTTTTTGACCTTCACACTTATAGGGCCCTGGAGCGATCCAGTGGCCCTCTTTTTTTGCCAAAAATCCTGAATTGGCTCATCCCGCTGGTTACTCATAACCATCCTTGCCAAAAACTTCTGTTCAATATCCCATCCGCACCCTTGTCGAGCGAAACTCGGCTCCCCATATTGAGTTGAGCCGGCGCGCTATGACGACCTCCTGGTTGTTTGTGCTGGCTGTTCCCCTCTGGAGGTTTTGACCTTCACAATTATTGGGCCTCGGAGCGATCCGGCGGCCCATTTTTTTTACAATCCTTCGCTTCTCCGCAAATCGCTTCCTTTAAATCGGCTCAAGACGATCTATATATCGGAAAACTCCGATGTTGGATCCTGACGATGGACAAGACGGAAATTCTGAAAGCGCTGGCGCATCCGACCCGGGTCGAATTCCTGGAATGGATGAAGGAGCCGGAACGTCATTTTTGCGATCAGGCGCATCCGCTCGAAATGGGCATCTGCGCCAGCCAGTTCGAAAAACGCTGCGGCCTCTCCCAATCTACGGTCTCGGCGCATCTTTCGACGCTCGAGAAAGCTCGCCTGGTGAAAATCGACCGGGTCGGCCAATGGGCATTCTACCACCGCGACGAAAAAACCATCGCGGCCTTCCTCGACGATCTCAGATCGACCCTCTGATCCCTCCGCCCCTCCTCCCAACCGCATAAGGAATTTCCGATGACAAGCATTTTTGATCCGACCAGGTTCGGCGATATCGAACTCGCCAATCGCGTCGTCATGGCTCCCCTGACGCGCAACCGTTCGCCGAAAGCGATCCCCAACAACCTCAACGTCACCTATTACGAACAACGCGCCAGCGCGGGCCTGATCGTCACCGAAGGCACTCCGGTCAGCCAGCAGGGCCAGGGTTATGCGGACGTGCCGGGCCTTTATCTGCCGCAGGCGATCGAAGGCTGGAAGAAGGTGACCGATGCCGTCCACCGCAGGGGCGGCAAGATCGTCACCCAGATCTGGCATGTCGGCCGTGTCTCGCACACCTCCCTGCAGCCGAACGGCGGCGCTCCCGTTGCCCCCTCGGCTATTCCCGCCGGCGGCAAGACCTACATCATCAATCCGGATGGCAACGGCGCCTTTGTCGATACCTCCGCTCCCCGCGCGCTGGAACATGCGGAAATCGCCGGCATCGTCGCTGATTTCGCCAAGGGCGCCCGCGCCGCGATCGACGCCGGCTTCGACGGCGTTGAATTGCATGGCGCCAACGGCTACCTGATCGACCAGTTCCTGAAGTCGGGCGCCAACCAGCGCACCGACGAATATGGCGGCTCGATCGAGAACCGGGCACGGTTCCTGCTCGAAGTCGTCGATGCGGTGACCAAGGAAATCGGCGCCGGCCGCGTCGGCATCCGCCTGTCGCCGGTGACACCGGCCAATGGCGTCAGCGATCCTGATCCGCAGGCCGTCTTCAACTATGTCGTCGAGCAGCTCGGTCCGCGCGGCCTCTCCTTCATCCACCTGATCGAAGGCGCGACCGGCGGCGACCGCGCATTCTTCCAGGGCGACAAGCCCTTCGATTACCAGGAACTCAAGGATATCTACCGCAAGGCCGGCGGCAAGGGCGGCTGGCTGGTCAACAACGGTTATGACGGCGAAAGCGCCTCCAAGGCCGTCGAAAGCGGTTATGCGGACGCCGTCGCCTTCGGCAAGCTCTTCCTCGCCAACCCGGACCTCGTGCAGCGCTTCAAGGACAATGCGCCGCTCAACGAGGCCGACAAGTCCACCTTCTATGGTGGCGGCGCCAAGGGCTATACCGACTATCCGGTGCTCGAAGCCGTCGCGTGATCTGACTGAGAAGGCGCCGCCCAAAAGCGGCGCCTTTCCTTTTGAGAATACCGCTCAGGCTAAAAGCGCCACCGGCTTTGCAGCCTTGGTCGGCTTGGACTCGATACAGCCGAGATCGACAAGCGTCGTCCGAACTGCTTCATCGATCGGCGTCGAAGGCTCCTCGCCGAGGAAAGCCCGCAGTTTGTCATTGCTCATCCGCACCGGCACCTTCCAGAGGTAGCGCATCTCGCCCAGCTCGCGGAAGATCGGCACGAAGGGCGAGCCGAGCTTCAACAACCACCACGGGAACGCCCTCACCTTAATCGGATGCCCGACGACCCGGCCGATCGCCGCGATCATCTCGCGCCCATCCCGGTCCCAGAAGCCGCGCATCTGGAAACGCGCGAAACGCGGTAGTTCACCCTCCCGGTCGATCAGCCGCAGCATGGTTTCGGCGACATCCGGCAAATAGGCCCATTGATGCCCGATGCCCTGGGCATTCGGCCGGCTGACCGAGGTCACCGGCTTGCCGGGTTTCACCAGGCCTTGGGCGAACCAGCTGTTTGCTGCACCGGGGCCGAAATAATCACCAGCCCGCACGATCAGCACCGGCACACCCTCGCTCGACGCAACCTCCAGCCGGCGTTCCAGCTCGACCCGGATCGCGCCCTTGCGCGTTACCGGGTTCTGCGGGCTCTCCTCGGTGATCTCAGGAAAGGCATCCTGCCCGTAATTATAGACCGTGCCGGGCAGCAGGATGCGGGCGCCGACGGCGCGGGCCGCTGCGATCGTGTTGTCTAGCATCGGCAGGACCAGCTTTTCCCAATCCTTGTAGCCGGGCGGATTGACCGCGTGGACGATCAGCTTGGCATCCTGGGCGGCGCGGCGGACATCGGCGGCATTCATCGCGTCGCCCTGGAGCCAGTGAAAGCGAGGTTCGCGCTTCGCCGCTCCCCCGGCCTTGCGGTTGAGGGCGCGGACGGTCCAGCCACGTGCGGCAAGGCCGCGCGCCATATGGCCGCCAATCCCGCCGGTGGCGCCGAGAACGAGGGCGATAGGCCTTACGGGGTTTGAGTTCGATTGTTCCGACATGGCGGCAATCCTTCCAGCTGCATGCGTTTCGTCGGCTGGACTATCGCGCCATTCGCCCATATACGGAATTGACAGAATTTCTTTGGCATCCATACAAAAATGAATAACATCAGCTGGGACTTCTACCGCACCTTCCTCGCTGTCCTGCGGCTCGGCTCGCTGTCTGCCGCCGCGCGCGAACTCGGTCTGACCCAGCCGACCGTCGGCCGCCACATCGATGCGTTGGAAGAGGCTGTGGGCTTCCAGCTCTTCACCCGGTCGCAGCAAGGCCTGCTGCCGACCGAGCCGGCGCTGGCGATGAAACCCTATGCGGAAAACCTTGCCATCACGGCCGCCGCCATGCAGCGGCTGGCCTCGGGCGAGATCGGCACCGTCAAGGGAACGGTGAGGATCAGCGCCAGCGAGGTGATTGGCGTAGAAGTGCTGCCGCCGATCCTGGCCGCACTTCAGGACGAATATCCCGGGCTGGAGCTGGAACTGTCATTGTCGGACGAGCTGGAGGACCTTTTAAGGCGCGAGTCTGATATTGCCGTGCGTATGACCAGCCCGGCCCAGGATGCCCTTGTCACCCGCCATATCGGCGAAATCCCGCTCGGGCTTTATGCCCATCGGCGTTATATGGATCGACACGGGGTTCCGCAAAGCACCGAAGACCTGGCCACCCACCGACTGATCGGCTTCGATCGCCGCACCGCCTTCGTTCGCGCCGCTGCGGACCGTATCCGCATGACCTCTCCGGCCTTTCCCGATATCGAGAATATCCGCTGGAGCTACCGGGCGGACAACAATCTCGCGCAACTGGCGGCGATCCGCGGCGGTGTCGGCATCGGCATCTGTCAGGTCGGCATCGCCCGGCGTGACCCGGATCTGATCCGGGTGTTGCCCGGCATCTTCGAACTGCCGCTCGATACCTGGGTCGCCATGCACGAAAACCTGAAATCGTCGCCCCGCTGGCGCGTCACCTTCGACGCGCTGACCAAAGGCTTGCTGGACTATGTCCGCGGCTGACGTTTTCAGTGGGTGGTCGGCGCCTCGTCGCCATCCATGACCTCGGCCTCGGGCCGGTCGCCACCCTCGCTATATTCGGTGTGCCAGATGCCCTTTTCGTCCTGCCAGCTGATTTCTTCCGGCTCTCCGCCGACCTGCTGTTCGGCCGCTACGATGCGGGCCGCCTGCAAAGCGTCTGAATGGCTAGGAAAGGTTTCCGAATAGACGTCGCCTTGCCGATAGGCCCAGCCGCCATCATGCGGCACGACTTTATAGGTAACCTTGGTCATACTCCCTCCTGTCTTTCATGGCTGCCTTGATCCATTCGGATCCTTGTCCTGTCGCGGCATCGGCGTGAAAAATTGAAAAGGTGCCACGAAGTTCCAAGCCACATCGCAAATCACGTCATAAATTATGGCATCAAAGACCGCCGACCGCAAATCTTCGAGGCGAAAGCGGAACCGTGCTTGATGCCGCAGGTTGCCGCATTAGATTGTCATCGGCCAAGGTCAGGAGCGGAATGTGGGTTTGTTGTCCCTGCTGAAGCAGGAAAGGTTTCTCATCGTCGCGCTGGCGGCTGGTTTCGTCGCTTATTCCATTGAGCATTCCGTGCTCGAGGCCGGCAAAACGGCGTCGTTGATCACCGCAGCCGTCCTGATCGGCATCATCATCCTCGCCTCCACCCGTGTCGCCCACCATGCCGAAATACTCGCCCACAAGGTCGGCGATCCCTATGGCACGATGATCCTGACGCTGTCGGCGGTGGCGGTCGAGGTGCTGATCCTCGCCATCATGATGGGAAACACCAGTTCCCCTACCCTGGTGCGCGACACGATCTATGCGGCCGTCATGCTGGACATCAACGGCATCCTTGGCCTCGCCGCCCTGCTCGGCGGCCTGCGCCATGGCGAGCAGCCCTATAACGACGATTCCAGCCGCACCTACAGCGTGATGATCCTGACGGCCATGGGCATTTCCATGATCGTCCCGGAATTCATCCCCGGCGACCGCTGGCACTATTATTCCGCCTTCACGATCTGCGCGATGATCGCACTCTATGCGGTCTTCCTGAAGATGCAGGTCGGGCCGCACAGCTATTTCTTCAGCTACACCTATCCGCGCGCTGCGAAGCCGGCAACCAGCACCCGGACGCCGCGGGCGGAAACCGAGCACGAATCCGCGGCGATCTCCATCGGCGTCATTCTTGTCGGCGTCCTGATCATCGGCTTCCTTGCCGAATTCATGTCTACGCTCATGAATGCCGGGCTGGAGGGCAGCGGCGCGCCGCTGACATTGATGGCTGTCGTGGTTGCGGCGATTTCCGCAGCGCCCGAAATTCTGACCGCACTGCGCGCGGCACTGCGCAACCGCATGCAGTCGGTCGTCAACATCGCCATGGGCGCGTCGCTGTCGACCGTCATCCTCACCGTGCCTGTCATGGAGAGCATCGCGCTCTACAGTGGCCAGCCGTTCGTCATGGCGATGACGCCGGTCCAGACCGTCATGGTCACCGTCACCCTGATCGCCGCCGCGATCAACCTCAACGACGGGCAGACGAACGCCATCGAGGGCATGACCCACTTCGTTCTCTTTGCGACATTCGTGATGCTGACGGCACTGGGCCTCTAAGCGAAAAAGATTCCGCGTCAAAGGCTTGCGCGCGGGAACGGAATCGGGTCGTGAAGAGGTTGAATCAATGTCTGAAATATGGTCGTGTCCGCCGCGGCGAAGGCCGGCTTCACAGCCGGTTGTCCAGCAATGGGCGCGATCACCATGTTGCGCATGAAGGAGATTTCAAATGTCTACACCTCCCTACAGAGCCGACCACGTCGGTTCGCTGCTGCGTCCCGCGTCCGTCAAGGACGCCCGCAAGAAGTTCTACGAAGACAAGAGCATTTCCGCGGACGAGTTGAAGGCCGTCGAAGACGAAGGCATCCGGGAACTCGTCAAGCTGCAGGAAAGCGTCGGCCTGAAGGTCGTGACCGACGGCGAAGCCCGTCGCCACTTCTGGCACTACGACTTCCTCGGCCTGCTCGACGGCATGGAGTTCGTCACCCGCGAAGCCCACAAGGGCGTCACCTTCCACGGCGTCAAACTGCCGCCGACCTTCCCGACCATCAACGGCAAGCTCGACTTTCCGGACGATCACCCGCATCTGGAACACTTCAAGTTCCTCGCCGCCAACACCAAGGTGACGCCGAAAATCTCCATCCCCGGCCCGAGCGTCGCCCATTACCGCACCGCTCGTGCTGACGTCACCTATCCGGAATACCAGGATCAGGAAGCGCTGTTCGCAGCTCTCGCCCGCACCTATGCCAAGGCCGTGCAGAAGTTCTACGACGCCGGCTGCCGTTATCTGCAGATGGACGACATCTACTTCGCCTATCTCGGCGACGAGAAGCAGCGCGCCATGAAGCGTGAGGAAGGCTACGATCCGGACTGGCTGATCGAGAAATACGCATTGACCATGCATGAAGCGATCAAGGATCGCCCGAAGGACATGCTGATCGGCATGCATATGTGCCGCGGCAACTTCCGCTCCACCTGGGCTGCCGAAGGCGGCTACGATGCAGCGGCCGACGCGATCTTCAACAAGACCGGCGTCGACATGTTCTTCATGGAATACGACACCGAGCGCGCCGGCGGCCTGCAGCCGCTGAGCCTGCTCCAGAAGGGTTCCAAGCAGCGCGTCTATCCTGGCTTCATCACCACCAAGACCGGTGAACTGGAAACGCTCGACTCGCTGCGCCGCCACTTCGACGAAGCCTCCAAGTTCGTCGACATCGACCAGCTCGGCATTGCGCCGCAATGCGGTTTCGCCTCGACCGAGGAGGGCAATTCGATCACCGAGGACGACCAGAAGCGCAAGCTGGAACTCGTCGTCCAGACCGCCGAAGCCATCTGGGGCACGGCCTGATCCACTCCTCCGGCCGCAGGTATCGATTTAACTGCGGCCGGCTCTTGAGAATTCGCGTCACCGCCCGACGTTCTCCTGACAAATAAACTCAGGGAGACTTTTAAAATGGGTATATTCGACAAGATCAAGAACGCGATTTGGGGCGGTCATGCCGAAGCGGCGCAGTCCGCCACGCCCGCCGAACCTCTGAAACCCGCCGCTCCGGTTTCCGCATCCGCTGCACCGATGGCCAATCCGACGCCGATCCCATCGGCAGCGCCCGCAGCCCCCTCCTCGTCGGCTCCGGTCGACATCACGCCCATACTCGACGCCGCCGTCAAGAAGAGCGGCCAGAAGCTCGATTGGCGCAAGTCGATCGTCGACCTGATGAAGGCCCTCGATCTGGACTCCAGCCTCACCGCCCGCAAGGAACTGGCCGCCGAGCTGCACTATACCGGCGACACCAACGACTCCGCGACAATGAACGTCTGGCTCCACAAGGCGCTGATGAAAAAACTCGCCGAAAACGGTGGCAAGGTCCCGGCTGAACTCGCCGACTGATCCTCGACCTCCCCCGAACGCATCGAGCCCGCTTTCACCGGCGGGCTTTTGTTCACGGCACGTCAATAAAATAATCTTGAACGAACTGTGTTCGGCGCTTGCCGATGAACGCCCTAGATGAAGGCCATTGCCGATGCTCCTTCGCCGCGTGCGGGGTGTCATTGCAGGCCTCGGCGGTAATCCGCCCATTGAAAGGGAGTCTATAATGAAACGCCTCAGTCTTCTCCTGACCGGTTCGGCCCTCTCGCTTGCCTTGGTCGCCGGCCCCGTTTTTGCTCAAAACGCCGGCCAGCCCGCGGAAACCAAAGCGCCAAACGCTCGCGACCAGAAACCCGCCTTCGCCAACCAGACGCGTGCTCCGCAGCCGGCCCGGATGCCGAAGATCACCCAGGAAGTGATCGCCGACGGCCTGCCGCATCTCTGGGCGATGGAATTCCTGCCCGACGGCCGCATGCTGGTAACCGCCAAGCAGGGTGCCATGCACATCATCTCGGAGGAAGGCGAAGCGGGACCGAAGATCGAAGGTGTGCCGAAAGTGCTTTCCGGCGGCCAGGGCGGTCTGCTCGACGTGGCGCTTGCCCCGGACTTTCCGACCTCCGGCACGATCTTCTTCTCCTTCTCCGAACAGCGCGACGACGGCAACGGCACGTCGGTCGCCTCGGCCAAGCTCGTTCCTGACGATCGCGGCGGCGGCAGGCTGGAAAATCTCAGAGTCATCTTCCGCCAGATGCCGAGCTACGACGGCAACAAGCATTTCGGCTCACGCCTCGTCTTCGGGCCCAAGAACGAGCTCTACGTGACGGTCGGCGAGCGTTCCGATCCGCAACCGCGCGTACAGGCCCAGGATATCGCGAGCGGCCTCGGCAAGATCTTTCGCATCGACATGAACGGCAAGGCGCTGCCCGACAATCCGTTCGTCGACCGCCAGGGCGCCCGGCCGGAAATCTGGTCGCTCGGGCACCGCAACCTGCAGTCCGCCACCCTCGACGGGCAGGGCCGTCTCTGGACAGTAGAACACGGTCCACGCGGCGGCGACGAACTGAACCGCCCGGAAGCCGGCAAGAATTACGGCTGGCCGGAAGTCACCTACGGCATCGACTATAGCGGCAGGCCGATCGGCAAGGGCATCACCGCCATGAAGGAGACGGAACAGCCAGTCTATTTCTGGGACCCGGTGATCGCTCCGTCCGGCATGGCCTATTATGACGGCGACGCCATCCCGGAATGGAAAAATTCCTTCCTGATCGGCGGCCTCGTCGCCCAGGGCATCGTGGTCGTCCACATGGACGGCGACAAGGTGGCCTATGAGGAACGCGTACCGCTCGGCGCCCGCATCCGCGACGTCAAGGTCGGGGCCGACGGCGCCGTTTATGCGGTGACCGAACAGCGCGGCGGCGGGGAATCGACGATCGTGAAGTTGACCAAGAGCTGATGGGCCAATTTGGGTGCGGCGGCGCTTTACGGCGCCTCTTGCTCAAAATTTCAATGCCAGTGGATGGTGCACGAGCGCCCGATCGACCGTCACCAGCAATAGTCCTTCCGCCTGGCACTGAGCCAGCGGAAGTCGGTCAAAGGGATCACGTGTCTCTGGCTCCGGTTCGGCGGCAGTGATGACATGCGGTATGTCTATAGGGAGTATTTTAAGATCGGAAGCCTGCAACATCACCGGCATCTGATCTAAAGGCATGCCCGGATCGAGCTTGCCCAGTCTCGACTTGATGGCGATTTCCCAGAGGCTCGCCACGCTGACAAACCCCGATATCGTCGCGCCGGAAAAGAACTTATGAAACGCCGGAAACTGGCTGTCGAATTCCCGTCGCAAGAATGCGAGCACGATATGAGTATCGAGCAGAAGTTTCATGATTTAGGCAGAGGGGTGATCAGGAAATCTTCCGGCAAAGGATCGTCGAAATCCACAGCGATATACGGCACCGGGTTGATGATGCCCTTCGACCGCAGATAGGCCTGACCTGCTTCCCAGTCGATGCCGCCTTTCTTCTCCGGCGACTCTTGATGCGGCACGATATCGAACACCGGCTTGCCGTCCCGCGTCACCGTCACGGTCTCGCCCTGCTCCACATCCTGGGCAAGTTCGTCGAGGCGGTCCTGAGCTTCGCGAAGAGAAACGGTTTTCATAACCGAAATGTATGTCCGGTCGCCCCCGTGGTCAACGGACGCCTGAAAGCAACGAAGCCCGCCGTCGCCGGCGGGCTTCGTGCAGAAATCGCCAGAGCTTACTTGCAGTTTGCGCAGAAGCGCTGGATCCGCTTGCAGGCTTCTTCGAGCTGTTCTTCCGAAGCCGCATAGGAAATGCGGAAATTGGGGCCGAGGCCGAAGGCCGAACCGTGGACGACGGCCACGCCTTCGGTTTCCAGAAGCTCGGTGACGAAATCCTCGTCGGTCTCCATGACCTTGCCCGACGGCGAAGTCTTGCCGATCAGACCGGCGCA
Organism: Neorhizobium sp. 05N33; assembly: GCF_056397445.1. Classification (NCBI taxonomy): domain Bacteria; kingdom Pseudomonadati; phylum Pseudomonadota; class Alphaproteobacteria; order Hyphomicrobiales; family Rhizobiaceae; genus Neorhizobium; species Neorhizobium sp. 05N33. The sequence goes on along the minus strand of NZ_JBFTNK010000017.1, from coordinate 75,748 downwards.
GGACGGGTAGACGTAGAAGGCGCCTTCCGGAGACGGGCAGACGATGCCCTTCGCCTGGTTCAGCATCGATACCACCAGGTCGCGGCGGCCTTCGAAGATCTTCTTGTTCTGCGGGATGAAATCCTGCGGACCGTTGAGCGCCTCGACGGAAGCCCACTGGGCGATCGTGCAGGCGCCTGATGTCTGCTGGCCTTGGATCATATCCATCGCCTTGATCAGTTCGAGCGGGCCGGCCGCATAACCGATACGCCAGCCGGTCATCGCATAGGCCTTGGAAACGCCGTTCATCGTCAGCGTGCGGTTGTAGAGCTTCGGCTCCACTTCCGCCGGCGAGACGAACTTGAAGTCGCCGTAGGTCAGGTGCTCGTACATGTCGTCGGTCAGCACCCAGACATGCTCGTGCTTGAGGAGCACGTCGGTCAACGCCTTGAGTTCGTCATGGCTATAGGCCGCGCCCGACGGGTTGGACGGCGAATTGAACAGGAACCACTTGGTCTTCGGCGTGATCGCCTTTTCAAGATCGGCGGCTGTCACCTTGAAGTTGTTTTCCTGGCTCGCCTTGATGATCACCGAGGTACCACCGCAGATGGCAACCATCTCCGGATAGGAAACCCAGTAGGGTGCGGTGATGATGACTTCATCGCCAGGGTTCAAGGTCGCCATGAAGGCGTTGAAAAGAATCTGCTTTCCGCCAGTGCCGACGATCGTCTGGGCCGGCGTGTAGTCGAGATTGTTTTCGCGCTTGAACTTCTTGGCGATCGCCTCGCGAAGCTGCGGAATGCCGGAGACCGGCGGATATTTGGTCTCGCCGCGATTGATCGCGTCGATGGCGGCTTTCTTGATGTTTTCCGGCGTATCGAAATCCGGCTCGCCTGCGCCGAGCCCGATTACGTCGCGGCCCTTTGCTTTCAGGTCACGGGCTTTCTGGGAAACGGCGATGGTGGCAGAGGGCTTTACGCGGGAAAGTGCGTCGGCAAGAAAGGCCATAATCTTCGTCCTGAAGAGCTGTTGGAACAAGGCGGCATCGCGCGCCGAAAACCGCCCGTACGCTCTATGTCTAAACTATGACGCCGTTTCAAGCACAAAGCTTGAATGAGAACCATGAAAGAAGCTGATTAAAACCTTCGAAACCTTGTTTACAGCCGCGTAACCCTTGGCTGCTACAACCAGAAGGGATGGATAACGGAAATCGACGGGCACGGGCATGACGCCGAGAAGCATCTTCGCCAATCTGGTTCGCAGCGACAACGGGTCGTTTTCCACCGTCTACGGCCCTTTCCTGCTGCAATCCGCGCTGCAGCCGATCCTTCGCTCCGGTCCGGAAACCGGCCTTGAAATCGAAGCTTTCGAGGGTCTGCTGCGCGCCTCCCGCGACAACGAACCGGTGTCGCCGGCCGAGTTCTTTCCGCTCGTGTCCCCGGTCGACATGGCCGATGTCGACAGCATCCTGCGCACCATTCACATCTTGAACACCGGCCGGCTGAACCGGTCTCGCGCCGGGATCTTCGTCAAGTTCCATCCCGGCCTCTTCCGCACGTCCCAGGAAATGCGCCAGGAAGTCGATCGCATCAAGGTCGCCAGCCACGAGGCTGGCCTCGCGCCCGAACGGATCGTCTGCGAGATCTCCGAAAGATCCGGTGCGTCGGACGACATTGTCGTCGCCTTCACCGAGCACATGCAGGCGGTCGGCTTTCGCATCGCCATCGACGACTACGGCGCCCGCGATTCCGATCTCGACCGTCTGAAGCGCATCAAGCCGGACTACGTGAAATTCGAGGCCGCCTGGGTGCGCGACTTCCTCGACAATTCCGCCGGTTACGCGCTGCTGCGCGTCATCGTCCGGCAGATGCTCGACGATGGTATCGACCCCATCTTCGAAGGGCTCGAAGAGCTCTGGCAGGTGGATCTGTGCGAGGAACTGGGCGTGCCGCTGATGCAGGGTTATGCCCTTGCCCGGCCCGAACTGGCACCGACGACATTCAACGAGAACTTTCCGGAAAGTTTTGCCGACTTCGCGCCGCCCCGGGCAGGCGGCAACGACATCACGCTCGGCATCAGCCGGGCCGCAGTCGTTGCCCCTCCTCCGGTTCTCGCAAAGCCGGTATTCGCAAGACCTGCCCGCGCCTTCGGCCGCCGGCAATCCAGCGGCGAATGATGCGGCAAACGGCAATTTTCACGCCCTGGACGGCTGCCGCCGTGGCGGCGATCATCGATACCTAAGCAGCCTTCGCGCCGCCTGAAACCTTTGAATGGCGAAATTTTTTCTTTTCGCGCCCTTAGCGCCAAAATGGCACAGAACAGGGTTAAGGAAGCATTGCCGGCGATGGATTTGCGTTCCCGGGGCGCAAAGAAACGCGCAAAGCCCGCATTTTCAGGGGTTCTGGCGATCTGCAATTTCTCATTGTGGCAACAGTTCAAAAAACTTTTTCTTGCCAATTTTCGATAAACACAGCACTCTGTGCAAGTTCGGGCAATTTACGAGCATGGGAAGACCTATAATGACGCGCTCCGAAGGCGCTAAGACTTCGGGCGGTAGACCGGGGGCGGAGATTTCAAAGCAATTCCTTCCGGTCATCGCGGTAAAGACAGGGACCCTTTCTTAAAGCTGCCTGCCGCCGCCCTTCGGGGCTACACTGTGATGCTGTCCGCCGCTGAACACGGACAGAGAGAAAAGGACCTGCTGCATGGCCGAGACTGGCACTGTAAAATTCTTCAATACCGACAAAGGCTTCGGCTTTATCAAGCCTGACAATGGTGGCGCCGATATCTTTGTTCATATCTCTGCCGTACAGGCTTCCGGCCTGTCCGGATTGTCGGAAAACCAGAAAGTAAGCTTCGACACGGAACCGGATCGTCGCGGCAAAGGCCCCAAGGCCGTCAATCTGCAGATCGCCGGCTAAGCCTTCCGAGGCTTGCCATTTCGAGTTGAAGCCCGGCAGAAGATGCCGGGTTTTTTTTAAACCGACGTGTGTTGCGGCTTCGGTCCACCGAGGCCGCGCAGGAATGGATTGGTGCGCCGTTCGTCGCCGATCCTGCTGCCCGGCCCGTGGCCGCAGATGAACCCGACCTCGTCGCCGAGCGGCAGAACCTTGTCGCGGATCGAGGCGAGTAGCGTATCGTGGTCTCCGCCCGGCAGATCCGTGCGCCCGATCGAGCCGTTGAACAACACGTCGCCGAGATGTGCAAAACCCTGGGCTCGGTTGTAGTAGATCACGTGCCCGGGCGCATGTCCGGGGCAATGGAAGATCTCGAACACATGCTCGCCGAACGAAACCTTGTCTCCTTCGTTCAGCCAGCGGTCCGGCACGACGTTGCGCACCGCCATCTTCACCCCGAATTTTTCCGCCTGCGTCTCAAGGCGCTGCAGCAACGGCAGGTCCGCCTCGTGGGGACCGATCACCTGGATGCCGAGCGCTTCGCGCAATTCGTCCGCGCCGCCCGCATGGTCGATATGCCCGTGCGTCAACCAGATCTCCTTGAGGGTGACGCCATTTTCCTCGATGACCTGAAGAATGGTCGGTACATCGCCGCCCGGATCGACGACCACGCCCTCTTTAGTCTCGTCGTCGAAGAGGATCGTGCAGTTCTGCTGGAATGGCGTAACCGGAATGATACCGGCTTGTAACTTGCCCATGATGCCTCGGCCTAAACGATGATGCTTGCCCGGGGGTATACCGATAAACGCAGGGCATTTCAGCCGAAAAGATCAATTCGAGGCAAGGGTCGTGTAATGCGCGTCAGGGGAAACCGGCGGCGCGAGCGATACGGTGGCGATCAGGAAAGCCGCAACCAAGATCTTCAGCACGAAAACAGTCATCAGCAAGCTCTTGAGCGGATGGGAGGGGCTCAATGTTTCCATGCGGATCGGGGGCAGCGCGGCAAAGGTCTGGGCGGTCATCGTCTGGGTCGTCATGAGGTCTCTCCGGTGTTTATGGCGGGATCAATGGACTGGCGGCATAAAGGTTCCGTGCCTCTTTATAGCTGTGGCACCCCCGCCACAGCTTGCAGAATCCACCCGCATTCGGCGGAACCACCGGGACACGCGGGGTGTTACCCTGCCAGTCAACATGAGGAGAAAATCCATGACGACTTGGTTGAAATGCCCGGAATTGAAGTGGCGGGACCTGACATGGCTGGGCCTCGGCGCCGTCCTTTCGGCGCTTGCCCTGCCCGCCCAGGCGCAGATGACCACCACGACCGCCTCGGACATCATTGTCCGCTCCGGTCCCGGCCAGAACTATCCCGAAATCGGGATGGCCACCCGCGGCAGCCCGGCGATGATGGACGGTTGCCTCAAGGGTAGCAAATGGTGCCGCATCGACGTCAACGGCATGCGCGGCTGGGTCTACGCGGAATACCTGACAATCCGCCACAACGGCTCGGCGGTCGCGGTTGAGGAATATCGCACCCAGTACGAAGTGCCGTCCGTCACCTATGAGACGACTGCAGGCGTCGCTCATGAGACGACCGCAAGCGTCGCTCCGCCGGCCCCCGTCCCCGGTCCGGGCGATATCCTGCTCGGCCCAGTCGGCGCCGTCGAGCCTGTCGACCCGCCGGAAACCGTGATCAGCTATATAGAAGAGCACCCGGCCGAGCCGGTCTATGTCCGCAACGAAGTGGCGATCGGCGCGACGTTGCCGCCCGGCGTCGTGGTCCAGCAAGTGCCCGATTACGACTATGATTATGTCGTGGTCAACGACCGCCCGGTTCTTGTCGATCCCGGCACCCGCCGCATCGTCCACATCTATGAGTGAGCTTTATCGCAAGGGGCGCTGTCTGGCAGCGCCCTTGTCCCATGGCCCGCGGCCACTCGCCTTCCCCAACAAATGCTGTTGATTGTTCAGCCTGTTCGCGCTTTATGACATGCGTCAGGCTACACTGTGAAATCAGCAAATAAGAGCTTCGGCTCCACGGGCATCTGAGCGTGGGGCACAAGAGCCATAAAGGGAAAGGAAACGCGAGTGTCGCGCGCATCGACGGGAAAAGCCGTCAAGAAGGTCCTGCCGACAATGCCGGCAGTCGACGAAGCCCAGATCGACTTCGAGACCATCGAACTGCTTTTCTTCGCCTACCGTGATTTCGTGTCCGATCCGGATGCGATCCTCGCCAAGATCGGCATGGGCCGCGCCCACCACCGCGTCGTCTATTTCGTATCCCGCCAACCGGGCATGATGGTCACCGACCTTCTCGATACGCTGCAGATCACCAAGCAGAGCCTCGCGCGCGTGCTCAAGCAATTGATCGAATCGGGTTATATTCGCCAGATGGCCGGCGCCAAGGATCGCCGCCAGCGCAGGCTCTACCCGACCCTTGCAGGCCGTGAACTGGCGCTCGCCCTTTCCGAGCCGCAATCGCGCCGTATCGCTCGCGCCATGGAGGAACTGACCCCGGACACGCGGGCCTCGGTCAAGGAATTCCTGCGCCGCATGCGCGGCCGCGACGAAAGCCTCGAGCCTGTCGACAGCGATATGGATTAAGTGGGACCTTTGAGATGACGAAACTGCAGCCTTCCGACGATGCGCCTCATCTTCTCGTGGTCGACGACGACACGCGTATCCGCGATCTCCTGAACCGCTACCTGATGGAACAGGGATTTCGCATCACCGTCGCCGGCGATGCAGCCGAGGCCCGCCGCAAGCTCGAAGGCCTGCATTTCGACCTGATCATCCTCGACGTGATGATGCCCGGCGAATCCGGCATTTCGCTCACCCAATCGCTCTACCAGAAGAAGACGGTGCCGGTGATCCTGCTGACGGCCCGCGCCGAATCGGAATCCCGCATCGCCGGTCTCGAAGCGGGCGCCGACGATTACCTGTCGAAACCCTTCGATCCGCGCGAACTGGTCCTGCGCATCAACAATATCCTGCGCCGCAGCACTTCACCTGATACGCCGAAGATCGAGCAGATCATGTTCGGCCCCTTCACCTTCTCGATCCCGCGCAAGGAATTGCGCAGGGCCGCCGAAACCATCCGGCTGACCGATCGCGAACAGGAGATCATGCTTCTTTTCGCGCTGCGCGCCGGCGATACCATTCCCCGCCACGAGCTGATCGGCGATGACGCGGAGGTCGGCGAGCGCACGATCGACGTGCAGATCAATCGTTTGCGGCGTAAGATCGAGGAGGATCCGGCCAACCCCGTCTATCTCCAGACGGTGCGCGGCATCGGATACAGGCTGAGTATCGATTAGCCGAAGAGACCCGGCACAGGCTGAAGGCAGGATGGCATTTTTCGACTCTCTGAAGCGCGACATGGACCGGCTCACTTTGCCGGGCTGGCGGCCGATGACCCGCTGGCTGCGCCGCCGCCTGCCGACCGGGCTCTACACCCGCTCGCTTTTGATCGTCATCCTGCCGATGCTGCTCCTGCAGGGCGTCGTCGCCTCCGTCTTCATGGAACGGCACTGGCGCATGGTCACCGAACGCCTGTCGGAAAGCACCGTCCGCGATATCGCCGGCATTATCGAGGTGATCCAGGCCTATCCCCAGGATAGCAACTACGATGCCATCAGCCGCATCGCCAGCGACGCGCTGAACCTCACCATCGCGGTCGAGGAAAACGGCCAGCTACCGCCGCCCCGCTCCCGCCCCTTCTTCGCCATCCTCGACGACATCCTCGCCGAGCAGATCACCCGCCAGATCCAGATGCCCTTCTGGATCGATACGGTGGGCGACAGCCGGCTCGTCGAGATCCGCATCAAGTTCGATACCAGGGTGCTGCGCGTTTTCGTCCGCCGCGGCTCAACCTATGCCTCGAACACACATATCTTCCTCGTCTGGATGATCGGCGCCGCTTTCGTTCTGGTCATCATCTCGATCCTTTTCCTGCGCGGCCAGATCCGGCCGATCCTGACGCTTGCCAGCGCTGCCGAGAGCTTCGGCAAGGGGCAGAGGACCGACGGCTTCTCCCCGCGCGGCGCTGAAGAAATCCGCCGCGCCGGGCTTGCCTTCATCCAGATGCGCGAACGCATCGAGCGGCAGATGGAACAGCGCACCGCTATGCTCGCCGGCATCAGCCACGACTTGAGGACCATCCTCACCCGCTTCAAGCTGCAGCTGGCGCTCGCCGGCAACAAGCCGGAACTGGCCGGCATGGGCCAGGACGTCGACGATATGCAGTCGATGCTGGAAGGTTATCTCGCCTTCGCCAAGGGCGAAGCTGAAGAGGACTTCGGCGAGTTGCGCCTGAGCGAGCTGCTGCAAAAGCTGTGCCTGGAATTTACCCTGCATGGCAAGACCATGACCTACGAGATCGACGGCGAGGACGAGATCGCCGTGCGCCCCAACGCCTTCACCCGGCTGGTCGCCAACCTCGTGTCCAACAGCGAGCGTTACGCCAAATCGCTGCATGTGGACGCGCGGCACAGCGCCAAGTGGCTGACGCTGACACTCGACGATGACGGCCCCGGTATTCCGGCAGGGTCGCGCGAGGACGTCTTCAAGCCGTTCTACCGCCTCGACGAAGCCCGCAACCTCAACGCGTCCGGCACCGGCCTCGGCCTGGCGATCGCCCGCGACATCGCCCGCGCCCATGGCGGCAACGTCACCCTCGCCGACAGCCCCCGCGGCGGCTTGCGCGCCGTCGTGCGCGTTCCTGCCTGATCGTTGACGAGGAACCGATGCCGATCGACCTTTCCGAGATGTCCTGGCTGAACCCGCCGCCCGAAAGCCGCAAGCAGGATGGTCGACTGATCGCCCGCTCCGGCCTGGAAACCGATTTCTGGCAGGGCACCTATTACGGCTTTCATCGCGACAGCGGTCACTTCCTCCACCGGACGCAAAAGGGCGACTTCACCGCCGAAACCTCCTTCGTCGGGAGGTACGAGGCGCTCTACGATCAGGCCGGGCTGATGATCCGTCATGACGAAAAACACTGGATGAAATGCGGCATCGAATTCACCGATGGCGCCCGCCATTTCAGCGTCGTGGTGACCAACGGCCACTCCGACTGGTCCGCCTTCCGGCTCACCGACGATTTCGAGGAAATTTCCGTCCGCGTCACCCGCATGGGCGACGCCCTCTTTGTCCAGTACCGAACCGACACGCAGCCGGACTGGCGCATGGCGCGGCTTGCTTATTTCCCACCCGAGCACGCAGAACTCTCCGTCGGCATGACCTTCTGCTCGCCGCAACGTGAAGGTTTCGAGGTGGAGTTCCGGTCGTTCAGCCTCGGCGATGTCGAGAGCCGCGATATCCACTGACGATATGGCCCTGCGCATCAGCGCTCGGTTACATCAGCTTGCGCCCGTTCGGCACCGGCTGCACGACGGCGGCAAGCACGATCGCGCCGTTCTCGTCCTCGAAGCCGAGGGTCAGCACTTCCGAGCGGAACGGCCCGATCTGCCGCGGCGGGAAATTGACGACACCGAGCACCTGCCGTCCGACCAGCGTTTCCGGCGTATAATGCACGGTGATCTGCGCCGACGATTTCTTGATGCCGATCTCCGGGCCAAAATCGATCTTCAGCTTGAAGGCCGGCTTGCGGGCTTCCGGAAAAACCTCGGCCTCGACGATCGTGCCGACGCGGATGTCCACCTTTTCGAAGTCGGAATAGGTGATGTCCTCAGCCATTCGAACTCACTCAGGCGCCGAGTTCTTCGGCTCTGTCGCGGGCAGCCGCGATCGCCTTGTCGAACAGCGGCTGCATGCCGTCGTCGGCCATCAGCACGGCAAGTGCCGCGGCCGTCGTGCCGTTCGGCGAGGTGACGTTCTGGCGAAGTCTGGAAGCGTCGTCCGGGGACTGGTGGAGGAGCTCGCCAGCCCCCGAGACAGTTTCCCGCGCAAGCCGCATGGCGAGGTCCGCCGGCAGGCCTGCTTTTCGGCCCGCTTCCGCCATGCACTCCACGAGATAGAACACATAGGCCGGGCCGCTGCCTGAAACGGCGGTCACCGCATCGATATCCGCTTCGCTGGAAACCCATTCCACCGGCCCGCTGACCTTGAGCAGCGATTGCACCGCTTCGCGCTGGGCTTCAGTGACCTTGGGATTGGCATAGGCGCCGGTGACGCCGCGGCCGATCATGGCAGGTGTATTCGGCATGGCACGCACCATGGCGGCTTCGCCGAGATGCTTTTCGAGATAAGCGAGCGTCTTGCCGGCCGCAACCGAAACGACGACCGTGCCGGAACCGACGATCGGCTTCAGGGGCGGCAGGACGGCATCCATCAGCTGCGGTTTGACCGCGAGAAACAGGATATCAGCGGACGTATCGCCGGGAAGCGCGGTAAAGTGATGCGCACCGGCCTCGGACATCATCGTTTTCATCGCATCGGAAGGCGATGGGTCGATGACCGTCACGGACGCGCCGGGCACGCCCTTTTTCAGCCAACCCGATAGCATGGCGCCGCCCATATTGCCGGCGCCGACCAGGATGATGGATCCCAACTGACCAGAGGCCATCAGCACTCGCCCACGGTTTCGAACAGAACGGCTTCCATGGCGGCCTTCGCCTCCATGCCCGACCATACGACAAACTGGAACGCCTGATAATAGGATTCGCAGGCATCGAGCGCACTCGAAAGCAGCACTTCGACCTGCTGGTTGTTGGGTTCGGCGCCGCCTGCCAACAGCAGCGACTGCCGGAAGATGACCACGTCTTCCTGGCGCCATACGTCGAAATGGCCCATCAGCACCTGGCCGTTGACGTGGCTCAGCAGGCGGATGACCTCGTTGACGCGAGCGTCGGGGATCTTGATGTCGAAAGCGCAGGCGAGATGCAGCGCTTCGAACTCCTCCATCCAGGAGAAGGAAACATGGTAGTCCGTCCAGCGGCCTTCCACGGTCATGGCGATCTCGTCTTCACCCGACCGTTCGAACGTCCAGTCGTTCGAGGCAGCAACGAATTCGATCATATCGACCGGATTCGACTGGCGTTCGATTTCCATTTCCATAAGCGTCATGCGGCACCTTCTTGACCGGAATGAATGCGAATTCGTGCGGTAAAACGCCAAAAACACGCGAACAGTAACCGGGAACAACACTGTCGATGATCGTCCGACGCTTCCAGAATAACGCAGTCACCCTGTCTGGAGCTTACCAAGCCGTTTCGAATCATCCTTTAAAATCAGTGTACCTAGACGGAGTCCGGCTGCCAGCCCCTCCACCGGTTTTTACATGGGCAAAACTTGAAACATGTTCGCAACGGGGATCAGAACGGAGTCATAAGCGACTCTGGACACTGGCTTTTTTGAATGTGTCCACAGGGTGTCACTTTTTTGTTTCAACACCTGCGCCCGCGCCGAAAATCTGTTCGGCACGGTTCGATCGGAGAGCCCACGCGAATGCGGAACCTCGAATGATTTATGAATAGTGGCTCCGCATTCGCGTGGCCTTCGGCGTTCTTTCGAGGCTTCCGGCCCCTACAGGTGATCATCTCGCCTCGCTGCGTGGCTTTATTCGCGCCCATCCTTTCGGGACAGGCTTGCCACTTGCACGGCTCAACCGAACCGGACATGGCTGTCCGGGGGAGGCTTGATAGGAATGGCCGTCTTGCGACGAGCACTCCATGGCTTTCACCTCTTTCACCATCCCCGCACGTTACGGTTTTGATGAAAGCGCCGGCCTCCGCCTGCCCGCGAACGTCTCGCGAAACACTCCGGCGACGGAAGCAAGCGGATTGTAGGCAGGGCTTGGAGGGGCGGGGAAGGTATTGGGTACGCCCTTTTCCTCTCCCCATGGGAGGAGAAAAGAAAAACAGCATCTTAGCTGACGAGCTAAGTGCTAGATTTTACGCAAGAGAGGCAGATCGTCCCCGGGAAACGCAGATCACTGCCCCGAAAGCTTGGCTTCCAGCGCCTCGATCCGCGCCTTCAGCGCTTCGTTTTCGTCGCGGGCGCGGGCTGCCATTTCGCGGACTGCCTCGAATTCCTCGCGCTTGACGATATCCATGCTGTTGAGGAACCGCTCGGCCTGGGCGTGAAATGCGGTTTCGACCTCCTTGCGCACCCCTTGGGCGGCGCCGGCGGCATCGGTCATCAGCCGCGCGAAATCGTCGAGAATGCGGTTCGTACCGGTTGCCATGGTTCTGAACTCCCATATCGTCTGGCCGGCAATCCGGCCGGCGAATGTCCATAGGGTTCAAGTAGGGCCTGCGCGGGCCGCTTGCAAGCATCATCCACCGTTCGCATGAGCACTCGCTTAGATTCACCTTGACCGTCGATGGCCGCAACGCCATGTTCCGCGCAATGCCGTTAGGTTGGACCCTGTAATTTGTACGAAGCGCTTCATCTTTTTGCTCTGATGCCGTTCCCGAACATCGATCCGGTGGCCTTCTCCATCGGCCCGCTCGCCATCCATTGGTATGGGCTCGCCTATGTCGCCGGCATCATGCTCGGCTGGTTTTATGCGCGTCGGCTGGCTGCCAACGCTTCCCTGTGGAGAGACGGCCAGTCGCCGATTACGGCTGCCCAGCTCGACGACTTTCTCGTCTGGGTCGCGGCCGGCATCGTGCTTGGCGGCCGCATCGGTTATATCCTCTTCTACGACATGGCGGCGGTGGCCGCGAATCCCATCCGCGCGATCGAGATCTGGAACGGCGGCATGTCCTTCCATGGCGGCTTCATCGGCGCAACGATCGCGATGATCATCTTCGCCCGCCGCAATACCATTCCGGTCTGGAGCATGTTCGACACGGTCGCAGCCGTCGTACCCTTCGGCCTGTTCTTCGGCCGCATCGCCAATTTCATCAACGGCGAACTCTGGGGTGCCAAGACCGACATGCCATGGGGCGTCGTGTTCTGCAACGATCGCCTGCGGCAGCTTCACATGTTCTGCCCGGCGGAAGAAGTTCCGCGCCATCCGAGCCAGCTCTATGAGGCAGGGCTGGAGGGCATCGTCATGGTTCTCGTGCTGGCGCTGATGATCTACGTCTTCCGAGCGCTGAAAGTCCCTGGCACCATCGCCGGCACTTTCGTCGTCGGTTACGCGCTCTGCCGCATCTTCGTGGAATTCTTCCGCGAGCCGGACGCGCAGCTCGGTTATCTGCTCGGCACCAATTGGCTGACCATGGGCATGGTTCTGTCGCTGCCGATGATCGCAGCAGGCCTTTGGGCCATTGTCCGGGCCCGCACGGCGGCAACGTCCGCGGCGAAAGCTTGAGGGAGGCACACCCGGTGAGCACTCCCCTCACAGAGAAGATCAAGACCCTGATCCGCACCAACGGCCCGATCAGCGTCACCGACTATTTCGCGCTGTGCCTCGCCGATCCGGAATACGGCTATTATCGCACCCGCGAGCCTTTCGGCCGTCACGGCGACTTCATCACAGCGCCGGAGATCAGCCAGTTGTTCGGCGAGATGATCGGCGTCTTCATGGTGCATGCCTGGCAGCAGCACGGCACGCCGACCGGCGTCCGGCTGGTGGAGATCGGCCCCGGCCGCGGCACGATGATGACCGACATGCTGCGGGTGATCAAACGCATCGCGCCGCGCTTTTTCGAAGACCTGCACGTGCATCTGGTCGAGACCAGCGAGCGTTTGCGCGGCGTCCAGCGCATCACGCTCGAGGCTTTCTCGACCAAGATTTCCTGGCATGACAGTTTCGAGGAAGTCCCCGAAGGTTTCACGCTGATCGCCGCCAACGAATTGTTCGACGCGATCCCGATCCGCCAGTTCGTCAAGACGCCGACCGGTTTTCGCGAACGTCTCGTCGGCCTCAACGCCGAAGATGAACTCGGCTTTGCCGCCGGCGTCGCGACGCTCGACCCGCAGCTCCTTCCCTCGCCCCTCGCCGGCATTCCCGACGGCACGATCTTCGAACTGTCGCCGGCCCGCCAGGCGGTGATGCTGACGCTGTGCGAACGCTTGAGGACCTTCGGTGGCACGGCTCTGATCATCGACTACGGCCATCTGGTCACCGGTTTCGGCGATACGCTGCAAGCCATCCGCCACCATGACTACGATCCGCCGCTCGAAAATCCCGGCGAAGCGGATCTCACCAGCCATGTCGACTTCGAGGACCTCGCACGCATTGCCGTTTCCACGGGCGTGCACTTGAACGGTGGCTTGCACCAGGGTGATTTCCTGTTCGGCCTCGGCCTTGCCGAGCGGGCGACCGCGCTTGCCAAGGACAAGGAGCCGACCGAACAGCGCCTGATCGCCGCCGCCGTCGATCGGCTTGCCGGCGAAGGTGCCGGCAAGATGGGCGAACTCTTCAAAGTCATCGCGGTATCGAGCCCGGCATTGAAGCTGATGCCGTTCCGCGCGGTGGAGTGAACAGCGGCCGTCAATTCATCAACCGATTGACATTCGCCCTTTTCTTGCGCCACTCTCGCCCTAAATCGAAGCAGCGGGCATGCCTTGAGAGAAGCCCAAAACCCCTTGAAATCAACCGGATAACAACGCCGATGCAGGACAGACCCTTGCCGGAGCCGATCGAGAGCCCCCTGTTGAACGACAGGGCCGGCGCCCGTGTTCGTCACGGCTTCTTCACCCGCAAGGGCGGCGTTTCCGAAGGTTTGTACGCCGGTCTCAACGTCGGCATCGGCTCGGACGACGACCGCGAAAAAGTGATCGAGAACCGCACCCGCGTCGCTGCCTGGTTCGGCCTGCCCGTCGAAAAGCTGGCGACCGTCCACCAGGTCCATTCGCCCGACGTCTTCGTCGTCGACGAGACCTATGCCGGCGAACGGCCGAAGGTCGACGCGATGGTGACGAGTGTGCCGGGCGTGGCACTCGGCGTGCTTGCTGCCGACTGCGGCCCGATCCTGTTTGCCGACGGCGAGAACGGCGTGATCGGTGCCGCCCATGCCGGCTGGAAGGGTGCGCTGACCGGCGTGCTCGAAAACACTATCGAGGCAATGATCTCGCTGGGCGCCGCGCGGGAAAACATCACCGCGGTCCTCGGCCCCTCGATCGGCCCGGCGAGCTACGAGGTCGGCCCGGAATTTGTCGAGCGGTTCCTGGGCTACGACCCGTCCTATGAGGCCTTCTTCACATCGTCATCGAATACGGGGCATTCTATGTTCGACCTGCCGTCGCTGACCATAAGGCGGCTGAGGGCTGCCGGGGTGCGGGCAGGAAGCCTCGGCCTCGATACCTATCCGGATGCGGAACGGTTCTATTCCTACCGCCGCACCACCCATGCCAAAGAGCCGGATTACGGCCGTCAGATTTCAGCAATCGCACTTCGGGAGAATTGATATGGCCCTGCATTTCGAGAGGAGCGAATACGGCGACCGGCTGTCGCGGCTGACGGAGAAGATGCGCGCCGACAAGCTGGATGCGCTTTTGATCTTCGCCCAGGAAAGCATGTACTGGCTGACCGGCTACGACACGTTTGGCTACTGCTTTTTCCAGACCCTGATCGTCAAGGCGGACGGCGCGATGACGTTGCTCACCCGCTCCGCCGATCTGCGCCAGGCCCGCCACACCTCGATCGTCGAAAACATCGTCGTCTGGGTCGACCGGGTGAATGCGGATCCGACCCTAGACCTCAAGAACCTGTTAAGCGACATGGACCTGCTCGGCGCCAGGATCGGCGTCGAATACGATACCCACGGCATGACCGGCCGCATCGCCCGCCTCCTCGACAACCAGCTCGCCACCTTCGGCCAGATCAGCGACGCCTCCTACCTGGTCAGCGCTCTGCGCCTGGTCAAAAGCCCGGCGGAAATCGCTTTTGCGCGGCGCGCTGCCGAGCTTGCCGACGATGCGCTCGATGCGGCGCTGCCGCTGATCAGGGCCGGCGGCGACGAGGCGGAAATCCTCGCCGCGATGCAGGGCGCCGTCTTTCTCGGCGGCGGCGACTACCCCGCCAACGAGTTCATCATCGGCTCCGGCGCCGATGCCCTGCTCTGCCGCTACAAGGCCGGCCGCCGCAAGCTCGACGCGACCGACCAGCTGACGCTCGAATGGGCGGGAACCGCTGCGCATTACCATGCGGCGATGATGCGCACGGTCATCGTCGGCGAACCGTCGCCTCGCCACCGCGAGCTCTACAAGGCCTGCCTCGAAACCATCAAGGCGATCGAGGAGGTGCTGCGCCCCGGTCAGACATTCGGCGACGTCTTCGACACCCATGCCCGCATCCTCGACGAACGCGGCCTGTCGCGCCACCGCCTCAACGCCTGCGGTTATTCGCTCGGCGCGCGTTTCTCGCCCTCCTGGATGGAGCACCAGATGTTCCATTTCGGCAATCCTCAGGAGATTTTGCCGGACATGACGCTGTTCGTGCACATGATCATCATGGATTCCGACAGCGGCGCGGCGATGACCCTCGGCCACACCTACCTGACGACCGAAGGCGATCCGCAGCCACTTTCCCGCCATGCTTTGGAGCTCATCCAGCGCTGAATGCTCAAAAAATCAGGCAATTGACAGTTTGGGAAAGCAAACTCTAAGCTCCTGCCGAGGAATCTGTGGCGGGAGACGGGTATGCGGCCTTTCGGAACACTGCTGTCCGCTGCCCTGCTGGCGGTTGCGCTTGCCTCCTGCAACACCACGGAAGCATTGACGCCACAGACGAATGTCGGCGGCGCGGGAGCCCGAACCTCCTCGCCCGTCACCCAGGCCGAAACCGACCGCATGGCCCGCTCGGCACAGCCGGAAACCTATAACAGCAGCGGCGGCTATCAATCCGGACCCCAGAGCACGCTGGAAGCGCAGGCCCGGGCGCTGGAATCCGGCAGCGCCGTCTCGCCCTCCTCCTCCGGCCAGCCGCCGCAATGGGAGGGCCAGGGGAGCCAGGGCCAGCAGCAGACCATGCAGCAGCCTCAGGCGCAGCAGCCGACCGCGGCACCCCAGCAACAACAATCCCGTCAGCAGCAGAGCGCCTCATTGCCGCCCGCATCCGGTCCGACGGTCCGCTTCCTGCCGATCATCGGCGCTCCGGTCCAGGCGGTCACCCCGCTGTCCCGCCAGCTCGGCGCTCAGGCCCGCGCCAACGGACTGACGATCCGGCCGTCGAGCGACAACAGTACCGAGCATATCCTGAAAGGTTATTTCTCCGCCTTTTCCGACAGCGGCAAGGTCACCATCGTTTATGTCTGGGACATTCTTGACAGTTCCGGCGCCCGGCTGCACCGCATGCAGGGCCAGGAGAGCGTGCCCGGCAGCGGCCAGGATCCCTGGGCCGCGGTTCCGGCTTCGACCATGGAGACCATCGCCGCCAAGACGATCCAGGACTATGTGGCCTGGCGCCAATCCCAAGGCTGATCGATCCGGCTTTGGCTATCTTGGGGCAATCGCGGCGAGCGATTCTTACTGAACCTCAAAAGCCACTGGTCACAGTTTCTTCATAAAAAAGGGTGAGCGGGCGCGAAACGCACTTGCATTCGAAGGCGGCGGCGGTAAAAGGCCCGCATCCAGCTTCAAAACAGGCGGACCGCAATGAAGGTTTTCGCAGGCAATTCGAACCGGCATCTCGCCGACGCGATCTGCAGCTATCTTAATGTTCCAGTCGGAAAAGCCAGCGTAAGGCGATTTGCAGACCAGGAAATCTTCGTTGAAATTCAGGAAAACGTGCGTGGCGAAGATGTCTTCATCATCCAGTCCACGTCCTTCCCGACCAACGATCACCTGATGGAACTGCTGATCATGATCGATGCGTTCCGCCGGTCGTCGGCCAAGCGCATCACGGCGGTCCTGCCGTATTTCGGTTACGCCCGTCAGGACCGCAAGGCCGGCCCGCGCACCCCGATCTCGGCAAAGCTGGTCGCCAACCTGATCACCGAGGCCGGCGCCGACCGTGTCCTGACGCTCGACCTGCATGCCGGGCAGATCCAGGGCTTTTTCGACATCCCGACCGACAATCTCTTCGCGGTGCCGGTGCTCGCACGCGACGTCAAGGAACATTACGACCTCAACAACGTCATGGTCGTCTCGCCCGATGTCGGCGGCGTGGTTCGCGCCCGGGCGCTCGCCAAGCGCATCGACTGTCAGCTGGCAATCGTCGACAAGCGCCGCGAACGGGCTGGCGAATCCGAGGTGATGAACGTCATCGGCGAAGTCGACGGCAAGGACTGCCTGCTGATCGACGATATCGTCGATTCCGGCGGCACGCTCTGCAACGCGGCTGAAGCGCTTCTCAAGAACGGCGCCACCAGTGTGACCGCCTACATCACCCACGGCGTGCTGTCGGGCGGCGCGGTCGCGCGTATCGGCGCCTCCAAGCTCAAGGAACTGGTGATCACCGACTCGATCCAGCCGACCACGGCGGTCCAGTCGGCGCACAACATCCGGGTCATCACCACCGCCAACCTGCTCGGCGAGGCGATCAACCGCACGGCAATGGAATCCTCCGTCTCCAGCCTGTTCGACTGACCTTCTTCTGTCACAAGTATTTGGATAGACTCGCCTTCGAACGCAAACAGAGGGTGAGTCGCGATGTTTTCCTTTATTGGCCTCTCGAAAAGGCTGGCCATTTTCCTTCTAATTCCGTTGCTGTCGGCCTGCGTCGACGGCGGCAGCAGGCCGGGCGGCTACTACCCGCCGGAACGGCCACGGCCGGACTGGAACCGTCCTCAGAGGCCTGATCGTCCCGACTGGGATCGTCCGCAGCGGCCCGACCGTCCGGATTGGAACCAACCCGGCAGGCCCGGTCGTCCGGACCGCCCGGATCGCCCGGACTGGAACCAGCCAGGCCGTCCTGGTCGCCCGGATCGCCCCGGAAGGCCCGAGCAGCCCGGCTTCTGCACACGCGAATACCGTCCCGTCTGCGGCCAGCAGGGCGGACGCACCCAGACCTTCCCGAACGCCTGCGAGGCGGCCAATGCCGGCTTCAGCGTCGTGGCTTCCGGTGAGTGCCGCCGCTAAGGGGTCTGCTTGAAGCCTCCAAAAATCATCGACGAAAAACGCCGGGACCAGGGTTCCGGCGTTTTGCTTTGTGCCAAGGCTTCGGTTAGAAGGCCCTCCGAAGATGGAGACAAGCATGGCCGCACGCGACCGCTATTCCCGAAAACTCGAATGTTCCCAATGCGGCAATGTCGGTTTCGCCGAGGTTTCCGAGACCGACGACAGGCGACAGGGCAATCGCGATTTCCGCATCGATGAACTGCCGAAAGGCTTCATGACCGAATTCGCGTCGACCGATCCGCGCAAATACATGATCCGTTGTGGCCAATGCGGCCACAAGTTCCGTTTCGAGCAGAAGACGGTTTATGCACCGGGGGGCGAACCCCGACGCTGACGCAAGTCAGGCGACCTTGGCAACCACCGGCGTGCTCTCGTCCCCGGCTTCACCATTGACGATATGTTCGATCCCAGCCCGCGGACCGGGCTTGCCGAACAGATAGCCCTGGACCTGCATGCAGCCTTCTTTGCGCAGGAAGGCGATATGCGCATCGGTCTCCACCCCTTCGGCCAGCACCGGGATGTGGAGGCTGGAGGCAAGGATCAACGTCGAGCGCACGATCGCCGCCGACTGTTCGTTGTTGGAAAGCCCGTCAACGAAGGTTCGGTCGATCTTGATCTTGTCGAACGGGAAGGACATCAGCGTCGAAAGCGACGAATAACCGGTGCCGTAGTCGTCCATGGCGATCTTGACGCCGAGGCTCTTCAGATGGCGAACGATCTGAAGCGCCCGCTGATGGTCGCCGATGATGCCGGATTCGGTGATCTCAAGCTCCAGCCGGTCGGCACTAAGCCCCGTCTCGTTGAGGATATCGCGAACCTTGGTCGGAAATCTCGGATCGGCGAGCTGCTGAGCAGCGACGTTGACGGCAATGCCGAACGGATTTTTCCACGTCGCCGCCTCCAGGCAGGCGCTCCGGAGCACCCATTCGCCAAGCTCGACGATGAAGCCAGTGCGCTCTGCGATCGGGATGAATTCGCCGGGATTGACCAGGCCGCGCGCCGGATGGTTCCAACGCAGCAGGACCTCGAAACCGACCACCTCTTCGGAGAACGTATCGTTTTGCCGCTGATAATAGAGTTCGAACTGCCCGGCCACTAGACCGGAGCGCATGTCCATGGCAAGCGCATTGCGTTCGCGGGCGGCCTGGTCCATCGACGAATCGTAGAAGCAGACCATGCTGTCGCCGGATTGCTTGGCGCGATACATCGCCACATCCGCCTGCGCCACGAGATCGTCGATCGTCTTTGCTTCTCCAGGATAGAGCGCGATACCGACGCTCGAGCCGACTGTGAGCGTATTCCCGTTCCATTCGATCGGCTTGCAGATTTCGGCAAGTAGCCGATTGGCAAGCGTCATCGCGTCGGAGCGCTTATAGTACAGGTGCTTCAGCGCAACGAATTCGTCGCCGCCGACACGGGCGATGAATTCGCCCTCGCCGACCGCCTGGGCAAGCCTGCTGCCGATCCTGCGCAAGACCTCGTCGCCGGCTGCATGGCCATGGACGTCGTTGACCTCCTTGAAGCGATTGAGATCGAAGGAAAGCACCGCGATGCGGGACGCGAGGTCGGTCGGACGCATGGCGATCTCGGCGAGTTGCTCGTTGAAAGCGGCGCGATTGGCAAGCCCCGTCAGCGCATCGTGCAGGGAAAGGCGGCGATACTGTTCGACGGCGGCCTGGGTCGTGCGGGCGTCGATCAGGTAGGTGGCCGCCGTCAGCGCCAGCAGGATCAGCATCAGCGACAATACGCCGAAGCCGAGCACGACCGGCGGAACGACCTCGTTCTGCATCACGGCGCGGGGGTCGAGGACGACATCAATCGCGCCCATGGCGGTGAAATGGGTCGTGGCGATCGCCAGGATCATCGCCAGAACGGAACTGTATTTGCAGAAATGCGTCACCGGACGCACGACGCGATTGGTCGTCAACACCCCGAATAGACCTGCAAAGATCAGCGATGCAATGACGTAACGGCGATCCCAGTCGATGCTGCCCTGCACCTCATAAGCGGCCATGCCCGTATAATGCATCGCAGCGATGCCGAGCCCCATCACCATCCCGCCGGCCTCGGCAAGCAGGGACCGGCCGCCGTTACTTGCGACACTCAACCCGATCGTGGCCGTGGCGACCGCGATCATGAACGAAAGAAGCGTTTGAGCCGGTTCATATCCCGCCTGCCCGCCGGATAGATAACCGAGCATGGCCAGAAAATGCGTCGTCCAGGTGGTCGATCCGCCCATGAAGCCTGCGAGGAAAAGCCAGATGACCTTCTCGATCCCGCTCCCCCTCCGGGCGCGGGAAAAAAGCCGGATGGTCAGGAAGGAGCCGATCACGCAGATCAACACCGCGGAAGCGATATACCGAAGATCGTGCTCAATGAAGATGCAGGAGAGAACGCGAAACATGAATGCCTGTTACTTTTCAACGGGTTTTGTCGAGAAGCTTTAGCATTGAAACATGTCTGAACCGTTCCTTTGAATGGTAAATGCCGGCTGACTGGCAAAAGCAAAGCCGGCATCAAAAGGCCTGAACAGGTCGTCAGATCATTGGATCGGCTGCCCGTTGACGCTGAAGCTCTTGCCGTCCTCGAACTTGACGTCCCAGCGCAGGCGGCCGTCCGGTTCAGTCTTCGCCATGCCCTTCGCCATCATTATCGCGAATGAAACCTGGTTGAATTCGGGGTCGCTCTTGGCGGCGGCCTGGAAATACTGGATCAGCTTGTCGATGTCGCGGGCAAGGATCGAGGTTTCCAGCGTGTAGCGGTCCTTCTCGTCCGGATAACCCTTGACCTTGCCGGAGGCTTCGACGTCGTAGAGTGCGGATTTCGCAGCGACCCGTGGGAAATCGACGGTCAACTGGCCGTTGTCGAGGAAAGCTTTGCCGAGACGCTCGCCCTCCGCATCCGGTAGCTGACCGGGCTTGGAAAAGTCGATTTCCATGAAGGTGTCGATGAACCGCTGGAAGTTGAGGTCGGCGACACCGACCTCCATTTCCGCCATGTCCGGCACCAGCTGGGCGTAGAGCGGGGGAATGATGCCGTCCGGCGTAGAGATGTTCTCGATGCGCGCACCGAAGCCGATCCGGGTTGCCGCGGCGGGCTCGCTCATCGTGAACGTATAATCGAGCTTGTTAATACCAAAATCGCCGATCGGGCTTGCTACGGTGAACTGGTTGAAGCTGAACTTTTCGGAAAGCGCCGTGAAGAACGGCATCGCGCCGCGGATGAGATCCTTGAGCCTGGTGATCTCGGCCTGCGACGGCTTTTCATCCTTGACTAGTTCGAGCATGAAGGCGACGAGATTGCGGATCTTTTCGGCCATTACGCCCTGGACACCGACGTCGAAATCGAGGCTTTCGGCGCGGACCTGTATGGCTGGGGTTTCCGGCGTCGCAATCCGTTCGTAGAAGCGCGAGAACGAGCCCTTGCCGGTGAAATCGATGCCCCCGGCAGCCGCACTCGCCGCGGACGCCAGTGAATAGTTCATGCCGGCGACACTCGCCTCGACCTCCTCCGGACCACTCTTCGAGACCATTCGGAGCGGGCCTGACGTCACCTCGCCTGAGCGGAAGTAACTGATCGCCGGATCGAAAATGCCGGAAAACACCATGTCGGTGACGGAGTAGTTGAGGTTCGTCGGCTTGCCGTCGGGCCTCTTGCCCTTGACGGTGAAATTCATGTCGCTGTCGCTGTTGAACTTCCACTGGCCGTTGTCGAGGGGCGCGGCGAAGACCGAATACGGCTTCAGGCCGGAAACAGTGAAGTCTTTCTTGTTGATGGATTTCAGCAGCTTGGCGAAATCGTAGCTGATCTCGTAGCGTTCGCCGGCCGGCTTGACGGTCAGGAAACCCGTGGACTTGACCGTATCCGGCAGGAAGTGGATGAGGCTTTCCTTGAGGGTGCGGGCACCCTTGTCGTTGATCTCAGCCGCCGCAACCGGATATACGCAGGACGCAGCCATCAGTCCGGTCGCGATCAAAGTACGTTTCATGAATCAAACCCTTCCCTCATTCAACGGGCACCAATTTGGAAGACGGCCCGCCGAAGTCAAGCGCAAGCCCTTTGTTTCCAGGCCGAAAAGCTTGCACATCCTCGATCGTTGTATTATAGCCCGCCGGTCCGCGTAGACACCCTTGGAGGCAACGCGGATGAAGCGCATCGGATGATGCCCTTCAGTTTGACGCGAGCCGACAACGCTTGCGGAAAACTCTCCAAACAACCTCGAAAGGATATGCCATGAGCCACGCATCATACGAGCTCAAGGCCGAGGCGCGCGAACGGGTAGGTAAGGGGTCCTCCCGTGAACTTCGCCGCAACGGTTTCATTCCTGCTGTCATCTATGGTGACAAGCAGTCCCCCATCGCGATCGCTCTGTCGACCAACGAAGTGACGAAGCGCATCCATGCCGGCGGTTTCATGACCACGGTTGCCACGATCGACGTCAACGGCGAGAAGATCCAGGTCCTCCCGAAGGACTATCAGCTCGATCCGGTCCGCGACTTCACCATGCACGTGGACTTCCTGCGCGTCTCGGGCAACACGGAAGTTTCCGTTGAAGTTCCGGTTCACTTCGTCAACGAAGAGAAGTCCCCGGGCATCAAGATCGGCGGCGTTCTCAACATCGTCCGTCATGAAGTCGAGCTGCTTTGCCCGGCCAACGACATTCCGGAATTCCTGACCCTCGACCTGACGGGCGCGAAGATCGGCGACAGCCTCCACATCTCCGCCGTCAAGCTGCCGGCTGGCGTACGTCCGGTCATCTCCGACCGCGACTTCACCATCGCGACGATCGTCGCCCCGGCTGCAGGCGTTACCGAGGAAGAACCGGCTTCTGCTGAATAACCAGGCCGAAATTCTTGAAATGGGACCCGCTTTCGCAAGAAAGCGGGTTTTTTATTGTCCACCGAATACAGTTTAGTAACGCTGCTTCCGTAATTCGTTCGAATCTTGGCATTGTCGTTTCAGTGAAGTTTAATGAATAGGTGAAACGATGCACGCTACTTCAGCATGACGGGGAAAGTCCGGCGTCAGCCAGACGATGAATGCGGGGAGACGGATGACTCATTCCGTTGAGAGTCGTTTTATTGCGATTATTTCGGGCGCCCTTCTGGTCGTCGTCGCGCCCCTGTTCACGCTGTTTCTGGCGCTTTCCTCCCAGCAGGCCGCCAAGAACCTCAGCGAACACGTCAATGTCGTGCTGGTGACCAACTCCCAGGCGCTCGGAAAGCCGCTTTGGGATCTCGACACCGACAGCATCCACCAGGTCGCGTCGATGCTCGTCGCCGACCCGGCCATCAGCGGCGTGCAGATCAGCGACAATACGGGCAAGCTGAATATTTCCGAAGTCGACGTCAATCCGGCCGATTTCCGCGGGCTTGAAGCCATCTCCGAGCCGATCTTCTACAAATCGCAGCAGGGTACCCGCAATGTCGGCAGCATTACCGTCTATGTCCCGAAGCTCGGTTGGTTCTCCGCCTTGCACCAGATGGAAATGGCCTTCATCTCCATCTTCATCATCACCATCCTGACGGTCTTCGGCGCGGCGATCCTCGGCAACCGCGTCATGGTCATCAAGCCGCTGATGCGGCTGACCGCAGCCATCGAGGCAACCCGCAGGCTGGGTTCGCGCCACCATGTCGACTGGCGGTCGAACGACGAAATGGGGCGGCTGGCGAAGAGCTTCAACGAAATGCAGACGCTGCTGGAGCGCGAGGAGCGCGAACTGAAGCGTGCCCACCAGCAGACCACGGAAATCTACAACCTGACGCCGGCCATGCTGTTTTCGCTGACCTCGGGCGACCAGATCGCCGCCGTCAGCGACTATTGGCTGCTCGCGACGGGCTATCGCCGTGAGGACGTCATCGGCCATCCCTTTTCCGAGCTTGTCGCGCCGGCGGACCGGCAGATCTATGCAAGGCGCAAGCAGCAGGCGAAATCGACCGGCCTGGCGATCGAAGCCACCGTCCGCTTCCTCTGCGCCGACAGCCGCCTGATGGATGTGCTGATCGTCGAAATCGAACTCGGCACGGCCGGCGGCGGCATTCCCGGCTCGTTGAGCGTCATGACGGACGTCACGGAACTGAGGCAGTCAGAACTGCGCAACCATCAGCAGGCCATCTCCGACCACCTGACCGGGCTTCTCAACCGCCAGGGCTTTGAAGCGACGCTCGACCAGAAGATTGCCGAGGCCGACAGGACACGGACGGAGGTCGCCTGCCTGTTCGTCGATCTCGACCGCTTCAAGGCGATCAACGACAATCTCGGCCATGCCGCCGGCGACGCCGTGCTCTGCCAGTTCGTCGAACGGACCAAGCCGATGCTCAACGACGGCGACACCGCCTCCCGCCTCGGCGGCGACGAGTTCGCCATCCTGATCACCGGGGAAGGTGCCGAGCGCCGCGCCACCGAACTCAGCCAAAAGATCGTCGACATGTTCGAGGTTCCCTTCCGAATCCAGGGCACCGGCGTGCGGTTGAGCGCCAGTATCGGGCTCGCCTTCTATCCGAGCCATGCCGCCAGTGCGGCCGAGCTGCTGCAGAAGTCGGACATGGCGATGTATGCCCGCAAACGCGACGGCAAGAACGGTGCGCAGGTCTACGATCCCGCCATTCTCGACCAGACGCGGGAACGGGCCGAGATCGAGAGCGACATCGAAGTCGCCATTGCCGCAAGCTGGTTCGAGGCGCATTTCCAGCCGATCGTCGACATCGAGACCGGCGTTCCGTCGGGCTTCGAAGCCCTGATGCGCATGCGCCACCCCCGCAAGGGGCTGATGTCGCCGGCCGGCATTATCAGCGTTGCCGAGGAGACCGGCACGATCGGCCAGATCGGCAACCTCATCCTGGAAGACGCGATGGCGAACCTTGCCCGCGTCTCACGCCTGCCGGGCATGGGCGAGGCCTATGTCGCGGTCAATTTCTCGCCGCTGCAATTCGAGCCTGGACTGCCGGCCCGCCTTGCCGGTCTGCTCGGCCGCTACGGCATCGATCCGTCGCGCCTGGTGGTGGAAATCACCGAAGCCGTGCTGATGCACGACAACCCTGAAATCCGCACCATCCTCAACGAGATCCATCGCTTCGGCTGCCGTATTGCGCTTGACGATTTCGGTACCGGCTATTCGTCGCTGAGCTACATGAGCCGTTTCCCCGTCGATATCGTCAAGATCGACCAGTCCTTCATCCGTTCGCTCACCGAACAGACGGGTGACATAGGCAGTAAGAACAGGATGCTTGTCGAAGGCATCAGTGCTATTTCTCACAAGATGAACTGCAAGGTCGTCGCCGAAGGCGTCGAGACGGAAGAGCAGCGCTTATTGCTGCAGCAAATGGGCATCGACTACGCCCAGGGCTACCTCTTCTCGAAGCCCCGCGAAATCTCCGAACTGCTCTCGGCCCTATCCGCCCGGCAGGCCGAAATCGAGTCCATGGCGAGCTGACAAGCCCTCACCACCGGACCAGATGCTGGGTCAGAAATGACAACATGCGCGTTTGGAAGGTGGACAGATGAAAATCGCAGTGCCGCTTCTTGCCAGCCTCTGCCTCACGGCGGGCGCCCATGCCCAGCAGCCGATCGTCTTTTCGACGGAGTCCTATCCGCCCTTCAGCTACCAGGAGCCGGGCGGCAGCTATCGCGGCGTCGGTATCGACCAGGTCGAGATCATCATGCGCGACGTGGGCACGCCTTACACCCTGGAGATCATGCCCTGGGCTCGCGCCATTGCGGTGGCCGAGACCCAACCCATGCACTGCGTCTTCGCCGCCGCCCGCACGCCCGAACGCGAGCCGCGTTTCAAATGGGTCGTGCCTCTTTTCATCGACCGCAGCATCCTCGTCCGCCATGCAGGTTCGAAGGTCAAGGCGGCCACCCTGGACGAGGCCAAGCAATATACGACCGGTACCCATCGCGCCGACTATACCGAGGCGCTTCTGAAGAGTTTGGGGTTCCCGAAGATCGATCTCAGCGCCGACGTCGACACGACGCTCAGAAAGCTGCTCCAGGACCGTATCGACATGATGCCCATGTCTGAAGGCGTCTATCAAAAGCTGAAGGCGGATGGAACACCGATCGAAAAGGTCATGCTGTTTTCCGAGCAGCATCTCGGCATTGCCTGCAACCTCGATGTGCCCGACGAACTGATCGTCAGGATGCAGGCAGGCCTCGACCGCCTCATCAAGGACGGCGTCCAGAATGCAATTCTGAAGCGCTACGGCATTGATGAGCTTCAATAAGGGCTCAAGTGTCGAAACCGGTTGACTTTGACGGCGTTTCGCGGTGGTGAAAAGCCAGCAGTCAAGGATGGACGTCTCCATGCTCATCATCGCCGGCCTCGGCAACCCCGGTTCCCAATATGCGGGCAACCGCCACAATATCGGCTTCATGGCGGTGGACGCGATCCAGCGTCGTCCCGGTTTTTCGCCCTGGTCGAAGAAGTTCAAGGCGCTGATCTCTGAAGGTGAACTCGCCGGCGAAAAGGTGCTGCTGATCAAGCCGCAGACCTTCATGAACCTCTCGGGCGAAGCGGTCGGCGAGGCCATGCGCTTTTACAAGCTCGGGCCGGAAAACCTCATCGCCATCTATGACGAACTCGACCTGCCGGCGGCCAAGGCCCGCATCAAGACCGGCGGCGGCCATGGCGGCCACAATGGCGTCAAATCCCTCGATGCCCATTGCGGCCGCGAATACCGCAGGCTTCGCCTCGGCATCGGTCATCCGGGAGCAAAGGAGCTCGTCCACAACCACGTGCTCGGCGATTTCGCCAAGGTCGACCAGACCTGGCTCTCCCCTCTCCTCGACGCCCTCGCCGACAACGCCGAAATGCTGGTAAAGGGAGAGGATTCGCAGCTGATGAACAAGCTGGCGATCGCCGTCGGCGGCAAGCCGGACGAGGAAAAGCCTAAGCCGGAAAAAAAGCCGGTCGCCAAGCCGACCGGGCAATCGCATATCCATCAGGCCCGCAGCGGCGGCAAACCGAGCCTGCCGACCTCGGGCCCGATGGCCGAGATGCTGAAGAAGATGTTCGGCGGCAAGGGCGAATAGTGTCGATGCCCCCTGCCGACTTCGTCATTCGCCCGGCCCGCGACGGCGATCTTGCCGACCTGATCGAACTCTATCACCACCTGAACCACGAACCGGACCCGGAGCCGGCGCTGGCCGAGCAGCGTTTCGCCGCCATTCTCGCCCAGCCCGGCATGACGGTGTTGATCGGCTTCGCAGACGGGCGCGCGGCGGCCACGGTGACACTGATCGTCGTGCCGAACCTCACCCGCAAAGGTGCGCCCTACGCGCTGATCGAAAACGTCGTCACTCATGCCGACCACCGCAAGCGCGGTTATGCCGGCGCCCTCATCCGCAGGGCCATCGATCAGGCCTGGAGTGACGGCTGCTACAAAGTGATGTTGCTGACGGGTTCGCAGGACCCGGCAACGCTGCGCTTTTATGAAAACTGCGGCTTTCTGCAGAACAAGACCGGCTTCCAGATTCGCCGCCCATAAGGAGCCGTAGCACTCGTTCAAAGGGGTGGCGCGCCGCTTTCGGAGCGGCTAAGGGAGGGCCGATCGAAAACGGAAGCTAACATGAACCAGGTCCCAAACATGGATGACATCACCGGCGAACTCGTCACCCTTCGCGACTACTGGCGTTATGCCATCTCCCGCTTCAGCGCCGCAAACCTCAGCTACGGCCACGGCACGACGACGGCAAGCGACGACGCTGCGTTCCTGATCCTCGACTCACTCGACCTGCCGATCGACGTGCTCGATCCCTTCCTCGACGCCCGCCTTCTGCCGGCCGAACGGCTGCTGCTGGCCGAGCGGATCGACGCCCGCGTCACCACCCGCAAGCCCACGCCCTATCTGACCGGCCACGCGTATATCCAGGGCGTGCGCTTTCTCGTCGACGAGCGGGTGATCGTTCCCCGCTCCCATATCGGCGAAATCCTGTTCAGCGAATATCTGAGCGAAAACGGCTCCACCTTCCTGCCCGACCCGCTGAGCGTCGAAAGCGCCGTCGATATCTGCACCGGTTCCGGCTGCCTTGCGATCCTCGCGGCAAAATTCTTCCCGAATGCGGAGGTCGATGCAGTGGACCTCTCGGCCGATGCACTCGAAGTGGCCAAGCTGAACGTTGCAGAACACGCCGTCGAAAATCAGCTCACGCTTTTCAACGGCGACCTCTTCGCGCCGCTCGGAAACAAGAAATACGACCTGATCATCACCAACCCGCCCTATGTGGATCACGAAGCGATGGACGGTTTTCCGGCCGAATTCCGCTCCGAACCGGCAATGGCCTTCGACGGCGGCGTAGACGGTCTCGACCTCGTCCGCCGGCTGCTGGCGGAAGCCCCGGCGCATCTCAACGTCGGCGGCGGGATGATCTGCGAAATCGGCTCGGGCCGCGAAATCCTCGAAGAGGAATTCCCCGACCTCGACTTCCTGTGGCTGGAAACGGCGGAATCGCAGGACGCGGTCTTCTGGATCAGCGCCGAAGCACTCGGCGTGAAGGCCGGAAAAAAGAGGTAACCCTCTCTATTCCTCGGGCTCGGTGATGAACATCAGCGGAAAACCTGCCTCCTTGGCAAGGTCGACCGCTTCCTTCGCCTTGGTCTCGGCTATGTCCTTGGTACAGACGACGACGACCGCCAACCCCATCCGGTGCGCGGTCAGCATCACCCGGTAGCCGGTTTCCTCGCTCATCCGGAACACGGCTTTCAGCACCATGGTGACGAATTCGCGCGGCGTGTAGTCGTCGTTGACGAGCAGGACCTTGTAGAGCTTCGGCCGCTCCAGCTTGGTCTTGGTTTTCGTCCTTGGTTTTAGGGTGGTATCTTCGCTCATGGCGTCTCGCCTCCTGATGACGGCGTCCGACACTAGGCATTCCGGCTTATATCGCACCGCAACCGGAATTTTTCAAGCAGTTGATCGGAGTGGAATGCGGGTCAATCGGCATCCAGGAGAACGCAATTCCGGCCTTGTGCCCGGACGATCGAGGCCGCGCGTTTGTCGAAAGTCACGAAGGTCTCGCCCCCTAACCTCCTTCCCTCAAATTCGATCACCCCATCGGCGAAATCGCCTCCGGCGTCGAGGAATGCAAGGCCAGCATCCGCCACAGCACGATCGACAACAATGCGCTCATCTGCAATCAGAAGCCTGATAGCCTGGGCGATCTCAGGTCGCGTCCGGCGATAGATCTGACGCGCGACCCATACAAACTCGCACAATGCGACGGTGGAGATAAAAAGCCCTTCCGCCTCCCTGATATGATGGCGCGCCTCCGCAGCCTGCGCCTCGTCATCCCCGGCCCAGGCGCGGATAATGACATTGGTATCAGGGATCATCGTCGAACCGCACTTCACCGGCCCAACCGGCCTCTATAGCGTCTTGGATTTCCTCCAGTGTCGCATGAATATTGTGAGGATTCCCGAAGCTGCTAAAAAAATCCTCTATATTCCCGGTTGGTACACTCCGAAGATGAGCTCCTTTTTTCGGAAGCAGATCGACGTCAACTTCGTCACCGGGTTTTATCCCGAGATGATCGAGAACCTCCTTTTTCAAGGTGATTTGTCCTTTGGCCGTAACCTTCAACCTAACCATCGCATTACTCCTTAGCGAGTAAGTAAGGCAATTTTACCTTACTTACAAGATGTGTGAATGCGATATCCCGACCAAGCCTTGACCGCCCCGGCACTTTCCCCCATAGCCACAGCAACGAAATTTCTTCAGATACAGGGTCCGGACCCATGGGTTTCAAATGCGGTATCGTGGGCCTGCCGAATGTCGGCAAGTCTACTCTCTTCAATGCACTCACCAAGACGGCTGCCGCCCAGGCGGCCAACTATCCGTTCTGCACGATCGAACCGAATACCGGCGAAGTGGCCGTGCCCGATCCGCGCATGCAGAAGCTGGCCGCGGTCGCCGGCTCCAAGGAAATCATCCCGACCCGCATTTCCTTCGTCGATATCGCCGGCCTGGTGCGCGGCGCCTCGAAGGGTGAAGGCCTCGGCAACAAGTTCCTCGCCAATATCCGCGAAGTCGATGCGGTGGTGCATGTGCTGCGCTGCTTCGAGGACGACGATATCACCCATGTCGAAGGCCGCATCAATCCGGTCGGCGACGCCGACACGATCGAGACCGAGCTGATGCTCGCCGACCTCGAAAGCCTGGAGCGCCGTGTCGAGCAGACCCGCAAGCGCGCCGCCAGCAAGGACAAGGATTCCGTAGCGCAGCTGCCGGTCATGGATGCCGTCATCAAGCTCCTGAACGACGGCAAGCCGGCACGTCTGCTCCTGAAGACGCTGGCGCCCGAAGAGATCGAAATCCTGAAGGACCTCAACCTTCTGACGTCGCACCCGGTTCTTTATGTCTGCAACGTCGCGGAAGCCGATGCCTCGACCGGCAACGAGCACACAAAAGCCGTCGCCGCCATGGCCAAGGAACAAGGCGCCGAATGCGTGATCATCTCGGCCGCGATCGAGTCCGAAGTGGCGCAGCTTCCCGAGGAAGAGTCCAAGGAATTCCTGTCGGCCCTCGGCCTAGAGGAAGCCGGTCTCGACCGGTTGATCCGCGCCGGTTACCACCTCCTCGACCTGATCACCTATTTCACCGTCGGCCCGAAGGAAACCCGCGCCTGGACGATCGTGCGCGGCACCAAGGCACCGGCAGCCGCCGGCGTCATCCATACGGATTTCGAGCGCGGCTTCATCCGTGCCTTCACCATCGCCTATGACGACTACATCGCCTTCAAGGGCGAAGTCGGCGCCAAGGAAGCCGGCAAGGGCCGCGACGAAGGCAAGGAATATGTCGTCCAGGACGGCGACGTGATCCACTTCCGCTTCAACACCTGATCGCAGCGCCCGCTTGCGGAACCTTTAGCTGCCGCCCTCACCTGAGTGGCGGCAGTTTTGTTTTCAGCGTGTCCGGAAGAATGCCGACCGCCAGCCGCCGCAATTGCGGCCAGCCGACACCGATCACCAGCACCACCGAGCCGACCACCAGCAGCGCGACGAAGACGGCGCTGCCGCCGCCGAGATCGCCCTTTGCAAGAATGCTGACAACCGCGGCGATCAGCGAGACCAGACCCGAGGTCACGAAAGCGCGGCGGTCGATGATCAGACCGATCGTCATCAGCAAGATGACGATCACCAGAACCTGCCCGGCATTGTCATAGCCGCCGAAGCGGTCGGGCGATAGAAGCCCGGTTCCCTTCCGCAGAAAAACGAAGGAGAGCATCGCGTAAAGCAGCGCCGGCGCCGCGGCGAGATGGATCCAGAACGCGATATCCGACCGCCGCGTCACCCGCAACGGATCGGAAAGGTCGTAGCCCATCGCCACCGAAAACAGCCCGACCGCCGACAGGAAGAAGATGGCCGACGATAGCAGCGGGAAGCTCTCGACAAAGTCGCCGGTGCCGGAGGCCCGGCCGAGAAGATAGATGACAACAGTCAGAGCGAGGGCAAAGGCCGAAAGCAGCAGAGCCGCAAGGGCGATCGGAATGCGGTAGCGCCAGTAGAACAGGCCCATGACCGCCGGAAGGGGCAACAGGACCAGCAGGATCGAGCCGACGCCGGTCGGGTGAATATCCAGCCCGTCGAGCACCGCCATCGTCGTGAACACGGTCCAGACAACTGTGGCAAGGCTCAGCACCACCGCCGGCAGCGCCAGCCGCTGGCGCACCACCAGGATTTCCGCCAGCACGATGATCAGCGGCAGCAGCGCGAGGACCGAGCCGATCCCCCAGATGCCGGCCATGACGATCAGCACGCCGATGGTGATCAGCACGTCGTGAAAACCGCGGATGAAACGCGGCACCTCCGTATCGACGATATCGCTCTCGATGACACCTTGTGGCTCCGGGACAGCGATATCCGCCCGCACGCCATGCTGCGCGAGATGAGCCTCGAGGCCGCGCACCTGGCTCGCCGCGATCAGGCCCGCGGCGGCGGCCTTGTCCAATATCTGCCTGAGAGTGGCCATGCATCCGTCCCGATTAAGCGTCCATCACTCCGGCACATGAGCATGATTTCCCTGAAAACACAGTAGCGTTTCGCCGTTTTGCCGGCCTTAAAAATCATGCTGAAAAGAGATTGTTACACCGCCCATCATTTTCTAATGTGGCGCCGCTTTCAGAACGACCAAAGGCAGTGCCAATGCTTTATTTCGAGGACTTTCCTCCGGGCCGATCCTTGCCCCTGGCCTCCAAGCTGGTGACGGCTGACGAGATCGTCGAATTCGCCGCGGAGTTCGATCCGCAGCCAATGCATATCGACGAAGAAGCCGGCAAGGCGAGCATCCTCGGCGGCTTGTCTGCGTCAGGCTGGCATACGGCGAGCATGTTCATGCGGATGATGTACGACGGCTGGCTGTCAAGCTCGTCGTCGGAGGGTTCACCCGGCATCGAGTTCATGGAATGGAAACGGCCGGTTCTGGCCGGCGACATGCTGTCCGGCCGCTCGACCGTGCTCGAATCCCGCACCCTTCGCTCCCGCCCGGGCATCGGCATGGTGAAATTCCTGCACGAGGTGGAGAACCAGCGCGGCGAGATCGTCATGCGCGGCGAGAACCCGATCATGATGCGGCTGCGCGACGCCGAGGAGAATGCCGCATGAGGCTGATCGAACTTTCCCCGCCCGGCAGGAAGGTCATCACCGGAACGCTTCTCTTCACCGCCGAGGACATCGTCCGCTACGCCCGTAAATTCGATCCGCAGCCATTTCACGTGGATGCGGAGGCCGCCAAGAACTACGTTTTCGGCGCTCTCTGCGCTTCCGGCTGGCACACCTGCGCCGGCTGGATGAAGACTTATGTCGCCTATTGGAAAGCGGAAGTAGCGCGGCTCGAAAGCGAGGGCATCACAGCCCCGAAGCTCGGGCCTTCGGCCGGCTTCAGGAAGCTGCAATGGCTGAAACCGGTCTATGCCGGCGACAGCATCACCTATTCCGTCGCGCTGACCGAGAGCCGCTCGCTCGCCTCGCGTCCCGGCACCTGGATCAACATGACCGTCTGTGACGGCGTGAACCAGCATGGCCAGGTGGTCATGCGCTACGAAGGCACGGTGCTGGAATTCGCGTGAGGGATCGAATGCTGGCGCTGTGTCCTTGCACCCCTCATCCCCCTGCTTGTTACAGGGATGAGGTGGAGACAGAGGCGGCTCCTCTCAATGCCCGGCGAATTCCACCAGCGTTCTGACTTCCACACCGAGTTCTTCAAGCTTCCTGCGTCCGCCGAGATCCGGCAGGTCGATAACGAAGCAGGCCGAGACGATCTCTGCCCCAAGCTGGCGCAGCAGCTTCACGGCACCTTCCGCGGTGCCGCCTGTCGCAATCAGGTCGTCGGTGAGGATCACTTTCTCGCCGGCCTTTACCGCATCCACGTGGATCTCCATCTCGTCGGTGCCGTATTCGAGGCTGTAGGCCATGCGCACCGTCTGGTGCGGCAGCTTGCCCTTCTTGCGGATCGGCACGAAACCGGCCTTCAGCTGATGCGCCAGCGCGCCGCCGAGGATGAAGCCGCGGGCCTCGATGCCGGCGATCTTGTCGATGCCAAGGCCCGTATAGGGCGCCACCAGCTCATCCACTGCCTGCCTGAAGGCGACGGCATCGCCGAGCAGCGTGGTGATGTCGCGGAAGATGATGCCCGGTTTCGGATAATCCGGGATGGAGCGGATGGCAGCGGAGAGAGCGTTTTTGGAGGACATATGACCCACATGTTTGGCGGCAGGAGGAGGACGAGCCTATCAACGGATGGCTCTCCTCCCAACAAAAAAGGCAGCCCGGAGGCCGCCTTTTTTCAGATCACGAGGTGAAAACCTCAGTGTTCCTTGCTGGCATAGACCGACTTCTTGGTCAGGTAGATCAGGCCGGTGAAGATCAGAAGGAAGATCATCACCATGAAGCCGGTGCGCTTGCGCTCTTCGAGGTGCGGCTCGGCGGCCCACATCAGGAAGGCGGCGACATCCTTGGCATACTGGTCGACCGTCTGCGGCGTACCGTCCTCGTAGGTCACCTGGTCGGCGCTGAGCGGCGGCGCCATGGCGAGCGAAGCCGCGGCGGAGAAATACGGATTGTAGTGGCCGCCCGGAGGAACCTGGACGCCGGCCGGCGGCTCCTGGTAACCGGTCAGCAGCGAATGGATATAGTCAGGGCCGCCCTGCTGGTACTGAGTGAACATGTCCCAGATGAACTGCGGGAAGCCGCGGGTCACGCCGCGCGCCTTGGCGAGCAGCGACATGTCCGGCGGTGCGGCGCCGTTGTTGGCGGCAGCAGCAGCCTGGGTGTTCGGGAATGGCGACGGAAAGTAGTCGGACGGAACGGCGGTGCGTTCGAACATCTCGCCCTCGTCGTTCGGGCCGTCCTGGACCTTGTAGTTGGCCGCGAACGCCTTCACCTGCGCTTCCGAGTAACCGAGACCTTCCAGCGTGCGGAAGGAAACGAGGCGCATCGAATGGCAGGCGGAACAGACTTCCGTGTAGATCTTCAGGCCGCGCTGCAACTGGCCCTTGTCGTAGTGACCGAAAGGACCGGCAAAGCTCCAATCGGTTTCCTTGGGATGGTTGATCGGAAAATGCGGCGTTTCCGAATGTTCTGCGGCCGGGGCCGCAGCGTGATTTTCCTGCGCCACGGCCGAGGCAACGCCCATTCCCGCCAGGAAGGCCAGCGAGACGAGGCTCGTAACAAGCTTTTTCATAATTCTAATCCCTCTCGGTCGCAGGCGTCAGGCGCGGGCTTCGGCGGATTTGCCGTTCTTTTTTTCAAGAACTGCTTCCGTGATGGAGTTCGGAATGCGCCTCGGCGTTTCGAACAGGCCGAGCAGCGGCATGATCACGAGGAAGAAGCCGAAGTAGTAGACCGTGCCGAGCTGCGAGAGCGTCGTGAAGATGCCTTCCGCCGGCTGCGAGCCAAGCCAGCCGAGCATGATGGCATTGGCGACGAACAGCCAGAAGAACACCTGGTACCAGGGACGGTAGACGGCGGAGCGAACCTTCGAGGTGTCGAGCCAGGGCAGGAAGAACAGGATGATGATCGAACCGAACATCACCAGAACGCCGCCGAGCTTGGAGTCGATCGGACCGACATTGAAGGTGATGGCGCGCAGCATTGCGTAGAAGGGCAGATAATACCATTCCGGAACGATGTGAGCCGGCGTCTTCAGGGCGTCAGCCGGAATGTAGTTGTCCGGATGGCCGAGGAAGTTCGGCATGTAGAAGATGAACCATGCGTAGACGATCAGGAACACGGAAACGCCGAGCGCATCCTTCATCGTCGCATAGGGCGTGAAGGCGACGGTATCGGTCTTGGTCTTGACTTCGACGCCGGTCGGATTGGTCTGGCCGGTGACATGCAGCGCCCAGATGTGCAGCACGACGACGCCGGCGATCATGAAGGGCAGCAGGTAGTGCAGCGAGAAGAAGCGGTTCAGCGTCGGCTGATCGACGGCAAAACCACCGAGCAGGAACTGCTGGATCCATTCGCCGACCAGCGGGAAGGCCGAGAAGAAGCCGGTGATGACGGTCGCGCCCCAGAAGGACATCTGACCCCAGGGCAGGACGTAGCCCATGAAGCCGGTCGCCATCATCAGGAGGTAGATCACCACGCCGAGGATCCAGAGGATTTCGCGGGGCGCCTTGTACGACCCGTAATAGAGGCCGCGCGCGATGTGGAGATAGACGGCAACGAAGAAGAACGACGCGCCGTTGGCATGCATGTAGCGCAGCAGCCAGCCGTGGTTGACGTCGCGCATGATCTTTTCGACCGAGTCGAAGGCAGCGCCGGTCGACGCCACATAGTGCATGGCGAGCACGACGCCGGTGATGATCTGGACGATCAGCATCACCGCCAGCATGGCGCCGAAGGTATAGGCATAGTTCAGATTGCGCGGAACGGGGTAGGAGATGAAGCTGTCATGGATCATGCGCGGCAGCGGAAGCCGCGAATCGATCCACTTCTCGATGCCGGTCGATGGCTGGTATGTGGAATGACCGCTCATAGGTATTTATCCCCTCACCCGATCTGGATAACTGTATCGGACTTAAAACTGAAAGTCGGAATGGCGAGGTTCTCCGGAGCCGGACCTTTGCGGATACGGCCAGCCGTATCGTAGACCGACCCGTGGCACGGACAGAACCATCCATTGTATTCGCCGGACTGGCCGAGCGGCACGCAGCCGAGATGGGTGCAGGAGCCGATCATCACGATCCAGTTTTCCTTGCCGGCGCCGCCCGAGCGGTCGATGCCGGTCGCCTTCGCATCTGGCGCCAGGTTGGCGTTGCGGGCGACCGGATCCTTGAGCGCGGCCATCGGCACGTCTGCGGCAGCCTTGATTTCTTCCGGGGTGCGGTTGCGGATGAACACCGGCTTGCCGCGCCACTTGACGGTCAGCGACATGCCCGGCTGGAGAGCGGCGACATTGACCTCGATCGAGGCGAGCGCCAGCGTCGAAGCATCCGGACGCATCTGGTCGATGAAGGGCCATGCAACGGAAACAGCGCCGACGGCGCCGGCCATACCGGTCGTCAGGTAAAGGAAATCACGGCGAGTGGGCTCGCCCGGTATTTCGCTATGTGTGTCGTGCTCGCTCACGGCTCAATCATCCTTCTCACGCAATTCGCGGAAACCGCCCTGCCCCCGTCCCGGCGAATCTCGGTTGAACACAATTCGACCATAGATTCCCCAGCAATCCGGCGCGTTCTATGCTTGATCGCAAAATATGTCCAGCCTTGGCAAGGGGCTGCGACCAGTTTGTCGCGGGAAAACCCGAAGGGTTCCGGGGCGGCGTGTCGGGCAGAACACAGGGCCGCCGAACATGGCGCGGCAAGGCCTGCTCGGCCCGGAAAAATCAGGCCTTTTTCAAGAGAATGGCGGAAGATGCGCGCTTCCCGTTAACTCCCTTGCCGCGTGCCGCATTGCAACAAAACCGGCCTCATGTTAGTCCAACCGCACGACAGAAGGCGGCCGTCCCGGACATACCCGAATGAGACAAACACTATCGGTTGCCATCTGCGTCATCGTGTCGCTCGTACTGATGGCGATCGGGACGCGTTACGTACACCCTCACTGGATTTTGGGAACGCTTTACAGCCTGCAGCTGCACGCGGCGGCGGTCTGCGTGGCGGCCGTGGCCGTTGCGCTGCTCATCAAGCGCCATTTCGTCGTTTGGCTGCTGTTCGCAGTCTCGCTGCTCTTCACCGGCCACGCCGTGCTGATGAGCCGCGGTTTCGCGGCCCCGATGACGTCGGCGGATGCCAATGCGCCGACCTTCAAGCTGATGTCCTTCAACATCCTCAACGACAACTTCGACCAAGCCGAAGACATTGTCGAGACCGTCCGATCTTCCGGCGCCGACCTCGTCAACATCATGGAAGCAGCACCGCTCAGGGTCTATATGGACGAGCTCGCGAAGACCTATCCCTACCGGGTCGGCTGTGGGGTGCTGATCGAAGATTGCGACCAGCTGATGCTTTCCAAGGTGCCGATCGAGGCGCCGATGGTCCAGTCTCTGAGCGACATCTTCCCGGATCGCTTCATCCTTGCGAAAGTGACCGTCGCCGGCCGGCCGATCAATTTCGTCGGCATGCATACGACCAAGCCCTATTTCGACAATTTCCACTCGCTGGAACTCGACCGCGCCGCACTGGCGATCTCAGAAACGAGCGGCCCCCTGCTCCTCTCCGGCGATTTCAATGCCTCGAGTCTGGCGCCCAACATGCGCCGGTTCCTGAACAATACCGATCTGGCCACCGCCCCATTCGAGCCCGCCACCTGGCCGATCCGGGCGGGCGCATTCGGCCTGCCGATCGACCATGTCTATGCGCGGGCGCCGCTCAAGATAAAGTCCCTGACCCGCATTGCCGATGCACACGGCTCGAACCACTACGGACTGATCGCCGAGATCGCCATCACCGGACAGTGAGCCTGTTACTGGGCAGCATCCGCCGCCAGGAAACCGCCGGATTGGCGCGCCCAGAGCTCCGAATAGAGCCCTCGCCGCGCGATCAGTTCGTTGTGCGTGCCGTCCTCGATGATCCGGCCCTGGTCCATGACGATGAGGCGGTCGAGGGCTGCGATGGTCGAAAGCCGGTGGGCGATGGCGAGCACGGTCTTGCCCTGCATCAGCCGCTCCAGGTTCGACTGGATCGCCGCTTCGACCTCAGAATCAAGCGCCGAGGTCGCCTCGTCGAGCACCAGGATCGGCGCATCCTTGATCATCACGCGGGCGATCGCGACACGCTGGCGCTGGCCGCCGGAAAGCTTGACGCCGCGTTCACCCACATGCGCGTCGAAACCCTTGCGGCCGCGCTGGTCTTCGAGAGCCGCGATGAACATGTCGGCTTCAGCCTTGCGCGCCGCCTCGACAAGCTGTGCCTCGGTCGCATCCGGCCGGCCGAACAGGATATTGTCGCGGATCGACCGGTGCAGCAGCGAGGTATCCTGGGTCACCATGCCGATCTGGCCCCGCAATGATTCCTGCGTCGCCTTGGCGATATCCTGCCCATCGATCAGGATCCGGCCGCCTTCGAGATCGTAAAACCGCAGGAGCAGGTTGACGAGGGTTGACTTGCCGGCGCCGGAGCGCCCGACGATGCCAAGCTTCTCGCCCGGCCGGATGGTGAGCGACAGGTTGTCGATGACGCCCTTCGCCTTGCCATAATGGAAGCTGACATTCTCGAAACGGATTTCCGGGCGTTTTACCACCAGCTGTGTTGCATCCGGCGTATCCACCAGCCCGATCGGCTGCGAGATCAGCTCGGCCGAATTCTGGATCGTGCCGATATTGCGCATGATACCGTTGAGCTGCGTCATCAGCCTGCCGAGCAGGAAATTCAGCCGCAGCATCAGCGCCATGGTGAAGGCGACCGCACCCGATGAGATCAGGCCGGAGAGCCAGAGATGCACGCTCATCGCCGCCATGGTGACGATCATCGTGCCGGAGAGGAAGGCCATCGAGGCGCGCACGCTGGTGAGCAGTCGGGTGAACGCGATGATCGTCGCCTGGAAGCTCTCGAAACCGGAGAGCATATAGCGGTCGTTGGCCTCGTCGCGGCCGAACAGCCGGAGCGTCTGGATGTTCGAATAGGCGTCGACCATGCGGCCACTGATCATCGACCCGGCCTCCGCCGAGGCCTTGGAGTGCTCGCGGATGCGCGGCACGTAATGGCGGGCGAGCAGCGCGAAGATTGCAAGCCATGCGACGACAACGACGGCGAGCCGCCAGTCGAGCCCCGCGACCAGCGCAATGGTCGAGACGGAATAGATGCCGACGAACCAGACGCTTTCCATGAAGGAAGTCAGCACGTCACCAGTCGCCTGCCCCGCCGACCAGACTTTCGTAACGATACGGCCGGAGAAATCGTTCTGGAAAAAGGATAGCGACTGGCGCGACACATGGATGTACGACTGCCAGCGCACCAGGTTGTAGAAACCGGGCGTGATGATCTGCTGGTCGACCAGCGCCGTCATCAGCCCGATCAGGAAGCGGCCGATGCCGACCACCAGCGCCATGACCACCAGTTCGGTGCCATGGTTGGCCAAAAGTCCCGACCATCCGTCGGCGGGCTTCGTCGTGTCGAGGATATCGACCAGGCGACCGACATACCAGAACATCGCCGCCTCGACGCCGGCGGCAAGACCGCCAAGCACCAGCATGGCGAAGAAGGGAAGCTTGGCCTGGCTGACATAGAACCAGACGAAGCCGATCAGGCCCACAGGCGGTTTCAGGTCGTCCCGCCTCGCAAACGGCTTGATAAAGCTTTCGAAGATGCGGAAGACCGGTTTCAACATGGACCGGATATAGGCGGATTCTGATCGCCGGCAAAGCGAAAGCGGCCGGGCCGCGGCTTACATTTTCTTAATGTGGAAGGCCTGCCGGGCGGACCTTCGCGCCCATTGGACATAATCAGAATCAATCATTATGATTTGTCCCAAAGGAGTTCCTATGGAAACCCGCGTTCTGACGACACATGTGCCGGTTCAGCTGGCTGAGAAAGTGGACGAACTGGCAACCCGCCTGGAACGTTCAAGGGGCTGGATCGTCAAGCAGGCACTCGCCAGCTGGATCGAGCTCGAAGAGGAGCGGCGGCGGCTGACGCTGGAGGCAATGGCGGACGTCGATGCGGGAAACGTGGTCGATCAGGAAGAGGTCGAAAAGTGGGTTGCCAGCCTGGGTGCTGACAAGCCCCTGCCCCGTCCCCTTTAATGGAACTGAAGTGGTCGTCAAAAGCGGTGTCCGATCTCAACCGCCTTCATGATTTTCTGGCTGCGGTGAACGCACCCGCGGCGGCGCGCACGGCTCAAAACCTGGCTGCAGCACCCAAGAAACTCATCCAGCATCCGCGGCTAGGTGAAAAGCTGGATGAGTTCGCACCGCGTGAAATCCGACGACTTTTGATTGGTGGTTACGAGTTGAGATACGAGATCCAGGGCGAGACGATCTTTCTCCTCCGTATCTGGCACACCCGCGAAAACCGAATCTGAATTCTGCGGAAGCATGCCCTGGAATACGACCTTAGAGCGAGAAGGGGCGACGGCGGAGATTACTCCGCCGCCTCTTCCTCGATCACGTCGTCATGGCCGATGAAGCCGCCGGACTGGCGGTTCCAGAGGTCGGCATAGATGCCGCCGCTCCGGGCGAGTTCGCGATGGGTGCCGGCCTCGACGATCCGGCCGCGATCGAGCACGATCAGCCGGTCCATTTCGGTGAGCGTCGACAGGCGGTGCGCAATCGCAATCACTGTCTTGCCCTCCATCAGCGCGAACAGGTTCTCCTGGATCGCCGCTTCGACTTCACTATCGAGCGCCGAAGTCGCCTCGTCGAGCACCAGGATCGGCGCGTCCTTCAGGAAGACGCGGGCGATCGCGATGCGCTGCCGCTGCCCGCCGGAAAGCTTCACGCCGCGTTCGCCCACATGCGCGTCGAGACCCTTGCGTCCCTGCATGTCGGCAAGTCCGTCGATGAACTCCCAGGCGTTTGCCCGCTTTGCCGCCTCGATGATGTCCGCATCGGTCGCGTCCGGCTTGCCGTAGGCGATGTTGTCGCGGATCGAGCGGTGCAGCAGCGAGGTATCCTGGGTGACCACGCCGATCAGCGAACGCAGGCTGTCCTGCGTCACGGTCGATATGTCCTGGCCATCGATGGTGATGCGGCCGCCCTCCAGATCGTAGAAGCGCAACAGCAGGTTCATCAGCGTCGTCTTGCCGGCGCCGGAGCGGCCGACCAGACCGATCTTCTGCCCGGCCGGGATATCGAGCGTCAGGCCTTCGATAACGCCCTTGCCCTTGCCATAGTGGAAGTGGACGTTGTCGTAGCGGATATGGCCTTTTTTCGCCGTCAGCGCCGAAGCGCCATTCCGGTCCACCACGTCATGCGCCTTTGTCATCATCGACATGCCGTCATAGACCGTGCCGATGTTTTCAAAGAGCGCAGAGACTTCCCACATCACCCATTGCGACATGCCGTTGATACGCATCGCAAGGCCGATGGCGATCGCGATCGCCCCGATCGAGATAGCGCTGTCCAGCCAGAACCAGATCGACAACGTGCCGACGGTAAAGAGGGCGGCACAGTTGTAGAAATAGACCAGCGCCTGGAAACCCGTCACCTTGCGCATCTGCGCATGGACGGTTTTCAGGAAGATATCCATCGCGTCCTGCGCATAGGCCTCTTCCCTTCCCGCATGCGAGAAAAGCTTGACGGTAGCGATGTTCGTATAGCTGTCCACCACGCGACCGGTCATCATCGAACGCGCATCCGCCTGTTCCGCCGAAATCTTCCTCAGACGCGGCACGTAATAGGCGACTGTCATCGAGTAGCAGACGATCCAGAGGACGAGCGGCACCGCAAGGCGCAGATCCGCCGCCGCGACGATGGCGATCATCGAGATGAAATAGGTGAAGACGTAGACGAACACGTCGAGCACCTTCATCACCGTTTCACGGATGGCGAGCGAGGTCTGCATCACCTTGGTCGAGACGCGGCCGGCAAACTCGTTGGCGAAGAACGTCATCGAGTGCCTGAGCAGGAACCGATGCATCTGCCAGCGGGCGATCATCGGGAAATTACCCATCAGGATCTGATGCATGATCAGCGAATTGAGCGTCGCGACCGCCGGCAATCCGATCAGCACCACGAAGGCCATGAAGAACAGTTTCGGCCCCTCGCTTTCAAGGAAGGTCGCCCGATCGGCATTGGTCAGCCAATCGACGATATCACCGAGGAACTGGAACAGCGCCACTTCGCCGACGGCAATCAGCATCGTGCAGGTCGACATGATGACGACCCACGGCCAGACCGGCTTGGTATAGTGCCACAGGAAGGCCGCAAGGCCGGCGGGCGGCAGTGAGGGCGCTTCGTCCGGATAAGGATCAACACGCCGTTCGAACCACGAGAACATGAAAATAGCTCCGCAAGTCGGATTTGCCGTCCCCTTTGCCGCGCATGGTGCGAGCCAAGGGCCTGACGGCGAAAATTCAGTATGGCGCGGCCGCATGCCGGCCGCGTAACGGATCAGAGAGGGAAAGGTTTGCGTGAAACCGCGAAACGCCTAGGCCAGAAAAATGGAAATCCGGCAGCGGAGGCGCGTGAGCACGGTCATATCCATGTGGGCCTCCTTGTGTTGGCGTTGAGTTACGCTCGCCTTTTAGCCGCTCGCGCAGGAATTGAAAAGGGCAAATCGATGCCGGCCACTCATCCCGGAATTTCCTGTTGCGAGATCGTCACAGCCCTGCCTTGCACCGAATGGGGCTTGAGATCAGGCACCGGCTTCGCTTAAGGACGATATATGAGCGACATCTTCCCTGGCCTTCGCATCGCCCTTTACCAGCCGGACATCCCCGGCAATACCGGCACGATCCTCCGGCTCGCCGCCTGCCTCGGCCTGTCGGTCGATATCATCGAGCCGGCCGGCTTCGACATTTCCGACCGGAACCTGAAGCGCTCCGGCATGGACTATCTGGCGGACGTCACGCTTGCCCGCCACGTCAACTGGCAGCGCTTCGACGAATGGCGCAGGGAGAACGGCCGGCGTGTCGTGCTTGCTTCCACCAAGGCCGCCCTGCCCTATACCCGCTTCGAATTCCGGCCGGACGACATCCTGCTCTTCGGCCGCGAAAGCGCCGGCGTGCCTGATCATGTGCATGAGGCGGCCGACGCCCGTATCCTCATCCCCATGGTCGAAGGCCAGCGCTCCATCAACGTCGCCATGTCGGCGGCGATGATATCAGGCGAGGCGCTGCGGCAGACGGGTTTTTCTTCTTCATTGACCTAGGCTCCGGTTTTCTTTCAGGAAGCCTCTGCTATAAAACCTCAAGTAATATTGAGGTCAACAGCAATGATGAAGAAAAATCCGGGCGCCAGGCTGGAGCTGGAACTGACGGTGGGCGAAGTGGCGACACGCAGCGGCGTGGCGGTCTCGACCCTGCATTTCTACGAGACCAAGGGACTGATCCAGAGCCGCCGCAACCGTGGCAACCAGCGCCGTTATCCACGCGTCGTGCTGCGCCGGGTCGCAGTCATCAAGGTGGCCCAGAAGACCGGCATACCGCTTGCCGATATCGCCGAAGCGCTCTCTGTCCTGCCGCACGACCGGCCGCTGACGGCAAAGGACTGGCAGCGTCTATCGGAAACCTGGAAACGCCAGCTCGACGACAGGATCGCCAGCCTCACGGCGCTCCGCGACCACCTGACCGGCTGCATCGGCTGCGGCTGCCTGTCGATGGAGGACTGCCCGCTCAGGAATCCGCTCGACATGCTTGGCGAAAAGGGTGCGGGACCGATTTTGCTGGAGGCGGAAGAGCAGGTGGATACGGATTGATTGCACGTATAGGCCTATTCTAAACTGAGGGTCACACCCTGCTGAACAACGCCTCCGGAAATGGAAGGACGACCGATGGCTTTGGAAACGCATCCGTTCGACATCGCTGAACATTTGGATACCGAAGAGGGCATCGAAGAGTTCATGAAGGCAGCATTCGAAGAGGGCGACGCCGCCTTCATCGCGAGATCTCTCGGCATCGTCGCGCGGGCGCGGGGCATGACCAAACTCGCCCGCAATGTCGGAGTGAACCGAAAGGCGCTCTATACTGCCCTGAGCGGCGAAGGAAATCCGGAATTCGCGACGATCCTGAAGGTGATGAAAGCCCTCGGCCTCGAACTCACCCCGGTTCTCGTCAAGGCGGAGGATGCCGCCTAAGCGCTATCGGCATCTGACGGATGGTCCGCCCCCCCCGTTTAGCATCTTTTGAAAAACACATGTCAAATCGATCGAAGCCCATGGGCCAAACATCGGGGATCGCATATGTTTCCGCAATCGAGCTTCTTCTTCCCAGCCCAAGCCATCAAGGACCGAGATGCGCAATCTGCTTTGCTACAAGATGACCATTGCTGCCCTTGTCCTGATGGCTTCGTCCGTCCACGCCCAGGAAGCCGAGCATTATACCGCGGTCAGCAAGACGGCGATGAGCGTCACCGGCGATGTCTGGCTGGACGATTTCAGCATCACCTTCGAGAACGAAGAATCCCTCGAATTCTCCGACCTCGTTGCCGATAATTTCCGGGTGGATGGCAGA
Organism: Neorhizobium sp. 05N33; assembly: GCF_056397445.1. NCBI lineage: Bacteria > Pseudomonadati > Pseudomonadota > Alphaproteobacteria > Hyphomicrobiales > Rhizobiaceae > Neorhizobium > Neorhizobium sp. 05N33. The sequence continues at coordinate 31,414 of NZ_JBFTNK010000017.1, read as the reverse complement.
CGTGTGCCGGCATCGGTCTATCGCGTCGCGAAACCGGCCGATCCGGAACTTGAAAACGGTAATCAGCTCTGCGGATCGGGCGACGTCACCTATGTCGCCAACTGGGCGTCCGGCAAGGGAATGTCGGCGATCGCCGTGTTTACGGGGCGAAATCCACCGAAGAGCAGCGCCGAAATGTGCGCGCTCTACACCTACGAAGATCCGCAATAATGGATCGGATCAATCCGCGGTCGGCAGCCGTCGCATCGTGAATTCGATCTGGTCGCCTTCGAGCTGGCGCCAGCTTTCCACTTCGGTCCAATAGGCGGCCTTCGGAAATTCGTGAAACCACTCGCGCGCCTTCTCGCGCGCTTCTTCACGTGAGAGCTGAAATGTCTGCCGCACGAACATGCCCTGGCGCTCGCCGGCTTTTTCCTGCCGGTGGCGGTCGATCCTGCGCTTCAGCCCGTCGAGCGGCGGGGGTGTGAACTTTGCCATGAAAGCCCCTGATCAGCACCTGTTTATGCGCTAAAGATAGTGCCAGGCGACACGCTTTGCGAGTCTCATTTTCCACCCGCGACAATCGATGGAATGGTTCGCGAAAGCCAGAAATGCTAATTCCCGATCGGAAAAATGCGAGTCGCGCCAAGGGGATGGCGAGAGGAATAGAGATATGGAACGGCCGGTACTGCCCAAGGGGCTGCCCGAGGACATCGAAGACAAGAAGGTGGCTGCGAGGACCTGGTTCGAGAGCCTGCGCGACACGATCTGCGCGTCGTTGGAAGGCCTCGAGGCCGAGCTGACCGGCCCCCTCTCCGATCAGGAGCCCGGCCGCTTCAAACCCAAGGACTGGCTGCGCGATGGTGGCGCGGGCGGAGGCGGACGAATGTCGATGATGGAAGGCCGCGTCTTCGAGAAGGTCGGCGTCCACACATCGACCGTCCACGGCGAGTTTTCCGCCGATTTCCGCAGCCAGATGCCGGGTGCCGAGGAAGACCCACGCTTCTGGGCGTCGGGCATTTCGCTGATCGCCCATCCGGTCAATCCCAACGTGCCGACCGTCCACATGAATACCCGCATGGTGGTGACGTCGAGCCAGTGGTTCGGCGGCGGCGCGGATCTTACCCCGGTCCTCGACCGGCGCCGCACCCAGGAAGATCCGGACACCACCCTCTTCCACCGGGTCATGGAAATCACCTGCAAACGCCACGAGGCGGTCGCCGACTACGATCGCTACAAGGCTTGGTGCGACGATTATTTTTTCCTGAAGCATCGCAATGAACCGCGCGGCGTCGGCGGCATTTTCTTCGACTGGCTGCATCCGGTCGCGGAAAAAGGCGGCTGGGAGGCGGATTTCGCGTTTGTGCAGGATGTCGGACGCGCCTTCAACCTCGTCTATCCGCGGATCGTCCGGGCCAACTTCAACAAGCCCTGGACGGAACATGATCGCGACGAACAGCTGATCCGTCGCGGCCGCTATGTCGAGTTCAACCTGCTCTACGACCGTGGCACTATTTTCGGGTTGAAGACCGGCGGCAATGTCGAGTCCATCCTCTCGTCACTGCCTCCGGTTGTAAGGTGGCCTTAGATCGAGAACCACAAAGTTAACGATATCGGGTATAAACCGGCCCTAATATCTCATCCTTAACAAATGCGATATCGGAATCAGTGCGATGGTGGTAGCGTCCCTTTGGTTGTACCGGAGGAGGATCGCCATGATGGCACCGAATAGCATGCCCATGCCGGAAGCGTCTAAGGACAGGGACTCCCGTTCCCTTGATACCGCTGAAATGATCGACCGCCTCGCGACGGAAATGCGCGCGAGAACTGGCGGAGAACTCCCCCATTCCTTTTATGTGGACCAGGTAAGGCGCCAGCTTGCCGGCAAGTCGGTTGCCATGTCGGCCGCCAACACCGAGACGGCGCGGGAAAAGGGTAAGGAAGAGGCTTCCGTTTTCCACGCCTGGGCGTTTTCCGAATAAGCATCGGGAACAGCGTCGTCGCTTTCGAGTTATCGGGATTGGGGCCGGCGGATATGAGGAGCTGTCCGCCCGCCTCCAGTCCGACGACAATAGGAGGAAGTATCATGCGACTGTTCGAATGCGGTACGCTCGTCCCCGGTTGCCAATGGCATACCCGGGCCGATGAAGACGCCGAAGTGGTTCGCCGCGCCGTGGAACATCTTCGCACTGTCCATGGCGAAGAGATCATCCGCGAAAACATGGTCGAGAACATCAAGGCACGCATTCGCGACGAAAACGGAGCGGCGGCGGCCTGACGCCCGGCGCGACCAAAGTCGGTCATCCGCATCGGAGTGGCTGTATCTGATTTCGAAACACCCGATGTCAGAGCGGCGATACGCCTGATGTCAGAGTGATCTGCGGATCATATCCTCCAGCCGGGCGGTCAGCGCCGCCCGGTCGGGAGCGAAATTGCGCTCGACCCAGAAATCTTCCAATTCCTTCAGGATTTCGCCGACCCGTTTTCCGGCCGGCACGCCGGCTGCGACGATATCGGCACCACTGAGCGGAAAGACCGGCTTCTCGTAGTCCTCAGCCCTCTTCAGCAAGACCGACAGCCGCGCGGATCTGCGCATCGCCGCCGGATCGCCTTCGGCCGCAGTTCGCGCCGACGCCAGGGCCAGCCTCAGCCGGATGACCAGCCCCTCCGCACCATGGCGGTAGAGCAGCCGGTCAAACCCGACATCCGTCACTTCGTCCGGCAGCACCGGCGCATTTGCCCAGGCCGCAAGCTTGGCAGCCTCTGCATTCGACATCTTCAGCCGCTTAGCAAGCGCATCCAGCCTCTCGGCATCCGGCGGCACGATCGCCGCCAGCCGCAGGATCGGATCGGCCGTCCAGCCGAGCGACTTCTCGGCCGCCACGAGGCCGTGGATGCCGTCGATACCCCACTTTTCCGTCTCCGGCAGGATTTCGGTGAGCACGCCCGCCTGCCGCATCCACAGCAACGCGCGGGAAGGATCGGCAGCCGACAGCAGCTTCTTGGTTTCCGCCCAGATGCGCTCGGCCGAAAGCGTCGAAAGCTTGTCCTTGGCGCGGGCGCAGGCCCTCAGGCCATCCGCATCCGGCCGGCCGGAACCGTAATGGGCGAAGAAGCGGAAGAAGCGCAGGATGCGCAAATAGTCCTCGGCGATCCGTTCGGCCGCATCGCCGATGAAGCGCACGGTGCGGGTCTCGATATCCGGCAGCCCCTTCACGAGGTCGATCACCGCACCTTGAGCGTCCGCATAAAGTGCGTTGATCGTCAGGTCCCGTCGTTCGGCATCCGTCTGCCAATCGGTGCCGAAGGCGACCTTGGCCCGCCGGCCGTCAGTCTCGACGTCGCGGCGCAACGTGGTGACCTCGAACCCGTGGCCTCCGATGACCAGCGTCACCGTGCCGTGCTCGAAACCGGTCGGCACGGCTTTGATACCGGCCGTCACCGCCCGCTCGACCACCTTTTCCGGGACAAGCGTGGTGGCGACGTCGACATCGGCGACGGGAAGCCCCATCAGTGCATTACGCACCGCGCCGCCCGCCACCCGCGCCTCACCGCCGTCGGCATTGAGCAGGGTCAGGATGCGCTGCAGCGCCGGGTCCCGGAACCAGGCCTCGTCGGCTACACTCGTCATGCATAAAGCCTTTCGTAGAGCGTGCGCAGGATGCCCGCGGTAATGCCCCAGATGTTTCGTTCCTCGTAGGGCATCACATAGAAATGCCGCTCCGTGCCGTCCCATTCCCTGCTGCCGCGCTGGTGGTTGGCCGCGTTCATCAGGAAGGACAGCGGCACCTCGAAGACGTCGTCCACCTCGGCCGGATTGGGCGTGATCTCGAAGCCGCGCCTGACCACCGAGAGCACCGGCGTGATCCGAAAACCGGTCGCGGCATAATAGGTCGGCAGTCGCGACAGCGTTTCGACGAAGGAACGGTCGAGGCCGATTTCCTCTTCCGCCTCGCGCAACGCCGCCTGTTCCGGCGAGCGGTCCTCCGGATCGATCCCGCCGCCCGGGAAGGCGATCTGGCCGGAATGTTTTCGCATCGTCGATGTCCGCTGCGTCAGGATTACCTTGGCTTCGTCGCCGTCGTCGACCACAGGCACCAGCACGGCCGCATCCTTGAGCTTCAGTCCCGCGGCGAGATCGACGAGCGTCGGATTGAGCAGATGATCGCCATGGTCGCGCCAGGCGTGATCGACCGGCCCGCCATTCTGGTTCAGTGCCCGGCGGCGAAAATCGCCGGCCGAAAAAAGGGGAAATTCACTCATTGGGATAAGGCGTCCAATTCGGCCTCGGGCATCACGGGAAAGATTTCCGTTCCGGAGCGGACGGAGAACATCGGCACTCCGTCTATCACGATCGCCTCGCCGAGTTCCACGAGATCGTACATGACAGCACGGGAGACCAGGGCCTCCAACCGGCCGCGCACCAGGAGATAGGGTTTAAGCTCGCGGTTTTCGCCCGAAATCTCGAAGCGCAAGGGATGTTCCGACCCCGCCTCCACCACATCACCGACATTTGTCCTGAACGTGAGCACCTGTTGGCCCTCACGCTGCGTGACCTGCATCTCGACCGCAAGGAAGGGAGCGTCGGCGATGCGGATGCCGACCTTTTCCACAGGTGTTACGAGATAGGTCCGACCGTCCTCATCCTTGCGCAGCACCGTCGAAAACAGCCTCACGAGCGGTGCGCGGCCGATCGGTGTGCCCATATAGAACCATGTCCCGTCGGCACGGATTTCCATGTCGATGTCGCCGCAAAAGGGCGGATTCCACCGCTCGACAGGCGGTAAACCACGCTTTCCGTCGCCGCTCTGCTCGGAAGCACGCGAGATCAGCGCCGCAAGCCCTGCGGCATCGGATGCCGAATTTATCGTTTGCGCTGCCATCTTTCAGTCCCGGTTCGACCGTAAGCATCCATCAAAGCAATTGTTCCTCACGAGATAGTCATTCAATACGTGCTTGTCAGCCATATTTCGGGGAATAAGTTTGATCGGATAAGCCGGATGCTGCGACGCAGCGATTCGCCGCCGGGATATCGATGAGCCCGGCCTGGAAAAGCCAGCCGGTTTCTAAGTGCCAGCAGGTTCTGGATGCCAGCCAGTTTGGATGCCGCCAGTTTGGATGATGGAGAGCGACATGGGCCTGATGAATTCCACCGATACCGTCCTCGATGAGAAAGCCATCATCGCCTCCGCGGAAATGGCCCTTTCCGACATCGCCGCCATTCGCGCCGAAGTCGCCAAGGTGATCTTCGGTCAGGAAAAGGTGGTCGAGAACACGCTGCTGGCGGTCCTGTCCGGCGGCCATGCGCTGCTCGTCGGCGTCCCTGGCCTCGCCAAGACCAAGCTCGTCACCACACTCGGCACCGTGCTCGGCCTCGGCGGCAACCGCATCCAGTTCACGCCCGACCTGATGCCTTCGGATATTCTCGGCTCCGAAGTCATGGATACCGACGATAGCGGCCGCCGCTCCTTCCGCTTCATCAAGGGGCCGGTGTTCGCTCAGCTGCTGATGGCTGACGAAATCAACCGCGCCTCGCCGCGCACCCAGTCAGCACTGCTGCAGTCCATGCAGGAATACCACATCACGGTGGCCGGCCAGCGCTACGATCTGCCCGCCCCCTTCCACGTGCTCGCGACCCAGAACCCGCTGGAGCAGGAAGGCACCTATCCGCTGCCGGAAGCCCAGCTCGACCGCTTCCTGCTGCAGGTCGACGTGCTTTATCCGGAACTCGCCGCCGAGCGGCAGATCCTGCTCGAAACCACTGGCCTTTCGGAAGCCAAGGCGCGGGGCGTCATTGATGCTGCGCGGCTCCAGGAAATCCAGGTGCTGATCCGCCAAATGCCGGTCAGCGACAAGGTGGTCGATGCGATCCTGTCGCTGGTGCGCTCCGCCCGCCCCGGCCACGGTAATGCTCATACGGACAAACACGTCGCCTGGGGTCCCGGCCCGCGCGCCGGCCAGTCGCTGATGCTGACGGCCCGCGCCCGCGCCCTTTACGAAGGCCGTCTGGCCCCGTCGCTCGACGACGTTTACGCGCTTGCCGAACCGGTGCTTGAACACCGCATGGCGCTGACGTTTGCGGCCCGCGCCGAAGGCATGTCGGTGCGCGACGTCATCGCCGGCCTGGTGAAGCAGGCCCGCGGCTAAGTCCGCCGGCTAGAAAGGATAATGCGTGGCTTCCACCATTGGCCAGATCGTAGAGCAGACACCGAGTAGCGAACTCCTCTCCCGAGCCCAGGCCCGCGCGACGCTTGTGCCGGATTGCATGGTGGAAGCAAAGCGCATCGCCAACACGGTGATCGCCGGTTGGCATGGTCGCCGCAAGCGCGGCGTCGGCGAAAATTTCTGGCAGTTCCGCCCTTATGCCGAGGGTGAAAGCCTGTCTCGCATCGACTGGCGCCGCTCCGCCCGCGACGACCATACCTATGTCCGCGAGCGCGAATGGGAAGCCGCCCACACCGTCTGGCTCTGGGCCGACATGTCGCCGTCGATGATGTACAAGTCGACGCTTGCCATCGCTTCCAAGGAAAGCCGGGCGCTGGTGCTGATGCTGGCGCTGGCCGAAATCCTTGCCCGGTCCGGCGAGCGCATCGGCTGCCCCGGCATCATGGAACCGGTATCGGCCCGCAACGCCGCCGAGCGGCTCGCCGCCGCGATCATGCACGCGCCGCTGACAACTGGCTTGCCGGAAACCGCGATGATCCGCGGCCATAGCGACATCGTGCTGATCGGCGATTTCCTCGACGACGCCGATCGGGTGATGGAGCGCATCGCCCCGCTCGGCCGCCGCGGCCTGCGCGGCCACGTGGTCGAGATCGCCGATCCGGCCGAGGAAATTTTTCCCTATACCGGCCGCACCGAGTTTACCGATCCCGAAACCGGCGAAAAGCTCGTCTCCGGCCGCGCCGAGATGATCCGCGAGGATTATCAGCGCGCCTATTTCGCCCGTCGCGATGCGCTGGGTGAATCACTGCGCCGCCTCGGCTGGAGCTTCGTTTTCCATCGGACCGATCATCTCGCCTCCGAGGCGCTGGTCGCCGTGCATAGCTATCTTTCCGGCATGCCGTCACCGAAACCGGTCGGAGACAGGTCATGAGCGCGCTGATTTTCGCCAATCCCGCCATTCTCTTCGGTCTGATCGCGTTGCCGGTTATCTGGTGGCTGCTGCGGCTCACCCCGCCGCGCCCGAAGGCGGAAGTCTTTCCGCCGCTCCGGATCCTTGCGACGGTCCTGAAGCGCGAGGAAACGCCCTCGAAGAGCCCCTGGTGGCTGACGCTGCTGCGCATGCTTCTCGCCGCCGCCGTGATCCTGGCGATCGCCGATCCGGTGATGAACCCGCGCGCCAATTCCCTGAATGCAGGCGGCCCGCTGGTGCTCGTCGTCGACAACGGCTGGGCGACCGCTGCCGACTGGGAACGCCGCGTCCAGACCGCCAACCTTTTGATCGACGACGCCGAAAGCGCCGACGTGCCGGTCTCAATCACGTTTACCGCCGATGCCAGCCATGAGGCAGTACCCGGAACCGCCGCCGCCGCCCGCGACAAGCTGACGGCGGCCAACCCCAAGCCGCTGGTTCCCGATCGCGCCCGCGCTGCCCAGGCGGTCAGGGAGGCCATGAACACCACCCGTCCCGGCACGCTCGCCATCCTTTCCGACGGCATGGCGGCCGCCAGCGACAACGAGGCCATGTCGACATTCGCCGCCCTGTCGCCCGCAGAAATGCGCCTGATCGAAGGCGACGGCCATAGCGCCGTGGCGCTGACCGACGCGGTCAATAACGCCGCCGCCATGTCGGTGACCGCGACACGCCTTTCGACCGCGGCGGCACAGCAGATGAACGTCAACGCGCTCGACGCACAGGGCCGCGCACTCGCCTCCGGCACGCTGCAGTTTGCAGCCGGTGCTGCGACGGCCACGGCCGAGATCACCTCGCCGTTCGAGCTTCGCAACGATTTCGCGCGCCTCAGCATCGACGGGCTGGCCACCGCCGGCGCGGCACACCTGCTCGACGATGGCTTCAAGCGCCGCCGCATCGCGCTTCTCGCCGGCGAAAGCGGCAGCGACTTCCAGCCGCTGCTGCAGCCGCTCTATTACATCAGCCGCGCGCTCCTGCCTTATGCCGACGTCATCCAGCCGAACACCGCCGATCTTTCGGTTGCCATCCCGCAGATCCTGCAGGGCAACCCCTCCGCAATCATCCTTGCCGATGTCGGCCGCCTGCCGGCCGAGACCTACGCACCGCTGCAGCGATGGATCGCTCAAGGCGGGACGCTGATCCGCTTCGCCGGCCCGCGGCTTGCCGCCGCCCCCGCCGACGATCCGCTGGTGCCGGTGATCCTGCGCCAGGGTGAACGCGCGCTCGGCGGCGCCATGTCCTGGTCGGAGCCGCAGTCGCTCGCCGATTTCCCGAGCTTCGGCCCCTTCGCCGGTATGCCGCGCGCCACAGACATCACCGTCACCCGCCAGGTTCTTGCCGAACCGACGCCGGACCTTGCCGAACGCACCTGGGCAAGCCTCTCAGACGGCACGCCTCTCGTCACCGAAAAGGAAGTCGAGGCCGGCCGCATCGTGCTGTTCCATACGAGCGCCGAGGCGACCTGGTCGAACCTGCCGCTGTCAGGCAATTTCGTCGAGATGCTCCGCCGCCTGGTCCAACTCGCCCGCGCAGGAGGTGCCGCGTCCGGCGCGGCAGCAGAGGGAGCCGCTGCGACACTTGCTCCCTACCGGCTTTTGACCGCGGACGGCGTCCTCACCACCGAAACCGGCACGGCCCGTCCGATCGCGATCGCCGCGAACCAGGTGCCGGTCGCGAGTTTCGACCATCCACCGGGCCTTTACGGTACCGAGGACGGTTTCACCGCCGTCAACCTGCTGGCGCCGAAAACCGTCATCGCCCGCTTCGACCCGACCACGGCAGGCAGGCCGCTGGTACGCGAAGGCTTGGCTGGCGGCGAAGCCGTGTCGCTGCGCCCCGCCCTTTTCGCCGCCGCCTTCGCGCTGCTGATCCTCGACAGCCTTGTGGTACTCTTCATGAACGGCGCCTTCTCGCGTGGTTCCGGCGGACGCCGCAGGCCGAGCGGTGCTGCCGCAGCAGCGATCGCCGCCCTCGCTTTCGGCCTCTTCGCCTTAACGCCCGGTCAATCGCAGGCACAGAAAATGGAACCCGGTGCCGGCGCCAAGCCCGGTGACGAGCAGATCCTCGAACGGCTCGACACGACCCACCTCGCCTATGTCGTGACAGGCGAACGGGATGTCGACAGCATTTCCGAACAGGGTCTCGAAGGTCTCAGCCAGTTCCTCACCTACCGCACGACGCTGGAACCCGGCGCCCCGGTCGGCCTTGATATCACCAAGGACGAGCTTGCCTTCTACCCGATCATCTACTGGCCGATCTCCGCCACGGCACCGATGCCAAGCCAAGCGGCGATCTCCCGCATCGACGCCTATATGCGCAATGGCGGCACTGTCCTCTTCGACACCCGCGATCAATATTCGTCGCTCGGCGGAGGTGGTACCACGCCGAATGGCGAGCGCCTGCAGGCGATCCTCGCCAATATCGACATCCCGCCGCTGGAGCCGACGCCGACCGATCACGTGCTGACCCGCTCCTTCTACCTGCTCACCAACTTCCCCGGCCGTTATACCGGCAGCCCGCTTTGGGTCGAGGCAAGGCAGGAAGCGAAAAACACCGGCGCCCAGCTCTCCTCCAGCGGCGACGGCGTGACCCCGTTGCTGATCACCGGAAATGATTTCGCCGGCGCCTGGGCTGTCGACAGCCAGGGTGCGCCGGTTCTGCCGACAGTGCCCCCGGACGAGATGCAGCGCGAATATGCCTATCGCTCCGGCGTCAACATCATGATGTACATGCTGACCGGCAATTACAAAGCCGACCAGGTGCATGTCCCGGCGCTGCTTGAGCGGCTTGGGCAGTGAGGGAAAACGTCGCCATGGTCCTTAGCCCCTCATCCGGCTGCCGCCACCTTCTCCCCGCATGCGGGGAGAAGGGATATGCCGCACGGTCGCCGTTCCCCCTCGCCCCGCCTGCGGGGAGAGGGTGCGCCGAGCGAAGCGGAGGCGGGGTGAGGGGCGAACCTTGCGCAACGCTTCTGGCCCATAGAGGGAAATCCTCATGACCATCGAATTCGCCCCCTTCTTCTCCTGGCCGATCCTGGCCGCACTCGGCGTCTTCGCGCTGATCCTCGCGGGCCTCTCCTTCTGGCGCGGCATTCGCGGCGCCGCCTTGCGCACGCTGGCGCTCGCCGCCCTGCTCCTGGCGCTCGCCAACCCGACGCTGCTGCAGGAGGACCGCGACCAGCTTTCGACCGTCGTGCCAGTCATCGTCGACCGCTCGCAGAGCCAGGATACCGCCCAGCGCAAGCAACAGACCGACGAGGCGCTCGCAAGCCTCAAGGACCGCTTCTCCCGTTACCCGCGCATCGAGACGCGTATCGTCGAGGTCGACGACGACGGCGATACCGACACGCCCTCGACAAAGCTCTTCACTGCCCTGCGTTCGGCGATATCAGACGTGCCGCCGGCCCGTATCGGCGGGGCGGTTTTCCTGACCGATGGCCAGATCCATGACCTGCCGGGCATCAACCAGGACCTCGGCTTCAACGCCCCCGTCCACGGCCTGATCACCGGCAAGCCGGACGAGTTCGACCGTCGCGTCGAGGTGGTCCGCGCGCCGCGCTTCGGCATTGTGGGCGAGGAACAGGAACTGACGCTGCGGGTCTTCGACGACGGTCGCACCGGCGGCGGACCGGCGCAGGTGACCGTGCGCATGAACGGCCAGCAGACGGCGACGCTGCGCGCCACGCCCGGCCAGGAGACGCCCTTCTCCTTCACGGTTCCGCGCGGCGGCAACAACGTCATGGAATTTTCGGTCGCCGAGCTTCCGGGCGAGGTGACGACCGCCAACAACCGCGCCGTCCACGTGATCGACGGTATCCGCCAGAACCTTCGCGTCCTGCTCGTCTCCGGCGAACCGCACGCCGGCGAGCGCGCTTGGCGTAACCTGTTGAAGTCCGATGCCTCGGTCGACCTCGTCCACTTCACTATTCTGCGCCCGCCGGAAAAGCAGGACGGCACGCCGATCAACGAATTGTCACTGATCGCCTTCCCGACCCGCGAACTGTTCGTCGAGAAGATCAAGGATTTCGACCTGATCATCTTCGACCGCTACAAGCATCGCGGCGTGCTGCCGATCCTCTATTACGATTACATCGCCCAGTACGTGAACAATGGTGGCGCGCTGCTGATCGCCGCTGGCCCCGAACATGCCGGCGAGGATTCGATCGCGTCCACGCCGCTCGAACAGGTCCTGCCGGCGGCCCCGACCGGCGAAATCCACAGCGCCGCCTTCTATCCGCATCTGTCGCCGGAGGGTGAAAAGCACCCCGTGACCCGCGGCCTCGACGGCTCCAACTCGAACCCGCCTGCCTGGGGCCGCTGGTTCCGCACCATCGACGTCGACACGCCGCACGGCCAGACCGTCATGGAAGGCGACGGCGACCGCCCGTTGCTCGTCCTCAACCGCCAGGGCGAAGGCCGCGTCGCCATGCTGCTCTCCGACCAGGGCTGGCTCTGGGCTCGCGGTTTCGAAGGCGGTGGCCCGCATGTGTCGCTCTATCGCCGCATCGCCCATTGGCTGATGAAGGAACCGGAGCTGGAAGAAGAAGCGTTGACCGCCCGCGCCGTCGGCCGCACGCTCGAGGCGACCCGCCAGACGATCGGCGACGATCCAGGCCCCGCAACGATCAAATATCCATCCGGCCGCACCGAGACCGTGCCGATGACGGCCGCCGGGCCCGGCCAGTACCGGCTGGAACGCCGCATGGAAGAGACCGGCCTGTTCGAGGTCACCAACGGCCAGTTCTCGACGCTCGTGCATGTCGGCACGGTGGATGCGCCGGAATTCAAGGCGATGATCTCGACCGAGAGCACGCTGAAACCCTATGCCGACAAGACCCGTGGCCTCGTGACCCGCGTCGCCTCAGGCGATGGCATCTCGCTGCCGGACATCCTTCCGGTTCGCGGCGAAGTGCGCGTCAACGATCCCAACCGCATGGTCATCCGCATGACCGACGAGACGGTGCTGCGCGGCATCAACACGCTGCCGCTGTTTGCAGGTTTCGCGGGCCTCTCCGCCCTGCTCTTCGCGGTCGCGGCGATGTGGTGGCGCGAGGGTCGCTGACATATGACGCAGCTTGATGTGACCGCCTCGCCCTCGCCCGAGGAACTGGCCGTGATCGGCGAAGGACTGACCGCCTTCAACGACGCCGATGTCGGCCCATCCGAGCGCAAGCCGCTCGCCGTGCTGATCCGCGATGTGGAGGAAAAGGTGATCGGCGGGCTTTCCGGTTACACCGCCTGGGGCTGGCTCTTCACCCAATGGCTTTTCGTCCCGGAAACATTGCGGGGTGAAGGCATGGCCGGCAAGCTGCTGAGCCAAGCCGAAGAGGAAGCCCGCGCCCGCGGTTGCCACGGCGCTTGGATCGACACGTTCAGCCCGCTCGCCCGCAAGGCCTATATGCGCCAGGGCTACGAAGTCTTCGGGGAACTGCCGGAATTTCCGAAGGGCCGCACCCGCACCTTCCTCAGGAAAGCTCTGTAGGTTATCCATTCGCTCCGAAAAATGGGGACGAAGAAGCGCCGCATGGATATCGACCTGAAACTCACCGAAGGCATGAACGCCGACGAGGAGGATTTCATCCTCGAACGGCTGATGACCCACAATGCCGCAACGTTCGGCCCCAGCAACCGCCGCGAACTGGCGGTGCCGCTGCATGACGGGGACGGCAATCTGATCGGCGGGCTGACAGGTTATACCGGCCGCGGCTGGCTTTATATCTCGATGCTCTATGTGCCGGACGAGTTGCGCGGCCAGGGCCTCGGCGCCCGCATGCTCGACATGGCCGAAGCCGAAGCCAAAGCTCGCGGCGCGATCGGCGCCTATATCGACACGATGAACCCGGAAGCGCTCAAGCTATACCTGAAACAGGGTTATACCGAGATCGGCACGCTGAAAGGCCTCGAAGGAGGCCATTCGGTGACGTGGCTGCAAAAGCGGTTCTGAGCTTTCCCTGTGTTCAGGCGAGAGAGGCCTGTCGCGTCTCCGCATTGATCATCGTGGCGGCAATCGCCGCGATCACCAGCAGGCCGGCGAAAATACCGATCGTCAGGCCGAGACCCTGGACCACGACATAACCCACCAGCGACGGCGCCAGCAGGCCACCGAGACGCGCCATGGCACCGGCTGCCCCCATGCCGGTCGCCCGCGACGCGGTCGGGTAAAGTTCCGGCGTATAGGCGTAGAGCGCACCCCAGGTGCCAAGCAGCGCAAAGCTCATGATCAGCAGCGCGGCCCCGACCAGGAGGGCACTTGGTGCGACGACAAACATCAGGCAGCCAATCGCCGAGAGCAGGCAGAAGCCGATCAGCGTCGGCTTGCGGCCCCATTTTTCCACACCATAGGCGGCAAGCGCATAACCCGGAAGCTGGGCAAGTGCGACCAGTACCAGAAAGCCGTAACCGCGCACGAAACCGAAACCCTCGCCGGCAAGCTTCGCGGGCATCCAGGTGAAGACGCCGTAATAGGAGACGGAGACAAGGAACCAGATCGCCAGGATCATGACGCTGCGCTGGCGAAGCTCGCCGGAAAAGATGCCGGTCGTCTTGACCGGCGGCGGCGAGACCAGGCTGGTGCCTGCCCCGAGGGGCGTGTGTCCGTTGACAGCGAGCATCCGGTCGACGATTACCCTCGCTTCGTCGTGGCGCCCGGAGCGCATCAGATAGAGCGGCGATTCCGGCACCAGGAAGCGCAGGCCGATGCCGGCGATCGCCGGAATGGCGGTGACCGCGAATATGTAGCGCCAGGCATCCGCGACGCCGGCAAGGCTTGCGGCCCAGGCAGCCAGCGCCACGATCAGCGTTCCAATCGCCCAGAACCCTTCGAGCAGGACCAGCCAGCGACCGCGGTTCCTGGCAGGCAAGAATTCCGCCATCATCGCGTAGTCGACCGGCAGCGTGCCGCCGACGGCAGCGCCGGTCAGGAAGCGCAGCAGAAGCAGGATGGTGAAATCCGGGGCAAAGATGGAGAGCGTGCCGAACAGCGCGTCGCAGCCAACCGTGACGATCAGCACCCGGCGGCGGCCGATCCGGTCGGCGAGCCTGCCGAAACCGAGCGCGCCGAGCAGCATGCCGAGGAAGAAGGCGGTACCGGTCTGCAGCGCCTGCGGCACGGTCAGCCCGAAACTTGCCGCGATCGAGGCAGCGGTGAAACCGACCGCCAGAACCTGCATGGCATCGGCCGCCCAGACGAGCCCGAAAATGCCCATCAATCGCCGCTGATAGGTCCCCGCTCCGGCGCGGTCGAGCGCCTCGTCCATGGTGATTGCAGCCATCCGCCTGTCCCTCGCTTCGACGACACCTCCAGCCGGCTTTCACCGACCGATCCATCATCTGCTTAAAGGAAATGGCCTATCCGCGCCAGCCGATGACGCCCTTGAGCCGGGCATGCACGTCGGCTGCGATCGGCACGACCAGAACCCGGCCGGGATCGACAGGTCCCGGGAATTCCAACGCGCCACAGGCGACCTTCTCGAACCCGAGCGGACCGTAATAGGGCGGGTCGCCGACCAGGATCACCGCCTCCGAACCCTTGCGTTTCGCCGCCTCGATGGCGATCCGCACCAGCTCGCGGCCGATGCCCCGGTTCTTGTGCGACGGCCGGACCGCGAGCGGCCCGAGCAGGTGGCCCTTCACCGAACCCGCATGGACCGGCGTCATCCTGACCGAAGCGATCGTTTCACCGTCGTCGGCGCAAACGAAGGAGAGGGTCCGGTCATGCGGCCCCTGCTCGCGGATGCGGGCGGCGGCGCGGGTATGCCGGCCGGGGCCGAAGGCTTCCGCGTTGATGAGTTCGATGACCTCATCGTGAGACGTATCTTCCGTGAGGTAAACGAGGTCGTGCTTGTAGAGAACGTTATGCTGAGACATGGATGGACCGAAGCCGTAGGATAAAGAGCGGACAGGACAAGGGATATCGATGACGCTTGTTCAAGCGTCATGGTCGATGATCAGCGTCGTCGCAGTGTCCGCACTTCGGTCATAGAGGAAAGTATCCTTAAAATCCGGAAAGCGAATTAGCAGGAAAAATTTCCCGCGTCCAACGCAAAAACACACCGTTCATAAAATCCTGTCTCGTATTCGGCAGCCGGTGCCGTATCTATCACCTCAAGGAAAATCCAAGGAGATAATCATGGGCAGGCTCGTCGAAGGAAAATGGCAGGACGTCTGGTACGACACCAAGGAAAACAAGGGCCATTTCAAGCGCGCCGAATCGCAGTTCCGCAACTGGGTGACCGCCGATGGTTCCGCCGGCCCTACCGGCAAGCAAGGCTTCAAGGCTGAAGCCGGGCGCTATCACCTATACGTCTCCTATGCCTGTCCCTGGGCGCACCGCACCCTGATCTTCCGCAAGCTGAAGAAGCTCGAAGACCTGATCTCGGTCTCGGTCGTCGACTACCTGATGCTGGAGAACGGCTGGGAGTTCAAGAAACGCGATGGCGCCACCGGCGACGACCTGTTCGGCTCGGACTATCTCTACCAGGTCTACCTGAAGGCCGATCCGAACTATTCCGGCCGCGTCACCGTGCCCGTCCTCTGGGACAAGCTTGAGAACACCATCGTCTCGAACGAGAGTTCGGAAATCATCCGCATGTTCAACGGCGCCTTCGACGGCCTGACCGGCTCGACGGCGGATTTCTATCCGCAGGCGCTGCGCGGCGAGATCGATGAACTCAATGCGGTCATCTACGACACCGTCAACAACGGTGTCTACAAGGCCGGTTTCGCAACTGCCCAGGACGCCTATGAGGGTGCCGTCACCCGCCTGTTCGAGACGCTCGACATGCTGGAAAAGCGCCTCTCGGGCAGCCGTTACCTGTTCGGCGAGACGACGACCGAAGCCGATTGGCGCCTGTTCACCACGCTCTTACGCTTCGATCCGGTCTATGTCGGGCACTTCAAGTGCAACATCCGCCGCATCGCGGACTACCCGAACCTGTCCGGCTATCTCGCTGATCTCTATCAGCAACCGGGCATCGCCGAGACCTGCAACCTGTTCCACATCAAGCACCACTATTATGAGAGCCACAAGACCATCAACCCGACCGGCATCGTCCCCGTCGGCCCGGTAGTGGACCTCGACGCGCCGCATGGGCGGGAGAAGGTGACGCGGGCGGCTTGATCGAGACGCACCCGCCCCTCATCCGCCTGCCGAAACCTTCTCCCCGCAAGCGGGGCGAAGGACGCAAGCGGTAAGCTTCCGTTCCTCTTTAAACCAACGCGTTGCGGATAGGGCGAGACGGTGCGGCATCTGTCCTTCTCCCCGTCAGAACGGGGAGAAGGTGCCGGCAGGCGGATGAGGGGCAAACTGGGATACCTC
Source organism: Neorhizobium sp. 05N33 (assembly GCF_056397445.1). Lineage (NCBI taxonomy): Bacteria > Pseudomonadati > Pseudomonadota > Alphaproteobacteria > Hyphomicrobiales > Rhizobiaceae > Neorhizobium > Neorhizobium sp. 05N33. Next base: position 14,985 of record NZ_JBFTNK010000017.1, on the reverse strand, counting down.
ACCAATAATCCGCCCGCTCCACCTCGCCCTTCAATTCCCGCAACCGCCGCAGTGTCGCGGCGGTCGTCTCCTCCGGCAGCGCATCGAGCGTAAAGAAGCCGCTCTCGGCAATCTCCCGATCCGGCGCACGCGGCTTCGTCTGCTCCACGGTCACCCGATAGAACAGCACATGGTCGCGCCTGCTGGCATTGCGGTTGTAGTAGGCGTGGAAAAGCGTGATCTCTCCGCGGATTTCCAGATTGCCCTCCTCGCGCAACTCCTTGCGCAGCGCATCGAGCACCGTCTCTCCGCGCTCGACGCCGCCGCCCGGCATGTACCAGCCGGGCACATAGGTATGACGGACGAGGAATATACGGCCTTCTGCGTCGAAACAGGCGGCGCGTACGCCGAGCGTCATGCCGCGCGTCAGCATGAAGACGCGGTGCAGCAGCCAGACCACGATCCGGGTGCGCCAACTGCGGATTTCCGGCACCCCTTCGCTGCTCATTCATAACTCCGGGAGCGCCCAGAAAATCGATAACGATTTCTGCGCTCATGCGTTATGTGTGCGCCATGTTCAAATTCGCGCATATTTCCGACATCCATCTGGGGCCGCTTCCAAACCTGACGCTTCGCGAGCTTTTCTCGAAGCGGATCACCGGTTTTGTGAACTGGCACCGCAATCGGCGCAAGCACCTTTTCGTCAACACGCTCGACCTGCTTTTGAGCGATTTGAAGACGCGCGAACCGGACCAGTTGGTCATCACCGGCGATCTCGTCAACCTGGCGACGAAGATCGAGACGCGGCTTGCCGGCGAGTGGCTGCGCACCATCGGCGACCCCCATGATACGACTGTGGTGCCCGGCAACCACGACGCCTATGTACCCGGCGCGCACGACAAGTCGGTCAACGAATGGTATCCGTTCATCAAGAGCGACGACGACCCGGCCGAATGGCCGGAGGAGGATCATATCTTCCCGACGCTGCGCCGGCGCGGTCCGCTTGCCATCATCGGCTGCTCGACCTCCAATGCCACCCTGCCCTTTTCGGCGTCCGGTTATTACGGCTCGCGGCAGGCGCGCGAAACGGTCAACCTGTTGAAGAAAGCGGGAGACGAGGGTCTCTTCAGGGTCGTGCTGATCCACCACCCCCCGATCCGCGGCGCCGCCTCTTCGCACAAACGCATGCTCGGCATCCGCCGTTTCGCGGCAGCGATCTCCACCGGCGGCGCCGAACTGGTACTGCACGGGCATACGCATCTCAACACGCTCTACTGGCTGCGAAGCCATAGCGGCAACGTGCCGGTGGTCGGCATCGCATCGGCATCCCAAGGCCCCGGCGGACATAAGCCGCGCGCCGCCTACAACCTCTTCACGCTTTCCGGTGAAGCCGGCGCCTGGAACCTGCTCTGCGAACGTTACGGCCTGACGGAATGGGGCGACGGCGTCGCGCTCGACAACAGCCGCCTCCTCTATGGCGAAGAGCCGGCGACGATGTCGATTCCGCAAGTCGCGAGAATGTTGTAGAATCAATGGCGCGATTGTTGCGGAATCGCCACAATCTCGTCATAGCTATTTATTGCAGTAGATTACAGGTAAGCCGCTCCTATCCATGACCCAACCGAGCCCATCGACCGACATTCGGCGCGATCTCGTAGCGCTCCTGCCGCGCCTGCGCCGTTTTGCGCTGACGCTGACGGGAAGTGCTGTCGAGGCCGATGACCTGGTGCGCGAAGCGGCTGGCCGGGCGATCCAGAAAAGCCATCACTGGAAGGGCGAAGGCCGGCTGGAAAGCTGGCTTTTCAGCATGATCCGCAGCACCTTCGTCGACGAGGCCAAGAAGCGCCGGCGCGCCGATATCCATGCTGCCGACGATGCCTCCCCGGCCGAAAACTCCCGTCCGTCGACTGCCCTCGTCTGCCTGCCGGACGGCTTGGCAAGCGTTTTCCTGCTCGCCGACGTGGAGGGGTTCGCCTATGCCGAGGCGGCCGCCATCCTCGGCATCCAGCCGGATCTCTTCGCCGCCCGTCTTTGCGCTGCACGTCTCAGCCTGGCCACCGCCGCCGCCCAGACGAGCGAGCGGAGAGCGTGAGGATGAACATCCCCCATCCGTCGTCGCTCGAACTGCGGCTTTCCGCCCATATCGATGGCCAGATCGACGAGCAGGACCGGCACGATGTCGAGGAACTGCTGGTCAACGATCCGCAGGCACGGTCCCTGCAAGATGCCCTGAAGCGCGGCGCCGATCTCGGCCGGCGCGCGTTTGACGACATGCTGAAAGAACCGGTGCCGCTCAATCTGGTGCGCACCATCAAGAATGCGCCGTTGCCGCGCCGGGCCATACGCCTGCCGCAGGGGCCGCGCCCGACGCTTTCCTTCAAGCCGTCCGGCCTGCAGGCGGTCGCCGCCTGTGCCCTGCTTTTCGTGCTCGGCGGCGGTATCGGCTATATGATCGGCGGCAACCCGGCGGCTCCGCAGTTTTCGATGATTTCCATTCCCGGCACCAGCAGCCGCGACTGGCTGGACGATATCATCGCCCACTACCGCCTCTATGCGCGCCAGACCAATCATCTCGCCGAAATCCCCGCCGAAAGGCCAGCCGATATCCTCGAATGGCTGACCACCAACACCGGCGTCGGTTTTCGTATCCCCGATCTCAGCGACAGCGGCCTGACCTTCCAGGGTGCCCGCCTGTTTGCTGCCGGCGGCGCGCCGGTCGGCCAGCTTCTCTACCGGCGCACCGACGGCGATGGTGACGGCGACGTGATCGCCATTTCCTTCACCAAGGCCCGGCCCGAGGGCAACCGCTCGATCGAGGAAATCCGCAACGACACCGGCCTCGTCTCCTGGGTCACGCCACTCGCCACCTACATGGTCGTCGGCCCCTCGTCTGCAGCGGATCTGGATGATATCGCGGCAAAGGCGGCGGGGCTGATTTAGGGGCGTAGCCTAAATCCTGTCGCGGATCGTCAGGCCTCCTACGACAGAATTTGCCGTGCAGACCTGCGTAGGCGGGTAACGGGTTGATATTGCTCAAACGCAAGTGGATGGATGCGACGTAACCTCCCATCAAACCAACGGAGGTTCATCATGCCAACCGATACCATCATCGTCGTCAGCCTTGTCGTCGCAGCCTTCGGCGTATTTGCGGTCGCTCTCGCCTTCGCAAGCGCGACGTCCGGCAAGTAAACTGCAACAGAACAATCTGAACCAAAACGGCCATCAAGCGGTCCTGCGGCCTTTTGCTGCGCGCCATCCACCGTCTCGCACGATCGAAAAAGCCGCCCGAAATTCCGGGCGGCTTTTCATGCTATTCGGCATTCAGCGAGTTTGACGTATCACCCCCTGGCCGCCAGCACCCTATTCGCCGCCGAGACGATCGCCTCCAGCGAAGCCGCGACGATGTTCTTGTTGATGCCGGCGCCGAACAGTTTTCCGTTCGGATGTTCCATCTCCACATAGGCGATAGCGGACGCATTCGAGCCGTGCTGCAGCGAATGTTCGGAATAGTCGGCGACCGACAACTCGATGCCGAGATAGGTCGAGAGTGCGTTGATGAACCCGTCGATCGGCCCCGTGCCCTTGCCTTCGATCCGCTTCACCTCGCCGCCGTCGATGATCTCGGCTGCGACGACGCGGATGCCTTTATGGTCGGTGCCTGCCGGATAGGTGTGGTGGTCGACGAATTTCAGCCGCGCGCCGGGTTGTTCCACGTAGCGCTCGATGAAGCTCTCGTAGATGCGCTTGGCGGGAAGCTCCACGCCCTCTTCGTCGGTGATCCGCTGGATTTCCTCGCGAAACTCGACCTGCAGGTTGCGCGGCAGGTTCAAGCCGTAATCCTCCGAGAGGATATAGGCGATGCCGCCCTTGCCCGATTGCGAGTTGATGCGAATGATCGCCTCGTAGGAACGGCCGACATCGCGCGGGTCGATCGGCAGGTAGGGCACTTCCCAGACGGGGTGATTGGCGACCTTGATCGCCTTCATGCCCTTGTTGATCGCATCCTGGTGCGAGCCGGAAAAGGCCGTGTAGACCAATTCGCCGACATAAGGATGCCTTTCGGGAATGACCATCTGGTTGGAATATTCGTAGACCGCCTTGATCCGCTCGATATCGGAGCAATCGAGTTCCGGATCGATACCCTGCGTGTACATGTTCAGGGCGAGCGTCACCACGTCGACATTGCCGGTGCGTTCGCCATTGCCGAACAACGTGCCTTCAACACGGTCCGCGCCCGCCATCAGGCCGAGTTCGGTCGCGGCAATGCCGGTGCCGCGGTCGTTATGCGGGTGCAGCGAGATGATGATGTTCTCGCGGTTGTCGAGATTTCGGCACATCCATTCGATCTGGTCCGCATAGATGTTCGGGGTCGCCATCTCGACCGTCGAGGGCAGGTTGAGGATCAGCTTGTCTTCGGCGGTCGGCCTGATCACCTCGGTAACCGCATTGCAGATTTCCAGCGCCACTTCCAGTTCGGTGCCGGTAAAGCTTTCCGGCGAATACTGGAAACGAAAACCGCCACCCGCCTTCGCTGCCATGTCGGTGATCATCTTCGCCGCATCGACGGCGATCTGCTTGATACCGGCGACGTCCTTGGCGAACACCACGCGGCGCTGCAGTTCGGAGGTCGAGTTGTAGAAGTGGATGATCGGTTTGTGGGCGCCCTCCAGAGATTCGAAGGTGCGGGTGATCAGCTCCGGCCGGCACTGGACCAGCACCTGCATGGACACATCTTCCGGCACGCCGGCCTCTTCCACGCACCAGCGGGCAAAATCGAAATCGGTCTGCGAGGCGGACGGGAAGCCGATCTCGATTTCCTTGAAGCCCATGTCGAGCAGCATGCGGAACATGCGGGCCTTGCGGTCATGGCCCATCGGGTTGACCAGCGACTGGTTGCCATCGCGCAGGTCGACCGAACACCAGATTGGCGCCTTGTCGATGACCTTCGAAGGCCAGGTGCGGTCGGGAATGTTGATGGTCGGGTAGGCGCGATATTTCACTGCCGCGTCGGGCATGCCGGATTTCGGGCCGGAAACAGGGGAATTGGTCTTGGCGTCCATTGTCGTCGTCTCTTCTCGCTTCACGCGTCGCTCGGCATCCGTCTGGGGAATTGGCCGTCGTCGATGCGGACCTTTAGCGGTCTTTTGTGGCTCGGTCTTGAATGTTCGTGAGAGGAGCTCTTATGCCGGGCGGGCCTTCGGCCGCCGGGCGCTCCTCAACGGACCCGGCAACAGCGCGTAAGGTCGAGGCTAAGAAGCGAGGAAAGCGCAAATACCGTCGTCCCGGCCGCGATGCGGCGGGTAGACGAACGGTCGGACATGATTGCGCCTGTCATGGTCATGGGCGAAGTGTATAACCTCAGAGTGGAAGAGAGGCAAGTGGGCTTTCACTTGCCTTGGCGTCTTGCCTCAAGCCGTTCGGCGATCCAGAGTTTCACCAGCGACTGCCGCGTAACACCAAGACGCTGCGCCTCCTGATCCAGCCCGTTCACGACCCAGGTCGGAAAATCGATATTGACGCGCTTGGGTTCGAGATTGGGGCGTGTGACCTTAGACCAGTCCACATATTCGCTGATGTCCTCGCCATCGTCGAATTTCTTGTCAAACTCTTCAGCGGTTATTGTCTTCATAGGTCTGCTTCTCTTTGTCACGTGCGCGCCTGACCGATATAATTTGTAGCCAGTCTCCTCGCCATGTATAGACCGCGGTCCAATGCTTCTCCGCAATCTTTCCCGTAAGGATATATCGCGACTCCGTATCCGACAGGACCGGAGCGACGGTCCGCCTCTCATCTGCCCACAACGCCTGCGCCTCCACGAAATCGATTCCGTGCTTATCCTTGTTCGTGGCGCTCTTGTCAGGATCGAATTCGAACTTCATGACCAATATAATATAGAAATTATACCATTTCCAGTCATTCAAGCACGCTTGACGAGGCTCTGCAATCCCATCATCACGCCGCCGGCGACGAGCCCCCAGAAAGGCCCGGAAATCCCCGCAAACGAAAGACCCGACGCCGTCACGAGGAAGGTGATCGCCGCGGCTTCGCGCGTTTCCGGGTCGCGATAGGCCGCAAAGGCCGCATTGGCAAAGGCGCCGATCAGTCCGAGACCTGCCACCGCCTGCAGCAGGATCGGCGGCGCCAGCGACACGAAGGCGATGATGCCGCCGGCGATCAGGCCGAACACGATGTAACCGAAGCCGGCAAGGATCGCCGCCCAGTAGCGTTTGGCGGGGTCGGGGTGGGCATCCTCGCTGGCGCACATCGCCGCCGTGATCGCCGCCATGTTGACCGGCACGCCGCCGACCAGCCCGCCGAGGATTGAGAAGATGCCGGTGCCGACAAACATCACGCCCGCCGGTGGCTCGTAGTGATGCACTTTCAGGATCGCCATGCCGGGAATGTTCTGCGAGGCCATGGTGACGATGAACAGAGGCAGCGCCACCGAGATCACCCCATGCAGGGTGAAGACCGGCGTGACGAAGGTGAGACTCGGATGGATCGCCTGACCGATCTGCGCCATCGCGTCCGAGGGAAGGTCGACACCGAAGATCAGCACCAGGATCAGCGCGCCGAGCGAGGCCGGCACCGCCCAGAGACGCCATCTCGAAACCACGACCATCCAGGTCAGCACGATCGGCAGGCCGAGCGCCGCATTGAAGGCGACAGCTTTCACCGGCGCGAGGCAAAGGCTGAGGAGAATGCCGGCCAGCATGGCATTGGCGAGCGGCGCCGGGATCAGCCGGATCGCCCGGCTGAGCGGCCGGAACAGGCCGGAGAGAATGATCAGTACGCCGCAGACCACGAAGGCGCCGACAACGGCCGGAAATCCGCCTTCGATCACGCTGATGCCGGATAGAAGCGCCGCCCCCGGTGTCGACCAGGCGATGCTGATCGGCATCCGGTACCAGCTCGAGAACACGATCGCCAGCAAGCCCATCGAGATCGATTGCGCCAAGAGCGCCGAGGCGATTTCCGGTGCGGTCGCACCCATCGTCTGCAGCCCCTGCATGATGACCGCAAACGAGCTGATGAACCCGACAAAGGCAGTGAGCAACCCCATCATCAGGGCTGAAACGGAAAAATCCTTGAACATGCGGGCGGGGACTCATGAATTTGAAAGTCCGCAATCGAACATAGGCCCGCCGGCAAAGGCAAGGTGCGTTTGCCGCAAAAGGGTACGGCCGAGATGGAAAGCCATGGCTGCAGCCAGCCATTCGGCTTTGCCGGGTCGCGAGCAACCGCCCTTTGTTCGTGTCTGCGAATATTCGCATCTGTTGATAATTTGGAAGGAGTTTGGCGGTAGTCTCCGGACCGTGCGCCCGTTGCTTCCGGTCGGTCCGGCCATGCAGCCCGGATTGCATCAACGCCCCGGGAAAAGCAATGACGGCAGCTCACCTTGCGCCAGAGATCGAGATCGGACGGGAAACCGCCTTTTCCCGCGATCAGCTGTATTTCATTCTGTCGGCGCTCCCGGACCCCTGTTTCGTCCTCACCCGCAGCGGCCGTTATGCCGCGCTCTTCGGCGGCAAGGACACGCGCTATTATCATGAGGGCAGCTATCTCGTTGGCAAGAGCCTCTATGACGTCCTCGCCTTCGAGAAGGCGGAACGGTTTGTGCGGGAGATCGAAAAGGCGCTGGCCTCGCGCGCCCTGCATATCATCGAATACAGCCTCTCCGGCAGCGACGTGAAGGGGCTGCAGAACGACGGTCCCGAACATCCGATCTGGTTCGAGGGGCGCCTGCAGGCGCTTGATTTCCAGGTCGACGGCGAGGATGCGATCGTCTGGGTCGCCAGCAACATCACGGAAAAGAACGCCGTCGAAAACCAGTTGCGTCATCAGAGCGAGACCGACGCGCTGACCGGTTTCTTCAACCGCCGCAAGCTGATGGACGTGCTCGCCTTGAAGTTCGAGCTTTTCCGGGACGAGCATATCCCGACATCCGTTTTCATGTTCGACATCGACCACTTCAAGACCGTCAACGACGAGCTTGGACATGCGATGGGCGATGCGGTTCTGAAAGCAATTGCCGGCGTCTGTCGTCTGGAATTGCGCAAGACCGACTTTCTCGCCCGCCTCGGCGGCGACGAGTTCGTCGTGGTCATGCCCGCCACCCGGCAGGAGCATGGCATCGTCATCGCCAACCGGCTGTGCCAGCGCGTCGCAACCGAGGTCCGGGAGACGCTCGGCCACCACGCCACGATCAGCGGCGGCTTGAGCGAATTTCTGTCGGCGGATGCCTCCTCCGAGGACATTCTGAAGCGGGCCGACGATGGCCTCTACCGTTCCAAGCGTGCCGGCAGGAACCGGATCAGCCCCGCATAGGCACGGCCGAGGTCCCATTTCCGTACAAACGAAAAATTTGTGCCTCTTCCGCACATAGTTGCGTAGTTGATACGCAGGTAAATTAGACAATCTTAAATTTTGTCGGCGACAGTGGGGGACACCATCGGAAATCTCCATGACCTCGCTGCCATTTCTCTCGAAATCGAAATCGTCTCGTCTTCAGTTCTTCGGCCTCGGCTATTTTTTCCCGGCCATCCTTGCGGTCGCCGGCCTGCTGGTCGGCGTGGTCCGCGCCGATATCGAGAAGCGCGAGCAGTACCATGTGGCACAGCAGGTCAAGGCGGCTGAACAGCTCGCCAGAGTGGCCGCAAGTCTCGAGACCAATATTCATGGCAACGTCAATCTGATCTACGGACTGGTCGCCGCCATTGCCGCCAATCCGAACATCAACCAACCCCAATTCACGGCGCTTTCGGAGCGGGTTTTCGACGTTCCGTCACAGCTGCGCAATGTTGTCGCCGCCAAGGACCTGGTAGTCGGCCTGGTCTATCCCGAAGAGGCGAACAAGAAGGCCCTCGGCCTCGACTACCGCACCAACGAGCTGCAGCGGGATGCCGTGATGAGAGCGGTCGAGCGGCGGACGCTCGTCATCACCGGCCCGGTCAATCTGGTGCAGGGCGGCCAGGGGCTGATTGCGCGCTATCCGGTCTTCTCGCTTGCCAACGGCCGGTTCTGGGGTGTCGTTTCGGCGGTCATCGATCTCGATCGGCTCTATACGGACAGCAACGTCAATACCCAGCGGCAGACGCTGAACATCGCAATCTCGCAGCGGCCCATCCCCGCCGAGCGCGACATCTTCCTCGGAAACGGTGCGATATTTTCGCAAGATCCGGTCAAATCAAGGATCGAGCTCGGTTACGACACCTGGTATCTCGCAGCAGTCCCGAAGGGCGGATGGGAGGGCGCGCCGCTGGACATGTTCGGCTTCCGGGTCACCGCCCTTCTAATCGCCTTCTGCATCGCCGCGCCGCTCCTCTGGGCGGGCCTCTTGATGAAGCAACGCCACGGCAACATCCTCACCCTGCAGCAGCGCGAGGAACAGCTGGAAACGCTGTCCCAGCGCCTCGAACTAGCGCTCCAGGCCTCGGGCGTCGGCGTCTGGGAATATGAACCTTCGACCGATACGCTGATCTGGGATCGGCGTATGCGCGAGCTCTACGACTCTTCCCCGGACCGCACGGTTCGCGAATACGCGGACTGGCGCAATGCGCTGCATCCCGACGACGTGGAAGCCGCCGAAGCATACTTCCGCGATGCGCTTAAGAACGAAACGAGCTACCGCACCGAGTTCCGCGTCGTGTCCGGCAACGGCGAGATCCGTCACATCCGTGCACACGGCGCCACCTACCGGACTGCGAGCGGCGTCAAGCGGGTCGTCGGCGCCAATTGGGACGTTACCAGGGACGTCACGCTGCATTCCGAACTGCGGCAGGCGCAAACGAAGGCCGAGCTGCAGAACGACGAATTGCGTTCGGCAAGGCGCACGCTCGAACATCAGTCGCTGCACGACGCCTTGACGGGCCTGCCGAACCGGCGCTTCCTCGACCAGTTCATGACTGCCGGGGAGAAACAGGCTGCAGGTCACCGGCTGGCATTCATCCACATCGATCTCGATCGCTTCAAGGAAGTCAACGATACGCTCGGCCATGCGGCGGGCGACGCGGTCCTGAAGGCCACCACGTCCCGCCTGCTCGAACTGATTGACCACGACGAGTTCGCCTCGCGCATCGGCGGTGACGAATTCGTCGTCGTAACCGGGGGCGCTGAGCCGCAACGCCGGGCCGAATATCTCGCTCAGTCGATCGTCAGCACGCTTGCCCGCCCCATCGATATCGACGGGCATCAATGTCGCATCGGCTGCAGCGCCGGCATCGCCTGCCAGACCGCAGCCGGCGAAGAACTGAGCCAATTGCTGATCAATGCCGATATCGCGCTCTATGAGGCCAAGAAGCGCGGCCGCAACCGCGTCGAGCTGTTCTCCAAGGAACTGCGCTCGGCAGTGGTGCTGCGCAAGCGCATGTCCGACGAATTCTTGACGGCGCTCGAAGGCGACCAGATCATCCCTTTCTTCCAGCCGCAATTCGACGCGCATTCGCTCGCTATCGTCGGTGTCGAGGCGCTGGCGCGCTGGCAGCATCCCAAACGCGGCCTGCTGGCGCCGGACAGTTTCCTGGCGATCGCCGAGAGCTTGCACCGGTCGGCCGATATCGATGCGATCATCCTTGAAAAGGCGCTCTTCCAGTCGGTGAGATGGCGTGCACTCGGGCTCGACATCCCGCATCTCTCCGTCAACATCTCGGCGCAGCGCCTGAAAGACGAAAGGCTGTTCAAACGACTGGCTGAACTGCCGATCCTCCCCGGGACCCTGTCGTTCGAACTTCTCGAATCGATTTCCTTCGAAGATCAGGACAAGGAACTGAGGTCCGCGATCCTCAGCCTCAAGGCGCTCGGCATCGATATCGAGATCGACGATTTCGGCACCGGCCACGCTTCGATCGTCAGCCTTATCGAACTCGGGCCCAAGCGGCTGAAAATCGACCGCAAGCTGATTGCCCCGCTCGAAGCTGCCGGCTCTCAACGCCGGCTGGTCGCCTCGATTATCGAGATAGGTCGCTCACAGGGCATTGAGATCGTTGCCGAAGGGGTGGAGACGGCAGCCCATGTGGACATCCTGCGCAGCCTCGGCTGCCAGACCCTGCAGGGATACGTCTTCGCAAAGCCGATGCCGGCCAACGAGTTCATCACATTCGCGATCGATTGGGAGGCCGGCAACCATTCACGGTTCGCGTCATCGACGGCGCTGGTCGACTGAGCGGGGCGGCCGCCGGAAAAAAAATCGAAACCTCGCAAAACACCTGTTGACCCGGCCCCTGGGGCTGCCCCGATAGGAGGAGCGGTCAACAACCGACGAGGTGATTCCTTGAGTTCTTCCGCACATTACCTGAGCCCGTCCGACGCCGCCGAACGGCTCGGCATATCGCCAAAGGCGCTGCGCCTTTATGAACAGCGGGGCCTGATCGCCCCTGTCCGCACCGCCGCCGGATGGCGGACCTACGGCCCGGCTGAAATGGCCCGCGCCGGCGAGATCGCCGCATTGCGAGCCCTCGGCCTCAGCCTCGCGCAGGTGGCGCGCGTGCTGAAAGGCGAGGCACAGGAACTCGCTCCAGCACTTGCCGCCCATCAGGCGAAGCTCGAAGCGGAGGCCCGAAGGATCGCCGAAACGGTCGAAAAAGTCCGCAATCTGCGCGCGGGCCTTGCCGGCGGCGAACCGCCGGGGCTGCACGAGTTGACGCGGCTAGCGCGGCCGGCGGCCGAGATCGTCACTGCTTTCGACCTTCCCTGGCCCTGGGGCGGCGAACGCTTCGAACTCAGAGATATAAGACCGCTCAACTACATCATCGGCCCGCTCGGCAGCGGCAAGACCCGGTTCGCCAAGGCGATCGCCGGACATCTGCCGGGCGCGGTCTTTGTCGACCTCGATCGCGCCGCCAACGATGCCGCCGAGGCCCGGGCACGGATGGAAACCGATCCAGCGCTGAAGCAGCGCGTAGAGCAGGCGCTCGCCTGGCTTGAGGAGGAAGGTGCAGCCGTGACGCCTGCCCTCACCGCCCTCCTTGTCGCGATCGAAGCCGACGCGGCCCGCATCCCGGTCATCGACATGATCGAGCAGGGTCTGGACCAGACATCGCAGGAAGCAGTCTCCGTCTATCTGCGCAACCGCGGTCCCGGCGTCTGCCCGCTCTTCATCATGACCCGTTCCTCGGCGATCCTCGATCTCGGCGCCGTCGGACCGGACGAGGCAATCATCCTTTGCCCCGCCAACCACAGCCCGCCGAGCCGCGTTGCACCCATTCCGGGCGCGCCGGGTTACGAGGCCGTCGCCACCTGCCTTGCCACGCCCGACGTCCGCGCCCGCACCGAAGGCGTCATTGCCTGGCGTCCGCAGGTCGCCTGAACCGCATGGGCCCATCCGCGGGCAATGCGAGCCGCAAACAACAAAAAGCCCCGCGGCGGCAGCCGGCGGGGCTTTTCAAATTCAAATGGCAGAGAGCGATCAGATTTCGCTCTGCGACGTCACGATCCTCGAAACCAGGCCGTAGACCTTGGCCTCTTCGGCTGACAGCCAATAATCGCGGTCCGTGTCGGCGGCGATCTTCTCGACCGACTGGCCAGTGGCTTCGGCCATGATCCTGTTCAGCCGCTCGTTCATCTTGATGATTTCGCGGGCCTGGATCTCGATATCGGATGCCATGCCGCGGGTGCCGCCGGACGGTTGATGAAGCAGGAAGCGGGTGTTCGGCAAGCAGATGCGGCGCTCCTTCGGAACGGACACATAGATCAGCGCGCCGGCCGATGCGACCCAGCCCGTACCGATCATCCAGACCTTCGGCTTGATGAACTTGATCATGTCATGGATCGAATCGCCCGATTCCACGTGGCCGCCGGGCGAGCTCACATAGACGCGGATGTCTTCGTCGCTGGCGGCGGCAAGCGCCACGAGCTGCGTGTTGACCTTCTGCGCCAGTTCCTGGGTAATCGTTCCATAGATGAAGATCGAACGCGACTTGAAAAGATTCGCTTCCGTTTCCTTGCCGAGCGGCAGTTCCTTGGTCTTGTCGTCCTTGTCGTCTTCGTCGTCGAGCACGCTGAGAGTCTCCTGCATCAGATTCATATACCGGACATAATGTGTTCGCCGCCGTAAAACAATGGAGCGTAGAGTCTAAGACGGCACCTTCCACGGACTAAGGTGAATGACGTAGTACCGAGCCTTCCGCCGCGGCAATTGCCGATGGACAGTCACAAAGCGCTTGCCTATCTTCGCAGTCATTCCGCATGCACATAATTTCCAGGGGACCCAAATGCTGAAACGCCTTTCGCTCGCCGCTGCCATTCTTGCCGCCGCCACCGCACCTGCCTTCGCGCATCTCAACCCCGCAGAACACGGATCGCTCCTCGCCGGTTTCTCCCATCCGCTGTTCGGCGCCGACCATATCCTGGTCATGGTCGCAGTCGGCCTCTGGGCGGCGCAGATCGGAACCGGCAGCAACCGCAATGCGCTGTGGATCGTCCCCGCAGCTTTCGTCGGCACCATGGCTGCCGGCTTCCTGCTCGCACTCGGCGGCATCGGCCTCCCCTTCGTCGAACCGGCGATCCTCGCCTCGGTCATCGGGCTTGGGCTGCTTGTCGCAACGGCGGTGAAACTGCCGGTTCCGGCGGCAGCTGCCGTCGTCGGCATCTTCGCGCTGTTCCACGGTCACGCCCATGGCGGCGAACTCGGCTCGGCGGGTGCCTTGCAGTTCGGCATCGGCTTCATGATCGCCACCGCCCTCCTGCATGCCGCCGGCATCGCGCTCGGCCTCGGCATTGCCCGGCTCAGCCCTTACATCGCCCGTATCCTCGGCGCCGCGACCGCGCTTCTCGGCCTGTCGCTGGCCTTCGCCTGACCCCCGGTCACGAGCCAAGATTACCGAAATGTAAGGGATCCCGGCTTTGAAATGCCGGAATCCCTGCCTACCTTGTTGTCCACGGCAAACGCCCCCAAGGAGGCAAGCATGTCACCCGAAGAACGCCAGCTCCTCACCGCCCTTTTCGACCGCGTCCGCACCGCCGCAGCCACCCCGCGCGACCGCGACGCCGAAACCCTCATCGACCAGGCCACCCGCGAACAACCCTACGCCACCTACTACCTGGCACAGGCCGTGATCGTGCAGGAAAAGGGCCTCGAAGCCGCCGCCAACCACATCAAGGAACTGGAAGACCGCGTCCGCCAGCTCGAAGCGGAGACGAGCGATCATCACCGTGCCGAACAGAGCGGCGGGTTCTTGAGCTCGATCTTCGGCACCGGCCAGGCCCAGCAGTCCCCTGCCCCGCAGCCCGGTCTTCGAACCGGCCCCGGTCCGCTGCAAGCGCCCCAGGCAGGCCCTCAGTCGGGCCCATGGGGCAGCACCCCACGCCAGAACTACCGCACCGGCAGCGACTATGATGACGGTTATCGTGCGCCTCCGCCTGCCGCACCCTGGAGCGGCCAGACATCGGTTCCCTCAGCCGGTGGCAGCTTCCTGCGCGGCGCGCTCGGCACCGCAGCCGGCGTCGCGGGCGGCATGCTGCTCGCCAATTCGCTCTCCGGCATCTTCGGCAGCCACATGAACTCCCTCGGCTGGGGCTCGCCGCTCGCCGGCAGCAACCCGTTCGGCGGCGGCAACGGTCCCGTCGAGGAAACCGTTATCAACAACAACTATTTCGGGGATGACGCGGTCCGCCAGGCCTCGGGCAACGACGGCACTGCCGCCAACACCAACGACGTGGCCGACAATTCCGGCTCGAATGCCGGCTTCCAGCAGGCCGATTACGGCAACGACGACTTTTCCGACGACCAGGCCGATTTCGACAACAGCGACATGGGCAGCGACGATTCGATGGATGTGTGAGTGAGAGGCTCTGCGGTGGCTGAAGCGCCGGGTCCCTTGATGTAAGGACGGAAGGCCTACCTTCGACGTTGGAGTGCGTCCGCCCCCCTTGTAACTTCCCTTTATCCGCTTTTGGCGATTTACTGCCAGATGCGGTGGCGGATGGGAGACCGAACCTCCCTTGGGACACCAAGCCCGTGGCAGAGCCTGGGTCTTCATCCGCCGTTCCATCGAACCCGAACAGTCGCCA
>NZ_JBFTNK010000016.1:0-103141 GCF_056397445.1 Neorhizobium sp. 05N33 | reverse complement strand
CATCAATCTTGCGAAGCAGGTGATCCTTCGGCACCAGACCCTCGAGCGTCACCATCTCAAGAGCCGTCTGGCAAGGGGCAGGTTTCTTCAACATGTCCCAATGAATCACAAACCCCCGGACCACGCCAGGGGTTTGTCAGCAGTCTGACCGCCTCACTTGGAGGCGGCTTTTTTCTTCTCGCTGGCAGGTTCCGTGGTGGTCGCGGTCGTGTCCGTGGACTGGGAGGTTGCGACCGGTGCTTCCTTCGGGCCTTCGCCCATGCGGTTCCAGGCGTCGAGGCCGGCGATCTTGTAGGCTTCGGCGAGCGTCGGGTAGTTGAACGTGTTCTCGACGAAATATTCGACGGTGCCCTTGAGGTTCAGGACTGCCTGGCCGATGTGGACGAGTTCAGTCGCCCCTTCGCCGACGATGTGGACGCCGAGCAGGCGCCGGGTCTTCAGCGAGAAGATCAGCTTTAGGAGGCCGGTATCGAGGCCCATGATGTGGCCGCGCGAGGTCTCGCGGAAGCGGGCGATGCCGCATTCGTAGGGAATGCCGCGCTCCTTCATTTCCTCTTCGGTGAGGCCGCAGGTAGAGATTTCCGGTACGGCGTAGATGCCGTAGGGGAAATATTTCTGCGGTTCCTTGGCAATCGCGCCGACGGCGACGCGCGCCGCGACGCGGCCCTGTTCCATCGAGGTTGAGGCGAGGCTCGGAAAGCCGACGACATCGCCGGCGGCATAGATGTTGGGAACGGAGGTCTCGAAGGTTTCGGGATTGACCTTGAGGCGGCCGCGGCTGTCGGCCTCGAGGCCGGCTGCGGCGAGGTTCAGTGTGTCGGTGGCGCCCATGCGGCCGGCGGCGAACAGCACCATGTCGGTAATGATCTGGCGGCCGCTGTCCACGTGCACCATAACCTTGCCGTCCGGCAGCCGTTCCACCTTGTCCGCCTTCTGGCCGAGCAGCAGCTTCATGTTACGGTCGCGCAGTTGGTAGGTGAAGTCTTCGACGATTTCCTTGTCGATGAAGTCGAGCATGGTCGATTTCGGATCGATGACGGTGACGGCGGTATCCAGGGCACTGAAGATGGTCGCATATTCGATGCCGATAACGCCGGCGCCGATGACCACCATCGAACGGGGGAGTTGCTCGATTTCGAGCAGCTCGTCGCTGTCGAGAACCGTCTTGCCGTCGAAGGGCATGTAGTCGGGACGGAAGGGTTTGGTGCCCACCGCGAGCAGGATCGACTTGCCCATGACGTGCATGACGTCGCCGTCGTCCTTGGCGATTGCCATCGTGTCGGGCGTGACGAAAGTCGCCTTGCCACGGATACTCTGGACGCGGTTTCGGGCGAACTGGTGTTCCAGCACCTCGACCTCGTGGTCGAGCGTGATCAGCAGGCGACGACGCAGATCCTCGGCGCTGATTTCCTGCTTGACCCGGTAAGCCTTGCCGTAGAAGCCGCGCTCGCGCCAGCCGGACAGGTTGAGCGCCGTTTCGCGCAGCGTCTTCGACGGGATCGTTCCCGTATGGACCGATACGCCTCCGACCCTCTTGCCCTGTTCGACGACCAGAACCTTCTTGTCGAGCTTGGCTGCCTGGATGGCCGCGCGGCGACCGGCCGGTCCGCTGCCGACGACGATGAGGTCGTATTGGTTCATGGGATGCTCCGCTCCGAATCTGACGGCTGCCGCAATGCGGCAGCACTCACGAATCCCTTTGTAGCCGCCTATTCTAAAGTTTTGATTGCGGCCCGTCCAAGCCTTGATTTCAATCTGTATGCATCAATTTTGTGCACTGCAAGAATTGCCGAAAAATTAACTTGACGGAGGTTAGGAAATGCCGTCCATTCGGACCAATCAGAAATTGGTACGATAAATGGTACAGGATAAAGCCGGCGAGGCTCATGACAATTCGAGCTATGCGCTGGATCGCCTGAGGGAGCTTTTAAGGGCGGGGGAATTCGGTTCTGAGGGCCGCCTGCCGACCGAACGGGCGTTGACCGATATGCTGGGCATCAGCCGGCGCGCGGTGCGACGTGCACTCGAGGTGCTCGAATCCGAAGGCCTCATCTGGCGTCGCCAGGGCTCAGGCACCTTTATCGGCGAAAGGCCGAGCGAGTGGAGCAACCATGTGGGCGCGATCGTCGCCGGCACGGACTTCATGGAGATCATGGAAGTCCGTTTGAGGATCGAACCGCAGCTCGCCCAGCTGGCGGCGATGCGTGCCAAGCCGGCGGATATCGTCAAGATGCAAGAGATCGCCTTGAAGATCATCGAGAGCAGCGATGCCGACGCCCGCGAACTGTGGGATGGAACGCTGCACCGGTTGATCGCCCAGAGCGCCGGCAACCAGCTTTTCCTGTCGATCTTCGACGTCATCAATCGTGTCCGCCAGGACGAGGCATGGCGGGCGATCCGCGAGCGCGCCCGTTCGAGCGGCGACGCGGTCAACATCTCGTTTGCGCAGCACAAGACCATCATCGAGGCGATCGCCGAACGTGATCCGGTACGGGCAGGGGAGGCGATGCGCGAACACCTGCTGATGCTTCAGGAGCGGCTCATCCGCGCGACGTCCCTTGGCTCCGTGGAACAGGGATCGCTCAGCGAAGCAAGCTGAATGGCCGCCACGCGGCCCACCACCAGAAGCCGGAAACCGGCCAAGACTAAAAACAGGAACCTAAAAACAAGAGAGGAATGTTCATCATGATGCGACTTACCAAGCTTACGACCGCGCTGCTGGCCGGCGCGCTTTTCGCCTTTCCGGCGCTTGCGGTCGATTTACGCATCGGGCTGCAGGACGATGCCGACGTTCTCGATCCGGCCCAGTCCCGCACCTTCGTCGGCCGTATCGTCTATACCGCCCTGTGCGACAAGCTGGTTGACGTTTCGCCTGACCTGAAGATCGTTCCCCAACTCGCCACCGAGTGGAAATGGTCCGCCGACGGCAAGGAACTGACGATGAAGATCCGCGAGGGCGTCAAGTTCCATGACGACACCCCGCTCGATGCCGCCGCCGTGGTTGCCACCATTGAACGTAATATGACCCTGCCGGAATCTCGCCGCAAGAGCGAACTGACGTCCGTCGCCAAGGTCGAGGCATCTGGTCCGCTGGAAGTCAAGTTCACGCTGAAGGCTCCCGACGTGACGCTGCTCGCCCAGCTCTCCGACCGCGCCGGCATGATCGTCTCGCCGACCGCTGCCAAGGCGCTCGGGGCCAATTTCGGCTCCAAGCCTGTCTGCGCCGGTCCGTTCAAGTTTGTCGAGCGCGTCCAGCAGGACCGCATCGTGCTCGAAAAATTCAAGGACTACTGGAACAAGGACAAGATTTTCATCGACAAGGTCACATACCTGCCGATCCCGGATACGACCGTGCGTCTTGCCAACCTGCAGTCGGGTGACCTCGACTTCATCGAGCGTCTGGCTCCGACCGACGTTACCGCCGTCAAGGGCAATTCGGGCCTAAAATACGACGCGACCGTCAACATCGGTTATATGGCGCTTTACGCCAATATCGCCAACGGTCCGCGCGCCGACAACCCGTTCGGCAAGGACAAGCGCCTGCGCCAGGCCTTCTCGCTGGCGATCGACCGCGACGCCATGAATCAGATCGTTTATGAAGGCACCGCCGTTGGCGGCAATCAGCCGTTCCCGCCGAATAGCCCGTGGTTCAACAAGGCAATCCCGGTTCCCGCCCGCGATGTCGCCAAGGCCAAGGCTCTGATCAAGGCCGCCGGTTTCGACCGTGTCCCGGTCGAGCTGCAGATTCCGAACAACCCGGTCGCCCAGCAGATGATGCAGATCCTGCAGTCGATGGTCGCCGAAGCCGGCTTCGACGTCAGCCTGAAGTCGACCGAGTTCGCGACGCTGCTCGAAGAGCAGACCCGTGGCAATTTTCAGCTCAGCCGCTCCGACTGGTCTGGCCGTGTCGATCCCGATGGCAACATCCATCAGTTCATCACCTGCAAGGGCGGCATCAACGACGTGAAATACTGTAATCCGGACGTCGACAAGCTGCTCAATGAAGCGCGCGCCTCGACCGACGACGCGGTCCGCAAGCAGAAATACGATGCTGCGGGCGTGATCCTCAACGAAGACATGCCGGTCATCTATCTCGGTCATCAGTCGTGGATCTGGGCTTACAAGAAGAACGTCACGGGTTTCGTGCCCAATCCTGACGGCATGATCCGCCTGCAAGGCGTCAAGAAGGGCTAAGCCTCCCGTGCCGCGTGGGGAGTGGACCCATGCGGCACTTTTCCGCATCACTTTGTAACAATGTTGCTCAACGGGGGACGGCGTCATGCCTGTCTACATCGGAAAGCGTCTGCTGGTCGCCATACCGACCTTGCTGATCATCTCCATTTTTGTCTTTTCACTGCAGAAACTGCTGCCCGGCGATCCCATTCTGGCGATGGCCGGCGAGGAGCGTGACCCTGCGGTCATCGAATTCCTGCGCGACAAATACCGGCTGAACGATCCGGTCGTGGTGCAATATTTCTATTGGCTCGGCGGTGTGCTGACCGGCGACTTCGGCATTTCGCTGCGCACCAACCAGCCTGTCCTGGAACTGATCCTTCAGAAGCTGCCGGTGACGATCCAGCTTGCCGTGATGGCGATGTTCTTCGCCATGCTGATCGGCATTCCGATCGGTATCTTGGCAGCGGTCAAGAAGAACACCTTCATCGACTACATCGCCAATGTGCTGGCGCTGACGGGCCTGTCGATCCCGAACTTCTGGCTGGGTATCATGCTCATCCTGCTGATCTCGGTGCAGCTCGGCTGGCTGCCGGCCTCCGGCTTCGAGTCGATCTTCGTCGATCCTGTCCGGTCCCTGCAGACCATGATCATGCCGGCCTTCGTGCTCGGCAATGCGCTCGCCGCAACCCTGATGCGCCATACCCGCTCGGCGATGATCGGCGTGCTCAGCGCCGATTATATCCGCACCGCCCGCGCTAAGGGCCTGTCGCCGCGGGAGGTCATTCTGAGCCACAGTTTCCGCAATGCGCTGCTGCCGGTGGTGACCCTGTCGGCGCTGCTGTTCGGGGAACTGCTCGCCGGCGCGGTGCTGACCGAGCAGATCTTCACCATTCCCGGCTTCGGCAAGCTCATCGTCGACGCCGTCTTCAACCGCGACTATGCGGTCGTGCAGGGCGTCGTGCTGTGCACGGCGGTCGGCTTCATCCTGATGAACCTTTTCGCCGACGTTCTTTACGTCCTGCTCAATCCGCGTCTGAGGGCCACCCTATGACCACGATCGACCAAGCGCCGCCGGTTGCGGCGGCCAAGCGCGACAGGAGCCGCGCCTGGCGCAAGATGAAGAAGAACCGGAGCGCGCTCGTCGGCGCCGTCTTCGTCCTGTTCTTCGCAATCCTCGCGGCCAGCGCGCCGATCCTGCCGATCATCGATCCCGTCGCGACGAGCTGGACGGCGATCCGCAAGGCGCCTTCGGCCATGCACTGGCTCGGCACCGACGATCTCGGCCGCGACATCCTGTCCCGCATGATCTGGGGGGCCCGGGCGTCGCTGATGGCCGGGGTGTTCTCCGTCGTCATCGCGGTCGGCATCGGCGTGCCCTTCGGCCTCGTCTCCGGTTATTTCGGCGGCTGGGTGGATATGGTGATCTCGCGCATCACCGAAGCGCTGCTCGCCATGCCCTTCCTGATCATGGCGATCGCGCTCGCCGCATTCCTGGGCCCGAGCCTGATGAATGCGATGATCGCCATCGGCCTGTCCGCCATGCCGATCTTCGTGCGGCTGACCCGCGGTCAGGTCCTGGCGGTCAAGACCGAGGATTATGTCGAAGGCGCACGCGCCGTTGGCCTGAACCACTTTGAAATCATGACCCGCTACATCCTGCCCAACGTCTTTGCCCCGATCATCGTCCAGGCGACGCTGACGATCGCAACCGCGATCATCGCCGAGGCGAGCCTTTCCTTCCTCGGCCTCGGCCAGCAGCCGCCGGCCCCGTCCTGGGGCTCGATGCTGAACGTCGCCAAGAACTTCCTGAGCCAGGCGCCCTGGATGGCGATGTGGCCGGGTGCGGCGATCTTCCTCGTCGTGATTGGTTTCAATCTCCTGGGCGATGGCCTGCGCGATGCGCTGGATCCCCGCGAAGCATGATGATCGCGCGAAGCGTGATGTGAAAGGACCTATACCCATGACTGAATTCACCACACGGCCGGAAATCCTCGGCACGTTCGGGGTGGTCACCTCGACCCACTGGATCGCCTCGGCCGTCGGCATGGCGATCCTCGAGAAGGGCGGCAATGCCTTCGATGCAGCCGTTGCAACCGGCTTCGTGCTGCAGATCGTCGAGCCGCATCTCTGCGGCCCGGGCGGCGACATGCCGGCCGTCTTCTATTCGAAGAAAAAGGACAAGGTCGAAGTCATCTGCGCCCAGGGGCCGGCGCCGGCTGGCGCCACCATCGAGCATTACACGTCGGAAGGCCTGAAGCTGATCCCCGGCGACGGCCTGCTCGCGACCGTCATCCCCGGCGCCTTCGACGGCTGGATGCTGATGCTGCGCGACTACGGCACGATGAGCGTGCGCGACGTGCTCGAGCCGGCGATCTATTACGCCGAGCACGGCCACCCGATGCTTGCCCGCGTTTCCGCCACCATCAAGGGGCTGGCGAACTTCTTCGAGACCGAGTGGCCGACATCCTACGCTACCTGGCTTCCGGGCGGCGTGGCTCCCGAAGCGCAGAGCAACTTCAAAAACCCGGTGCTTGCCGAGACCTGGAAGCGCCTCATTGCCGAGGCCGAAGCCAAGACCGGCCGCGAAAACCAGATCGAGGCCGCTCGGGACGCCTTCTATCGCGGCTTCGTGGCCGAGGCGATCGATCGTTATGTCTCGACGGCGGAAGTCATGGATGCAAGCGGCGCCCGCCACAAGGGCGTGCTGACTGCCGATGACATGGCCAACTGGCAGGCGACCGTCGAGGCGCCGCAGACCTACGATTATCACGACTGGACCGTCGCCAAGACGCCGGCCTGGGGGCAGGGGCCGGTGCTTCTGCAGTCGCTGGCGCTGCTGAAGGGCTTTGACCTCTCGGCGATGGATCCGGCCGGACCGGATTTCGTGCACGTGGTCGTCGAGGCCATGAAGCTCGCCTTCGCCGACCGCGAAGTCTATTACGGCGACCCGGATTTCGCGCAGATCCCGACCGAATATCTGCTGTCGGAAGGCTACAATGCCGAGCGCCGCAAGCTGATCGGCAGCCAAGCCTCGCTCGAATTGCGGCCAGGCCTCGTGCCGGGTTACGACCATCAGTTCGACCTCACCATGGGCATGCTGGCGGAAGTGAGCGGCAAGGGCGCGGTCTACGAGCCGACCATGTCGCACCTTACCGAAAAGCGCGGCGACACGGTGCATATCGACGTCATCGACCGCTGGGGCAACATGGTCTCGACCACGCCTTCCGGCGGCTGGCTGCAATCCTCGCCGATCGTGCCCGGCCTCGGTTTCGCGCTGAACTCCCGCGCCCAGATGTTCTGGCTGAAGCCCGGCCTGCCGACCTCGCTCGAACCGGGAAAACGCCCGCGCACGACGCTCACCCCATCGCTGGCGCTGCATCAGGGCCGCCCGACGCTGGTGTTCGGCACGCCCGGCGGCGACCAGCAGGATCAGTGGCAACTGCCTTTCTTCCTGCGTTACGTCCACCACAAGCCGAACCTGCAGGCGGCGATCGATATGCCGCTCTTCCACACCACCCATTTCCCCGGCTCCTTCTATCCGCGCACCAGCCAGCCGGGAAACATCATGGTCGAAAGCAATATCGGCGCCGACGTGCTCGCGGAGCTGCGCCGCCGCGGCCACCAGATCACCGTTGCTGATCCCTGGAGCGTCGGCCGGCTGACCGCGGCGCGCCGCGATGCGGATGGATTGCTGCGGGCCGCGGCGACGCCGCGCCTGATGCAGGCCTATGCGGTCGGGAGATAAGCCATGACATGGTCGATCGTCGCACGCGATCCGCAAACGGGTCATTTCGGGATTTCCGTCGCCAGCCGCTTCTTCGCGGTCGGCGCCGCTGTGCCGCATATCAAGGGCAGGGTGGGGGCCGTCGCCACCCAGGCCTTCGTCAGCCCGCTCTACGGCACCGACGGACTGAAACTGCTGGAAGAGGGCAGGAGCCCGCAGGAGATCATCGAGGTGCTGACTGCGCGCGATGACGGCCGGCGTCAGCGCCAATTCCATCTGATCGACGCCAACGGCCGCAATGCCGCCTATACCGGCGAGATCTGCATCGACTGGGCCGGCCATCTGGTCGACGACAACGTCTCTGTCGCGGGCAACATGCTGGCCGGACCGCAGGTGATCGCCGAGACGCTGCGGGTCTACAAGGAAAAAGCGGCCGAAGGCGCGCCGCTTGCCGAGCGCCTGCTCGCTGCCATGGATGCCGGCGAGGCAGCCGGCGGCGACAAGCGCGGCAGGCAGTCCGCCGCGATGGTCCTCTATCGCGACCAGGATTACCCCTGGCTGCGCATCAATGCCGACGATCACACCGATCCGCTCGGCGAACTGCGGCGGCTCTATGCGGTGGCCCAGGAACGGTTCCTGCACGTCGCCGAAACCATGCCGACCCGCGAGAACCCGCATGGCATGATCGACCGACGGGTCATCGACCAGAAGATCGCCGAACTGGAAGCCGCCCGCGAGGCGGAAGGCCGCGCCTCGGCCTCCTTTGCCACCCCCTGGAAGCCCCAATGACGGAAGCCCCCAAGACGGAAGTCCCAATGACCGAGACACCTGTTCTTTCCGTCAGGAACCTGACGACATCCTTCCTGGTCGACGGCGAATGGAAAAGCGTCGTCCGCGACGTCTCCTTCGACGTGCACCCGGGAGAGACGGTTGCGATCGTTGGCGAGAGCGGCTCCGGCAAGAGCGTTACCTCGCTGTCGATCATGCGGCTGCTTGCGGCCAACACGAGCAAGATCGAGGGCAGCATCCTGCTCTCCGGGCGGGATCTCCTGTCGATCTCCGAAAAGGAGATGCGGGGCGTGCGCGGCAACGACGCCTCGATGATCTTCCAGGAGCCGATGACTTCGCTCAATCCGATCTTCACGATCGGGCGGCAGATCTCGGAAGTGCTGACGCGCCACAAGGGACTGTCGAAATCGCAGGCGCGCGCCGAAACCGTGCGGCTGCTCGAAAAGGTCCGCATTCCGAACGCCGGCGCCCGGTTCGACGATTATCCCCACCAGTTCTCCGGCGGCATGCGCCAGCGCGTGATGATCGCGATGGCACTGGCGTCGAAGCCGAGGCTGCTGATCGCCGACGAGCCGACGACCGCGCTCGATGTCACCATCCAGGGACAGATCCTCGATCTCATCAAGGTGCTGCAGGAGGAGGAGGGCATGTCGGTGCTCTTCATCACCCATGACATGGGCGTCGTTGCCGAGATCGCCGACCGCACCATCGTCATGTATCGCGGGGAGGCGGTCGAAAGCGGCCCGACCGAAGAAATCTTCCATTACGGCAAACATCCGTACACGCGCGCGCTTCTATCCGCCGTGCCGCGGCTCGGCTCGATGCAGAACCGCAAATGGCCGACCCGTTTCCCGGTCGTCGACATCGCGACCGGCGAGACCGCCGAGCCCAAGGAAGTCGCCGGCACCGTCGATACCCGCAAGACCCCTGTGCTGGCGGTCAAGAACCTCGTCACCCGCTTCGCCGTCCGCTCCGGCCTCTTTGCGACGCAGACGGGTTCCGTCCACGCGGTCGAGAACATTTCCTTCGATCTCTTCCAGGGCGAGACCTTGTCGCTGGTCGGTGAATCGGGCTGCGGCAAGTCGACGACCGGCCGCTCGATCATGCGGCTGATCGAGCCCACCAGCGGCGACGTGGCGCTCGACGGCTACGATGTCCTGCGCCTCGATCAGACGGGGCTGCGCGACATGCGCAAGACCATCCAGATGATCTTCCAGGATCCGTTCTCGTCGCTCAACCCGCGCATGACGGTCGGCGCTGCGATTTCCGAACCCTTCGTCAAGCATAAGCTCGGCAATACGAAGGACGCCAAGGAAAAGACCGCTGACCTGCTCCGCAAAGTGGGCCTTTCGCCGGACATGGCGGGGCGCTATCCGCACGAGTTTTCAGGTGGCCAGCGCCAGCGCATCGCCATTGCCCGTGCCCTGTCGCTCGATCCGAAGGTGATCGTCGCCGACGAAAGCGTCTCGGCGCTCGACGTCTCGATCAAGGCACAGGTCTGCAACCTGCTCCTCGACCTGCAGCAGAGCCTCAACCTCGCATTCCTGTTCATCAGCCATGACATGGCGGTCGTCGAACGGGTCAGCCATAGGGTAGCGGTCATGTATCTCGGCGAGATCGTCGAGATCGGCCCGCGCGCGGCGGTGTTCGACAATCCTCAGCATCCCTATACGAAAAAGCTGATGGCCGCCGTTCCGGTGCCGGACCCGGCCCGCCGCGGCATCCGTCGTGGCATCTCCAATGACGAATTGAAGAGCCCGGTCCGTCCGGTGGGTTTCCAGCCGCCGGCGCGCCAGTATCGCGAGGTTTCCGAAGGCCACATGGTGCAGGTGGCGTGACGTAACGATCTGCAACGAAAGATGCTTTTTCGGTAAACTGCCAGCGCTCGATCCCTAGGGCGCCGAGATCGGAAAAGGCATGCGGGTCCTCTTCACCCCCACGCCAAAACTCAGATCAGCCTCAGCCCCTTCAGGCTGACATGGCCGTCCTTGCCGATGATGATGTGGTCGTGCACCGTGATACCGAGAGGTTTCGCGGTGTCGACGATCGTCTTCGTCATGTCGATATCGGCACGGGAAGGAGTGGGGTCGCCACTCGGGTGGTTGTGGACGAGGATGATCGCAGTCGCTGACAGTTCAAGCGCCCGGCGCACGACTTCGCGTGGATAGACTGGCGTGTGATCAACGGTACCGTGGCCCTGCACCTCGTCGGCGATCAGCGCGTTGCGCTTGTCGAGAAAAAGGATGCGGAACTGTTCGCGGGGCTCGTAGGCCATGACCGCGTGGCAATAGTCGATCACGGAAGACCAGGACGACAGGACCTGCTTGCCGCGCAGTTCGCTTTTCAGCATCCGCTGCCCGACGGTCGCAACGAGCTTCAGGTCGAGCGCCACCGCCTCGCCGACGCCCTTAATCTCCTGCAGCAATCCGAGCGGCGCGCCGAGAACTCCGGCAAGCGTTCCAAAGCGGGCGATCAGCGCCTTGGCAAGCGGTTTGGTATCCCGGCGGGGGATCGATCGGAACAGCAGGAGTTCGAGGATCTCGTAGTCCGCAAGCCCCGTATCGCCATGTTCGCGATATTTGGTTTTGAGGCGTTCGCGGTGGCCATGGTAATGCGCCGCCGGCTCGTCGTCATCCGTCGCTACAGGTTTCTTGATGGCTTTCGGCTTGGTTAGCTGTTCGGCGAAAAAGCCGCGCTCGTCCTCGACGAAGGACGCCTGTTCGTCCGGCGGAGGAGCGGAGCGGTTGGCCATCCGTTACCTCGAAAGCGGCGGCAGGCCGGGCCGGTCGAAGCCTCCCGGCGAGAGCGTGAAAATTTCGCAGCCGGTGGCGGTGACGCCGATTGCGTGTTCGTATTGCGCCGACAGCGATCGGTCGCGGGTGACCGCGGTCCAGCCGTCGGAAAGCACCTTCACGTGCGGCTTGCCGAGATTGATCATCGGCTCGATGGTGAAGATCATCCCTTCCTTCATTTCCGGACCTTCGTCGGCGCGGCCGTAATGGAGGATGTTCGGCGAGTCGTGGAAAAGCCGGCCGACACCATGGCCGCAGAAATCGCGCACCACCGAGCAGCGTTCCGCTTCCGCATAGGTCTGGATCGCCTCGCCGATCGCCCCGGTGCGGGCGCCGGGACGGACTGCCTCGATGCCGCGCATCAGGCATTCGTAGGTGACTTCGAGCAGGCGTTCCGAGGCGCGCTTGATTTGGCCGACCGGATACATGCGGCTCGAATCCCCGTGCCAGCCGTCGAGGATATAGGTGACGTCGATATTGACGATATCGCCTTCCCGCAAAGGCTTGTCATCCGGAATGCCGTGGCAGACGACGTGATTGATCGAGGTGCAGGAGGATTTCGTGTAACCGCGATAATTCAGCGTCGCCGGCAACGCACCATGGTCCATGCCGAATTCGAAAACGAAGCGATCGATGGCATTGGTGGTGACGCCGGGCTGCACGATCGCCGCCAGCTCGTCGAGGCAGCGCGCCGTCAGCAGGCCGGCCTTGCGCATGCCGGCAAAGTCGTCCGCAGTATAGAGCCGGATCGCGCCCGTGTTTTTGAGGGGGGCGGAAACCGCCTCGATATAGTTGACCATGGTTCTTCTCTCGCAATCTCTCCGTTCATAAAGCAGCCGGCCCCGGTTCGTCCATCACGATCGGTGATTTCAGCGCTTTTCTTCCCGACAATCCGAACGAGTAGATTTGAAACGAGCCTTTTAAAGTGCTTCTTATGGGTCTATACAAGGTGCGAATTGGAGCATTGGAGCCACCATGGTCAGCATCGTCCTCGCCGAAGTTACCGCCAGCGTTTCCGAGCTGAAGCGCAACCCCATGGGTACCGTCGCAGCAGGAGACGGAGCTCCTGTCGCCATCCTCAATCGCAATGAGCCCGCCTTCTACTGCGTGCCTGCAAAGGCTTACGAAGCGATGATGGACCGGTTGGAAGACCTTGAGCTCAATGCACTTGCCGACAGCCGGGCAGGCGAGACCGTCATCAAGGTAACGCTGGATGAGCTATGAGCTCGCGTTTCTGGATGTTGCGCTGAAGGAATGGCGCAAGCTCGACTCGAATATCCGTGAGCAGTTCAAGAAGAAATTGACCGAGCGCCTCGAAAATCCGGGCGTCGCTGCTGCCCAGCTTCATGGATCCAAAAACCGTTACAAGATTAAGCTGCGCGCCATCGGTTATCGCCTCGTTTATGAGGTTCGAGATACCCAACTGGTCGTACTGGTGATCGCCGTCGGCCGGCGAGATCGAGACGCGGTCTACAAGGCGGCCGAAAAGCGATAGCCGAGATCTTCGACCGGGATCAGCCCCGCAGGCGTTATTTCCTCCGGTGAAACGCGGCAATGCACTGCATAGGCCTCGACGCCGCGGGACTTGGCGCGCTCGAAGGCGAGCGCATAGAACGGGTCGAGATCTCCGCAGATGCGGAAACGCGAGCAGTCGTGCCGCTGGATGAGGTAGATCATCACCGCCCGGTGACCAGCCTCCGCCATGTCGCCCAGCTCTTCCAGGTGTTTGGCGCCGCGTTTGGTGACGGTATCGGGAAATTCCGCCAGTCCTGGTTCGCGGCAGAAATGGACGTTCTTGACCTCCACGTAAGCATTCGGCAGATCGCCATCCAGAAGCAGGAAGTCGATGCGCGAGTTGCGGCCGTAGCGCTGTTCGCGCAGGATCGTCTGGTAGCCGGCAAGGCTCGGGATCAGCCCGGCGCGGATCGCCTCTTCCGTCAGCCGGTTCGGCAGGCCGGTATTGATGCCGACGCGCTCGCCGTCCACCTCGACCATCTCGAACATGTGCCGGTATTTGCGGGTGGGGCTGTCATGCAGCGACACCCAGATCTTTGATCCCGGCGTCGTCAGCCCTCGCATCGAACCGGTATTCGGGCAGGAGCCGGTAAACGGCGTGCCATCCTCCAGCACGGCGTCGAACAGGAAACGTTTGTAGCGTTGCAGGAGGGTCGCAGGCACCAGTGGGGGATCGAAGCGCATCTGCGAAAATGATCAGATGCGTTCCAGCACGTAGGTGCCGGGCGCATCGGCAATCGCATTGAGCGCCTTGCCGCCGGGCTTGCGGGCCGGCACGCGCTCGTCGTCCTTTGCCTCGGCCCAGGCATGCCAGTGCGGCCACCAGGATCCCTTGTTTTCCTCGGCGCCCGTCAGCCAGTCTTCGTATTGGCCCTCGGCCTTGCCGCCGGTCCAGTACTGGTATTTCTGCTTGTCGGGCGGGTTGACGACGCCGGCGATATGGCCCGAGCCGGTCAGCACGAAATCCACCGGCCCGCCGAACAGCGAGGAGCCGAGGAAGACCGATTTCGGCGGCGCGATATGGTCTTCCCGGGTGGCGAGATTGTAGACCGGGATCTTGATGTCCTTGAGCGAGATCGTCTTGCCGGCGAGCTTCATCTCGCCCTTGCTGAGCGTGTTGTCGAGATAGCAGTTGCGCAGGTAATAGGCGTGGTTGGCAGCCGCCATCCGTGTGCTGTCGGAATTCCAGTAGAGCAGGTCGAAGGGCATCGGTTCCTTGCCCTTGAGGTAGTTGCTGACCACGTAGGGCCAGATCAGTTCAGAGGCGCGCAGCATGTTGAAGGCGGTGGCCATCTTCGAACCGTCGAGATAGCCGACGGCATTCATCTGCTTTTCCATCGCCGCGATCTGTTCCTCGTCGACGAACACCTTGAGATCGCCCGCATGGGTGAAATCCACCTGGGTGGTGAGGAAGGTCGCCGATGCGATGCGGCTGTTCTTCTTCTGTGCGTGATAAGCAAGCGTTGCGGCAAGCAGCGTTCCGCCGACGCAATAACCGATCGCATTGACCTGGCGTTCGCCGGTAGCCTTCTCGACCGTGGTCAGCGCGAAGTCGATCCCTTCGCGCATGTAGGATTCCCAGTCCTTCTTCGCATGGCGTTCATCCGGATTGACCCAGGAGATCACGAAGACCGTATGGCCCTGGTCGACGCACCACTTGATGAAGCTCTTCTGAGGGTTGAGGTCGAGAATGTAGAACTTGTTGATCCACGGCGGGCAGATGAGGAGAGGGCGCTTCAGCACCGTTTCCGTCGAGGGTTCGTACTGGATGACCTCGCAGACCTCGCTCTGGGCGATCACCTTGCCCGGCGTCAGCGCCATGTTGCGGCCGATCGCGAATTTCGTCGCGTCGGTATGGCGCAGCCTGAGGTCCCCGCCGCCGGCCGCGATGTCCTCGGCGAACATCTTCATGCCCGCCACTAGGTTGGCGCCATTGCTGGCGACGGTCTCGCGATACACTTCCGGATTGGTGAGAGCGAAATTGGCCGGCGAAAGGGCGGCCGTCACCTGCTTCACATAGAAGGCGGCCTTGTGCCGGGTGTGCTCGTCAAGCCCTTCGGCTTCGTTGACCAGCTTGTCGGCCCAGGAAGCGGTGACGAGGTAAAGCTGCCGGAGGAGGGCGAAGAAAGGGTTCTTCATCCAGTCATCGTCGGCGAAACGTTTGTCTTTCGGCAGGGTGTCGGCTTCGGGGGCGACTGGCTGGCCGGAGAATTGGCCCGAAAACTGATTGAGAGTGCGTGTCCAGATGCCGATATAGCTGGAGAACAGCAGGGTCTGCGCCTCGAGCGTCCGCTTCGGATCCGAAATCCAGTATTCCGTGACCTTGGAAAGGGTCTTCACGAGGTCTGTCACCGGGTCCGCGACCGAATCGCCGACCTCGCCGCGTTCGCGGGGGCCGAGCCATTCCGATGCCGCCTTGCCCAGGTTTTCGAGCGCCCTGGCGAAGTTCATGGCGAGCGCCTGCGGGTCCTTGACCACATAGGCCTCGACCGATTTGGGGTCGAATCCCGGAAATTCCTGTCCGGCCCGCCCGTTATCCTCGGTCTTTTCCGCCACGCACGGCCTCCCCACAGTTTGTTAGTTGTTTTCGTTTGTACATTGTGCCTGAAAGCGAATACAAGTGCCAGCGATCGGCGCCTTCAGGTGCATTTGGCCGATGACGGAAACTGGGTTACGGAAATGGAAAAACTGAGGCATCGGGTCGGCAGCTTACCGCTTTTCATCGGTCTTGGCGCGCTCTCTCTGCTGGCCGGCTGCAACAGCAGCACTTTTGCTCTGGATGACGGTATTCCGAACACCGCACCGCCGGCCGTCGTCGTCCAAAGCAAGAACGCGCCGCCACCCGGTCCGGTCACCAAGCAGAACACCGGCGTCTATCCGAGCTTCGATCCGACGCTGCGCGCTGCGGCCGAGCAGATCGAGGACGAGGATTACAACAAGAGCGAGCCGCGCCTTGCATCGCTCGCCCGCCTGCGCAGATCCGGTTCGATCTCCGAAGCCGAATATCAGCGCCGGGTCGCCGAATACCGCAAGCTTGCCGCTGAGCACGGCAAGGACGCATTGGCGCATATCGCCAAGTAGCCCATATCGCCAAGTCGTCCGGGCAAACCAAGTCATCCGGGCCAGCCGATATCGGCAATTAGCACTTGCGTTTCGGCGCTTTTGGTCGCAAAGCAAAAAATCGCCAATCATGCGACACCGGCGCGTCGCGTCTGACGCTGCGCGCCTTCCACGGGGAGAAAGATGGAAGAGTTTCATAAAGTCCGACGCCTGCCGCCATACGTCTTCGAACAGGTTAACCGTTTGAAGGCCAGCGCGCGAGCGGGTGGCGCGGACATTATCGATCTCGGCATGGGCAATCCCGACCTTCCGACCCCGAAGGCGATCGTCGACAAGCTGTGCGAAGTGGTCCAGGACCCGCGCACCCACCGTTATTCGTCGTCGAAGGGCATTCCCGGCCTTCGCCGTGCCCAGGCTGCCTATTATGCCCGCCGTTTCGGCGTGAAGCTCAACCCGGATACCCAGGTCGTTGCGACGCTTGGCTCCAAGGAAGGCTTCGCCAATATGGCGCAGGCGATCACCGCGCCGGGCGACGTCATCCTCTGCCCCAACCCGACCTATCCGATCCACGCCTTCGGCTTCCTGATGGCCGGCGGCGTGATCCGCTCGATGTCGGTCGAGCCGGATGACAGCTTCTTTCCGCCGCTCGAACGCGCGGTAAAACATTCGATCCCGAAGCCGCTGGCGCTGATCCTCAACTATCCGTCTAACCCGACGGCGCATGTCGCTTCGCTGGACTTCTATAAGGAAGTGGTGAGCTTTGCGAAGAAGCACGACATCATCGTGCTGTCGGACCTTGCCTATTCGGAGATCTATTTCGACGGCGAGCCGCCACCGTCCGTGCTGCAGGTGCCCGGCGCGATGGATATCGCCGTCGAGTTCACCTCGATGTCGAAGACCTTCTCCATGCCCGGCTGGCGCATCGGCTTTGCGGTCGGCAATGAGCGTCTGATCTCGGCGCTGACGCGCGTCAAATCGTATCTCGACTACGGCGCCTTCACGCCCATCCAGGTCGCGGCGACCCATGCCCTCAACGGCGACGGTTCCGACATCGCCGAAGTCCGCAACGTCTACAAGCGCCGCCGCGATGTAATGGTCGACTCCTTCGGCAAGGCCGGTTTCGAAGTGCCGCCGCCGGCCGCCACCATGTTCGCCTGGGCGAAGATCCCGGAAAAGTTCCGCCACCTCGGCAGCCTCGAATTCTCGAAGCTGCTGGTCGAGAAGGCGGACGTTGCGGTCGCGCCGGGCATCGGCTTCGGCGAGATGGGCGACGACTATGTTCGTCTGGCGCTGGTCGAGAACGAACACCGCATCCGCCAGGCGGCCCGTAACATCAAGAAGTTCCTGTCGACGGCCGACGAGACGATGCACAACGTCATCTCGCTCAACACGCGCCGCTGATCGGACCAGCATTTCCGGCGGCCCGCGTGGGCCGCCACCTCCCAGGCAATCAGGAAGAATAGCATGGCAGACGCCCTCAAAGTCGGCATTGCGGGTCTCGGCACTGTGGGTGCCTCGCTCGTCCGGATCATCCAGACCCGCGCGAATGAATTGGCAACGACGTGCGGCCGTGCGATCGAGATCACCGCAGTCACGGCACGCGACAGGTCGCGCGACCGCGGCATCGATATTTCCGGCATCACCTGGTTCGACACGCCGGAAAAAATGGCCAACGAGGCCGATATCGACGTCTTTGTGGAACTGATAGGCGGCGCCTCGGGTGCCGCCGCCGATTCCGTAAAGGCAGCGCTGACCCGTGGTCTCCATGTGGTGACGGCCAACAAGGCGTTGCTTGCAGCCTCCGGTGTCGAGCTTGCCAAGATCGCCGAAGAGAAAAGCGTCCTTCTCAATTTCGAAGCAGCCGTCGCCGGCGGCATTCCGGTCATCAAGGCGCTTCGCGAGTCCCTGACCGGCAATACCGTGTCGCGCGTCTACGGCATCATGAACGGCACCTGCAACTACATCCTGACGCGGATGGAGAAGGAAGGCCTGTCGTTTGCCGATTGCCTCAAGGAAGCCCAGCGGCTTGGTTACGCAGAGGCTGATCCGGCCTTCGACATCGAGGGCAACGACACGGCCCACAAGCTTGCAATCCTGACGACGCTCGCCTTCGGCACCCAGATCGCCGCCGACGAGATCTATCTCGAGGGCATCAGCAATATCTCGATCGAGGACATTCATGCGGCAGCCGATCTCGGCTACCGCATCAAGCTTCTGGGCGTCGCCCAGTTGACCGACAGCGGTATCGAGCAGCGCGTCCACCCGACCATGGTGCCGCATGACTCGGTCATCGCCCAGGTCGACGGCGTGACGAATGCGGTGGCGATCGAATCCGATATCCTCGGCGAACTGCTGATGGTTGGCCCCGGCGCCGGTGGCAACGCGACCGCGTCCGCTGTCCTCGGCGATATAGCCGACATCGCCAAGAGCAGCCCCGGCGCCCAGCGCGTTCCGGTGCTCGGCACTCCGGCCGCCTCGCTTGCGCCCTACAAGCGCGCCCGCATGCAGAGCCATGAGGGCGGCTATTTCATCCGCCTGACGGTCGCCGACCGCACCGGCGTCTTTGCCAGCATCGCCGCCCGCATGGCTGAAAACGGCATCTCGCTGGAATCGATCATGCAGCGATCCAAGCCGGATGCGGCGGCTGACACGCCGAAGACGATCATCCTCGTCACCCACGCGACCACCGAGGATTCGGTCCGCAAGGCGGTCGATGCCATCAAGGCCGAGAGCTACCTCGTCGGAGAGCCCCAGGTGATTCGCATCGAGCGGCCCAAGGCTTTTTAAGAAAGCGGGCCGCTTCGAAAAGCGGATGCGGCTGTTTCCTGTGGGTAACCCCGGAACCTTTCGGGAACATCGTCGAAAACAAAGGCCGCAAAGGCTCTCGGACTGGCCGCTCGGAGGCCTCTGGACGTAAATTGCCAATGGCAATCACCGTCGAGGAGGCACTTGCGCGATCGCCATGAATACGCGGGCCGTGAAGACGCGAAACTTGAACACGCGGAACAAGGGATACCGGCTGCGGCTCGGTGGAGCCTGCCCCAAGCCACATGGCTCGCCGCCCACCCATCGCATCCACGCCAACGATCAGCCGGGCGGAGACGAGTTTGCAGGGCGGCGCAGTTTCGCTTTCCTGCTGGTATTCTTCGCGATGGCTGCAGGTATCAGCGGCTCCGCATTCGTCTGGTCGATGCTGTGATCGGCCGGTTACCGAAAGATAGCCCGATCCGCCCGGTGATCCCGTCAAATCGATTCCTCTTGCTCTCGCGATACGCTAGAAGCGCTCCATGACCAGAATTTTCTCCGCGCTTTCGTCCACGGCGGAAACGGTTGATCCCGTCCCGCGCGCATTCCTCGGCGTCGAACGCTCCGCGGGCGACCAGCGCTGGGTGTCGCGCCTCGATCAGGCGGCCCAGAACCGGGCGCTGGCGATTGCCCAGATCCACGGCATACCCGATCTCGTCGCCCGGGTGCTCGCCGGCCGCGGCGTTACGCTCGACGATGCTCCCGCCTTCCTCGACCCGACCATCCGCTCGCTGATGCCGGATCCTTATACGCTCACCGATTGCGAAAAGGCGGTGCTGAGGCTCGCCGCCGCGATCGCCCGGCAGGAGAAGGTGGCGATCTTCGGCGATTACGACGTCGACGGCGCATCCTCTTCGGCCTTGCTTTATCGGTTCCTCCGCCATTTCGGCGTCGAGGCGGAAATCTATATTCCTGACCGCATCTTCGAAGGCTACGGCCCCAACCCGACGGCGATCCGCCAGTTGATCGCCAACGGCGCCAGCCTCATCGTTACCGTCGATTGCGGCTCCACCAGCCATGACGCGCTTGCCGCGGCGCGTGACGAGGGCTGCGACGTCGTGGTCATCGACCACCACCAACTCGGCCACGAGCTGCCGCCATGCCTGGCGCTCGTCAACCCGAACCGCGAGGACGACCTCTCCGGCCAGGGCCATCTCTGCGCCGCCGGCGTTGTCTTCCTGGTACTGGTCGCCGCTGCGCGCCACATGCGGCAGATCGGCGATCCGCGCGCCGGATCGCTCGACCTGCTCGCCTGGCTCGACATCGTCGCGCTGGCGACCGTCTGCGACGTGGTGCCGCTGAAGGGTCTCAATCGCGCCTACGTGGTCAAGGGCCTGCTTGCCGCCCGCCATATGGGCAATGCCGGGCTTTCGGCGCTGTTCCGCAAGGCGGGGCTTGGCGGCCCGGTGACGCCCTATCATTTCGGCTTCCTGATCGGCCCGCGCATCAATGCTGGCGGACGCATCGGCGATGCGGCACTCGGCAGCCGACTGCTGACGCTGGAAGACCCGATCGAAGCCGAGGTGATCGCCGCTCGGCTGGACGAACTCAACCGCGAGCGCCAAGCCATGGAAGCCGCCATGCTTGCCGAGGCGGAAGCCGAAGTGCTGGCCGAATACGGCAACGGCGAGGGAGCAAACGTCATCGTCACGGCGCGTGACAAATGGCATCCCGGCATCGTCGGGCTGATCGCGGCGCGGCTGAAGGAAAAATTCAAGCGGCCAGCCTTCGCGATCGCTTTCGATCCATCTGGCAGGGGCACCGGGTCCGGCCGCTCGATCAACGGCTTCGACATGGGCCGCATGGTCCGCGCTGCGGTGGACTCAGGTTTGCTCGTCAAGGGTGGCGGCCATGCCATGGCGGCGGGGCTGACGGTCGAGCGCAACAATCTCGGCCGCCTGCGCGCCTTCTTCGAGGAAATGGCGGGCGAGGGCGTGCCGGCGTTGGTCGCCAATCACGTGCTGAAGATCGACGGCGCGCTTTCCGCCTCCGGCGCGACGCTCGAACTTTTCGACCAGCTCGAACAGGCCGGGCCCTATGGTTCCGGTCATTCGCAGCCCGTTTTCGCGATCCCTGCCCACCGGCTGAAGGATGCCCGCCTCGTCGGCACCGCGCATATCAAGGTGACGCTGGAGGCGGCCGACGGTTCGCGCCTCGAAGGCATCGCCTTCCGGGCCGCCGAAACGCCGCTTGGCAATATGCTACTGAATTCCCGGGGCGCGCAGATCCATGCCGCCGGCTGCCTTAGCGCCGACCAATGGCAGGGCACGCGCCGCATGCAGCTCCGCTTGCTCGACGCGGTGAAGGCGCCGTAAGGAGGCGCGTCAATTTTTTTGGGATGAGGATCCGCTTTTGCGCAGAGAGGAAGTGGCACGCCCTAGGGGAGTCGAACCCCTCTTCCCAGAATGAAAATCTGGTGTCCTAACCGATAGACGAAGGGCGCGTGCGCTTCGTGGTGGCGCCCTTATAGTCAGGGCGTTTCTATCCCGCAAGCGCAAAATTGCATTTTCAAGCGCTTGCGAACGCAAAAAATCGCGCGGTAGCAAAACGACGTGCGAAAGCCGGATATGGGAATGAA
Source organism: Neorhizobium sp. 05N33 (assembly GCF_056397445.1). Lineage (NCBI taxonomy): Bacteria > Pseudomonadati > Pseudomonadota > Alphaproteobacteria > Hyphomicrobiales > Rhizobiaceae > Neorhizobium > Neorhizobium sp. 05N33. Next base: position 81,702 of record NZ_JBFTNK010000016.1, on the reverse strand, counting down.
AACAAAAACTTGGGGAGGAGAAAGAAGTGGCACGCCCTAGGGGAGTCGAACCCCTCTTCCCAGAATGAAAATCTGGTGTCCTAACCGATAGACGAAGGGCGCCTGCGCTTCGTGGCGCTCTTATAGAGAGGGGATTTCTTTCCCGCAAGCGTCAAAGCCATCTTTTTTACAAAAAAATGACGGCCTTTTTGCCGCGGCCTACTCACGCGAAAAAGGCGCTGAATCAGCAGCTTAAAGGAGTGCCCTGGGCGTCGGCCCCGCAGGCTGCAGCGTGCGTGGCCTGCGGCGTGCTGTAGACACTGGCGGTGGTGGCGTTGAAATTCCGCCTCGGCAGGTTGGCCGGAACCGGACCATCGCCGGATGGTCCGGCAGCGGCCATCGGCGGGTTTGATGAAAAGATCGTGCCGCTATCGGCGCGCACGCCGGTCGGCTGTGTCGCAAGACCGGCGATCGAGGCTTGCTGAGGCTGTGCAGGCGCCGGCGGGAACGTATTTTCCGCAGTGGGCACGGCAGACGCCGCCGCCGATGTCTGGGCCTGCTGCGCCGAGCCCTTGGCAATCGCCGGATCGACATAACGGCTAGCGGCGGTGGTGCCGCCCTTGGCAAGGATGCCCTTGGCGCTCGCCGGTACCGTGGTGCGCGGCGCGGGCGTCGTGGCGTCAGCCGTCTTTTTCGTGGTGGTGCAGCCGCCAAGCATCAACGCAGAAAGGCAGGCGATCGCCAGCGTCATGCGGACATTCGAACAAAGGAAAGGCGTTTTCGGCAAGATGTGCCCCGTCAGCTCGTCTCGCGCACGTCATGTCGCGAATCATCATCTTGAGAACATCTCGCGGAAGCGCGGCATGGGCAAGCCGGCCGGGGCAGGCGGGTCGTGACGAGGTTAGCCTGGGGCAAGGTTGGGGGAAGGAACGCGGCGGTTGCATAAAAAGAAGCCGCCGCGTTGAAAAATCCTACCAGCTGCCGATATTCGGTGCAGAAGCCCAGGGTTCGGCGACGGGCAGGTTGTCGCCCTTCTGGAGGAGTTCGATCGAAATGCCGTCCGGCGAGCGGACAAAAGCCATCCGGCCTTCGCGCGGCGGACGATTGATGACGATGCCGTTGTCCGAAAGATGCTGGCAGAAATCGTAGATGTTATCGACCTCATAGGCGAGGTGACCGAAGTTGCGACCGCCGGTATAATCTTCGGTGTCCCAATTGTAGGTCAGCTCGACGCAGGGAGCGAGAACCTCCTTGGCGTCGGTGAGATCGTCGGGGGCCGCGAGAAAGACCAGCGTGAAGCGGCCCTTCTCGTTGTCGCTGCGACGGACTTCCTTGAGGCCGAAAACGGTCGTGTAGAAATGAAGCGAGGCGTCCAGGTCTTTCACCCGGACCATGGTATGAAGATAACGCATTATGGTGTCTCCCTCCGACAAGGCCAATCGCCGATGAACCTCTATGCGGGTCCGCACTGGATATGGCGCAGACGCCAGCCTGGAGCAAGCCACTCTAGATAGAGATGAAGGTGGATAAAGCCAAGGCAGGGACTTGCGCTAAATGGTTAGCAAGATGTTAATCTATCCTCTGAGAATCAGTTGATCGTCACGTCGTAACGCGTAATCGAGGGGCCGACAGGATATGGCAGACAGAATGTCATCGAAAGACGTTGGCAGTTTCGAAGAGCTTCCGGGCGAGCCGGTCGAGCTGATCGAAATCACCGGCGTCGTCAAATGGTTCGATGTGGCGAAGGGGTTCGGCTTCATCGTTCCCGACAATGGCATGCAGGATGTGCTTCTGCACGTCACCTGCCTTCGCCGAGACGGATACCAGACCATTCTGGAAGGCACGCGCATCGTCGCGATGATCCAGAAGCGGGATCGTGGCTATCAGGCCTTCCGCATACTCTCGATGGATCAGTCCACCGCGGTCCACCCCTCGGATCTTCCACCGGTGCGCACCCACGTGCAGGTGACGGCGACCAGCGGTCTGGAACGGGCTCTGGTGAAGTGGTTCAACCGCACCAAGGGTTTCGGCTTCCTGACGCGCGGCGAGGGGACGGAAGACATCTTCGTGCATATGGAAACGCTGCGCCGCTTCGGCCTCACCGAGCTGCGCCCCGGCCAGGTCGTGCTGGTCCGTTTCGGGCCGGGTGACAAGGGCCTGATGGCGGCGGAAATCCATCCCGACAATCCAAATCCCGTGAGCCGGTCGCACTGATGCGTATCTCGTTTCCAGCATTCAAAAGCGCCCTTGCGGCGCTTTTTCTTATCTTGGCAGGCGGTGCGGTTGCGCAGGACGTGACCTTCCCGCGCGACGAGCTGTCGATCAAGACCGCCGCCGGCCAGACCTACAAGTTCACGATCGAACTCGCTTTCACCGATGCGCAGCGCGAGCGCGGACTGATGTACCGCAAGGTGATGGCGCCGGATGCCGGAATGCTGTTCGATTTCGGCACGCCGCGGCCGGTCTCCATGTGGATGGAGAACACCATCCTTCCCCTCGACATGCTGTTCATCCAGGGCGACGGCACGATCTCGCATATCCGCGAGAACGCCGTGCCCTATGCGCGCGACATCATCGATTCGCACGGTCCGGTGAAATTCGTGCTGGAGCTCAATGCCGGCCGTTCGAAGGTGCTCGGGATCAAGGTGGGTGACAAGGTGATCAGCAAACGCATCGGCAATCAGTGGTAATTTTCAAACTCTTGGCTTCAGAATGGCCAAGGGTCCATTTTGCAGTTGCGGCACAAGGGGGAACCGTGTATCTCGCAACCACCGTAGGAACGGAGTGTAGCGCAGCCTGGTAGCGCATCTGGTTTGGGACCAGAGGGTCGGGAGTTCGAATCTCTCCACTCCGACCATGCTTTTGGGTGAGGCTCCTTATCCGTTCCATTCCATGGAGCGTTACAGGAATGGCCGCCAAGATCTATCGTCCCGCAAAGACCGCCATGCAGTCCGGCAAGGCCAAGACCCATCTCTGGGTGCTGGAATTCGACCAGGAGCAGCCGCGCCGCATCGATCCGATCCTTGGCTACACCTCTTCGGGCGACATGAAGCAGCAGCTTCGCCTGACCTTCGAAAGCCAGGAACAGGCCGAAGCCTATGCCAAGCGCGAAGGCATCGAATACCGCGTCATCCAGCCGAAGGATCCGAATCGCCAGATCGTTTCCTACACCGACAATTTCCGCTTCAGCCGCACCCAGCCCTGGACGCATTGATTTTTTAGCCGCTCGGGCCTTCCCGAGCGCTGCTGCCGAGATCGGCCCCTTAGCTCAACTGGATAGAGCAGCTGCCTTCTAAGCAGCAGGTCGCAGGTTCGAGTCCTGCAGGGGTCGCCATCGCTTTATTGCTGAAATCGTTGGATTTTCTGTCATGTTTCGCAGCCGGAGACTGATCCGCGCGACTACCTGACATAATAAACAGACACACCCACCGGGTAGGCATAGACGCCTCGGTAAAAGAACCCCTTGCGATACAGACAACCCCGCAACCGCACCGCGGGCAGACTGACCTCGGCTATTGCTCCTGCCTCTGCCAGACCGGCTTCTGGAAGGCATCGCGCCAGCGCCCTGTTGTACGCCTGCATAAGTTGAGGGCTGCTTTCCACGGGCACTGTTCCGTAGAGCTGCAAATTCGACCGGGCTTCTGCCACCATCGGCATGCACATCAGGCTAAGCGCCACGCCCATTGCGAGCTTGAGGTTCATCTGTTCGCTCTCCGCTTGATACGATGCCGCGTGGAACGCGATGTCGGGCGATTTGTTCCCAAGCTCCTTGAAAGGCAGTCCGCAGCTGCCGCCAAAATGGCCGGGCTCACGAAATCCTATTCTTGCCGCATTGCGGATTCGGAATGGCCGCATTGTTTCGTATTATGGGTGATGTCAGTTCCGTAGCGTCAGCGCGCGGAAGGCAGACCGGCGATCTTGCGGCCACAGGCCTCGGCAAACGCCTTCAACACATTGAAATGGTTTTCATTCGGGCAGTTCCGACTGCCCGGACCCCTTGCATTGTTTTTGAGCTTTCGAGCGGGGATTTGATATGAACAGGATATTGTCTGCCGGCGCAGTTCTTGCGCTTGCGTCTTTTTTGACGGCCGGTCCGGGGTTTGCTGAGGACAAGCCGCTGATCTGGAAGCCGATCCGCAACTCCGACACCAGCTATTCCGTCAAGCTCGGCCTGAAGCTGCCGACCCGGCTCGAAACCGAGGCCGGCATCTCGATGGGTGTCGATACGACGACGAGTGGCACGCCGGTCGACACGCCGATCAAGTTCTGGAGCAATTTCACAGCGCAAAAGATCCAGACGCCCGCCTATCAATTGAACCGCGGCATCGGCGTCGATCTCGACGGCAATACCGGCAGCGCCGGGATCACCATGAATTATTACGAAAAGGAGATCGCGACCCCGACGATCGATATCGAAAGGCGCAGCAGCTACGGCATGCGTTATGACGGGGCGTCGGGAGAATGGCGTGGCGTCGATGCGAGCCAGTCGGTTAGCCTGTTGCACAGCCCAAGCCGCACGGCGCTGGTCGGACGGGCAAGCGGCAGTAACGGTTTTCGCACGGTCGGGGCAGGTGTCGCCGTCGAAAAGACACTCGGCCGGTACATGACCCTCAGCGGCGCGCTGGACCGGACGTCGGATGCGCCCGATCCCGTTGCAAGCGTCAACGCCCGTTATTCCTTCCGCTGGTGAAACGAAAATGGGGCGCCGAAGCGCCCCATGATTGCGTGCCCCTAAAGCGGTCAGTGCAGGATCTGGCTCAGGAAGAGTTTCGTGCGCTCGTGCTGCGGGTTGTCGAAGAATTCCGCCGGTGAGTTCTGTTCGACGATCTGGCCCTGGTCCATAAAAATCACCCGGTGGGCGACCTGACGGGCAAAGCCCATTTCGTGGGTGACGCACAGCATGGTCATGCCCTCTTCGGCAAGGCTCACCATCGTATCCAGCACTTCCTTGACCATTTCCGGATCGAGTGCCGAGGTCGGCTCGTCGAACAGCATGATCTTCGGTTTCATGCACAGCGAGCGGGCGATCGCCACGCGCTGCTGCTGGCCACCAGAGAGCTGGCCCGGATATTTGTTGGCCTGTTCCGGGATCTTGACGCGGGCGAGATAATGCATGGCGATCTCTTCCGCCTGCTTCTTCGGCATCTTGCGGACCCAGATCGGCGCCAGCGTGCAGTTTTCCAGGATCGTCAGGTGCGGGAAGAGGTTGAAGTGCTGGAACACCATGCCGACTTCGCGGCGCACTTCGTCGATCTTCTTCAGGTCGTTGGTGAGCTCGATGCCATCGACGATGATGTTGCCGGCCTGGTGTTCCTCAAGGCGATTGATGCAGCGGATCATCGTCGACTTGCCGGAGCCGGACGGGCCGGCAATGACGATGCGCTCGCCCTTCATCACCTTCAGGTTGATGTCGCGCAGCACGTGGAAATCGCCGTACCACTTGTTCATGCCGATGATTTCGACGGCAACGTCGGTAGCCGAGACGGTCATTTTTTTGGGTTGGGCGTCTGCCATTTATATCCCCTTAGTTATCGTTTGTGGCTAGGCACAGCTTCAGGCCAGCTATCGCTTCAGGTTGGTGTCGAGGTGCCGCTCCATGAAGGCGGAGTAGCGCGACATGCCGAAGCAGAACAGCCAGAAGATGAAGCCTGCGAAGATGAGGCCGGTGATCGGTGTGACCGGGCTGATCCAGGTCGTGTCGGTGAAGTTCAACTGCACGATCCCGAGAAGATCGAACATGCCGATGATCGATACCAGCGACGTATCCTTGAAGAGGCCGATGAAGGTGTTGACGATGCCCGGAATGACCAGTTTCAGCGCCTGCGGCATGATGATCAGCCGGATCTTCTGCCAGTAGCTGAGGCCGAGCGAATCGGCGCCTTCGAACTGTCCTTTCGGAATTGCCTGCAGGCCGCCGCGAACGACTTCGGCCATGTAGGCGGAGGCGAAGATCGCCACGCCCACCAGTGCGCGCAGGAAATTGTCGATCGTCCAGCCGGTCGGCAGGAAGAGCGGCAGCATCACGTTCGCCATGAACAGCACCGTGATCAGCGGCACGCCGCGGATGACCTCGATGAAGGTGACGCAGATGACCCGGATCACCGGCATCGTCGAGCGTCGTCCGAGCGCCAGCAGAATGCCGACGGGGAGGGAGACGGCAATGCCGACGAAGGACAGGATCAGCGTCACCATCAGGCCGCCCCACAGCGGGGTTTCGACCTTCTGGAGCCCGAACACGCCGCCATGCAGCAGGAAGAATGCGACGATCGGCAGGCCGACGAAGAGCAGCAGCGCGTTCAGGCCCTTGCGAGGCAGCTTCGGCATCAGGATCGGCACGAGAAGGGCGATGAACAGGATCGCCACCAGCATCGGCCGCCAGCGTTCGTCCAGCGGATAACGCCCGAACATGAATTGCTGGAAACGATCGCCGACGAACGCCCAGCAGGCGCCGCTCCAGCCGTTCGGCTTGATGCCGCCCTGCACGGCGGTCGTGCAGAACGAACGGTCCGTCCCGAACCAGGCCGCCTGGACGAACAGCCAGTTGATCATGCCCGGCAGGAGCCAGACCAGAAGCGCAACCGCAAGGATCGTCAGTGCGGCGTCTTTCGGCGTGGCCAGAAGGTTGATGCGGATCCAGCCAGAGGCACTCCTGGTGCTAAGCGGAGCGGGTGCGGGGGCGATCATTTCCGGGCGGACATAGGCAAGATTTTTCGTGTTCATGATCTTACCTCTCCACCAGGGCCATTTTGGAGTTGAACCAGTTCATGAACAGCGAGGTCGTGATACTGATGCTGAGATAGACGGCGAGCCAGATCGACACGATTTCGATCGCTTGTCCGGTCTGGTTCATCGTCGTGCCGCCGGTCGCGACCAGTTCCGGAAAGCCCACGGCAATGCCGAGCGACGAGTTTTTCGTCAGGTTGAGATATTGGCTGGTCAGCGGCGGGATGATGACCCGCATTGCCTGCGGTACGACGACGAGGCGGGTCGTGGTGGCGGGCTGCAAGCCGAGTGCCGCGGCCGCTTCGCTCTGCCCTTTGGCCACGGCCCGGATGCCGGCGCGGATCGTCTCGGCGATGAACGAGGCCGTATAGAAGGACAGGGCCAGATAGAGGGCCACGAATTCCGGGGCGATCACCGATCCACCGGAGAGGTTGAAGCGGCCTGCGATCGGGAAATCGAAGGTCAGCGGAGCACCGGCGGCAAGGAAGACGAGGACAGGCAGGCCGACGATCAGCCCGATCGCCGTCCAGATCGTGTGGAACTGCTTGCCGGTGCGCATCTGCCGCCGTTTTGCCCAGCGCGCGACGAAGAAAGTCGCAACGATAGCGACCAGCAGCGCAATGGGGATCACCCATGCGGCGTCACCCCAGACGGGCCTCGGGAAGGCGAGCCCCCGGTTGTTGAGCACCATGCCGAGCGGCAGTTTGACCGAGTCCCGAACCTGCGGCAGGGACGAAAGCACGCCCTTGTACCAGAAGAAGATGATCAGCAGCACCGGAATGTTGCGGAAAACTTCCACATAGACGGTGCAGAGCTTTGCGATCAGCCAGTTCTTCGAAAGACGGCCGATGCCGATGATGAAGCCGATGGTCGTGGCGGTGATGATACCGAAGAATGCCACCAGGATCGTATTGAGAAAACCGACGAGGATGGCGCGCCCGTAGGTCGAATCGCTCGAATAGTCGATGAGCGAGGCGCCGATGTCGAAACCGGCGCGGCCTTTCAGGAACTGATAGCCGGAAGCGGTATGGGAACTTGCCAGGTTGGCGACGGTGTTGTCGAAGATCGACCAGCCGACGCCGACGACGATGACGAGCGTGAGGATCTGGAAGAAAATAGCCCGGATCTTTGGGTCGTAGATATAGGATCTGAGAGTTCGCGCTTCGGAAGGCGCAATTGCAGCGTGATCTGTCATGCTGGCCTTTTCCCCTGTGACCTCGTTTTTGAGGTCTTTTTCTTTTTATGCGTTTTTCTTTTTATGCCGGGGATAAGGCGGCTGAGCCGCCTTATCCCGTCTTGGTTTGGCCGATTAACGAACCGGCGGAGCGTATTGCAGGCCGCCCTTGGTCCAGAGCGCGTTCAGGCCGCGCTGGATCTTGAGGGGAGTGTTCTGGCCGATGTTGCGCTCGAACACTTCGCCGTAATTGCCGACGGCCTTGATGATGTTGTAGGCCCAGTCGTTGGTCAGGCCGAGGTCGGTACCGATCTTGGTATCCTTTTCGACGCCGAGGAAGCGGCGGACGTCCGGGTTGGTGGAGGATTTGCGGATGTCATCGACATTGGCCTTGGTGATGCCGAACTCTTCAGCCTGCACCAGTGCGTAATGCGTCCACGAAATGATGTCGAACCACTGGTCGTCGCCCTGGCGAACGGCCGGGCCGAGCGGCTCCTTGGAAATGATTTCCGGCAGAATGATGTGCTCATCCGGGTTCGAAAGCGACAGGCGCAGCGAATAGAGGCCGGACTGGTCGGTCGTGTAAACGTCGCAACGGCCTTCCTGGTAGGCCTGGTTCACTTCCGGCAGCTTTTCGTAAACGACCGGCTTGTATTCGAGCTTGTTGGCCTTGAAAAAGTCGGCGAGGTTAAGCTCGGTGGTGGTGCCGGACTGAACGCAAACGGCAGCGCCGGAGAGTTCCAGAGCCGACTTCACGTTGAGGCTCTTCGGCACCATGAAGCCCTGACCGTCGTAATAGTTGACGGTACGGAAGTTGAAGCCGAGCGCGGTATCGCGGTTGATCGTCCAGGTCGTGTTGCGGAACAGGACGTCGCCTTCGCCCGACTGCAGCGCCGTAAAGCGGGTCTGCGAGGTGGTCGGGGTGTATTTGGTCTTCGTTGCGTCATTAAAAATGGCAGCAGCAACGGCTTTGCAGTAGTCAACGTCGAAACCGGACCAGTTGCCCGATGCGTCCGGTGCGGCAAAGCCGGCGAGACCGGTGTTGACGACGCACTGAACGAAACCCTTGGACTTGACGGTATCCAGCGTGGCGGCCGATGCCGCCGATGCGAAGCCAAGGACCGCTGCGCCAATCGCGGCTGACAGAAGCGTCTTTTTCATTTTCCCAACCTTTATCTGTGGTTTTCTGTGACTTGATGGCACCAACCGCTCCCCTGTCTTTTCGAATACGGCCGGCCGCCCGCTAACCCTCCCGGTGCAGGCGTTGCTATCTCATTCGCAAAACAACGCAGGGTCAAGTGTCGCCATTTCGAATTGCGTCTGAAATGAGGTAAATTCGTTAACCCGGCTCAGAAAACGCTCAGTTACCTAAAGTTTAGGCAACGTATGATCAAAAGAGGTGCGTTTTCCGTGAGATGGAAGGTTGCCTGATGTGACTGATTTAAGCGCCTGTCGCGGGGTTGACCGGACCTTGTTGCGGCGGCAAAACTTTGTGTCTCCATTGCCAAAGAAAGCTCTCCCGACATGAAAAAGACGAACGAGTCCCTGTTCACCGGCGCTGGCCCCAATACGCGTCTCGCCCATATGGGCAACGACCCGTCCGACTACCACGGTTTTGTCAATCCGCCGGTCGTTCACGCTTCGACCGTGTTGTTTCCCGACGCTGCGACAATGGAGAAGCGGGCACAGAAATACACCTACGGGACCCGCAGCACGCCGACGACAGATGCGCTCTGCGCGGCCTTTGACGAGCTGGAGGGCTCGGCCGGCACCATTCTTGTTCCCTCGGGGCTGGCAGCGATTTCGGTGCCGTTTCTCGCCTATCTCTCGGCCGGCGACCACGCCCTGATCGTCGATTCCGTCTACACGCCGTGCCGTAATTTCTGCAATACGATGCTGAAGCGCCTCGGCGTCTCGATCGAGTATTACGATCCGGAAATCGGCGCCGGCATCGAAACGCTGATCAAGCCGAACACCAGGCTGGTCCATACCGAAGCTCCGGGCTCCAACACCATGGAGATGCAGGATATCAGGGCGATCGCCGACGTGGCTCACCGACACGATTGCGTCGTCACCATGGACAATACCTGGGCGACGCCGCTTTATTTCCGGCCGCTCGATTTCGGCGTCGACGTGTCGATCCATGCGACGACGAAATATCCGTCCGGCCATTCGGACATCATCATGGGCTCGGTTTCGGCCAACGCCAGGCACTGGCCCAAGCTCGAGGAAGCCCGCATTGCGCTCGGGATCTGCGGCTCACCGGATGATTCCTACCAGATCCTGCGCGGCCTGCGCACCATGGGCGTGCGTCTCGAACATCATCAGAAGAGCGCGCTCGATATTGCCACATGGCTGGAGAGCCGCGACGATGTCGCGCGCGTCCTGCACCCGGCGCTGCCGAGCTTCCCCGGCCACGCGATCTGGAAGCGCGATTTCAAGGGCGCCAGCGGCGTCTTCTCTTTCGTGCTGAAGGCGCAGGGCGACAGGGCGAAAGCCAAGGCGCATGCTTTCCTGGACGCGCTGTCCTTCTTTGGCCTCGGTTATTCCTGGGGCGGTTACGAGAGCCTCGCCGTGCCGGTCAATCTGTCGGACCGCACCATCCGCAAGGCGCCGCCGGAAGGTCCGGTCATTCGCCTGCAGATCGGCCTGGAAGACGTGGCCGACCTCAAGAAGGACCTGGAAATCGGCTTCGCGGCGGCGGCCGAGATCTGATCACCGCGCCTTGAAGCCGTAAAGCCAGTCGAAATCCGCCGCAAGCGATTGCGGCGGACGCAGCGACAGGACGATGTCTCGGCCGAGCCGGATCGGGCCGCGGGCGTGATAGGCGAAGCGGTTGAACAGGCCGCGGGCGCGAACCTTGGCGATCCGCCCCGTACGTTCGCTCTCGAAATCGGCGAGCGCTTGCGCAAGGGGCAGGGGACCGGTCATCCGGTTTGCGAGTACGAACGCGTCCTCGATCGCCATCGATGCGCCCTGGGCCGCAAACGGCATCATCGCATGCGCCGCATCGCCGATCAGCACCCTGTCGCGACCGTTGTGCCAGCGCCCGGCACTCACCTCGTAAAGCGGCCAGAAGGTCGGCTGTTCGGCCCTTTCGATCAGTTGAACGATACGCCGGTCCCAGCGATGGAACTGGCCGAGCAGCATGCGCCGCTGTGCATCGCCGGCTTGCGCATCCCAGGTCTTGCCGGGGCTGATGCCGGAGGCGATGGCGACGATGTTGAACCCGTCGATCTCCTTGAGCGGGTAGGCAACCACATGGGTCGACGGCCCGAGAAAGGCGGTGACCTGGCCTGCATCCAGCCAGTCGGGCCTGGCGCTGGCGGGGATTGTGAAGCGCCAGGCAACATTGCGCGAAAAATCCGGCTCCGGGCTGTCCGGTATGTCGGCGCGCAGATTGGACCAGACGCCGTCGGCGCCGACGATCAGGGGATAGGTTCTGCCGATGATTCCCGCCAGCGTCCCGTGCGGATCCTTGCGGACAGGCGTGTCCAGGTGGATGCTACAGAGCGGGTTCTGTTCGACCGCGGCAAGCAATGCCTGTTGAAGCGTCGCACGGTGGAGGACCCCATAGGGCGCACCCCAGCGCTCGCGGGCAAACCGCCCGACCGGCACATGCGCAAGCGGTCTGAGCGACGTCCCCGAAACGAGCGCAATCCGCTCCGGCTCGGTCCAGACGGCTTCGAGCGCGGGCAGGACGCCGAGTTCGGAGAGCACGCGCGAAGCGTTCGGCGATATCTGCAGGCCGGCCCCGACCTCGATCAGGGCGGGCGCCTCCTCGAAAATGTCACAGGCTATACCATGGCGGGCGAAGGCGAGCGCGGCCGTCAGCCCGGCCATGCCGGCGCCGATGATCGCTACTCTTTCGATAGGCATCTCGGAATGCCGATCAGGCGGCCTTGACGTGGAAGACGCAGCCCGGCGGATCGGTCTGTTCGGCCTTCAGCGACGGATTATAGCGGTAGAGGGTCGAGCAATAGGAGCAGACCTTCTCGTTGTCGTCGCCCATGTCGATGAAGATATGCGGATGGTCGAAGGGAACCGAAGCGCCGGTGCACATGAATTCCTTGACGCCGATCTGGATCAAGCGATGTCCGCCGTCGTTCTGGAAATGGGGAATGCTATGCCCGGCCATGATGGTCTCCGATACTTGAATGCGGCGCGTCTGATTTGCGCCGGACATTAGCCGTCCGCTTGGCGATTGTGTAGTGGGAAAACCGCCGCAGGCGCGTCGATTTCGTGTCGGGCACGGGTTCAAACGCCGCGGTTCATCCCTTATGTTCCCGGCGTCAATGAGGACTGCCCCGATGAATCTCAACGCGCCTGCCTTCTCCACGTTTTCCCATGAGGGTCTCGATCTTGCCTATTTCGACGAAGGCGATCCGTCGGGCGATCCGGTGCTGCTCATCCATGGGTTTGCCTCGAGCGCGCTGGTCAACTGGGTACATCCGGGCTGGCTGAAGACGCTCGGCGACGCGGGTTACCGGGTAATCGCCATGGACAATCGCGGGCACGGGGCAAGCGACAAGCCGCTCGATCCGGAAGCCTATCGGCCATGGGTGATGGCCGAGGATTCGATGGCACTCCTTGACCACTTGAGGATCCCGGAAGCGCATGTCTTCGGTTATTCGATGGGCGCCCGCATCTCGGTCTTTTCGGCACTCGCGCATCCGCATCGAGTACGTTCGCTGGTGCTTGGAGGCCTCGGCATCGGCATGACCGACGGGGTAGGGGATTGGGACCCGATCGCAGACGCCTTGCTCGCCCCTTCGCTCGATGACGTCAGCCATGCCCGCGGTCGCATGTTCCGCGCCTTCGCCGATCAGACGAAGAGCGACAGGGAGGCTTTGGCCGCCTGTATTCGCGGCTCGAGGGACCTGGTCACCCGCGCCGACATGGGCCGTATCGACGCGCCGACACTGATCGGGGTCGGAACCAAGGACGACATCGCCGGTTCCGCGCAGGAGCTCGCCGCTTTGATGCCGCATGCGATTTCCCTCGATATCCCCGGCCGCGACCATATGCTCGCAGTCGGCGACCGGGTGTTCAAGAAGGCGGTTCTGGACTTTTATGCGGAACTCTCCGCAAGGCCGTAGGTTTCTTCATTCTTACGATCAACGGAATGCGATTTTGCGCCCATTGGTCTCGGCGTAAACTTATTCTATATACTGGCCGTACGAAGCTCTACCGTACGGCAAACGAGGAGACGGCGATGGCCGCGAGAACTGAAATCCGCCAGGAGCCGGTCGCGACGATGGATCCCATCTGGGATACGTTGCGCCAGGAGGCGCGCGCAGCGACCGAGCAGGACCCGCTGCTCGCCGCATTTCTGTATTCTGCCGTGCTCAACCATCGCTCGCTTGAGGAATGCGTCGTGCACCGCATCTGCGAGCGCCTCGCTCATGCGGATATTCCGGACGTTCTCCTGCGCCAGACCTTCATGGAAATGTTGGCCGACTGGCCGGAATGGGGCGCGATCATGCGCGTCGATATCCAGGCGGTCTACGACCGCGATCCTGCCTGCCTGCGGTTCATGGAGCCGGTCCTCTATTTCAAGGGTTTCCACGCGATCCAGACCCACCGGCTGGCGCATTGGCTGTTCAACCGCGGCCGCCGCGATTTTGCGCTCTATCTGCAGAGCCGCTCCTCCAGCGTCTTCCAGACGGACATCAACCCGGCAGCCCGCATCGGCAAGGGCATCTTCCTCGACCACGCCACCGGCCTGGTGGTCGGGGAGACGGCCGTGATCGGCGATAACGTCTCGATCCTGCACGGGGTGACGCTCGGCGGTACCGGCAAGGAAGGCGCCGACCGCCATCCGAAGATTGCCAACGGCGTCCTCATCGGTGCCGGCGCCAAGATCCTCGGCAATATCGAGGTCGGCTCGTGCTCCCGCGTCGCCGCGGGCTCGGTGGTCCTGAAGGCCGTTCCGCCGAAGTCGACCGTCGCCGGCGTGCCGGCAAAGGTTGTCGGGAGTGCCGGGTGTTCGGAACCGTCGCGCCTGATGGACCAAATTCTCGGGGCTGACGACTGATTCGTCTGCGTTCGCCTTGCCGCTCGCCCGACATCGACGGCTCACGGAATATCGTGAGCCGCTGAACATCGGGGAAAGAGCGGCAAAGGCTATTTCTGGCGGCTTTACTTTCGCCGTTGTCCCATGCCAAAAGCGCCGCAACCGAGAACCGCTGACGGAGAGAGACGTGAAACCGGACGAAATCAAGAAGCTCGACGCCTATTTCAAGCGCGTGATCAATCCGCAGGCCATCGTCAAGGCGCGTCCGCGCAAGGACGACTCGGCCGAAGTTTACCTCGGCGACGAATTTCTCGGCGTCGTCTACATCGATGACGAGGATGGCGACCGCTCCTATAACTTTTCGATGGCGATCCTCGACGTCGATCTCTAATCGATCTCCTTGCGTTGTCGGCGCAAAAAGAGGGCTCAAAATCAGGTCCTTGGCCGCTCTTGCGGCGGCCTGAGCACCTAGATCCACATGGTGTTGCGTGGGTTGGGTTACACCCACCGACGGCCGCAAAGGCAATGCACCGAAAGCCGATGTCCTTTTCGAAAACCTTACCGCCAGATCATCAGGGGCGATACCGCCTCTGACAGTGATCGCCTGCGCACCAAATTGCCCGGAAAATTGCAGTCGCTGTTATTCTCTACAATCTTACTCGCGCCAAAAAATATACGCTGGACAAGCACCTCATGCTCAGCGCGCTCTGATCGGACGCTGCTTCTCAAAATTCTAGCGATTCTGCAGGCTCGCCTGACTTCGTAATGTTCGGGCAATTTTCGCCATATCACTGGATGAGCGCCGCCGCGGCAGAGGATCCGGAGACCTACATTGCGCATATTATTGCTTGAAGATGAGCCGGAAATGGCGGCGGCATTGATCACCGCACTTGGACGCCGTGACATCATCGTCGACCATGTGAGCACGCTTGCCGATGCCGAATTGATGGCTCGGATCGGGACGTACGACGTGCTCGTATTGGATCGCCGGCTGCCGGATGGCGAAGGCCTCGATCTCATCCCCGTGCTTCGCTTCCAAAAAAATACCACCCCGGTCCTGATGCTGACGGCACTTGCTGGTGTCGATCACCGCGTCGAAGGGCTCGATGGCGGAGCCGACGACTATCTCGGCAAACCTTTTGCGATCGAAGAACTGCTGGCGCGATTGCGCGCGCTGCAGAGGCGCTCGCCGACGGTTTCCGCCGAGCGATTTTCCCTCGGCAATCTGACGGTCGATCCACGCAGCAACGAAGTTGCCGTTGCCGGAGGTTTCATCGATCTGGCGCGGCGAGAGTATCTGGTCGTCGAGGCGTTGATCCGGCGCGCGAACCGCATCGTCACACGATCGATGCTGGTGGACGCCGTCTATACGATCGACGACCAGATCGAGTCCAATGCCCTGGACGCGCATGTCTCGCGAATCCGGCGCAAGCTCGGCATCGCCGGAGCATCGGTGGAAATCCGTGCGGTCCGCAACATCGGATATCTGTTGCGGGTCAGCTCATGAGACCGCGCACTGGCCGCTCGCTCAAATGGGTACTGACCCGGCGCCTGATTGGTCTTCAGGCATGCCTCCTAGTGTTCTTCTTCGCCTTGCTCGCCGGATGGGTCTGGATCATCGATCCCGAACTCGAAGACACCAATGAATCGGTCATCCGCGTACTCGCAAAACACGTGGTACGCCAAGCCGACGGCACGCTCGATATGGCTGACGTGCCGGAGCTTGGCGAATTGACACGTCGGTATCCTGATCTGTGGTTCATCATCAGGGATGACAGGAACAATCTCTATCGATGGGGCGTCTTTCCGAAAGAGTTGCTGACCGAAGTTTTCCCAATGTCAATCGAAGGGGCAACATTGAAGGGCGGCCCGAGTGCGCACGTGGCGGTCGGCAATCGCGACACGCCGATCGGTCGGCTTCAGTTCGTGGCATCGACAGACCGCATCGGTGCGAAAAACCAGGATGTCAATATCTGGATCAGTCTCGACATCGATGTTCCCGAGGGCGGCGGCGGCGCGGAAACGTTCTGGCTGACTGTGGTACCGGCGACCGGCGTTATTCTGGCCATTCTGGTGGTTCCGATCCTGCTCGTGACCGGCGCGGCAACGCTGATCGCCACACCTTACTCGATCGGACGGTCGCTGACCGGTCTGGTCGAGACAGCCAACCAGGCAAAGGCGATCGAATTCGAAACCCGGTCGGCTCGCCTCAAGGTTTCGAAAGTTCCAAGCGAGATCGTTCCGCTTGTCGATGCCTTCAATCACACACTTTCCAAGCTTGATCACGGCTACAGGCAGCATAGCCGCTTTCTGGCCGATGCCGCACACGAACTGCGCACGCCGATCGCGATCGTGCGAACGCGGGCAGACCTTTTGCCGGAAAGTGCGGACAGTCGGCAACTGCTGCGGGATATCGATCGTCTTTCCAGGGTCGCGCACCAGCTGCTCGACATCCAGGCTATCGGCGCTGGTTCTCAGGCAGCACAGATGGTCGACTTGAACCAGCTGGTCGGACGGATCGCTGCCGATCTCGCACCTGGAATTATCGATGCCGGCTACGATTTCCTCTTCGAGCCGGCTCCTGCCGAGGCACCCTTCATGATCTATCCCTCGACGATAGAGCTTGCGGTGACCAACTTGATCCGCAATGCAGTCGATCATTCCGGGTACAAGGGCGCGATCGCGGTCTCGGTCGATGCGCAGGGCTTCATCGACGTCTGTGATGAGGGTCCCGGCATCCCTCCAGCGGAACGTGGCCGCGTGTTGGAGCCGTTCTACCGGCTGAATACGCACTCGTCCGGCGCAGGCTTGGGGCTCAATCTGGCGCGCAAGGCGGCGGAGCTTCATTTCGGGCGGTTGCTGTTTGCCGATACCAACAGCGGGTTTCGGGTGCGCCTTGAGATCGGTGGGTTGGACGGCAGCCGGGCCCCGACCGATAGCAACTCCCTTTGAGGGTGGGACTAGCTTGCCTGCGGTCGGTAGCCGTCATTCGCAGAGGCCTTCGACATCGGTAATGCACTCGCAATCTTCGCCACGTAGCGAGCGGTAGAGCCAACTGGAGCCGCCGCTATGCACAAGAAATTACTATGGAAAATACGTCGAACGCAGTCGTTCTTTGCTCTCGCAGCCGTTGCGCTGCTGGTAAGCTGTGCATCGCAGATCATGAAAAACTATGTCGGAGGGCCGCTGGAGGCGGTGATACTGGACTACGGGCCACCCGACAACGTCGTTGAAATCGGTGCCGGTCAAAGGGCCTATCAATGGCGGCGCGTCAACACGGAAGCGGTGGCGGGCACCACCAGTGGCGAAGTTCGCCAAACACGTCATGGCGAACGTTATGAGGTCTCCCAGTCGCCAGGCTACGTCAAGGAGACCGAATGCTTCTACACCTTCTACGCGCGGGCCTCCGGGACGCAATGGTTCGTCACGAATTTCCGTAGGCCGCAACTCGAATGTGAGTGACCGACCTACCGCAGCCGAAGATCGCCGCGGCGGATTTCATGGAATTATGAAAATCAAAGCCCTGCAGCGCCTCTCGAAAAGACGAGCGGCGCTGCAGGGCTTCAGGTGGTGCGCGAGAAATGCCATTCAGCCGAAGGGCGGGTGGTCTCAGATATAACCTGCTGCGTGCTGCAATAATCCAAACTTGTTCCCAAGCCCTCAGATCCGGATGATTTTAGGCCGGCTTGGCCTGAAATCTGATTCCGAAAACGGCTCATGCGGCTTCCGCCGCAAGAGACGCTGCAGCACTTTGAATGGCGGCATGATGCGGTCGCTAACACGATTCCGTTTCGAGGAATTATGCGCTAAGGCACGCGCTACCCTGAGTGACATGCCTTAGAAGCGCAGGTTTATGCCTGCCTTGATCACGTGGCTGTTGATATCCGCACGTGTGGTACCGGCATCTGTGGTCGTCTTGACGTCCGGGGTCACGATGTAATTGTACTCGACCTTTGCAGAAAGGCCATTTCCGAAAGCCTGCTCGACGCCACCGCCGACCAAATAGCCGCCTTCCCAGCCCGGGCCGCGCCGAATGTTGTTGCCGTTGTCGAATTTGGTCATCGCATAACCGGCAGTGCCGTAAAGGAGCGTCTTGTTGAGGCCCACCCCGACCTTGGCTTTGGCGGCCAGCCGCCACTGCTCTTCAAGTTTGCCTCCGTGCACATTCTGATCGGCGCCGCCCAAATGGGCGCCCTCGACTTCTGCACCCAGCACGGCGGAGTTGAACTGGAGATTGTATCCGGCCTGTGCCCCGGCGGCGAGGCCCCTGCCATCGGAAAAGGGATTGAGATGGCTGGAGGCAACACCGGCATGTCCGCCGACATAAGCGCCGGTCCAATCGTACGTGGCCGGTTGGCCGTAGGGCGCCTGGACGTAGGAATTGTCCAAATCGGCTGCCACGGCAGCTTGGGAAAGCAACATGGCGAAAGCGGCTGACAAGCCGAAACGTGTTCTCATCGAAGGCATCTATGACTCCAAACAAAGCGCGGCGCCCTTCAGCGCGGCGTGAAGTGAACATGGGGGCGTGAAAGAAGGCTCCCGCGAACCCTTCGAGACATGTCCCGAAGGATGGGTGTCATTCTGCTTGCGGGGATTACCGGTGGATTACACAAACCAGGGCGTTGGGCGGAGGGACGGCCAGGACATATTTTTTTGTTGCTGAAGCTTTTCGTCCTTGAACAGCTGCAAACGGACAAGCAGTCGATTTGAGCAGGATGATTTTAGCGGGGTCGCTTTTCTTTGATTCGTGTGGAGCGACCGACCGGAAAGAAAATAGCTGCGACGTTTTGCGCGGTGGTTGTGATTTGCTGATATATCTTCGCAAAATCAGAAACCTGACTCTGTCTATGCATTTGCATAGAGCCGATTGCAACCAAAGGTGATTTTGCGCCGCACAAATCAGCCTTGACTTTTATCCGTAGGCCGCTTTCAATCAGCAAATACGAATAGAACAAAGGGACAGGCGATGTTCAATTTCGATGAGGCCAACAAGAAGAGCAAGGAAGCGATGGACGGAATGCTGAAGAGCTATTCCGAGATCGCCAAGGGTTATCAGGCGATCGCTACCGAAGCGACCGATTATTCCAAGAAGTCCTTCCAGGATATGACGGGTTTCATGGAAGAGCTTGCCTCCACCCGCAGCGTCGAGGCGGCCTTCGAGCTCCAGACCAAATACGTGAAATCGGCTTATGAAAGCTTCATTGCCGAGTCGACCAAGATCACCGACATGTATGCCGATCTCGCAAAGACGGCCTACAAGCCCTACGAAGCGCCGGTCGCCAAGTCGACCGCCGTGGTGACCGCAAACGCCGCGTAACGCCCATAGCGGCCCCTTCAAACGACGCTTTCATCATAGAAGGCCGGCGGCGTTCAGCGCTGCCGGCCTTTTTGATTCATGCCAATGCGGAAATATCCGACTTTCGGCATGTTCCATCATCTCTTTAGCGGAATAGTGATTGCGTGGCCGCAAAGGGGGCTTAAAATCCGCGTTCAATGAACTAAGTTAGGAAGACTAAAGTCCGGCCGTTCGGCCATTCGGACGAACCCGCCGGATGACTGGGGAATGAATGAAGATGATCGCACTGCCGATCTTGATGCAAGCTGAAAAGGGTGGCGACGGAGACAACGCAAATCGCGGTACCTCGGTCATCACTCGTACGAAGCCGAAAACAAAGAAGCCAAATCTCTACCGCGTACTGCTGCTGAATGACGATTATACGCCGATGGAGTTCGTCATCCACATTCTGGAACGTTTCTTTCAGAAGGACAGGGAGGCAGCGACGCGTATCATGCTCCACGTCCACAATCACGGCGTGGGGGAATGCGGAATATTTACATACGAAGTAGCGGAAACCAAAGTGTCCCAGGTCATGGACTTCGCCCGGCAACACCAGCATCCGCTGCAATGTGTCATGGAAAAGAAGTGAGGAACCCGACGTGCCAACATTTTCGCCTAGTCTAGAAAAGGCGCTGCATCAGGCACTGACCTTTGCCAACGAGCGGCATCACGAATATGCCACGCTCGAGCACCTGCTTTTGGCGTTGATCGACGATGCCGATGCAGCCGCGGTCATGGGCGCTTGTAACGTCAATTTGGAAACCCTGCGCAAGACCGTCGCCGACTATGTCGATAATGAACTTGCCAACCTGATTACCGGTTATGACGAGGATTCCAAGCCGACCTCCGGCTTCCAGCGCGTCATCCAGCGCGCCGTCATCCACGTCCAGTCCTCCGGCCGTGAGGAAGTGACCGGCGCCAACGTTCTCGTCGCGATCTTCGCGGAACGGGAAAGCCATGCGGCCTTCTTCCTGCAGGAGCAGGAAATGACCCGCTATGACGCGGTCAACTATATTTCTCACGGCATCGGCAAGCGTGCTGGCACCTCCCAGACCCGCACGCCGCGCGGCGCCGAGGACAGCGAGTCGGAAGCCAAGCCCTCCGCCCGCGATCAGGAGGAAGGTTCGGCCAAGAAACCGCAGGATGCCCTCAAGGCCTATTGCGTCAATCTGAACGAAAAGGCCCGCGACGGCCGCATCGATCCGCTGATCGGCCGCCATGCCGAAGTCAACCGGACGATCCAGGTCCTGTGCCGCCGTTCCAAGAACAACCCGCTCTACGTGGGTGATCCGGGCGTCGGCAAGACGGCGATCGCCGAAGGCCTCGCCAAGCGGATCATCGAAGGCAAGGTGCCGGAGGCTCTCGCCGACGCCACCATCTTCTCGCTTGACATGGGTACGCTGCTCGCCGGCACCCGTTATCGCGGCGACTTCGAAGAACGGCTAAAGCAGGTCGTCAAGGAACTTGAAGAGTATCCGGGCGCGGTCCTGTTCATCGACGAGATCCACACCGTCATCGGCGCCGGTGCCACTTCCGGCGGCGCGATGGATGCCTCGAACCTGTTGAAGCCGGCGCTGTCTTCGGGCGCGATCCGCTGCATCGGTTCGACCACCTATAAGGAATACCGCCAGTTCTTCGAAAAGGACCGGGCTCTGGTTCGCCGCTTCCAGAAGATCGACGTCAATGAACCGTCGATCGACGATGCGATCGAAATCATGAAGGGCCTGAAGCCCTATTTCGAGGAATACCACAAGCTGCGTTACACCAACGACGCGATCAAGGCGGCTGTCGAGCTTTCGGCGCGCTACATTTCCGACCGCAAGCTTCCGGACAAGGCGATCGACGTGATCGACGAGACCGGCGCGGCCCAGATGCTCTTGCCCGCTTCCAAGCGCCGCAAGCTGATCACCGAGAAGGAAATCGAGGTGACGATCGCCACGATGGCGCGGATCCCGGCAAAGACCGTCTCCAAGGATGACGAGATGGTTCTCGCCAACCTCGAAAAAGAGCTGCGTTCGGTTGTCTATGGCCAGGATGCGGCGATCGAAGCCCTGTCGACCGCGATCAAGCTTGCCCGTGCGGGCCTGCGCGAGCCGAACAAGCCGATTGGCTCCTACGTCTTTTCCGGCCCGACTGGCGTCGGCAAGACGGAGGTCGCCAAACAGCTTGCCGCCTCGCTCGGCGTCGAGATGCTGCGGTTCGACATGTCGGAATATATGGAGCGCCACACGGTCTCGCGGCTGCTCGGCGCACCTCCCGGTTATGTCGGCTTCGACCAGGGCGGTCTCCTGACCGATGGCGTCGACCAGCATCCGCACTCAGTGGTCCTGCTCGACGAAATCGAGAAGGCGCATCCGGATATCTACAATATCCTGCTGCAGGTCATGGACCATGGTTCATTGACCGACCACAACGGCAAGAAGATCGATTTCCGCAACGTCATCCTGATCATGACGACCAACGCGGGCGCGTCGGAAATGGCCAAGGCCGCCATCGGCTTCGGTTCGTCCAAGCGCACCGGCGAGGACGAAGAGGCGATCAACCGCCTGTTCACGCCGGAATTCCGCAACCGCCTCGATGCGATCATCCAGTTCGCACCGCTGCCGACCGAGGTCATCCATCAGGTCGTTCAGAAGTTCGTCATGCAGCTCGAGACGCAGCTCTCGGAACGCAACGTCACCTTCGACCTGCATCAGGATGCAATCGCCTGGCTGGCGGAAAAGGGTTACGACGAGAAGATGGGTGCCCGCCCGCTCTCTCGCGTCATCCAGGAATACATCAAGAAGCCGCTCGCCAACGAGATCCTGTTCGGCAAGCTGCGTAAGGGTGGTGTGGTCCGCGTCACGGTAGGCAAGGGCGAGGATGGCAAGGACAAGCTCATCCTCGACTCGATCTCCGAGGCGACCCCTGTGAAACCGAAGCCGGAGGCCGAGGTGGAAGAGGCCGCCGAGGAAGCCGAAACCAAGGTCGTCAAGGCCAAGGCGCCGAAGAAGTCGGCGCAGAAGGACAAGGACGGCGGCCCGGCCAGGGCTCGCGCCATGGTCGATGCGGACGTGATCGCTTCGGATGACGCGCCCAAGACGCCGCCCCGCAAGGGCACCACGGTGCCGCGCGTGCCGAAGAGCAAATAACTCCTTCGGATGGAATTTTGGCGATGCCGGGCTTGTCCCGGCATCGCTGTTTTCATGACTGACCGTTTCCCATACCCGCCGGAATACTTATGTCTCCAGACAGTGACGATCGCAGCGCCCTATCCTGGTTTTTTACCGGCATGCGGGGCCTGCTTTCGCTTCCGGCCCTCATTCTTCTAACCTCGATCGTCGGCTTCAGCGCCTTTGCGCTGGAATCGGGCCTGACGCGTGGCGAGGCGGTGTTCATGTCGCTGGCGATCTGGGCGCTGCCGGCGCAGGTCATCCTGATCGGGACAATGGCGAGCGGCGCCAATATTGCCGCCTGCTTTCTCGCGGTGACGCTCTCCTCGATCCGCATGACGCCGATGGTCGCCTCGGTCGTCCCGGAGATGCGAACAAGGCGCACGCCGATCTGGCTGCTGCTGATCCTGTCGCATTTCATCGCCATCACGTCCTGGGTCTTCGCGATCACCACGCTTCGCAACGTGCCGCGCGAGCACCGGGCGATCTATTTCGCCGGTTTCGGCGTGACGCTGACGTTGACCGGCACACTGGTCGTTGCGGTCTTCTACGATATCGTTTCGGCCTTTCCGCCGGCCGTCGCGGGCGTACTCTTCTTCCTGACGCCCGTCTATTTCAACGCCTCCATCTGGGCGAGCGCGCGCCAGCCGGTGGTGCAGATAGCTTTCGTCATGGGGGTGATCCTCGGCCCGACGCTGGCGCTGGTGACCCCGCAATTCGACGTGCTGTGCGCTGGCCTTGGCGGCGGCACTGCCGCCTATCTGATCGACAGGGCACGCCGCAACAGAAAGCGTGCCGGGCAGGAGACCAGGCGATGATTGCCGAATACTGGACCTTTATCGTCATTGCGATCGCCGGTTTCCTGGCGACCGATATCTGGCGGTGGCTCGGGGTTTTTACCGGCAACCGGCTGAACGAAGACTCCGAAGCGCTTTATTGGGTGAGGGCGGTGGCGACTGCGCTGGTCATGGCCGTCACCGCAAAACTGATCGTTTTCCCGAACGGCACGCTCGCCGGTTCGCCGCTCTGGCTGCGGCTGGGGTCGGCCGGCATCGGTTTCGCCATCTTCCTGGCGACCGGCCGCAAGGTCTGGATCGGCGTTGCGGTGCCGATGGCGCTGCTTGTCGCCGGTCTCTGGTGGGTTGGTTTCTGAAGCTTAATTGCCCAATTTGCCAATGATCTTCTCGGCATTCGCCGCAAGTACGTCGTTATTCTCCATCTGGCCCGAATGGGGTTTCAACGGCTGTCCCTCGTAGCGCGGGACGACGTGGAAATGTAGATGGTACACAGTCTGGCCGGCTGCCGGTTCGTTGAACTGGATGACCGTGATGCCGTCCGCCTCGAAGGCTTGCCTGGCAGCTCTGGCGAGCTTCTGCACCACCGGGATGACCTTCGAAAGCACGGCAGGATCGGCATCGAGAATATTGCGCGACGGGGCTTTCGGGAGCACCAGCAGGTGACCGGGCGACTGCGGCATGACATCCATGAAAGCGAGCGTATCGGCATCCTCATAGACCCTATGGCACGGGATCTCGCCGCGCAGGATTTTTCCGAAGATGTTGTTGCTGTCGTAAGCCTGTCCGCTCATCGCGATGTCCTCTCCTAGTTTTGCCGGCCCGATCTTTCCGGGCCCTAATCCTGTTCCTGCTGGCGTTCGCCCTTGCGGAACGGGCTGTGCTCGGCGAGATATTCCGTCATCTGCTCCACGTCTTCGCGCTCGTGTTCCAGATAGTCGGCGATCGCGCGCCTCAGCCCCGCATGGGCGATATAGTGCATCGAATGCGTGGTGACAGGCAGGTAACCGCGCGCCAGCTTGTGTTCCCCTTGCGCGCCCGCTTCGACGCGCTTCAGGCCCTTAGCGAGCGCGAAATCGATCGCCTGGTGGTAACAGACCTCGAAATGCAGGAAGGGATGGTCCTCGACACAACCCCAGTGGCGGCCGTAAAGCGCGTCCCCGCCGATGAAATTGATCGCGCCGGCGACGTATTTTCCCTCGCGTTTGGCCATCACCAGCAGGACGTCCTCGGGCATACGCTCGCCGATCAGCGAATAGAATTTTCGCGTCAGGTAAGGCCGGCCCCATTTGCGACCGCCGGTGTCCATGTAGAATTCGAAGAACTGGTCCCAGATGTCCTCGGTGAGGTCCTTGCCGGTCAGCCAGTCGATCGAAATACCGTTTTCCAGGGCCGAGCGCCGTTCCTTCTTCAGCGCCTTGCGTTTGCGCGAGGCGAGCGTTTCGAGGAAGGCGTCGTGGTTCTCGTAACCTTCGTTGATGAAATGGAACTGCTTGTCGGTGCGGTGCAGGTAGTCGGCCTCTTCGAAAGCAGCGACCTGGTCTTCCGCGACGAAGGTCACATGTGCGGAAGAGATGCCGAGCTGGCGTGTCACCTCCTGGAGACCGGCCGCCAGCGTCAGTTCGGTCGAAGCCCGGTCGTAACCTTCGCAGACGAGCAGGCGCGGCCCGCTCGCCGGCGTGAACGGCACGGTGCACTGCAGTTTCGGATAATAACGCCCGCCGGCGCGCTCAAACGCGTCGGCCCAGCCGTGGTCGAAGACGTATTCGCCCTGGCTATGGCTTTTCAGATAACCAGGAACCGCGCCGATCAGCGTGCCCTTGTCGTCTTCGAGGAGAAGATGATGGCCGAGCCAGCCGGTCTTGGCGGTAGCGGAGCCCGATTCCTCCAGCGCCGAGAGAAAGGCGTGCGACAGGAACGGATTGTAGGGCGTTTCCGAAGAGGAGGACTTGGAAGTGCCCGAAAGGCGCGACCAGCTTGCCGGGCTGATCGCGCAGAAGGATTTTTCGATGCGGATGGTGAGATTGCCGGTCATACTCTGCTTTACACGGAGGGGGAGGAAACCTCCCGCGGATCAAAACCTTCGAAGGTCATCTGGTCAGCATATTTATAGGTATGTTCGCGGCCGTTTGCATCCCTTACGGTCCAGGTAATGACCGGAATTCCGGTCGCCCTCTGGGCTGTGATGAACGTGTTCGGCAGGTGGGGGTAATGGTAGGAAATGAAGTCGAGGCCGAGCTGCATGGCCTCGTCGTGCTCGAAGAATTCCTCCGGCTTGTCGCCCATGGCGGTGAGGCCGAGCGGGTAGGGCGAACCGGCATTTTTTAGGTCGCGCAGGATGTGGTAGTCGAAGCTCATCAGCGCCACCTTGCCCTGATAACCTTCGAGGACCTCGAGCACCGCCTCGGCGAACCCGTCGTCGTCGCCGTCGCCTTCGCGTCCCTTGACCTCGATCACCAGAGGCACCTTGCCGGCGACGAGGGCAAGCATCTGCTTCAGCGTCGGCACCTTGTCCTTGGTCGCCCCGACCGAAAGCATGCCGAGTTCGGCTGAGGTCTTTTCACGGATATCGCCCTTGATGCCGCAGAGCCGTTCGAGATCGTGATCGTGGAAGATCACCGGCACGCTGTCGGCGGCAAGCTGCACGTCGCATTCGATCGCAAAGCCGGCCTCGACAGCGCGGGAAAACGCCGACAGGGTGTTTTCCCAGACCTGGTGGTTCACATCGTGATAACCGCGATGGGCTACCGGAAGGTCCTTGATCCAGGTGGCGTCGGTCATGCTTCGATCTCGATAATGGCTTCGATTTCGACGGAGGCGTTGAACGGCAGCGCCGCCATGCCGACGGCAGCCCGCGCATGCTTGCCCGCGTCGCCGAGAACGTTGGCGATCAGGTTCGATGCGCCGTTGGTGACGATATGCTGTTCGAAGAAGCCGGGCGCCGAGGCGACAAAGCTCGAAAGCTTGACCACCCGCTTGATCCGGCGGAGATCGCCGCCCAATGCCGCCTTCGCCTGGGCGAGGATATTGATGGCGCAGAGTTCTGCAGCACGGCTCGCTGCCGGCACGTCGACACCCGCGCCGACAAGGCCGGTGACGGCCACCTTGCCGTTTTCATTCGGCAGCTGGCCGGAGATGAACAGCAGGTTGCCGGTAATCACGTAGGGCACGTAATTGGCGGCGGGTGCGGCCGCGACGGGGAGTTCGATCCCCAGTTCCTTCAGGCGGCCTTCGATGGCTTCGGTCATTTTCGACTCCCGTTTTGTTGTAAATTCTTCAAAAATCCTGCATCAAGGCCTTAGCTTGGTCAGATGGCGTTCTTATAACATCCCCGACTGAGTCCAACAGGAGAATGTGAATGTTGCGAATGAGCCTCGGGGTGATCCTTGCCGGCGGTCTGAGCCTTGCGGCTGCCACCTCCGCGGACGCGACGACCGACGGTGCCGCCCGGCTGCTCGTCCCGCATCGCGCCATTTACGACCTGAAGCTCAAGAATGCCTCTGAACGTTCGGGCATCGAAGGCATGTTCGGCCGCATGGTCTATGAGTTCACCGGCTCGGCCTGCACCGGTTTTTCCACCAATTTCCGGCTGGTCACCAAGATCGACACGGGCGAGGAGACGCGCCTTAGCGACCAGCAGACTACGACCTTCGAGGACATGGCCGCAAACCAGTTCCATTTCGAGACCAAGTCCTTCACCGACGAGCAGCTCGACAAGCAGCTGACCGGCGATGCGTCGATCGCCGACAAGGGCGTCAAGGTGGCAATTACCCAGCCCGACGGCCGCGAGATCGACCTGCCGGCGAGCGATTTCCCGACCAGCCATATGCTGGACGTCATCGCGAATGCCAAGCAGGGTAAGAACTTCTTCGAGGCGCGGGTCTTCGACGGTTCGGAAAACGGCGACCAGGCGCTCCTGACGACGACGGTGATCGGCAAGTCGCAGACGGTGCAGAAGGACGATGTGGATGCCGACAAGGCGGGCGAGTTCGCAAAGACGGCCTATTGGCCGGTGACGATCGCCTATTTCAACGAAAATGCCGCCGGCGATCCCACCCCCGTCTACAATATGTCGTTCAAACTCTACGAAAACGGCATCACCCGCGATCTCACCATGGATTACGGCGACTTCGTGCTGTCCGGCAGCCTGGTCAAGCTGGAGCTCCTGAAGCCGCAGGATCCATGCCCCGCGCCGGCGAAATAGCCGTCCTCTGTCAATTGCCGGTCACTGGCTGGCCCGCTGAGGCAATTTCCGGCAAAAGCACTTGCTTTTGCGGTAAATCGAATGTATGGCCAGCCGCATTCCACACGTAAGGCATGGGATTGTCCGGGAGAAATCCGGACTGTTCCGCCCGGTGGCATTCTCGAAGAGGGTGCTGTTCGCCTTGCGGAGGTTCAACCGGAAAAGGATAACAAGGCATGGCATTGCCCGATTTCTCTATGCGCCAGCTTCTCGAAGCAGGCGTTCACTTCGGCCACCAGACTCACCGCTGGAACCCGAAGATGAAGCCGTACATCTTCGGCGACCGTAACAACATCCACATCATCGACCTGGCCCAGACCGTCCCGATGCTGTCGCGCGCCCTTCAGGTCGTGTCGGACACCGTCGCCCGCGGCGGCCGCGTTCTGTTCGTCGGCACCAAGCGCCAGGCGTCTGAACTGATTGCCGACTCGGCCAAGCGTTCGGCCCAGTATTACGTCAACTCCCGCTGGCTCGGCGGCATGATGACCAACTGGAAGACCATTTCGAACTCGATCCAGCGCCTGCGCAAGCTCGACGAGATCCTGAATTCGGAACAGTCCGGCTATTCCAAGAAGGAACGCCTGAACCTTGAGCGCGAACGCGAAAAGCTGGACAAGGCTCTCGGCGGTATCCGCGACATGGGCGGCACTCCGGACCTGATGTTCATCATCGACACCAACAAGGAAAAGATCGCTATCGACGAAGCCAAGCGCCTGGGCATCCCGGTCGTTGCCATCATCGATTCGAACTGCGATCCGGACCTCATCGACTACCCGATCCCGGGCAATGACGACGCCTCGCGCGCCATCGCTCTCTACACCGACCTGATCGCTCGCGCTGCCATCGACGGCATCGCTCGCCAGCAGGGCGCTTCGGGCCGCGACATCGGTGCCTCTGCAGAAGCTCCGATCGAGCCGGCGCTCGAAGGCGAAGCAGAAGCAGAAGCTTAAAGCTCGGATGGAGCGGCCCGGCCGCTCCTCCTTTCTGAAATTCGATCGAGGCCAGAGATACCGATCCCTGGCCTTGGTCGTTTCAAGGCGAGCCGCCACCGCTTGGTCGTCGAGGCGATCGCTTTCGTGATGTCTTCATCACGCTGTCACACTTCCGGGTACATTCGTCCCAAAACTTTTGAGTCCGCCGACGTTTTTCCGGCGAGAAGCACTTGAACCGACAAGAGGCAAAACAATGGCTGAAATCACCGCTGCACTGGTAAAGGAACTGCGCGAAAAATCTGGCGCAGGCATGATGGACTGCAAGAAGGCGCTGACCGAAACGAACGGCGACATCGAAGCGGCGATCGACTGGCTGCGTGCCAAGGGCATTTCCAAGGCCGACAAGAAGTCCGGCCGCACCGCGGCTGAAGGCCTGATCGGCATCGCCAGCGCCGGCCACAAGGCTGTCGTCATCGAGCTCAACTCGGAAACCGACTTCGTTGCCCGCAACGATGCCTTCCAGGACCTCGTCCGCGGCGTTGCAAGCGTCGCCCTGACGACCGACGGTTCCGTCGAAGCAATCTCGGCTGCCACCTATCCGGCTTCCGGCAAGCCGGTTGCCGACACCATCAAGGACGCGATCGCCACGATCGGCGAGAACATGACGCTGCGTCGCGCCGCCCTGCTGCAGGTCGAGCACGGCGTCGTTGCGACCTATGTCCATAACGCTGCCGGCGACGGCATCGGCAAGCTCGGCGTTCTGGTCGCCCTGAAGTCGGTCGGCGACAAGGAAGTCCTGAGCTCGATCGGCCGTCAGGTCGCCATGCACATTGCTGCCACCAACCCGCTCGCCATCCGCGCCGAAGAGGTCGATGCGGCTGTGGCTGAGCGCGAGCGCAACGTCTTCATCGAGCAGTCGCGCGCTTCCGGCAAGCCGGAAGCCATCATCGAAAAGATGGTCGACGGCCGCATGCGCAAGTTCTTCGAAGAAGTTGCCCTTCTGTCGCAGGCCTTCGTCGTCAACCCGGAAGTGACCGTCGGCCAGGCCGTCAAGGACGCTGAAAAGCTCGCCGGCGCTTCGATCGAAGTCGTCGGCATGGCCCGTCTTCTGCTCGGCGAAGGCGTCGAAAAGGAAGAAACGGATTTTGCCGCTGAAGTCGCGGCAGTCGCCAAAGGCTGATATTCGTTAGCTAAAGCTGTCGAAAGCGCAAGGGCACCGGTGACAAGCCGGTGCCCTTCGTGTATCCGCAAGCCGTTTGACCCTCCGCATGCATTTCGATTTCAAGGAGCCTCCATGTCGCCTCAGCCCCTCTACAAGCGTGTCTTGCTCAAGGCCTCCGGTGAAGCTCTGATGGGCAGCCAGGGTTTCGGCATCGATGTCGCAGTTGCCGATCGAGTCGCCTCCGATATCGCCGAAGCGCGCGCCATGGGCGTCGATGTCGGCGTGGTCGTCGGCGGCGGTAATATCTTTCGCGGCGTCGCGGTCGCTTCCAAGGGTGGCGACCGGGTGACCGGCGACCATATGGGGATGCTCGGCACCGTGATCAACGCGCTGGCGCTCGCCACCTCGCTGCGCAAGCTGAACGTCGATACCGTGGTTCTGTCGGCGATCTCGATGCCGGAGATCTGCGAGAGCTTTTCGCAGCGCCAGGCGCTGCATCATATGGCGCAGGGCAGGGTGGTGATCTTCGCCGGCGGCACCGGCAATCCGTTCTTCACGACCGATTCGGCGGCGGCCCTGCGCGCGGCCGAAATCGGTGCGGAGGCGATCTTCAAGGGCACCCAGGTGGACGGCATCTATTCGGCCGATCCCAAGAAGGACCCGACGGCGACCCGCTTCGAGACGCTGACGCACGGCGAAGTGCTCGAAAAGGGTCTGGCGGTGATGGACGTGGCAGCGGTGGCGCTCGCTCGCGAAAATTCCATCCCGATCATCGTTTTTTCGATCCATGAGAAGGGCGGCTTCGCTCAAATCTTGACCGGCGGCGGCCGCAAGACCATCGTAGCGGACAATTGAGGCGCGGCGTCGCGGGCCGCCCAGACAACATACGGGAGTAGACGGATGAGTGGAATCGACCTCAACGACATCAAGCGCCGCATGGAAGGCGCGATCAACGCCTTCAAAAGCGATATCGCCTCGCTGCGCACCGGCCGCGCCTCGGCCAATATTCTCGATCCGGTGATGGTCGAAGCCTATGGTTCGCGCGTGCCGCTCAACCAGGTGGCCAACATCACCGTGCCGGAAGCGCGCATGCTCGGCGTGTCCATCTGGGACAAGTCGATGGTCGGCGCCGTCGACCGGGCGATCCGCGAATCAAACCTCGGCCTCAACCCGATCGTCGATGGCCAGAGCCTGCGCATTCCGCTCCCCGAGCTTAATGAAGAGCGCCGTAAGTCGCTGGTCAAGGTCGCGCATGATTATGCGGAAAAGGCGAAGGTTGCTGTACGTCACGTTCGCCGCGATGGCATGGACGGCCTGAAAAAGGCCGAAAAGGACGGCGACATCGGCCAGGACGAAAGTCGCTCGCAGTCGGAAAAAGTGCAGAAGATGACGGATGATACGATTTCCGAAGTCGACCGCTTGCTTGGCGACAAGGAAAAGGAAATCATGCAGGTCTAATTTAGGCCTGGTTTGCCGCCATATTCCCGGCGGCCAAAGGAGCCGCATAGAATATGGTGAACCCCGAGCTTGCAATCATCCCTCAACACGTTGCCATCATCATGGATGGTAATGGACGCTGGGCCAACAAGCGCGGGCTTCCTCGTACGGTCGGACACAGCAAGGGCGTCGAAGCGGTTCGCGAAACGGTACGGGCTGCCGGCGATGCGGGCGTCAAATATCTGACGCTCTTTGCGTTTTCTTCGGAAAACTGGAGCAGGCCTGAAACCGAGGTGAGGGATCTCCTCGGTCTCCTCCGGCGCTTCATCCGCCAGGATCTGGCCGAACTGCACCGCGAGAACATCCGCATCCGGGTGATCGGCGAGCGCGAAAAACTGCGCAGCGACATCCTCCCGCTTCTTCTTGAAGCCGAGGAAACCACAAAGTTCAATACGTCGCTGACACTGATCATCGCCTTCAACTACGGTGCCCGCGATGAGATCGCCCGCGCCGTCGCGATGCTCGCGCGCGACGTCGAGGCCGGCATCCTCAAGGCATCCGAGATCGACCCGGACAAGATCAGCGCAAAGCTGGACACCGCCGGCATTCCCGATCCGGATCTCATCATCCGCACTAGCGGCGAGGAACGGCTTTCGAACTTTCTGCTGTGGCAGGCGGCCTATTCCGAACTTGTCTTCCTGCCGGACTACTGGCCGGATTTCGATCGGAAGCTCTTCCTCGACGCCCTGAAGATCTATGCCTCGCGCGACCGCCGCTTCGGTGGCCTATCGGACAAGACGATAGCGGTGGGCGGTTGATGAGCGCTGAACTGAAGCGCCGCATTGCATCCGCATTGGTTCTGGCGGTCGTAGTGCTGACGGCCACCTGGTATGGCGGCCTGACATTCCGCGTCGTGGCGGCCGTCATGGCGGTGCTGATCTATTACGAGTGGTCGACGATCACGCGGGCGGCCGAGCGCGATTTTCGTGCCAACGCCTTTGGCTGGCTCTCCATCGTTCTGATTGCTATTGACCTGGTCGCTGACGAAGGTGAGCTCTCGGTGCCGATTCTCGGCGGCGCGATGATCACCGCCATTCTTTTCGTGCTGCTGCGCAAGGGAAGCTGGTGGCTGCCGGGTGGCATCTTTTACGCAGGCTTGAGCGGTATCTCGCTCGCCGCGATCCGTGCCGAGGACCAGGCGGGGTTGGTCGCGACGCTTTTCATTTTCGCGGTCGTCTGGGCGACCGACATTCTCGCCTATTTTGTCGGTCGTGCCCTGCAGGGGCCAAAACTGGCGCCGCGGATTTCTCCCGGCAAGACCTGGTCGGGCGCGATCGGCGGCACTGTGTCCGGCGTGATTGCAAGCTCGGCCCTGACGCTCGGCGTGTTTTCCCGGCTGTCGATCTGGACGGTGGCGATCGCATTTTTGCTCTCGGTGGCAAGCCAGATAGGCGACCTGTTCGAATCGTTCATCAAGCGCCGGTTTGGGGTGAAGGATTCCAGCCACCTCATCCCGGGGCATGGCGGCGTCATGGACCGCGTCGACGGCCTCGTTTTCGCCTGTTTCGCAGCGTTCCTGATGACGCTTGTTTATGCGGCCACGACGGGCCATCTTGATATATCGGTTGCAGGCTTTCTCTTCGGCTTTTGAGGACTGGGCGGCCGCTACAATGTTGAAACGGAAACTTTGATGGCCATCCTCAGCTTCTTCACCGGCTACATCATCCCCTTCGTGCTGGTCTTGTCCCTGCTCGTCTTTGTGCACGAGATGGGACACTATCTCGTCGGGCGCTGGTGCGGCATCCGGGTAACCGCCTTCTCGGTCGGCTTCGGTCCGGAACTCATAGGCTTCACCGATAGTCACGGCACCCGCTGGAAGATCTCGGCGATCCCGCTTGGCGGCTACGTCAAATTCTTTGGCGACGAGGATGCCGCGAGCATGCCGGATGCGAGCGGCCTTGCGGGCATGAGCGAGGAAGACAAGGCGAGGACGCTCGCAGGCGCCAAGCTTTGGAAGAGGGCCGCCACCGTTGCGGCCGGCCCGATCGCCAATTTCATTCTGGCAATCGCGATTTTCGCCGTCCTCTTCAGCGTCTATGGCAAGGTGGTCGCCGATCCGGTGGTTGCCGAGGTTCAGCCGAATAGCGCCGCCCTTGCCGCTGGCGTGCAGCCCGGCGATCGGCTGGTGGCGCTTGACGGTTCGCGCATCCGGACTTTCGACGACGTGCGGCGTTATGTCAGCATCAGGCCGGAGACCCCGATCGTCGTGACGGTCGAGCGCAACGGCCAGGATCTCGATCTGCCGATGGTGCCGAAGCGCTCCGAGGTCACCGACCAGTTCGGCAACAAGGTCGAGCTCGGCCTGATCGGCATCGTCACCAACGAACAGCGCGGCAATTTCCGCATCGAGACGTTCACGCCGCTGCAGGCCGTTGCCGAAGGCGTCACCGAGACCGGCCATATCGTCACCGGCACCTTCCGCTATATCGGAAATCTGGTGACCGGCCGGATGAAGGCCGACCAGCTCGGCGGGCCGGTCAGGGTTGCCCAGGCATCGGGGCAGATGGCGTCGCTCGGCTTTGCAGCAGTGGTCCAGCTCGCAGCCGTTCTTTCCGTCTCAATTGGGCTTTTGAACCTCATGCCTGTGCCAGTTCTGGACGGCGGCCATCTCGTCTTCTACGCAATCGAGGCCATCCGTGGCCGGCCGCTTGGCGCGGGAGCGCAGGAGATCGCCTTTCGTATCGGGCTTGCGATGGTTTTGAGCCTGATGGTCTTCGCGACCTTCAACGACATCAGCAATCTGATCGGCTGATGTCCTTCAAATCGTAAAAGAAACCGTTTATTCACCATGTTTCCAACAGTTGCGTGGCCATTGGGTCACGCAAGGGAAGTAAGTAAACAGAAATTAACGCGATGCCTTGCTTGTAGGTCAAAAGAAGGTAAAACGACACACGTGGCCGGAGTCGGGCACCACCCGCCGAGGGACAACGGGAAAAGGTAAGAATTGAAATGAAGGCTGGTTCAAAGTTTTTGAACGCAGTGTCGGCGTTTGCGCTGTCTGCTAGTGTTGTTGCATCGGGCGCAGGTGTACTGGTACTTGCTTCCGCACTTTCTGCCGAAGCGGCGGTTATCCGGAACGTTCAGGTCCGCGGCGCACAGCGCGCCGGCGAGGAGGCCGTCCGTTCCAACCTGACCATCCGTCCGGGTGTCAACTTCTCCAACAACGACATCGATGAATCGGTCCGCAAGCTCTATTCGACCGGCTATTTCTCGGATGTCAAAATCAGTGTTTCCGGCAGCACGCTCGTCGTGTCGGTGAGCGAAAATCAGCTCATCAACCAGGTCGTGTTCAACGGAAACCGCAAGATCACCGACGAGAAGCTCCAGGCCGTGGTGCAGACCCAGCCGCTCGGCCCGTATAATCAGGCCCTGATCGATGCGGATATCCAGCGTCTGCGCGAAGCCTATCGTGCGATCGGCCGCAGCGACGTCCAGATCACCACCCAGACCGCTGACGTCGGCCAGGGACGCGTCAATCTCGCCTTCGTCATCAACGAAGGCGACCGCACCAAGATCGCCGACATCAATTTCGTCGGCAATCAGGCTTATGGCGATGGCCGCCTGAAGTCGGTGATCGTCACCAAGGAATCCGGCCCGCTGTCCTTCCTGACCCGCAAGGACGTCTATAGCGAGGACAAGCTGCGCGCCGACGAAGAAGCGTTGCGCCAGTTCTATTACAATCACGGTTATCCGGACTTCCGCGTCATCTCGTCGGAAGCTGTGCTCGACGCATCGGGCAACAAGTACAATATCAGCTTCACGGTCGAGGAAGGCCAGCGTTACGAATACGGCAACGTCTCGGTCGAATCCACCGTCCAGGGGATCAGCAGCCAGGACCTCGAAGGTCTGGTTAAGACCCGTGCCGGCAACGTCTACGACGCCCGCGAAATCCAGAAGACCATGGAAGCGATCTCCAAGCGCGTCGCCGCGGCCGGTTATCCGTTCGCCCGCGTCACGCCGCGCGGCGACCGCAATATGCAAAACCACACGGTCGGTGTTTCCTACCTGGTCGACCAGGGCGAGCGCGCCTACGTCGAGCGTATCGAAATCCGTGGCAACACCCGCACGCGTGACTATGTCATCCGCCGCGAATTCGATTTCAGTGAAGGCGACGCCTTCAATCAGGAAATGATTTCGCGCGCCAAGCGTCGCCTTGAAGCGCTCGGTTACTTCACCTCCGTCAACATCTCGACCTCGCAGGGCTCGTCGCCCGACCGCGTCGTCATCGTTGTCGATGTCGAAGACCAGCCCACCGGTTCGTTCGGTATCGGTGCCGGTTACTCCGCTGGCGGCGACGGCTTCCTGCTCGAAGCTTCGATCGAAGAAAAGAACTTCCTCGGCCGCGGCCAGTTCATCCGCGTTGCAGTCGGCGGTGGTCTTGACGAAGCGCGCAGCTACAATCTTTCGTTCACCGAGCCCTACTTCCTCGGTTATCGTCTGGCGGCCGGTTTCGACCTCTTCAAGAGCAAGACCTCGTCGAACAGCTATTACGATTACAACGAGCAGGGCGTTACCCTGCGCGTTACGGCGCCGATCACCGAAGATCTGGCGACGACGTTCCGCTACACCTACAAGGAAATCGAATACTCCAACGACGGTGCCTTCGGCGCTGACGGCGTTCCTGGCACCGTAGACGACAATCTTTCGTCGCCTTACATCTCGATGATCGACAACGGCAAGTTCGTTCAATCGTCGATTTCGCAGACGCTGACCTACAATACGCTCGACAGCCAGACGCTGCCGCGCGAAGGCATCTACGCGACGATCACGCATGAATATGCAGGTCTCGGTGGCGACTCCGACTTCTACAAGATTTCCGGTCGTGCCCGTTACTTCCAGCTCCTGTCGACCGAAGCTGACCTGATCGGCTCCATCGCAGTCGGCGCCGGCCATGTGGTTTCCACCGGCGACAATCTGCATGTCTTCGACCAGTTCACGATCGGCGGTCGTCAGGTTCGCGGCTTCGAGAACGACGGTATCGGTCCGCGTACGACCGATCACGGCGACGCGCTCGGTGGCACGACCTACTTTACGGCCTCTGCCGAAATGACGATGCCGATGCCGGCTGTTCCGGAAGACTTCGGTCTGCGTGCTGCTGTCTTTGCCGATGCCGGTACACTTTACGGCAACGATGTTCCGCTCGGCACCAGCACCGCGCAGGGCACCAGCATGAACTGGCGTGCTTCGGTCGGTGCGGGTATCATGTGGGCGTCGCCGTTCGGCAACATCCGCTTCGACTACGCGCATCCCGTCATGAAGGAAGACTTCGACGAAACCCAGGAATTCCGGTTCAGCATGGCGAACCAGTTCTGATCATCTCCGCTCGCGATTGCGAGCGGAAATCTGTTCTGGAGCTTTAGCTTTATGGACCACAATGAATTCTTTCCGCCCCATGATGGCGTGAGCCTGCGCGAGTTGGCCGCCCTTCTTGGGGCCGAATTGCTTGATGGCAGCGCCGGAGATCGGTTGATCCGTTCCGTTGCACCCGTTGCGCGGGCCGGTGAGGGCGAGATTTGTTATATCCTGTCCCGGAAAAGCCGTCGCGAACTGGAGAGCTGCAAGGCTTCCGCGATTATTTGTGACACGGCGATCCGTTCCATCATCCCGGCCCATATCCCGGTCGTGCTGACCAAGACCCCGC
Organism: Neorhizobium sp. 05N33; assembly: GCF_056397445.1. NCBI lineage: Bacteria > Pseudomonadati > Pseudomonadota > Alphaproteobacteria > Hyphomicrobiales > Rhizobiaceae > Neorhizobium > Neorhizobium sp. 05N33. The sequence continues at coordinate 45,051 of NZ_JBFTNK010000016.1, read as the reverse complement.
ACACGGCGTTTGCGCAGGCGGGTGCTATCCTGCATCCGATCGCGATGCGACCGTCTCCGATCACCTCGTTTCCGCCCGGCATTTCGCCGGCCGCTTTCGTGGATCCAACCGCCAGGCTTGAACCCGGCGTCGAAGTCGAGCCCATGGCCGTGATCGGCGCGCGGGCGGAAATCGGCACCGGCAGCCGCATCGGCGCCGGCAGCGTCATCGGCGCCGACGTCAAGATCGGCCGGGATTGCACAATCGCCGCGGGTGCGAGCGTCGTTGCAGCTCTCATCGGTAATGGCGTGATCATCCATAATGGCGTTCGCATCGGCCAGGATGGCTTCGGTTTTGCTCCGGGTCCGAGAGGCATGCTGAAAATCGTTCAGATCGGCCGCGTCATCATCCAGGACAATGTCGAGATCGGCGCCAACACGACCGTCGATCGCGGCGCCATGGATGATACGGTCATCGGCGAAGGCACCAAGATCGACAATCAGGTTCAGATCGCCCACAACGTCCGCATCGGCCGCCATTGCGGCATTGCGAGCGGCGCAGGTATTGCCGGTTCGACGCGGATCGGCGACGGAGTATTGATCGGTGGCGCATCCGGTATTAATGGACACATCTCGATTGGAGACGGCGTGCAGATCGCCGCGATGAGCGGTGTGGTGGGGGATATTCCTGCCGGGGCGCGTTATGGCGGCATTCCCGCCCGCCCGATGCCGGATTTCCTCCGCGATACCGCGGAAGTCTTGATGCGTTCGGACGAGCGGGCGAAACGCAGAGGAGAGAAGAAGAATGACTGATGAGACCAAGCCGGTGCTCGGCGCGGCCGATATTCAGGAAATCATGAAGCTGCTGCCGCACCGCTATCCTTTTCTCCTGGTCGATAAGATCGTCGAGATCGATGGCGATAACTCCGCGATCGGCATCAAGAACGTCACCGCCAACGAGCCGCATTTCACCGGGCATTTTCCGGAGCGGCCGATCATGCCGGGCGTGCTGCTGATTGAAGGCATGGCGCAGACCGCCGGCGCAATCTGCGCCAGGAAGGAAGGCGAGGGTGGCAATCTCGTCTACTTCATGACCATCGACAATGCCCGCTTCCGCAAGCCGGTCGTGCCGGGTGATCGGGTCGAGTTCCATGTCACCAAGCAGAAACAGCGCGGCAATATCTGGAAATTCCATTGTGACGCGAAGGTAGACGGCGTACTTGTTGCCGAAGCCGATATCGGCGCGATGATCCGGCGCAAGGAAGAAGAATGAAAAGCATTGCAGCTAGCGCACGCATCCATCCGTTAGCTTTGGTCGAGGACGGTGCCGTCATCGGCGAGAATGTCGTCGTCGGCCCGTTTTCGCATGTCGGTCCGCGTGTGGTGCTGAAGGATGGCGTCGAACTGGTTTCGCATGCTGTGGTAAGCGGCCGTACCGAGATCGGCCGCAACTGCCGAATTTTCCCGATGGCGATCATCGGCGGCGTCTCCCAGAGCCTTCATGAGGCTGGCGAGGATTCGACGCTGACGGTTGGCGATAATTGTACCATGCGCGAAGGCGTGACGATGAATTGCGGCACGGTCGGCGGCGGTGGCAAGACCGTCGTTGGCGACAACTGCCTGTTCCTCGCCAATTCGCACGTGGCGCATGACTGCCAGCTCGGCAACGACATCATCATGTCGAACAATGTCATGCTCGCGGGCCATGTCCATGTGGCTGATCGGGCGATCCTCGGTGGCGGCTGCGCCGTGCATCAGTTCACCCGCATCGGCCGCCAGGCTTTCATCGGTGGGCTAACGGCCGTCAATTACGACGTCATCCCGTATGGCATGCTGAACGGCAATCCCGGCGTGCTCGGTGGCCTGAACGTGGTCGGCATGACCCGCGCCGGCATTGAACGGGCGACCATCCATGTCGTCCGCCGCGCCTTCAAGCAGATCTTCGAGGGCGAGAGCAATATCCGCGCCAACGCAGCGGCGATCCGTAACGACTACGCCGATTGCAAGGAAGCGATGGAAATCCTTGATTTTATCGCGGCCGATAGCGATCGCGCCATTTCCTCGACGTTCCGCGGCAAGGGCTGACCCGCGATGGCCGGCCTCCCGAGCCTCGCGCCGAAGGGCCGGCTGGCGATCATCGCCGGGAAGGGCTTTTTACCCCTCTATGTAGCAAAAGCCGCGCAGCAGGCCGGTGAAGCGCCGCTCATTCTCGCGCTCGCCAATGAATCCGATCACAGCTTTGATGGTTTCGAGGCGGTTTCCGTCGGCGTCGGCGATCTTGCCGCAATCGAGCGCCTGTTTCGCGACAAGGGCGTCACCCGCGTCATCCTGTCGGGAGGCGTGGCGCGAAGGCCTGACTGGCGTGACATCCACCCGACCTTCCGCACCATTCTGAAAGTCCCCTCCGTGGTTCGCACGCTGCTGTCCGGCGGTGACGATTCAGTGCTCCAGATGGTCATCAAGCTCATCGAGGCGATGGGCTGCGAGGTGCTGGGCGCCCACGACATCGTCCCCGGCCTGCTCGCCAAGACCGGACCGCTCGGTGCTCATACGCCATCCGATGATGATCGCCGCGACATCGATCGTGCGTCCGAAGCCGCCAAGCGTCTCGGCGAACTCGATATCGGCCAGGGCGCCGTCAGCGTCGGCGGACGTGTCGTGGCGCTTGAGGGCGTCGAGGGCACGGACCGGATGCTCGAACGGGTGGCGGCATTGCGCGCCGAAGGCCGTATTTCGGCCCGCCGCAAGGGCGTGCTCGTCAAGCTCTGCAAACCGCAGCAGGACATGCGCGCCGACCTGCCGACGATCGGCCCGTCGACCGTGGAGAATGTCATCCGGGCCGGGCTCGCGGGCATCGCCGTGGAGGCGGGGCGCGCACTTGTGCTGGAAGAAGCGAAGATGATTGCCGCGGCCGATGCTGCCGGTATTTTCGTCTGCGGTATCGATCCAGGTCTGCCGCAAGGAGGATTGTGATGGTCGAGACTTTGAAGGTTGGCGTCATCGCCGGCGAAGTATCGGGCGATCTCCTCGGCGGCGATCTGATTGCGGCCTTGAAGGCAGCTTGTGGCGGCGAGGTCGAACTCATCGGCGTCGGCGGCGAGGCGCTCGAAGCGCAGGGCCTCAATCCGCTCTTCGATTTTTCGGAGCTGTCGATCATGGGGATCACCCAGGTGATCGCCCGCCTGCCGAACCTGATCAAGCGGATCAATCAGACGGCGGCGGCCATTGTGGCTGCAAAGCCGGATGTGCTGATCATCATCGACAGTCCCGATTTCACCCATCGCGTCGCCAAGAAGGTGCGGGCCGCTCTGCCGGACCTGCCGATCGTCGACTACGTCTGCCCGAGCGTCTGGGCATGGAAGGAATACCGCGCCAAGGCGATGCTCGCCTATGTCGATCATGTCCTGGCTGTGCTGCCGTTCGAGCCCGAGGCCATGAAGCGTCTCGGCGGACCGGAAACAACATTCGTCGGTCACCGCCTGACCGCCGATCCGTCGCTCCTCAAGGTCCGCGGTATCCGTGCCGAACGCCCAGTAAAGGCGCAGGGCGAACAGAGGACGATCATGCTGTTGCCGGGCTCCCGGTCGGCGGAGATCAAGGCGCTTCTGCCGGTCTTCGGCGAGGCGGCTCGCGAGTTCGTCGCCCGCAACGGACCGACCCGCTTCGTGTTGCCGACGGTTGCCCGCCAGGAAAAGCTGGTGCGCGAGATCGTTGCCGGTTTCGAGGTCAAGCCGGAGATCACCGCTGATACGGACGGCAAATGGGCGGCATTCGCCGAAGCCGATGCAGCGCTTGCAGCCTCGGGTACGGTTATCCTGGAACTCGGTCTTGCCGGGATTCCACTGGTCTCGGCCTATAAGACCGACTGGCTGATCACCATGCTCGCAAAACGCATCAGGACCTGGTCCGGCGCCCTGCCGAACCTGATCGCCGACTATGTCGTCGTGCCGGAATACGTCAACGAGGTGGTGCGGCCGGCAAGCCTGTGCCGCTGGGCCGAGCGCTTATCCTCCGACACGATGCAGCGTCGCGCCATGATCGAAGGTTTCGATCTTACGTGGGAGCGCCTGCAGGTGCCCGTGCCGCCCGGTGAGGCCGCCGCCGGCATCGTTCTCCAGGTTATGGACACTAAAAAACCCGGCCATTTCTGACCGGGTTTTTTGTTGGGTGTGGCTTGCCGATTAACGCTTGGAAACCGGGATGTAGTCGCGCTGGGCTTCGCCGGTATAGAGCTGACGCGGGCGGCCGATGCGCTGTTGCGGATCTTCGATCATTTCGGCCCACTGGGCGATCCAGCCGACGGTGCGGGCGAGAGCGAAGAGCACGGTGAACATGGTGGTGGGGAAGCCCATCGCCTTCAGCGTGATGCCCGAATAGAAGTCGATATTCGGGTAGAGCTTCTTCTCGATGAAATACTCGTCGGTGAGCGCGATGCGTTCCAGTTCCATCGCGACCTGCAGCAGCGGATCGTCCTTGTGGCCGAGTTCGCCGAGCACTTCATGCGTGGTCTTCTGCATGATCTTGGCGCGCGGATCGTAGTTCTTGTAGACGCGGTGACCGAAGCCCATCAGGCGGAACGGATCGTTCTTGTCCTTGGCGCGGGCGATATATTCCGGGATCTTGTCGACCGTGCCGATTTCCGTCAGCATGTTGAGCGCAGCTTCGTTGGCGCCGCCGTGGGCCGGGCCCCAGAGGCAGGCGATGCCGGCCGCGATGCAGGCGAACGGGTTGGCGCCCGAGGAGCCGGCGAGGCGGACCGTCGAGGTCGAAGCGTTCTGCTCATGGTCGGCATGCAGGATGAAGATGCGGTCCATGGCGCGAGACAGCACCGGATTGACCACATATTCTTCGCACGGAACCGCAAAGCACATGCGCAGGAAGTTCGACGCATAGTCCAGGTTGTTCTGCGGATAAACGAAGGGCTGGCCGATATGGTATTTGTAGGCCATCGCGGCAAGCGTCGGCATCTTGGCGATCATGCGCAGCGAAGCGACCATGCGCTGGTGCGGATCGGTGATGTCGGTAGAGTCGTGATAGAAGGCAGACAGCGCCCCGACACAGCCGCACATGACGGCCATCGGATGGGCGTCGCGGCGGAAGCCGGTGAAGAAGCGGCTCATCTGCTCATGGACCATCGTGTGGTGGGTCACGCGATAGTCGAAGTCCTTCTTCTGGGCAGCGGTCGGCAGTTCCCCGTAAAGCAGCAGGTAGCAGGTTTCCAGGAAGTCGCCGTGCTCGGCGAGCTGTTCGATCGGATAACCGCGATGCAGCAGGATGCCGGCGTCGCCATCGATATAGGTGATCTTGGATTCGCAAGACGCCGTCGAGGTGAAGCCGGGGTCGTAGGTGAAGGTGCCGGTGTGCTTGTAGAGAGCGCCGATATCGACCACATCGGGACCGATGGTCCCCGACTTGACCGGCAGATCGACTTGTCTGTCACCGATTACCAGATTTGCGCTTGTTTCCGTCATGCTGATCCTCCAACCTTTTGGCGGCATGGCGCCCTAAAAGCGCCACAAGAATTAAGCGTCCACCAGTTTAGCTATATGATCCTAAAGCTGATGCCAAGCTGTCGTGACGGCATTTTGTGCAGCGCGAAAAATTATTGAGCAACAGCTTTTGCTTGGATGTCCAACTTCCTGTTGCATGCCCTTTCGGTGGCTCGGAATTCCCGATATTTAACCGCCAGTTGACGACCGAAGAAGAAACGCGCAGGTTGTATTGCCGCATGTCTGGCGGTGGGGCGGACAGAGCGTTTCATGCCGGAGGAAAATGCATTTCCGACGCATGCCAAGGCAGGGAAACTGATATCCCGGCCGCCGGACCCCCGCATAAACACAAGCGCTCCCGACTCGGGCAAGCTCCGAAATCTGGCCGAGCTTTTCCCCGCGATCGAGCGCCGCCCGCCGGTCCATACGCTGGACGGGGGCTTTCGCCGCTCCGCGAGCCGGCGCCTCGATCGGTTGCTACGCAGTTTCCCGATCATGCTGGAAGAGGAGACGGTCTATGGCCATGGCTTCCTTTTCCTGCCGGTCGTCGTCGGGGCAGGGGCCGTCTGCTGGTTCGCACTGCCCTATAACCCTGCGTTCTGGCCGTTTTTCCTCGTTTTTTGCGTATGTACGATCTTCGTCATCGTCTCGCGCCACCGCTCCGGCACGATCCATCTCTTGCCGCTCGGTGTCGCGCTCTTTCTGGGCGGCATGATGCTGGCACAGTTCGAGACGTGGCGGCGGTCCACCGTCGTTCTCGATACGCCGGTGACAACCGAGCTTGCCGGCGTGGTCGAGCGCAGGGAGATCGATGCCCAGGGCCGTTGGCGTTATGTCGTCCTTATCGACCGGACATCCAATCCGGAAGTCAGGCGCCCGCCGGAGCGTGTATCGCTGCTTGCAAGGTCTCGACATGAGCCCGCCCAGATCGGCGAGACGATCAGCGGCCGCGCGCGCCTTTCACCACCCTCCGGACCTGCACTGCCTGGCCTCAACGACTTTGCCTTCTCCTCCTATTTCGACGGCATCGGCGCGGTCGGATTTTTTTATGGAGCGCCGAAAAAACAGGCTGCCGGTCCGTCGACCCGGAGCTGGATTGCCGACATCGAAAGCCGGCTTTTCGATCTCCGCAGCGCAATCGCCACCCGTATCCGCGAGACCGTGCCGGGAGATTCCGGCGCCTTTGCTGCGGCAATCGTGACGGACGAACGCCGGGCGATCTCCAAGGGAACGACCGAAGCTTTACGGCTTTCGGGATTAGCCCATATCGTCGCCATTTCCGGACTGAACATGGCGCTCGCCGCCGGTATCTTCTTCGTCGGCGTGCGGACCGTGCTCGCGGTCTTTATGGGCTTCGGCCACGCCTATCCGGTGAAGAAGATCGCCGCACTCGGCGCTCTGATAATGGTCACCGCCTATTACCTGATCTCCGGTTTCGGCGTTTCGGCCGAGCGGGCCTACATCATGATGGCAATCATGCTGGTTGCCGTCCTCTTCGACCGACCGTCGATCAGCCTGCACAATGTGGCGCTGTCCGCGCTCGTCATCATCGCCATGTCGCCCTCGGAAATGCTCGGGCCGAGCTTCCAGATGTCGTTTGCCGCCACCGCCGCCCTGGTCGCCGGTTATGCGCTCTGGAAACAGAGGGCCGAAGGCCGCGATCCTCAGCCTCTGCCGTTCCGTCACCGCATGGTGATGCCTATCCTGGCATCGTGGAACTTCGCAGCCGGCGTCTTCGTCACCTCGCTGATCGGCGGCGTTTCGACCGCGATGTTTTCGGTCGAGCATTTTCATCGCATCGCCACCTATGGCCTCGCCGCAAACCTCGCAGCCATGCCGATCATCTCCTTCGTGGTGATGCCGGCCGGTCTGGTCGGCATGCTACTGATGCCCTTCGGCCTTGATGCTCCCTTCATGAAGCTCATGGGCCTTGGCCTGGAAGCGGTGATCGCTATTGCCGGGCACGTGGCTGCCTGGGGTGGCGATGTCGGGATAGGCCGCCAGCATCCATGGTTCCTGACGGTCTCAACGGCAGGCTTCCTGCTGCTGACCCTGCTCAGGACGAAGCTAAGGCTGATCGGTCCGCCGCTGATGGTGACCGCTCTGCTGCTTTCCTGGCATGAGCGATCGACGCCTCTGGCGGATATATTGGTCTCGGAAGACGGGACAATGGTGGCGCTCGTAAACGGGGAACAGGTTTCCACCAACCGCGCCCGCCCGCCTGATTTCATCTACGACCAGTGGAAGAGGGCGCTTCTGCTCGGCGACCCGACCAAACCGGACATGTCGCCGGCCAGGGACAAGCCGCCCGACCGCAAACCAGCAGGCGCAAAAAACGATAAGCGCCGCGAGTTGACCTCGGCGGAACTCGAAACAGTGAGGTTGCGAATAAGCCAGGTGACTTCCGACCGCTTCACCTGCGAGCCTAAGGCCTGGTGCGCCGCAAGCACGGGCAATGCCATCATCGTGGCCGTAGAAGACGGCCGTTACGCCGGCGCTGCCTGCGACGCCGCCGATCTTGTCATCGCCCCGCGGGCACGCTTCGACCGATGCCGGTCCGGCGGACTGATGATCAATGGCACGACGCTCAGAAAGACCGGCGCGCTGGAGATTTCGCTGAACGACACGGGCGACATGCGACGCTGGCAGGTCCGTGCCGCAATGGCGGCCGAGGACCGGCCCTGGACTAGGCACCGCCACTACGATTGGCGAAGCCAGAGTTTCGACAACGCGTTGCCGGAACCGCTCCGGCAGCTGATCAGTGATAACGGCGGATGAGGCCGACGAGCTTGCCCTGGATCTTCACCCGGTCAGGCCCGAAAATGCGGGTCTCGTAGGCGGGGTTGGCGGCTTCGAGCGCGATCGAGGCGCCGCGGCGGCGAAAACGCTTCAGCGTCGCTTCCTCATCGTCCACCAGCGCCACGATGATGTCGCCGGGATTGGCCGTCGTGCCGTTGCGAATGATCACGGTGTCGCCATCGAGAATGCCTGCCTCGATCATCGAATCGCCCTTGACCTCCAGCGCGTAATGCTCGCCGGAGCCGAGCATCTCGGCCGGCACGGAGATGTCGTGCGTGTTGTTCTGGATCGCCGAGATCGGCACGCCGGCGGCGATGCGGCCCATGACGGGAACGGTCGTGGCGTTCGACGAGCCATCGTTGGCCGCGAGTTTCTGAGGTGCTGCGGCCGGCTGCGGTTTGCCGAGGCTGCCCTCGATGACGCTGGGCGAAAAACCGCGCCGCGGCTGAATGCTCGGCGAATAGGCTTCCGGGAGCTTGATGACTTCCAGCGCGCGGGCCCGGTTCGGCAGGCGGCGGATGAAGCCGCGCTCCTCGAGCGCCGTGATCAGACGATGGATTCCGGACTTGGACGCAAGGTCGAGCGCGTCCTTCATTTCGTCGAATGACGGCGGGATACCGGATTCCTTCATGCGTTCGTGAATGAACAGAAGCAATTCCTGTTGTTTGCGCGTGAGCATCTTTTGGCACCCTCAGAGTCGGAAACAAATCCAGAACGGACACTATATGTTCCATATGTGTTCCGCAAGTCCCTAAATTTCTGTGAAGTATGATGATTTTTTCTTCATAGATGCGTGCCAGATATCTGGTGTCACACCACTTGCGCGGCGCCAGCCCGCTGCCAAAGTAGCTTTGCGATTCCAATTCAGGGGGCCCTCGCGTGAACGCAAGACCGATCGATCATCTCGTGCTGCCGGTGGCGGGACTTACCGCTGCGCGTTCCCGGCTCACGGAGCTCGGTTTTACAGTTGCGCCGGATGCTTTTCATCCTTTCGGCACCGCCAATGCTTGCGTGTTCTTCTCGGATGGGACCTACCTGGAGCCGCTGGCTCTTGCCAACCGACGCCATGCGGGTGTTGCGGCAAAGCGCGGCAACGTTTTCACGGCTCGCGATCTCGCCTTCCGCAAGACGTCCAACCGGCAGGGCTTTTCCGCTCTCGTTGTCGCGACCCGCGATGCGATGGCCGATCATGCGCGTTTCAAGATGCGCGGCGTTTCGGCAGGCGACGTGCTCGAATTTTCCCGCGGCATGATCCTGGCCGACGGTTCCGAGACGCAGGCGAGCTTCCGGCTGGCATTCGCCGGCGATGACCGCGCGCCCGAGTTCTTCCTGTTTTCCTGCCAGCGCATCAACCCGCTGCCTGCCGACCGCGAGCTGGAGCGGCATGCCAATACCGTCACCGGCCTGAGCGAAATCATCCTGTCGGCCCCGACACCTGCCGATTTCGCTCCGCTGGTCGAACAGGTGCTGCTGACCAAGGCCGCGCCGGAGGCTGCACCGCTCCAGCTTGCCGCGGCCAATGCCCGCATCCGGATCCTGCAGGATCGGGAGCTCGAGGCGGAATTTGCGGTTCAGCCGACCCCGGGCGCCGAAGGACTGCGCGGCCGGGCGGTCATCTTCAAAACCGCCGATCTTGCCGTGACAGAGATCACCCTTGCTGCTAATGACGTCGCATTCGTCCGCCGGGAGGGCCGCGTTCTCGTCTCGGCGGCGCCCGGCCAGGGTGTTTTGTTCGGCTTCGAGGAATAGATCATGGAAGTTACCGCAAACTCCAGCGTCTCCGTCGGCGAAGGAGGCGGCAAGGTGGTTTTCGCGCAGAACGCAAAACTGTCGCTGATCGCCGGTCCCTGCCAGATGGAAAGCCGCGACCACGCCTTCATGATGGCAGGCGCGTTGAAGGAACTCTGCAGCAAGCTCGGCATCGGCCTCGTCTACAAGTCCTCCTACGACAAGGCCAACCGCACGTCGATTTCAGGCAAGCGCGGCCTCGGGCTCGAAACCGCCATGGAAATCTTTGCCGACCTCAAGAAAGAGTTCGGCTTCCCGGTTCTGACCGACATTCACACGGAAGAGCAGTGCGCCGTCGTGGCCGAGACGGTCGACATCCTGCAGATCCCGGCCTTCCTCTGCCGCCAGACCGACCTGCTTATTGCGGCGGCCAGGACCGGCCGCGTCATCAACGTCAAGAAGGGCCAGTTCCTGGCGCCTTGGGACATGAAGAACGTGCTTGCGAAGTTCACCCAGAGCGGCAATCCGAATGTGCTGCTTTGCGAGCGCGGCGCGTCCTTCGGCTATAATACGCTGGTCTCCGATATGCGCTCGCTGCCGATCATGGCGTCAATGGGCGCGCCGGTGATTTTTGATGCGACGCATTCGGTGCAGCAGCCGGGCGGGCAGGGCGCTTCGACCGGCGGCGACCGCACCATGGTGCCGGTGCTGGCGCGCGCAGCCGTGGCTGTCGGTGTCGCCGGCGTCTTCGTGGAAACCCATCAGGACCCCGACAATGCTCCCTCGGACGGCCCGAACATGGTGCATCTGAAGGACATGCCGCGGCTGCTCGAAAAGCTGCTTGCCCTCGACGCCGTCGCCAAGGCGGCGTGAGCGCGCCCACAAAAAGCACGCAAACTGCTTCGATTGTAATTTTCGTGTCATTGATTATGAGACATTTTCAGTGACCTCGTGACGTCAAGTTCAAACCCAGGGAGAGACCCTTGACCGCCATCACCGATATCATCGCCCGCGAAATTCTCGACAGCCGCGGCAATCCGACCGTTGAGGTGGATGTCTATCTGGAAGACGGTTCGATGGGCCGTGCGGCCGTTCCGTCGGGCGCCTCCACCGGCGCACATGAAGCCGTCGAGCTGCGTGACGGCGGCAAGCGCTATCACGGCAAGGGCGTCGAAAAGGCGGTCGAAGCCGTCAACACCGAGATCTTCGATGCGATCGGCGGTTTCGATGCAGAGAGCCAGATCCATATCGACAAGACCATGATTGCGCTCGACGGCACGCCGAACAAGTCGCGCCTCGGCGCCAATGCCATCCTCGGCGTCTCGCTCGCCGTTGCAAAGGCTGCCGCCGAGACCTCGGGCCTGCCGCTCTACCGTTATGTCGGCGGTCCGAATGCGCATGTCCTGCCGGTTCCGATGATGAACATCATCAACGGCGGCGCCCATGCCGACAATCCGATCGACTTCCAGGAATTCATGATCATGCCGGTCGGCGCCGACACGCTGAAGGACGCCGTGCGCATGGGCTCGGAGATCTTCCACGTCCTGCGGAAGGAACTGGCGGCCCAGGGTCACAACACCAATGTCGGCGACGAAGGTGGTTTCGCACCGGGCCTGAAGAGCGCGCCGGAAGCCCTCGATTTCATCATGAAGTCGGTCGAGAAGGCCGGCTATACCCCAGGCGACGACGTCTGCCTGGCGCTCGACTGCGCCTCGACCGAATTCTTCAAGAACGGCAAGTACGAGATGGAAGGCGAGGGCCGCACGCTCGAGCCGGAAGCCATGGCCGATTACCTCGCCGAGCTTGCAGCAAAATACCCAATCATTTCGATCGAAGACGGCATGGCCGAAGACGATTGGGCCGGCTGGAAGTACCTGACCGACAAGATCGGCGCCAAGTGCCAGCTCGTCGGCGACGATCTGTTCGTCACCAACTCGTCGCGCCTGCGCGATGGCATCAGGCAGGGCGTCGCCAATTCGATCCTGGTCAAGGTCAATCAGATCGGCTCGCTGTCGGAAACGCTCGATGCCGTCGAGACTGCCCACAAGGCGGCCTACACCGCAGTCATGTCGCACCGCTCGGGTGAAACCGAAGACTCGACGATCGCCGATCTCGCCGTCGCCACCAATTGCGGGCAGATCAAGACCGGCTCGCTGTCGCGCTCCGACCGGCTTGCCAAGTACAACCAGCTTATCCGCATCGAGGAAATGCTCGGTCCGCAGGCCGTTTATGCCGGCCGCAGCGTCCTGAAGGCCTGACAGCCTCCCAGGCTCGACATTTTCATGGAAGCCCGCGCCGAAAGACGCGGGCTTTTTTCGGACTCGATTCTGGTCAACGATTGCTTAAGCAAGTTCTGCGAATTTGAAGCTCTGTTTCGGATCGATTTGAGATCCCGTAAGCGTGGCAAGGCGTTAGAGCGGTATGTGGACAAAGCATCATAAGAAAAGAAAATTCGGCCGTTTTGTTCTTCCCGCCATCACAGTCGCGTTTCTTTGCTACTTCGGCTATCATTCCATCCATGGCGATCTCGGGCTGATCGCCACGGAGGAATTCGAACGTCAGCGGCAGGCGCGTGCAGGCGAGCTCGCAAAGTTGACCGCTCGGCGCGAGACGCTGGAGCGGCAGGTTCAGCTGATGAGCGATGGTTCGCTTGACAAGGATATGCTGGACGAGATCGCCCGTTATCAGCTGAACGTCTCGCGCGGCGACGAAATCGTCATCTTCAACAACTACTTCTAAATTAACCGAAATCCAGTTAATTTCATATTTCTGTAACCTTTTCATAGTGTTGCATGGAATGTGAGCCATGCGTTTATGGCATTGCTGGGGCAGCTTTTCTTGCCTATGGTACGCCCCGAAACCAGAGTGGGAATCTGGCGATATACGTCAGAGCGTAATCTCGCTCTCAACGCAGAACTCAAAGGGAGGGATGAATGGCGCCGACAAAAACCGCGTCTGTATCCGGCCGCAAACCAGCGGCAAAGTCTGCAATCAAATCAGCCTCGAAATCCTCCGCCAAGGAGTTTACGGGCAAAAACACCCCGGATTTCGGCAAGGATCAGGATCTTCACGCCTATCGTGAGATGCTGATGATCCGCCGTTTCGAGGAAAAGGCCGGCCAGCTCTACGGCATGGGCTTCATCGGTGGTTTCTGTCACCTCTATATCGGCCAGGAAGCTGTCGTCGTCGGCATGCAGATGGCGCAGCAGGAGGGTGACCAGGTTATCACCGCCTATCGCGACCATGGGCATATGCTGGCAACCGGCATGAGCGCGCGTGGCGTCATGGCGGAGCTGACCGGACGCAAGGGCGGCTATTCCAGGGGGAAGGGCGGCTCGATGCACATGTTCTCCAAGGAAAAGCATTTCTACGGCGGCCACGGCATCGTCGGCGCCCAGGTTTCGCTCGGAACCGGTCTCGCCTTCGCCAACAGGTATCGTGGTAACGACAGCGTCTCGGTCGCCTATTTCGGCGATGGCGCGGCCAACCAGGGCCAGGTCTACGAGAGCTTCAACATGGCGGCCCTCTGGAAGCTGCCGATCGTCTATATCGTCGAGAACAACCGTTATGCGATGGGCACCTCGACGGCCCGTGCGACGGCGCAGTCGAACTACTCGCTGCGTGGTTCCGGCTTCGGCATCCCCGGCATCCAGGTCGACGGCATGGACGTTCGTGCCGTGAAGGCCGCCGGCGACGAGGCGCTCGAGCACTGCCGCTCCGGCAAGGGCCCGATCATTCTCGAAATGCTCACCTACCGTTATCGCGGCCACTCCATGTCCGACCCGGCGAAATATCGCTCCAAGGACGAAGTGCAGAAGATGCGCTCGGAGCACGACCCGATCGAGCAGGTGCGCCTGCGCCTCATCGAAAAGGGCTGGGCGACCGAAGACGAGCTGAAGGCGATCGACAAGGATATCCGCGACGTCGTTTCGGATAGCGCCGATTTCGCCCAGGCCGATCCGGAGCCGGATCCGTCCGAGCTCTACACCGACATTCTGCTCTGATCGCGGGGAGGGAACCCAATGCCAATCGATATCCTGATGCCCGCCCTTTCTCCGACCATGGAGGAAGGCACGCTCAGCAAGTGGCTGAAAAAAGAGGGTGACAAGGTCACCTCCGGCGACGTGATTGCCGAAATCGAGACCGACAAGGCGACCATGGAAGTGGAAGCCGTCGATGAAGGCGTGATCGGCAAGCTGCTGGTCGAGGCCGGCACCGAAAACGTCAAGGTCAACACCAAGATCGCCGTGCTCCTGCAGGACGGCGAGAGCGCTGATTCGATCGGCTCCGCGGCTCCTGCCAAGGAGGCGCCGAAGGCGGCTCCGCAGGTCGAACAGGAAGAAAAGCCGACCGCGACCGGTTCGGCATCCGCCCCGGTCCCGGCCCAGCCGAAGGTCGAGGCCGCTGCCGATCCGGATATCCCGGCCGGTACCGAAATGGTCATGACCACCGTTCGCGAAGCACTGCGCGACGCGATGGCCGAGGAAATGCGCCGCGACGAGAACGTCTTCGTCATGGGTGAGGAAGTCGCCGAATACCAGGGTGCCTACAAGATCACCCAAGGCCTGCTGCAGGAATTCGGGGCTCGCCGCGTGGTCGATACGCCCATCACCGAACACGGCTTTGCCGGCGTCGGCGTCGGTGCCGCCATGGCGGGCCTGAAGCCGATCGTCGAGTTCATGACCTTCAACTTCGCCATGCAGGCGATCGACCAGATCATCAATTCGGCCGCCAAGACGCTCTACATGTCCGGCGGCCAGATGGGGGCGCCGATCGTGTTCCGCGGCCCGAACGGTGCCGCCGCCCGCGTCGGCGCGCAGCACAGCCAGGACTATGCCTCCTGGTACAGTCAGATCCCGGGCCTCAAGGTCGTCATGCCGTACACGGCTGCCGACGCCAAGGGCCTGCTGAAAGCTGCCATCCGCGATCCGAACCCGGTCGTCTTCCTGGAAAACGAAATCCTCTACGGCCAGTCCTTCGAAGTGCCGAAGCTCGATGATTTCGTCCTGCCGATCGGTAAGGCGCGCATCCACCGCAAGGGCAAGGACGTCACCGTCGTCTCCTTCGGCATCGGCATGTCCTATGCCGTGAAGGCTGTCGCCGAACTGGAAAAGGAAGGCATCGACGTCGAGCTGATCGATCTGCGCACGCTGCGCCCGATGGACCTTCCGACGGTCATCGAGTCGGTCAAGAAGACCGGCCGTCTCGTCACGGTCGAGGAGGGTTATCCGCAGAACTCGATCGGTACTGAAATCGCCACCCGCGTCATGCAGCAGGCCTTCGATTATCTCGATGCGCCGATCCTGACGATCGCCGGCAAGGACGTTCCGATGCCTTATGCGGCCAATCTCGAAAAGCTGGCGCTGCCGAATGTCGGCGAAGTCGTCCAGGCGGTGAAAACCGTCTGCTACAAATAAGGGGAGGATGTTTCGATGCCGATCAACATCACCATGCCTGCCCTGTCTCCGACCATGGAAGAGGGCAATCTTTCCAAGTGGCTCGTCAAGGAAGGCGACAAGGTCAAGTCCGGCGACGTGCTTGCCGAGATCGAGACCGACAAGGCGACCATGGAAGTCGAATCCGTCGATGAGGGCACCGTTGCCAAGCTCGTCGTTGCGGCCGGTACCGAAGGCGTCAAGGTCAATGCCCTGATCGCCATTCTTGCCGCCGACGGCGAGGATGTCTCGGCTGCCGCCTCTTCGGGCGGTGGCGCTTCTCCGGCTCCGAAGGCCGAGGCTGCACCCGCCCCGAAGGCGGAAGCCGCTCCGGCTCAAAAGGCGTCCGAACCGGCGCCTGCAGCCGCAGCTTCGGCTCCGGCATCTTCGGGTGGTGCAAAGCCCTTTTCTTCGCCACTCGCCCGTCGCCTCGCAAAGGAAGCCGGCCTCGATCTTTCGGCCGTTTCCGGCTCCGGCCCGCACGGCCGTGTCGTCAAGGCCGATATCGAAAAGGCAGTTGCCTCCGGCGGCGCAAAGGCTGCTCCGGCTGCAGCTCAGCAGACTGCTGGCGCACCGGCTTCGGCCATGGCCAAGGGGCCGGCGGACGATACCGTCCTGAAGCTTTTCCCCGAGGGTTCGTACGAGCTTCTGCCGCATGACGGCATGCGCAAGACGATCGCCTCGCGCCTCACCGAGTCGAGCCAGACGGTTCCGTCCTACTTCGTCTCGATGGATTGCGAGCTCGACGCGCTGATGAAACTGCGTGCCGAGATCAACAAGTCTTCGCCGATGAAGAAGACGGACAAGGGCGACGTTCCGGCCTTCAAGCTCTCGGTCAACGACTTCATCATCAAGGCGATGGCGCTCGCTCTGCGCGAT
This sequence comes from Neorhizobium sp. 05N33, assembly GCF_056397445.1. Classification (NCBI taxonomy): domain Bacteria; kingdom Pseudomonadati; phylum Pseudomonadota; class Alphaproteobacteria; order Hyphomicrobiales; family Rhizobiaceae; genus Neorhizobium; species Neorhizobium sp. 05N33. The sequence goes on along the minus strand of NZ_JBFTNK010000016.1, from coordinate 28,743 downwards.
GTCCCGATGGCGAATGCTTCCTGGACCTCGACGGCTCGTGTGCTGCACAAGCACGCCGACGTCGGCGTAGCGGTGTCCATCCCCGACGGCCTGATCACCCCGATCGTCCGCAAGGCCGAAACGAAGACGCTGTCCGTCATCTCCAACGAGGTGAAGGATCTTGCGAGACGCGCCCGCGACAAGAAGCTGAAGCCGGAAGAATACCAGGGCGGCACGACATCCGTGTCCAACCTCGGCATGTTCGGCGTCTCCAACTTCACCTCGATCGTCAACCTGCCGCAGGCCTCGATCGTCTCGATCGGCGCAGGCGTCGAGAAGCCGATCGTCAAGAACGGTGAAATCAAGGTGGGCACGGTCATGACCGCAACTTTCGCCTTCGACCACCGCGTCATCGACGGCGCGCTCGGTGCGGAACTCGCGTCCGCCTTCAAGCGCTACATCGAAAACCCGATGGCGATGCTGGTGTAATCGTGTTCTCCCTCCCCCTTGCGGGGAGGGTGTCCGCGAGGGAGGGGTATCGGAGGTGCTTCCATGAAAACCGTTCTGTGCTTCGGCGACTCGCTCACCTGGGGTTTCGATCCTGAAGGGCCGGGCCGGCATGCGTTCGAGGACCGTTGGTCGAGCGTCCTCGGGACTGCGCTCGGGTCTGGCGTCACCGTCATCGCCGAGGGGCTGAACGGCCGCACGACGGGTTACGCCGATCACCTTGCCGACTGCGACCGCAACGGCGTCACGAACCTGCCGACTGTGCTACATACCCACATGCCGCTCGATCTGGTGATCATCATGCTCGGCACCAACGACATGAAGCCGATGATCGCCGGCACTGCCCATGCGGCGCGTGCCGGCATTCAGCGTCTGGTGGGGCTGATCCGTCACCACGAATATTCGTTCGACTACGACGCGCCGGATATCCTGATCGTTTCGCCGCCGCCGCTCTGCGAGACCGCCGACCCGATTTTTTCGGCGATCTTCAAGGGCGGCATCGAGCAGTCTTCGATGCTCGCATCGCTCTATCGGGACCTCGCGGACGAACTAGGCTGCGGTTTCTTCGATGCAGGATCGGTGGCGAAAACGACCCCGATCGACGGCGTGCATCTCGATGCAGAAAATACCCGCGCGATCGGACGCGGCCTTGAGCCGATCGTCCGGATGATGCTGGGTCTCTAGAACAAGATTTCCCGAGGCGGGCCGCCTAGAGCTGGCTCCCCAATGAGAAGGCAGGAAAGCAATGGCTCAATCCTACGACGTCATCGTTATCGGTTCCGGTCCCGGCGGTTATATCGCCGCCATCCGGGCATCCCAGCTCGGGCTGAAGGTCGCGGTCGTCGAACGCGAGCACCTCGCCGGCATCTGCTCCAACTGGGGCTGCATTCCGACCAAGGCGCTTCTGCGCTCGGCCGACGTCATGCACACCGCGACCCACGCCAAGGACTACGGCCTGACGCTGGAAGGCACGATCAAGCCGGACGTCAAGGCGATCGTCGACCGCTCGCGGGGCATCGCCCACCGCATGAACAACGGCGTCGGTTTTCTGTTCAAGAAGAACAAGGTCGACATCATCTGGGGCGAGGCGAAGCTTTCGAAACCCGGCGAGATCGTCGTGTCGAAGACCACCAAGAAGCCGGTCGAGCCGATCGGTCCGATCCCCAAGAACACGCTCGGCGAGGGCACCTATACCGCCAAACACATCATCATCGCTACAGGCGCCCGCCCGCGCGCGCTGCCGGGCATCGAGCCGGACGGCAAGCTGATCTGGACCTATTTCGAGGCAATGAAGCCGGAAGAGATGCCGAAGTCGCTGCTGGTCATGGGCTCGGGCGCCATCGGCATCGAGTTCGCCAGCTTCTACCGCACCATGGGCGTCGAGGTCACCGTCGTCGAAATCATGAGCCAGGTCATGCCGGTCGAGGATGCGGATATCTCGGCGCTTGCCAAGAAGCAGTTCGAGCGCCAGGGCATGAAGATCCTGCTCGAAGCCAAGGTCGCCAAGGTCGTGAAGGGCGCCAACTCGGTCACTGCGACGATCGAGCTGAAGGACGGCAAGACTCAAGAGATCACTGCCGACCGGATGATCTCGGCCGTCGGCGTCCAGGCCAATATCGAAGGCATCGGCCTTGAGGCGCTCGGCGTGAAGACCGACCGCGGCTTCATCGTCATCGACGGTTACGGCAAGACCAACGTGCCCGGCCTCTATGCGATCGGCGACGTCGCCGGCCCGCCGCTGCTCGCCCACAAGGCCGAGCATGAAGCGGTCATCTGCGTCGAGAAGATCGCCGGCCTGCCGAACGTCCATCCGATGGACAAGCTGAAGATCCCCGGCTGCACCTATTGCAACCCGCAGGTCGCCTCCGTCGGCCTGACCGAAGCCAAGGCCAAGGCCGAAGGCCGCGACATCCGCGTCGGCCGCTTCCCGTTCGTCGCCAACGGCAAGGCGATCGCGCTCGGCGAGGACCAGGGCCTCGTCAAGACCATCTTCGACAAGAAGACCGGCGAACTGATCGGCGCCCACATGGTCGGTGCCGAAGTCACCGAACTGATCCAGGGCTTCGTCGTCGCCATGAACCTGGAGACGACGGAAGAGGAACTGATGCACACCATCTTCCCGCATCCGACCATTTCCGAGACGATGAAGGAAAGCGTGCTCGACGCCTACGGCCGGGCGCTGAATGCCTGACGAGATCGCCCTGCCGGGGATTGTTCCACGGCCGGGCGGCGCCCATATGAGTGTCTCTGGAACGGGAGCGTAGCATGCAGGTAGGTTGGATTGCGGCGATCATCATCGGCGGCCTGGCGGGTTGGCTCGCCGGCAAGCTGATGGATGTCCGTTTCGGCATTTTCATGAACATCGTCATCGGCATTGTCGGCGCGGTGCTGGCCAACGGCATCTTCAACAGGTTCAACATCCATGTTGCAGACGGATGGCTGGGTTACCTGGTTGCAGGTTTCATCGGCTCCTGCATTTTGCTATTTCTTGCCAAACTCGTCAGGCGCTGACGAACCCCGCGATACAGGCGGTTGAAAGCAGGTTCTTATGGTCACCATTCTCGACACGATCGCATCCGGCGATGAAAAGCGCGTCCGTCATCCGGAAAAGGCCCACCGGCCGGACCAGGAAGTCATGCGCAAGCCCGAATGGATCCGCGTCCGGGCGCCGGTCTCCAAGGGCTACCAAGAAACCCGCGCGATCGTGAAGGAAAACAAGCTGGTGACGGTCTGCGAGGAAGCGGGCTGCCCCAATATCGGCGAGTGCTGGGACAAGAAGCACGCCACCTTCATGATCATGGGCGAGATCTGCACCCGCGCCTGCGCCTTCTGCAATGTCGCGACTGGCAAGCCGAACGCGCTGGATATGGAAGAGCCCGAAAACGTCGCCAAGGCCGTCAAGCAGATGGGTCTTAGCCATGTGGTCATCACCTCCGTCGACCGCGATGACCTGGCCGACGGCGGCGCCGAGCATTTCGAAAAGGTGATCTGGGCGATCCGCGCCGCGTCGCCGGCAACCACCATCGAGATCCTGACGCCAGACTTCCTGAAGAAGCCCGGTGCGCTGGAGCGAGTCGTCGCCGCCAAGCCGGATGTGTTCAACCACAATATGGAAACCGTGCCGGGCAACTATCTGACGGTGCGCCCCGGAGCCCGTTATTTCCACTCCGTCCGGCTGCTGCAGCGGGTGAAGGAGCTGGATCCGACCATGTTCACCAAGTCGGGCATCATGGTGGGGCTCGGCGAGGAGCGCAACGAAGTGCTGCAGCTGATGGACGACCTGCGCACGGCCGACGTCGATTTCCTGACGATCGGCCAGTATCTGCAGCCGACCCGCAAGCACCACAAGGTAGAAAGCTTCGTCACGCCCGAGGAGTTCAAGTCCTACGAGACGGTGGCCTATGCCAAGGGTTTCCTGATGGTGTCTTCGAGCCCGCTGACCCGGTCTTCGCATCACGCCGGTGATGATTTCGCTCGCCTCAGGGCTGCACGCGAGAGGAAAGTCCTGGCCGCCGCCGAGTAGGGCGGCGAGCCGGTCGTAAGCCTTATTCGGCTGCCTGAACCTTTTCGTGCTTGTCCTGGCCGCGGCGACGCTCGCGCAGCGTGAAACGGTGTCCGCGCGCTTCACTCTTCGCCATTTCAATAAGATAGACCAGCATGGGAAGCTGGTTCATGTCTGCAAGCTGCTTTGCGGATTCGAGCAGCTTTATCATCTGCGAGAAATCGTCCATGGATGCTTCTTTCGGGTGCGCCCGGTCTGCTATCGGTTGATTATACCAATTGTACGCTGGCTTGCGACTCTGGATCACTACAACCGGATGAATCCTACATTAAATCTTATTAATCTGAATGCCATCTGACATCGACAAATGACCGGTGGTTGAACCCGTCACTCTGACGTCCGTGTCAAGACTCCGTCACAATCGCATTCGGCGACCTCTATAGCGCCGTCTGCCCGACATTGAAATCCTCCTGTCATCAACGGCGTCTACCGCCAGTCACGATGCTGCGAGACTGATTCACGGGAGATCATCATGGATGTGGAATCTGGCGTGAATGCGATCCGTTACGTGGGAATTGCCGAGGCGGCGGACAAGGTCTCCAGTGCCGACCGAATTCTGGTCATCGGCTGTTCCGGCGGCGGCAAATCGACGCTGGCCCAGAAGGTCGCCCGCCGTTTCGAGCTCAACTACATCTCGATCGACCGCGATGTGCTCTGGTTGCCGGGCTGGGTGCAGCGGGACAAGCCCGAACAGCACCGCCTCATCGTCGAGCTGGCCGCCGGCGAACGCTGGATCATGGATGGCACCAATACCTCCACGTTCGACATTCGCGTGCCGCGCAGCGATCTGGTCATCTGGGTGCGCATGCCGCGCTGGCTATGCGTCTGGGGAATTCTCAGCCGCTGGATCATGAACAGGGGAGGCACCCGTCCGGAAATGGCGCCCGGTTGTCCGGAGAAGATCGATCTCGATTTCTTCCGCTTCGTCTGGACCTGGGAGAAGGTCTATGGCCCGCGCGTGGCTGCCGGATTGACGGCACACGCGGCCGGCAAGCCGGTTCTGGTGTTGAAATCCCGTCGCGAAATGCGCGATCTTCTTGATCTTATCGGAGCGGGCGCTTAACTCGGGATCATGCCAAAGTTCGAAATCCGCCGTCCCGTGAAGCACAGCGCCGAAAAGATGTACGCGCTCGTAGCTGATGTCGAAAAATATCCGCAATTCCTGCCGCTCTGCGAAGCGCTCACCGTGCGCTCCTCCAAGGAGCGTGACGGCAAGACGCTGCTCGTGGCCGACATGACCGTCGGCTACAAGGCGATCCGCGAGACCTTCACCACCCAGGTCCTGCTCAATCCGGCCGAGCGGATCATCGATGTGAAATATATCGAGGGACCGTTCAAGTATCTCGACAACCGCTGGAGCTTCGAGCCGGCGGCGGCCGGCTCGCCGAATGCAGGCCCAGAGGGGTGCGTCGTGCATTTCTACATCGATTACGAGTTCAAGAGCATGATCCTCGGCGCCCTGATGGGCTCGATGTTCGACCGCGCCTTCCGCATGTTCGCCGAAGCCTTCGAAAAGCGGGCCGACAAGATCTACGCCTGAGCGGCCACCTCGGCCAGCATTTCCAGCGCGGTTCTGACGGTCGCCAGCCTGACCTCGGTGCGGCCGATATCGCCGTAGCGCATTTCCCGATGCTGGACTTTGCCCGAACGGCTTTTCGCCGCCAGATGCACCAGCCCGACGGGTTTTTCCGCCGATCCGCCGCCGGGTCCCGCTATGCCGGTCACTGCAACCGCCACGGCGGCCTTTGAGCGATACAGCGCACCGTGCACCATCTGCAGCGCGGTTTCCTTCGACACCGCGCCATGCGTCGCGAGCGCGGCGTCTGTCACGCCGAGCATGTCCATCTTCGCCTGGTTCGTATAGGTGACGAAACCGCGGTCGACGACGGCGGACGAGCCGGAAATCTCCGTCAGCGCCCCGGCGATCAGCCCGCCCGTGCAGGATTCGGCGGTCGCGACCATTTTTCCGCGCGCGCTGAAATCCATGATGATCCGCCGCGCCTGGTCCTCGATATCGGCGGGAAACAGGCTCACGCAGCATCTCCGCGATAGACCACGGTCGCCGTGGCGATCGCCGCAATGCCCTCGCGGCGGCCGATGAAGCCGATCTTCTCGTTGGTGGTCGCTTTGACCGAGCAACGGTCGAGCGAAATGCCGAGGATCTCGCAGAGGGTTTCGCGCATCGCCTGGCGGTGTGGGGCGATCTTCGGCGCTTCGGCGATCAGCGAGATATCGGCGTTCATGATCGTGCCGCCACGCTCGCGGACGATCTTTGCCGCATGGTCGAGGAAGATCTTCGACGGCGCACCGCGCCACTGCATGTCGGACGGCGGAAAATGGTCGCCGATATCGCCGGCGCCGCAGGTGGCGAGCAGCGCATCGGTCAGCGCATGCAATGCGACATCTGCATCCGAATGGCCGCTGAGCTTCTGGTCGTGGGGAATGAACACGCCGCAGAGCGTCACGCCGTCGCCGGGTTCCAGCTGGTGCACGTCGTAGCCGTTGCCGGTGCGGACATCGGGGAGGGTGGCCGAGGACAGGCTCTGCGAGAGTTTTTCGTCGGCCATGGCGATATCCCGCTTCACGGTGAGTTTGATATTGTCGACCGATCCTTCCACCAGGGTCACCGGCAGGCCGGCCCATTCGGCGATCGAGGCGTCGTCGGTGAAATCCTCGCGGCGCAGTGCTGCCGCTTTTTCGTGGGCGGTGCGGATTTCGGAGAGAAGAAAACTCTGCGGCGTCTGCGCGGCGTAGAGGCCGGAGCGCGGCACGGTCTCGTGCACCAGCCCGTCGGAACCGCTGCGCTTCAGCGTATCGCTGACGGGAATGGCCGGCAGCACGCCGTCCTGCCCCTCGTCGAGCGCCTGCGCCACCCGCTCGAGCACGCCGTGATCGACGAAGGGACGCGCCGCATCGTGGATCATCACATGGGTGGCCTCGGTGCCGGAGAGGGCGCGCAGGCCCTCATAGACCGAGCGCTGCCGGGTTTCGCCGCCGAACGTGGTGATTACCCCTGCGGCCCCCTGGACGTCGGCCGTTGCCGCCGCAAACAACGCCTCGTCGTCCGGGTGGATGACGACCACGATCGGGCCGCTTCGACGCCACGTCAGAAATCGTTCGAGCGTATGGGCGATGACCGGTCTGTCGCCGATCCGCCGGTACTGCTTGGGACCGTCATGCAGAGAGCCTGCTCGTTCCCCGCGGCCTGCGGCGACGATGACGATACCGATTGTCATGGAACCGATTGTCATGGCTTTGTCGTCCTCGACCCGTAACTCGTTTTGGATTGACAGGCGCAGAACTATAGGACCAAAAGCCTGAATTCCAGCATGCCGCTCAAAAATAACGCAGTTCCGGAATTGCTCTTGGCAAACGCCCGAGACATGAATAAAAATAGTGCAACTATCTCATGTGCCCGAAAGATCATCATTTGAGTTTCCAAGATCTTGCCAAGCCTTTTCAGATCGGGCCTGTCGCCATTCGCAATCGCGTCGTCCTGGCGCCGATGTCCGGCGTCACCGATCTGCCGTTCAGGCAGCTTGCCTGGCGTTATGGCGCCGGGCTGGTCGTGACGGAAATGGTTGCCAGCGGTGAGCTCATTCTGAACCGCGGCGAATCATGGGCGCGGCTGAAGGGTGCTGGCATCTCGCCGCATATGGTCCAGCTCGCCGGCCGCGAAGCGAAGCCGATGGCGGAAGCCGCGAAAATCGCTGCCGATAACGGCGCCGATATCATCGACATCAACATGGGGTGTCCGGCCAAGAAGGTGACGGGCGGTTATTCCGGCTCGGCGCTGATGCGCGATCCGGACCACGCCCTGTCCATGATCGAGGCGACGGTCAACGCCGTCAGCGTGCCCGTGACCCTGAAGATGCGGCTCGGCTGGGACGAAAATTCCATCAACGCGCCGGAGATCGCCCGCCGCGCCGAACAGGCCGGCGTCCGGCTGGTGACCATCCACGGCCGCACCCGCATGCAGTTCTACGAGGGCAGGGCGGACTGGGATGCGATCCGCGCGGTGCGCGACGCGATCTCCATTCCGCTGATCGCCAATGGCGATGTCGAATCGCCCGAGGACGCTCAAGCTATCCTGGCGCGCTCGGGCGCCGATGCGGTCATGGTCGGCCGCGGCGCGCAGGGGCGGCCCTGGCATGTCGGCTGGCTCGCCGGTCATGCGGGGCCTACAAGGTCGGAAATCCCCGGCCTGGTCGTCGAACACTACGAGGCGATGCTGGAGCTTTACGGCCGCGAGGCCGGCCTCCGGCATGCGCGAAAACAGCTCGGCTGGTATCTCGACCGTTATGCGGCCGGCCTGCCGGTCGAAGAAAAGGCCGCCATCATGATTTCGAAAGACCCGGCCGATGTCTCGCGCCGGATGACAGCAGCGCTTGGCGGGCAACACGTCGACGCTCAGAAGGAGGCCGCATGAGCAAGTCCCAGGCGCAGGATGCCGCGATCGGCAATGCGCTCGCCATGGCGGTCCTCAATTCGGTGCAGAACCCGGTGATCCTGGTCGATGCGGCGGGCAAGGTCGCGTTCGCAAACTGGGAGGCCGAGGCCTTCTTCGGCGCCAGTGCCGCCCATCTCGCCAAGAACAGGATCTCCACCTTCATCCCCTTCGGCAGCCCGCTGCTTGCCCTGATCGACCAGGTGCGCGAGCGCAAGGCGCCGGTCAACGAGTACCGCGTCGACCTGTCGTCGCCCCGCCTCGGCCAGGACAAGCTGGTCGACCTCTATGTCGCGCCTGTCGTCAGCGAGCCGGGCTCAGTGGTCGTCGTCTTCCAGGAACGCTCGATGGCGGACAAGATCGACCGCCAGCTCACCCATCGCGCCGCCGCCCGTTCGGTGACCGGTTTGGCCTCGATGCTGGCGCACGAGATCAAGAACCCGCTGTCGGGCATCCGCGGCGCCGCCCAGCTTCTGGAAAGCGTGGTTCCCGACGACGATCGGGCGCTGACCCAGTTGATCTGCGACGAGACCGATCGGATCGTCTCGCTGGTCGATCGCATGGAAGTCTTTTCCGACGAACGGCCGGTCGATCGCATCGCCCTCAACATCCATTCGGTGCTCGATCACGTGAAGGCGGTCGCCAAGGCCGGCTTTGCCCGCAAGATCAAGATTTCCGAAATGTACGATCCGTCGCTGCCGCCGGTCTTTGCCAACCGCGACCAGCTGGTGCAGGTTTTCCTCAACCTCATCAAGAACGCGGCCGAAGCCGTCGGTGACCAGCCGGACGGCGAAATCATGCTGACGACCGCCTATCGCCCGGGCATCAAGCTCTCGGTCGCCGGCACGCGGGACAAGATTTCCCTGCCGCTCGAATTCTGCGTCATCGACAACGGACCCGGCGTTCCGACCGATCTCGTGCCGCATCTCTTCGATCCCTTCATCACCACCAAGACGAACGGCTCCGGCCTGGGCTTGGCCCTGGTCGCCAAGATCATCGGTGGCCATGGCGGCATCGTTGAATGCGACAGCCAGGCTCGCCGGACGATATTCCGTGTTCTGATGCCCATGCACAAGGAAGAGGCCATGGACGGCCGCGCCTTGAACTCCACAGGAAACGTAAAATGACTGCCACGATCCTTGTCGCCGACGACGACGCGGCCATCCGCACCGTTCTGAACCAGGCCTTGACCAGGGCGGGCTACGAAGTGCGCATCACCTCCAATGCCGCCACCCTGTGGCGCTGGATCTCTGCCGGCGAGGGCGATCTCGTCGTCACCGACGTGATCATGCCCGACGAGAACGCCTTCGACCTGCTGCCGCGCATCAAGAAGGCGCGGCCCGATCTGCCGGTCCTCGTGATGAGCGCCCAGAACACCTTCATGACCGCCATCAAGGCCTCCGAAAAGGGCGCCTACGATTACCTGCCGAAACCGTTCGACCTGACCGAGCTGATCGCCATCATCGGCCGGGCACTTGCCGAACCGAAGCGCAAGCCCGCCCGCCTCGACGACGACATGCAGGACGGCATGCCGCTGGTCGGCCGCTCCGCCGCCATGCAGGAAATCTACCGCGTACTTGCGCGTCTGATGCAGACCGACCTGACGCTGATGATCACCGGTGAGTCCGGCACCGGCAAGGAACTCGTCGCCCGCGCGCTCCACGATTATGGCAAGCGCCGCAACGGTCCGTTCGTGGCGATCAACATGGCCGCCATTCCGCGCGACCTGATCGAATCGGAACTCTTCGGGCACGAGAAGGGCGCCTTTACCGGCGCCCAGAACCGCTCCACCGGCCGCTTCGAGCAGGCCGAGGGCGGTACGCTTTTCCTCGACGAGATCGGCGACATGCCGATGGACGCCCAGACCCGTCTTTTGCGCGTCCTGCAGCAGGGCGAATACACCACCGTCGGCGGTCGCACGCCGATCCGTACCGACGTGCGCATCGTCGCGGCGACCAACAAGGACCTGAAGCATCTCATCAACCAGGGCCTGTTCCGCGAGGACCTCTATTACCGTTTGAACGTCGTGCCGCTGCGCCTGCCCCCCTTGCGCGACCGCGCCGAGGACATTCCCGATCTCGTTCGCCATTTCATGCAGATGGCCGAAAAGGAGGGACTCGACGGCAAGCGTTTCGACACCGAGGCGCTGGATCTCATGAAGGCCTATGCCTGGCCGGGCAACGTGCGCGAGCTGGAAAACCTGGTCCGACGCCTGATGGCGCTGTATCCGCAGGAGGTCATGAGCCGCGAGATCATCGAATCGGAGCTGCGCTCGGATGTTCCCGACAGCCCGATCGATAAAATGGGCACGCGCAACGGCTCGCTCACCATCGCGCAAGCCGTCGAAGAAAACATGCGCACCTATTTCGCGAGCTTCGGCGATAACCTGCCGCCGCCAGGCCTCTACGATCGTGTCCTGACGGAGCTGGAATATCCGCTGATCCTGGCGGCACTGACGGCCACCCGCGGCAACCAGATCAAGGCGGCCGATCTCCTCGGCCTCAATCGCAACACCCTGCGAAAGAAGATCCGGGAACTGGGTGTCTCGGTCTATCGCAGCTCTCGTGGCGCCTGATACGTTAGTTTGTTCCCAGCTGCTTGACACCTTCCGCTCATCGTTGCATTTTCGCCACATTGCGTTGCTTAAAGGTCACGCAGGGTTTGGTGAGTGCTCGACGGAGTGGCGGCCGTCGAAGGGGTAGGCCGGCCCTTTTTCTGGAAAGTGGCTGTCGCTTCGCTCGGTCTGACCGGGTTGAAATGATCTCCCGCGAGGGTTTTGGGGATCGGAGTGGATTCGATGACGGAAGGCGTAACAGCGCCGATGGCCGAAGACGAGCCAGCGGTGTCAGTGCAGGACCGGCGCGCCTCGTTTGCGCTTCCCGGACTTCTGCTCGCCGGCGGAGCCTTGATCTGCGCCTCGGTGACGCTGTTCATCCTGCTTGGTCTGACCCCGATCGCCCCGACCACCAATGTGGTGATCGCGTCGGCTGCGCTGAATTCGCTTTTCATCCTCTGCCTGATGTATCTGATCGGCCGTGAGATCGTCCGGCTGGTAAAGGCGCGCAACCGCGGCCGCGCCGCGGCCCGCCTGCATGTCCGCATCGTCGTGCTCTTCTCGATCGTGGCGATCACCCCGGCGGTTCTGGTGGCGATCTTCGCCAGCCTCACGCTCAATGTCGGCCTCGACCGCTGGTTCTCGCTGCGTACCCAGTCGATCGTGCAGTCCTCCCAGGACGTCGCCCGCGCCTATATGCTCGAGAATGCCAGCTATCTTCAGGGCCAGACGGTGTCGATGTCGAACGACCTCGAGCGCAACCGGCCGATGTTCTATCTCGACCGTACCGGTTTCGTGGAGCTGATGACCCGCCAGGCGCGGGGCCGCGGCATGCTGGGCGCCTTCCTGGTGCGCGAGGACGGCCAGGCGATCGTTCAGGCCGATATCAAGACCGAAAAGCCGCTGCCGGCGATCCCGGCGGATGCGCTGAAGACGGCGGCGGCCGGCCAGCCGACCTTGATCCCGCCTGGTGTCACCAACCTTGTCGGCGCCGTCATCAAGCTCGATGCCATTCCGGGCTCCTATCTCTATACGATCCGCGCCGTCGATCCGAAGGTCATCTCGGCCATGCGGCTGATGGAGGAGAACACCGCCGAATACCAGGCGATGGAGGCCGGCCGCACATCGCTGCAGATCGCCTTTGCGGTGCTCTATCTCGGTTTCGCGCTGATCGTGCTGCTCGCGGCGATCTGGACGGCGATCGCGGTCGCAGACCGCATCGTCCGCCCGATCCGGCTGCTGATCAGCGCCGCCGACAGCGTGGCGACCGGCAATCTCAACGTCGTCGTGCCGGTGCGCGCCGCCGATGGCGACGTGGGCAGTCTGTCGCGTACCTTCAACAAGATGATTTCTGAAATACGCAGCCAGCGCGACGAGATCCTTGAAGCCAAGGACGAGGTCGATGACCGCCGCCGCTTCATCGAGGCGGTGCTGTCCGGCGTCACCGCTGCCGTTATCGGCGTCGAGGAAGACCGCCGTATCACCATCGTCAATCCGTCGGCGGAACATCTCCTGGACGTTCCCGCCGAAAAGCTGATGGGCGAGAAGCTGGAGGATGTCGCGCCCGAGATCGACCACGTCCTCACCGAGGCGCGCAGCAGAGCCCGCGGCGAATTCCGCAAACAGGTGAACCTGATGCGTGGCGGCAAGGAGCGGACGCTGTCGGTTCAGGTCACCCGCGAGGAACAGCGCGCCGCTCACGACAGCTATGTGGTGACGCTCGACGATATCACCGATCTCGTTATCGCCCAGCGTTCCACCGCCTGGGCGGATGTCGCCCGCCGCATCGCCCATGAAATCAAGAACCCGCTTACCCCGATCCAGCTTTCCGCCGAGCGCCTCAAGCGCCGCTACGGCAAGCAGATCGCCGAGGACGACCGCGCCGTCTTCGACCAGTGCACCGACACGATCGTGCGCCAGGTCGGCGACATCGGCCGCATGGTCGACGAATTTTCCTCCTTTGCCCGCATGCCGAAACCCGCCAAGGAAGAGGCCGATCTGCGCGATATCCTGCGCGACGCGATCTTCCTGCGCGAGATGGGCACCACCCATGTCGATTTCATCCGTGAGCTCGGCGAGGAGCCGCTGAAGGGCATGTTCGATGCGCGCATGCTCGGCCAGGCCTTCGGCAATCTCATCAAGAACGCCGTCGAGGCGATCGAGGCGGTGCCGAGCGATCAGGAACGCGACGGCCGCAAGGTCAAGGTCCGCTCGGTCTACGATGCGGAGCGCGACACCTACGTGGTCGACATCATCGACAACGGCAGCGGCCTGCCGAGCGAAAACCGGCACCGCATCCTCGAGCCATACATGACCATGCGCGACAAGGGCACGGGATTGGGGCTCGCGATCGTCAAGAAGATCATCGAAGAACACGGCGGGCAGCTCGAATTGCACGATGCCCCCGCCGATTTCGATCATGGCAAAGGCGCCATGATCAGGGTGCTGCTGCCGCATCTGGAGCAGGTGGCGGTGCCGGGAACGGATAATAACAAGGAATTGGCTTATGGCGTCTGATATTCTGGTCGTAGATGACGAGGCGGATATCCGCGATATCGTTTCAGGTATTTTGTCCGATGAGGGCCATGAAACTCGCACGGCCCACGACAGCGACAGCGCGCTGGCGGCGATATCCGATCGCGTGCCGCGGCTGATCTTCCTGGATATCTGGATGCAGGGCTCCAGGCTCGACGGCCTTGCGCTGCTCGACGAAGTCAAGAGCCGGCATCCCGAATTGCCCGTCGTGATGATCTCCGGCCACGGCAATGTCGAGACGGCGGTGTCTGCGATCAAGCGCGGCGCCTTCGACTTTATCGAAAAGCCGTTCAAGGCCGACCGTCTGATCCTGATCGCCGAGCGGGCACTCGAAAACTCCAAACTGAAGCGCGAGGTGACCGAACTCAAGAAGCGCACCGGCGACGCCGCCGAGCTGGTCGGTACCTCGGTTGCCGTCTCGCAGCTCCGTCAGACGATCGAGAAGGTCGCCCCCACCAACAGCCGCGTGATGATCCTCGGCCCTTCCGGCTCCGGCAAGGAACTGGTGGCGCGGATGATCCACAAGCGCTCGTCCCGCGTCGCCGGTCCGTTCGTGGCGCTGAACGCGGCGACGATCACGCCCGATCGCATGGAGGTCGCTCTGTTCGGCACCGAAGGCGCTCCCGGCCAGGCGCGCAAGATCGGTGCTCTGGAAGAGGCCCATCGCGGCATCCTCTATCTCGACGAAGTCGGCGAAATGCCGCGTGAGACGCAGAACAAGATCCTTCGCGTGCTGGTCGACCAGCAGTTCGAGCGCGTCGGCGGTTCCAAGCGCGTCAAGGTGGATGTCCGCATCATTTCCTCGACCTGCTACAATCTCGAAAGCCTGATCGCCGACGGCTCGTTCCGCGAAGACCTTTATCACCGGCTGGCCGTTGTGCCGGTCAAGGTGCCGGCGCTTGCCGAACGGCGCGAGGACATTCCCTTCCTGGTCGATATGTTCATGCGCCAGATTTCCGAGCAGGCCGGCATCCGTCCCCGCAAGATCGGCGAGGACGCCATGGCTGTCCTGCAGGCCCACGACTGGCCGGGCAATATCCGCCAACTCCGCAACAATATCGAGCGGCTGATGATCCTCGCCCGCTCCGACGGCCCGGATTCGCCGATTTCTGCCGACATGCTGCCAACCGACCTTGGCGACATGTTGCCGAAGGTGTCGGCCAAGGGCGACTACCACATCATGACGCTGCCGTTGCGCGAAGCCCGCGAAATGTTCGAGCGCGACTACCTGATCGCCCAGATCAACCGGTTCGGCGGCAATATTTCCCGCACCGCGGAATTTGTCGGCATGGAACGCTCTGCATTGCATCGCAAGCTCAAGTCGCTCGGTGTGTAGCCGATGCCGGTACGTAACCCATGAAAGTGATCATATGCGGCGCGGGTCAGGTGGGCTACGGCATCGCCGAACGGCTGTCTCAGGAGGACAATGACGTCTCCGTCATCGATACCTCGGCGACCCTGATCGCCGCGATCACCGAGACCCTCGACGTCAAGGGCTATGTCGGCCACGGCGCCCATCCGGACGTGCTGGAAAAGGCCGGTGCCGAAGACGCCGACATGATCATCGCGGTGACCCTCTACGACGAGGTCAACATCGTCGCCTGCGAGGTCGCGCAGGCGCTCTTCTCCGTGCCCACCAAGATCGCCCGCATCCGCGCCCAGAACTATCTGAAGCCGGAATATGCCGATCTGTTCAGCCGCCAGAACATGTCGATCGACGTGACGATCTCGCCGGAGATCGAGGTCGGCAAGATGGTGCTGCGGCGCATCTCCTTTCCCGGCGCCACCGATGTCGTCCGCTTTGCCGAGGATCACATCGCCATGGTGGCGATCGAGTGCATGGAGGACTGCCCGGTCGTCGCCACGCCCCTGCATCAGCTTTCCGACCTCTTCCCCGACCTGATGGCGACGGTAGTCGGCATCTTCAGGAACGGTGTTCTGACCGTCGCCCGCTCCGCCGATGAGCTCGAGGTCGGCGATCTCGCCTATGTCATCTGCCAGCGCGAACACATTCGCCGCACGCTCGGCCTGTTCGGACACGAGGAGCAGGAGGCACGCCGCATCATCATCGCCGGCGGCGGCAATATCGGTTATTACGTCGCCCGCACCATCGAGGAACACCAGCCGAGGACCCGGCTGAAGATCATCGAGAGTGACCGTGACAAGGCGATGGCGGTTTCCGAGCAGCTTCGCAACACGATCGTGCTACACGGCTCGGCGCTCGACCAGAACATCCTCACCCAGGCGGATATCCAGGATACCGACCTGATCGTGATGCTGACCAACAACGACCAGATCAACATCCTCGGCGCGGTCATGGCGAAATCGCTCGGCTGCAAGTCAAACCTGGTGCTGATCAACTCCACGTCCTTCCATCAGGTCACCGACGCGCTCGGCATCGACGCGCAGATCAATCCGCGCGCCGTAACGATCTCGCGCGTCCTGCAACATGTCCGCAAGGGCCGCATCCGCTCGGTCTATGCGGTGCAGAATGGTGCTGCCGAGATCATCGAGGCCGAGGCGCTCGAAACCTCGCCGCTGGTCGGCCGGGCTTTCCGCGAGCTCGACCTGCCGGACGGCGTCCGTATCGGCGCCATCTATCGCGGCGAGGCGGTGATCCGCCCGAATGGCGACACCAGGATCAAGGCGCGCGACCGGGTCGTGCTTTTTGCCGCCGCCGAAGCCGTGCGCCATGTGGAACAGCTTTTCCGCGTTTCCATCCAGTATTTCTGACCAGCATTCTGAAGAGAGCAGGGGATATCGATGTCGAGAATTGCCTATGTGAACGGACAATATGTTCGCCATTCCGAAGCCGCGGTGCATGTGGAGGATCGCGGTTTCCAGTTTGCGGACGGCGTTTACGAGGTCTGCGAAGTGCGTCACGGCATGATCGTCGACCTGACCCGCCACCTGAACCGCCTCGACCGTTCGCTGAGCGAACTGAGGATGGCATCGCCCATGAGCCGTGCAGCGCTCACCTTCGTCATCCGCGAGGTGCTCCGCCGCAACCGGGTCAAGAACGGCATCTTCTACATGCAGGTGACCCGCGGTGCCGCCCGCCGCGACCACTATTTCCCGGCCGAAGGCACGCCGCCGACCATCACCATCACTGCCAAGAGCACTGATCCCTCGGCCGCCGCCAGGAAATATGCAAACGGCATCAAGGTGATCACGCTGCCCGAGAACCGCTGGGACCGCGTCGACATCAAGACGGTCGGCCTGCTGCCGAACGTGCTCGCCAAGCAGCAGGCGAAGGAAGCCGGTGCCCAGGACGCCATCTTCATCGACCGCAGCGGCATCGTCATGGAAGGCGCGTCCTCCAATGTCTGGATCGTCACGCCGGATGGCGAGCTCGTCACCCGCCCGGCCGAACACGGCATCCTGAAGGGAATCACCCGCACGACGCTCATCGACGTCGCAAGGAAGCTCGATCTCAAGGTCGTCGAGCGCGAGTTCAGGACGGAAGAGATGCTGGCCGCCCGCGAGGTGTTTTTCACCTCCGCCACCGGGATCTGCGTGCCGATCGTCGAAATCGACGGAAAGCCCGTCGCCAACGGCCATCCGGGCACAGTGTCGTCAAGTATTCGCGACACCTTTTTCGACGTTGCGGAAAAGACGGCGATTTGATAGTCAAACATCGGGGAAGGGAAGCACGGGGCGCTTTCCGGTCGCCTCTTATCAAGCTTGATCATGATCCCGGCTATTGGCCGGCAAAAAAGAAAGAAGCGGCGCTATGGCGGAACGTTCTCAGAACCTGCAGGATTTATTTCTTAATACCGTTCGCAAGCAGAAGATTTCCCTGACGATTTTCCTGATCAATGGGGTCAAGCTGACAGGTGTCGTGACCTCTTTCGACAACTTCTGCGTCCTGCTTCGCCGTGACGGCCATTCTCAGCTCGTGTATAAGCACGCGATCTCGACCATCATGCCGGGCCAGCCCATGCAGATGTTCGAAACCGAAGAGAACGCCGCCTAACAGGACAGAACAGATTTCAAATCGCGATACTTCCAACGAATCCATGGTCCCGGAGGCTGAAAAGCGCCGGGACGACATGCGTGCGCTCGTCATCGTGCCGGTCCTCAAGCAGGCACGGTCGAAGGCCGGGCAGGGCGACTCAAGTCAGGCACCCGCACCGCAGCGCTCTAACGAAGCCCGCCTCGAAGAGGCGATCGGCTTGGCACGAGCGATCGACCTGGAGATCGCCCAGGGCCTGATCGTGCCGATCAGCCAGCCGCGTCCGGGAACGCTGATGGGCAGCGGCAAGATCGAGGAAATCAAGACGCTGCTCGACGAGCACGACGCCGGCCTCGTCATCGTCGACCATCCGCTGACCCCGGTGCAGCAGCGCAATCTCGAAAAGGAATGGCAGGCCAAGGTCATCGACAGGACCGGCTTGATCCTCGAAATCTTCGGCCGCCGCGCCTCCACCAAGGAAGGCACGCTGCAGGTCGATCTGGCGCATCTCAACTACCAGAAGGGCCGTCTGGTTCGCAGCTGGACCCACCTTGAACGCCAGCGTGGTGGCGCCGGCTTCATGGGCGGCCCCGGTGAAACCCAGATCGAAGCCGACCGCCGGCTGCTGCAGGAGCGCATCGTCAAGCTGGAGCGCGAGCTCGAACAGGTCGTGCGCACCCGCCAGCTTCACCGCGCCAAACGCCGCAAGGTGCCGCACCCGATCGTGGCGCTGGTCGGTTATACCAATGCCGGCAAGTCGACGCTGTTCAACCGCATCACCGGTGCCGGCGTGCTCGCCGAAGACATGCTGTTTGCCACCCTCGATCCGACGTTGCGCCGCATGAAGCTGCCGCATGGCCGCACGGTGATCCTCTCCGATACGGTCGGTTTCATCTCCAACCTGCCGACCCATCTAGTTGCCGCCTTCCGCGCCACGCTGGAAGAGGTGCTGGAAGCCGATCTCGTCCTGCATGTGCGTGACATGTCCGACCCGGACAATGCCGCCCAGGCCGGCGACGTGATGCGCATCCTTGCCGATCTCGGCATCGACGAGAAGGAAGCGGCCGCCCGCATCATCGAGGTCTGGAACAAGATCGACCGGCTCGATCCGGAGGCCCACGAGGCGATCGCCGAACGCGCCCTCGGTCGCGAGAACGTCATGGCGGTCTCGGCGATCACGGGCGAGGGCGTCGAGCCCCTGATGGACGAGATTTCGAAACGCCTTTCCGGCGTTCTCACCGAAACCTCGATCACCATCCCGCCGGAAAAGCTCGGCCTCGTCTCGTGGATCTACGGCAACGCCGTCGTCGACGGCCGCGAGGACAACGAGGACGGTTCGGTGACCCTGGACGTCCGCATGTCCGAAGCCGAGGCTGCCGAGTTCGAGCGCAAGCTCGGCAATGGTCCAAAAGCGGACAAGGAAGACTGGGAACGATAGGAAGCCCGGTTACGTGACTTGGCGCCGGGCGGCAGCGCCATGATGTTGCCCGTTTTTTGCGGTGCAACATCAGCCGACGAGAACGGCCACGATTCCCGCAGTTCTCATTCACGGGCCGGCAACAAGGGTGGCGTAATGATACAGAGTCAGCCGCACGAAGAGACCGGAAAACATCTGGACTATCTTGACGGATGGCGAGGTATTGCGGTCATCTTCGTGATTGTCGGCCATTTCTGGCTGGATGATTTCAAGCCCGGGTTCAGTACATTCGGTGTAGACCTATTCTTTGTCTTGTCCGGCCGGTTGATGTCCGAAATCCTGTTCGTCAAGCGGGCAGAATTGCCGACCTTCTTCTTCAGGCGTTTCTCACGCATCTATCCGGCTCTCTTCGCATTCGTGGTCATCACCACGCTTGCTTTCCAGGGTAGCGAGATCTCGCATGGCCCTGTCGCGGCATTGCTGGCGCTGACGTTTACGATCAACTACGCGATGGTCTATACCCATCCGGTGGCGTTGCTTGATCACCTGTGGTCGCTGTGCGTCGAGGAGCACGCCTATATTCTCCTGGCAGGCATCGCCTTCCTGTCCCGCCGCAGACTGTTTCCGGTCGCCGCCCTGGTCATCGCGCTTGGCGCTGCGGCCATGCTGAACGGCATCATCCGCACCGAGCTCGGCGCAAGCGTTCTTTATACCCACTGGCGCAGCGACGTTTCTGTCGCGGGCATATTCATGGCCGGCGGTCTCTGGCTGTTCCTGCGCAACCGCCAGGCCCCCTGGTGGGTCTCGCCGCTGGCGCTGCTGATTGCGGTCGTGGCGAAGGGGATGCCCTTTCAGGTCGTCTCCTTTGGCCTGTCGACCGCCATGCTGGCACTGTCGATCACCACGATCGACAGTGCGGCTCTGGTCTTCCGCAAAATCCTGTCCGCCAAGATGCTCACCTATGCGGGCCTGTGGTCCTTCTCGCTTTATCTGTGGCAGCAGCCTTTCTACAAACTCTATCGCGAGGGAGCGGCTCCAACTCCGTTGTTGCTGCTGGCTGCCGTGCTTGTCGCGCTCGTCAGCTTCTACCTCGTGGAAAAACCCTCCCGAACAGCGCTCAATCGCTTTTTCCAGAACCGCATGGAGAAAGTCGTCACCGCTGGCCGAACGGCGTAGAGAGCATCTCCGGAAAGCAGCGGCTCAATAGACCCCCGGAACCAGCCTGTATCTCACGCGCTCGCAATAAGCGGCATAGCCCTGCAATTCGGCCCGCAGATGTCTTTCCTCGTCGATCAGGCGGGCGACCAGCCCGCCGACGATAAACACCACGAGTACCAGTCCCCAGAGGGAACCGAGTGCAAGCGGGGCGCCTGCGAAAAGAAGGAGGGCGGAACTGTACATCGGATGTCTCACAAGACCGTAGAGGCCTTCGGAGACGACCCTTTGGCCCGGTTGAACATCCACAGTCGCAGAGGCATAGGAGTTCTGCCGGAAGACGGCGAGACAGCCCGCAAACCCGAGGGCGGTCAGGATGTTTCCGATGACGACGAGGCCAACCGGCGTGGACGACCACGAGAAGCGGTAATCCAGAGCGGAGACCACATAGAGCGCCATGATCACCACGCTGTTATATGCCTGGATGCGCTTCTGCGCCGGCTGCGTCTCCGAACCCGGCCCGGCACTCAGCCGTTTCTCGGCAAGTTCGGGGCTGTGCGTCACCACATACCAGCCGGTCCCGATCGTCCAGGCGGTGAAGTTCGCCAGGTAGAGCCAAGCCTGCCAGTAGTCCAATGTGCCCGCGCAAGCAAATATCAGGATTGCCAGGAAGGCGATGAAGATTGCGGTGACTTTGGTCGTTCGGACGCCGAGCCGATTGCTGTGCTCCTGCATGTCACTATCCCGATCTGGTGAGCGAAATGTAGATAACTCTCTGATCGCGGCGATCAAGAGGGCGGGCCGGACTGTCAGTCGAGCTTCCGTTCGATCGCCTTGGCGGCCTGCCAGAGTTCTTCCATGCGTTCCAGCGTGGCAGCCTCCAGCGTCTCATTCGATTGTTGAAGAGACGTTTCTATATAATTGAACCGCCGCCTGAATTTTGTATTCGTGCCGCGAAGCGCCTCTTCCGGATCGGCTTTCACATGCCGGCCGATATTGACCAGCGCGAAGATCAGATCGCCGAGTTCGTCGGTGACCTTGTCCTGGCGTCCGTCACGCAGAGCCTCGCGCAGTTCACCGATTTCCTCCTCGATCTTGTCGAGGATCGGTTCGGCCGCCGACCAGTCGAAGCCGACCTTCGCCGCCCGCTGCTGCAGCTTCAGCGCCTCCGTCAGCGCCGGCTGGGCGCGGTGGACGCTTCCGAGGTATCCGAGCTTGAAATCCTCGGTAATACCGCGCCGTGCCCGCCGGTCGGCCCGCTCGCGCTTCTCCTCAGTCTTGATGTCGTCCCACTGCAGTTTCACCGCGTCCGGCGTCGCAGCGTCGGAGACGGCGAAGACATGCGGATGCCGGCGGATCATCTTTTTGGTGATCGCCTGCACCACGTCGCCGAAGGAGAATTCGCCGGCTTCCTCGGCCATCCGGGCGTGGAAGACGACCTGCAGCAGCAGGTCACCCAGCTCCTCGCAGAGATCGTCCATGTCATTGCGCTCGATCGCATCGGCGACCTCATAGGCCTCCTCGATCGTGTAGGGTTTGATGGTCGAAAAATTCTGTTCGAGGTCCCATGGGCAGCCGGTGACGGGTGTCCTGAGCGCCGCCATGATCTCGATCAGCCGCGAAATATCCTTCGATGCTTCCATCATCTTGTCCTTCAATGCCGGATGTCAGGCGAGCGGAATCGTGTTTTTGTCTTTGCTGGACTGGTAGACGCCGGAAAGCCCGTCATATCGGGCTTTGATCCGGCTGGTCTGGGTCTTGAGGCCGGCACGGAGCGGCTCGCCTTCGCTCTCGACCAGGTCGGCAATTGCGTAGGAATGCCAGAAGGCGTTGTTGCACCGGTAACCGCCGGGTTCCAGGCCGAAAACCTCTTTGAGGATCTTCAGGTCATGCGGGATGGCGAAGGCGTCGCGCGAATCCTCGTGGCTGAAAAAATAGTAGAAATTGTCGAAGCCGGCCCAGGTGATTGCCGACATGCACATCGTGCATGGTTCGTGAGTCGAGAGGAAAATCAGATCCTTGGTGGGAAGATCTCGTGTGGTTTCGTAAAAGCGCTTCAGCGTGTGCACTTCGCCATGCCAGAGCGGATTCTCGAGTTCGTTATTGGTCTCTGCGATCACCAGCGACAGGTCCGATTTCTTGAGGATCGCCGCGCCGAAAACCTTGTTGCCGGCTGCAACGCCCTTTTCAGTCAAGGGCAGGATGTCGTTTTCGATGACGTCGAGAAGGCAGGCGGCAATTGTCATGGGAACTCTTTATCGCAAGGTGTCTAGGCAGTTTATGGCGCGCAACAAGCCGATCGGGGCAAAAAACACTTTAGTCTACAGAAATACTGGAGAAATATCGTTTGCGGTGGCTTTTGCTCAAGAACCGGTTGATCGTAAAACAGAAATACCGGCTCGCAATCCAGTTTGCATATCCATTCCTTCAATTCCGATGCGTTATTGTGGATAGTGCCAGCATATGATTCAGGATACCCGCATGTCTCCGAGCCAACAACGCCTGTCGGTCTTCCCGGCTTTCTTCCGCGTGAGCGGACGGAGCGTTGTCGTGTTCGGCAATGGTGACGAAGCCTATGCCAAGGCCCGGCTGTTGCGCAACACCGATGCGGAGATCGTTGCTTACGTCTCCGCACCTGATGCGGACTATTCCGGCTGGCTGGCCGCTCAGGGCATCGACACCGTTCATTCGGATTTTTCGCCGGATCAGCTCGCAGATCAGGTCAAGGGCGCGGTGATGGTGTTTGCCGCCACCGGCGACGCCGCACTGGATCGTGCGATCGTCATTGCCGCCCGCGCTGAAAAAATTCCCGCCAACGCGGTC
The DNA here is from genome assembly GCF_056397445.1 of Neorhizobium sp. 05N33. Classification (NCBI taxonomy): domain Bacteria; kingdom Pseudomonadati; phylum Pseudomonadota; class Alphaproteobacteria; order Hyphomicrobiales; family Rhizobiaceae; genus Neorhizobium; species Neorhizobium sp. 05N33. The sequence goes on along the minus strand of NZ_JBFTNK010000016.1, from coordinate 5,809 downwards.
GATCAGCCCGATTTCTGCGATTTCTACACGCCGGCCCTCGTCAACCGAGCGCCGGTCGCCATTGCCATCGGTACGGAAGGTGCCGGCCCGGTTCTCGCCCAGATGATCCGTGCCCGCATCGACCAGATGCTGTCACCGTCGCTCGGCGTTCTCGCCCGTCTCGCCGCAGAATATCGCGACGCCGCCGAACGCCTGGTGCCCCGCGGCGTGTCGCGCCGCATCTTCTGGCGTCGTTTCTTCTCCGCCGATGTCGCAAGCGCCGTCGATGCCAACGATATCGCCACCGCCCGCCGCTCGGCCAATGCGCTGCTGTCGACCACCGGTCGCGCCGCGGGCCATGTCTGGCTGGTCGGCGCCGGCCCGGGCGCCGAGGACCTTTTGACGCTGCGTGCCCAGCGCGTGCTGATGGAAGCCGACGCGATCGTCTTTGACGCGCTGGTGCCGCAGGCGATCGTCGACATGGGCCGCCGCGATGCCGAGCGCTTGTCGGTCGGCAAGCGCAAAAGCTGCCATTCGAAGTCTCAAGACGAAATCAACAAGCTGCTAGTCAGGCTCGGCCGTCAAGGCAAGCGCGTCGTGCGCCTCAAGTCCGGCGATCCGTTGGTCTATGGCCGCGCCGGCGAGGAAATGGCGGCACTTCGCGACGCCGGTGTCACTTACGAGATCGTACCCGGCATCACCTCCGCCTTTGCCGCAGCCGCCGATTTCGAGCTGCCGCTGACGCTGCGCGGCGTCGCCTCGTCGCTGATCTTCACCACCGGCCATGACCTGACCGGCGATATCCTGCCCGACTGGGCGAGCCTTGCGATTTCCGGCGCGACGATCGCCGTCTATATGGGCCGCACCGTTGCCGCCTCCGTCGCCGAACGCCTGATGGGCGCCGGCCTTGCCCCGGAAACCACGGTCGCGGTGATCGAGAATGCCAGCCGCGCCGACCGCCGGCTCTTCCACGGCGTTCTTCGCGAGCTGCCGGACCTGGAAGCGCGCGACGACCTTTGCGGCCCGGTCATGGTGATCATCGGCGAAGCCGTCGCCGGTGCGAATTTCGAAAAGTCCGAACCGCTTTCTCATAGTAGGATTCCGGTTCGCGAGGAAATGGAACAGACAAGATGACCGACAAGGTTCTGACCGCCAACCGCCTTTCCGACGGCATCGCCGTCTGGCTCGATGCGAGCGGCCAATGGGTGGAAAACCTGCAGGATGCGATCGTCGCCCGGCATCCCGAGGCCGTGGCCTCGCTGGAGGCGATCGGCAAGCGCGATTTTGCGCAGAACCGGGTGGTTGACGTTGCCGTCATCGACGTGCAGGAGCAGGACGGCAAGCTCTGGCCGCTGCGTCTTCGCGAACGTATTCGTGCCCAGGGCCCGACCATGGAATATGCTGCCGGCTACCGCCCCGCCGATCCGGCCTTCATCGCAGTTTGAGGAAGTCATGTACCGTTACGACGAATTCGACCACGCTTTTGTTTCGAGCCGCGTGGAGCAGTTCCGCGATCAGGTCGGCCGCCGCCTCGCCGGTGAGCTGGCCGAGGACGCGTTCAAGCCGCTGCGCCTGATGAACGGGGTCTACCTCCAGCTTCACGCCTACATGCTGCGCGTCGCGATCCCCTATGGGACGCTGAATGCTAGGCAGATGCGGATGCTCGCCCATATCGCCCGCAAATACGACCGCGGTTACGGGCATTTCACCACCCGCCAAAACATCCAGTATAACTGGCCGAAACTTTCCGACACGCCGGATATCCTCGCTGATCTCGCGACCGTCGAGATGCACGCGCTGCAGACCTCGGGCAACTGCATCCGCAACGTCACCGCCGACCATTTCGCAGGTGCTGCCGCCGATGAGGTCGCTGATCCCAGGCCTTATGCCGAAATCCTGCGCCAGTGGTCCTCGGTCCACCCGGAATTCTCTTATCTGCCCAGAAAATTCAAGATCGCCGTCACCGGCGCCGAGCGCGACCGCGCCGCGATCCAGGTGCATGACATCGGCCTGCACCTGAAGAAGAACGAGGACGGCGAGATTGGTTTTGCCGTCTATGTCGGCGGCGGGCAGGGGCGTACCCCGATGATCGCCAAGAAGATCAAGGATTTCCTTCCAGAGGAAGACCTGCTCTCCTACACGACCGCGATCATGCGCGTGTACAATCTGCACGGCCGCCGCGACAACAAATACAAGGCGCGCATCAAGATCCTCGTCCACGAGACCGGTGCCGAGGAACTGGCCCGCCAGGTGGAGGAGGAATTCTCCCATCTGCAGGGCACCGAGCTGAAGCTGCCGGAGAAGGACATCCAGGCGATCGCCGCCTATTTCGCGCCGCCGGCCTTGGCCGACCGCGCCGAAGGCTGGCCGCAGCTGGCCGGCTGGAAAAAGACCGACGAGAATTTCGCCCGTTGGGTCGACCAGAACGTCAAACCGCACAAACATCCTGACTACGGCATGGTGACCATTTCGCTGAAGCCGATCGGCGGCATTCCGGGCGACGCTTCCGACGTGCAGATGGACGCGATCGCCGAGCTGGCGGAAGAGTTCGCCTTCGACGAGATCCGCATCAGCCACGAGCAGAACGTCATCCTGCCGCATGTGGCGCTGGCCGATCTCGAGCCGCTCTACCGCGCGCTGGTCGCCCATAATCTCGCGACCGCCAATGCCGGCCTGATCACCGACATCATCGCCTGTCCCGGGCTCGACTACTGCGCGCTGGCGAACGCCCGTTCGATCCCGCTGGCGCAGGAAATCTCCTCCCGCTTCGGCGCGGCCGAACGCCAGGCGGAAATCGGCGAGCTGAAGATCAAGATTTCCGGCTGCATCAATGCCTGCGGCCACCACCATGTCGGCCATATCGGTCTCCTTGGTGTCGAGAAGAAGGGCGCCGAACTCTATCAGATCACACTCGGAGGCTCCGGGGATGAAAATACCTCGATCGGCGAAATCATCGGCCGCGGCTTCGAGCCGGACAAGGTGACCGACGCCGTGGAAACGATCGTCGATACCTATCTCGGCCTTCGTTCTTCGAAGGAAGAGACTTTCCTCGAAGCCTACCGCCGCGTCGGGCCGCAGCCTTTCAAGGATGCGCTCTATGGCGATGCCAAGGCGGAGGCTGCGTAAATGACCAGACTCTGGAGAGAAACCGGCTTCGTCGAAAACGATCCCTGGGTGATCGAGACCGAGGAGGTCAAGGCGACCGAGGACCAGAAGGTGCTGCTGCCGCTCGACGAGATGATCGCCCGCGCCGAGGAGAGCAACGACGTCGGCCTCGGCGTGCTGATCCGCCCGGCGGACGACGTGCGCAAGCTCGAACCCTATCTCTACCGCCTCGAGATCGTCGCGGTGGATTTCCCGGCCTTCAATGACGGCCGCGCCTTTTCGCATGCCTCGCTGCTGCGCGACCGGCTTGGCTACCGGAACGAGCTGCGCGCGGTCGGCGACGTGCTGATCGACCAGATCCCCCTGATGCTGCGCTGTGGCATCGACAGCTTTTCGGTGAAGAACGCCACGGCGCTGAAACGGCTCGAAGAGGGCCGGCTGCCGGGCATCGCCGAGCACTATCAGCCGACGGCCCGCCACGCCGAAAAGGGCGAGGGCTACAGCTGGCGGCGCCGCACCGTGACGGCCTGAGGCCGGGGAACGACCGGCCGAAAGGTGAATTTCCCGCACATATTTTCTGAAAGACCCGCGACAAAGGCACGCGGATGCCTTCAAATGCGGGACCAGATGGTATATTTCGCTTCTGCGAAGAACGACGAGACGAAGAGACCGATAGGCATGAACGCTCCAGCAAAGACGGAAGAATTCGCAGTGGCCCAGGTTCAGGCAAAGATCCCGGACGGCGTTTATGCCGAGACGGTGCTTGCCGTCGAGCATTATACCGACCGCCTGTTCCGCTTCCGCATGACCCGGCCGGCCGGTTTCCGCTTCCGTTCGGGCGAGTTCGCGATGATCGGGCTGATGGTCGGCGACAAGCCGGTCTACCGTGCCTATTCGATCGCCAGCCCGGCCTGGGACGAGGAGCTGGAATTCTTCTCGATCAAGGTGCCGGACGGCCCGCTGACCTCGCACCTGCAGCTGATCAAGCCCGGCGACACGGTGCTGATGCGCAAGAAGCCGACCGGCACGCTGGTGCTCGACGCGCTGACGCCCGGCAAGCGGCTCTATATGTTCTCGACCGGCACCGGCATCGCGCCCTTCGCCAGCCTCATCCGCGACCCCGAGACCTACGAGAAGTTCGACGAGGTCATCCTCACCCATACCTGCCGCGACGTCGCCGAGCTGAAATACGGTTTTGACCTGGTGCACGAGATCAACAACCACGAGTTCCTGCACGAGATCGTCGGGGACAAGCTCAAGCATTACCCGACCGTGACCCGCGAGGATTTCAAATATCGCGGCCGCATCACCGACCTGATCGAGAACGGCAAACTGTTCACCGATCTAGGCGTCCCCGCGCTCGACCCGGCCGTCGACCGCGGCATGATCTGCGGCTCGACCGCGATGCTGAAGGACACCAAGGACCTGCTCGAAAGGGCCGGCCTCGTGGAAGGCTCCAACAACAAGCCCGGCGAGTTCGTCATCGAAAGGGCGTTTGTAGGGTGAGGAACGGTCGGGCGCAGCCCGAGCAATCGATCCAGTGAATCGATTGCAGTGACGAACGCCCTGAGCCAAAGCGAAGGGCCGGGGGCGGTGCGGTATACGCGGCCCCTGCACCATCTCACCGCCCCGATCCACTCCCTCTACTGCCCCCCATCGTCCTCCTCCGGCAGGAACTCGCCGAACCTCTCGAAGGCTCCCGCGATGCTGCGGGGAGGCGGGGCGGGTGGAGGAAGGCGGATGCGGCGCAGCCATCCCCGAACCGCGGGGCGGACCGCTTGGCTGTCGCAAAGCGCGGAGACGGCTGCGCAGGCGCCCTGCCTCAGCATGAAAGACTGTCCAGGGTCGACCACTCCCGGCAGACCCCGCCGCGCGGAGAAGCGCTCGGCGCAGAGGGCGGCGATCCGTTTCTGGACGATAAACAATTCGCGATGACAATCCTGCAGGACGCTGATGCAGGCGGGTTCGCCCGCGGTGGAGACTTCGGCGGCGCAATGTCCGGTGCGTCGGCACGCGCGGCGCCGGCAGATCTGCGGCATGCCGAGAGCATCGGCGAGGCGGCGGCTGATGCGGTCTTCGAGCGGTGCAGGCCGCTCGCTGGATCGTGGTTGTTCGGGCAATCGCTTTGTGGCCATGGGTTCCTCGGTCTGTCTCGGCATATGGACGGGAAGGGCGGGATCCACCGGACACACTCCTCCCTTGGCGATCCTCGGTTTCTTTTCGTCATTCTCGGGTGAGCAAAGCCAGACCCGAGGATCGGACGGGGCGCTGAAAGCTGCCTCGTAAGATAAGTAATAAGTGACACCTCTCAGCGCCCCGTTCGGCGGTTAATATCCGCTGCTTCGGTCCCTCTGCGATGACGGGGGTTGTGGGAACGGTTGCGTGCCCCTCCGAAGAGGGCGTCATGCACGCTCGCAGACCAGGATGCCGCAGGCCATGACTGCCGCCCGACATCGTCTTCCACCTGCGCCGCACAATCCGGGTTTTTGAAAAACCCTCGGACGCCGCACGACGCGGCCCCATCACCCTGTGTGCCTCACAGGCACGCCCGACGCACCATGACGGAAAACGAAACAAGAAGTCGGTCCGACAGCTTCTCATCCGTCCCGCGTCGCCGGAGGGAGACCATTTTCCGCGAACCCGAACGCCAAGGTTTTGCGTCTTGCCCTTGACGTCCGCGCCGGTCCCGCCTCGCCGGCACGCCTGCCGGTGTATCCGCGACGGA
>NZ_JBFTNK010000015.1:0-117896 GCF_056397445.1 Neorhizobium sp. 05N33 | reverse complement strand
CGGTTGAGCCGTGCAAGTGGCAGGCCTGTCCCGAAAGGATGGGCGCGAATAAAGCCACGCAGCGAGGCGAGATGATCACCTGTAGGGGCCGGAAGCCCCGACAAGACGCCGAAGGCCACGCGAATGCGGAGCCATACTATTATTTTACTATGAGGTTCCGCATTCGTGTGGGCTCTCCGATCTTTGAAAAGCCACGGCAGGTGACTGCGCGGGGCTCCGGAGTGTTGGCCGAGGGGCCGGAAATCAGCGAAATGATGTCACCGGCGAAGGTCTGAGCGCCTCCCGCGCGAAGGATTGCAATCCTCCGAAACTGGATCCTCGGGTCGAGCCCGAGGATGACGGAGGAGAGGGCGTGCCCCGTGCCCAGAGCAACCGGGTCCTTACAATGTTTCGGCGAGCGAGGCGGTTGCTGTTTTTCGTCAGTCCTCTCAGCATACTCGTCATCCTCGGGCTTGACCCGAGGATCCAATCACCGACGACAGGCTTGGCGGACTGCAAAAACAAGAAACCCGGCCCCAAAGGGACCGGGCTTCTCTTTCCTGCTTGGGAGGCAGAATAAACGGTTCACTCGACCAGATTGGCGTTGATGAAGTCGAAGTTGATGTCTTCGCCCATGCCCGGCTTGTCGGAAATATGAACAAAACCGTCTTCGTCCATCGGGTCGACCAGGGCGTTCAGGTATTCGAAGCCGTCGTCATATTCGAGGAACGGGTGCAGCAGGCCGCGCTCGTACCATTTCGCGTTCTTGGTGCAGGCCGCGACGATCAGGTTCGGAGCGCCATTGCCGTGGATTTCGCAGTTCATGCCGAAGGATTCGGCCAGATGCATGGTCTTCATTGCCGGGCTGATGCCGCCGACGTCATGGACGCCGGTGCGCAGGATGTCGCAGGCCTTCGAGGTGATCCATTCGGCGCGGCTGAAATGCTTGCCGCCGGCGCTTTCCGGACCGAGGACCGGAATGTCGAGGTTTTCCGCAAGCCAGGCGTAGGAGGCCGAGCTCTGCTCGTCCATCGGCTCCTCGATCCAGTCGAAGCCCAGCTTTTCGAGACCCCTGCCGAGTTCCAGCGCTTCCGTGCGGGTATACCAGTGGAAGGCATCGATCATCAGGTGGATATCCGGACCGACCGCCTCACGGACGGCGGCGCAGGCCTTGAGATCCATCTTGACATCAGGCGCCCAGGAGACCGGCGGCATCCAGGTGTGCAGCTTGACGCCCTTGTAGCCGCGCTTGACGAGCGTTTCGCCAAACCGGCCATAATCTTCCGGCGTCGCGAGGCCGTTCTCCAGCTCGTCGCCACACATGATCGAGCCATAGGCCGGGATTTTTTCGCGGTAGCTGCCGATCAGTTTGTGAACCGGCATGTTCAGCTTGCGGCCGGCAAGGTCCCACAGGGCGCAATCGACGATCGCGAGCGTCCGGTCGGTCAACTGCATCGCGCTGCCGCGCTGCCAGTGCGCGAGGTCCTGCCACAGCCGTTCGCGGGCGAACGGATCTTCGCCGATCAGCACCTTCTTGACGAACTTGTCGATCACATGCGGGCGAACGACTTCCGGCGGGGCAAAGCAATAGCCTTCCGCACCGTCGTCATCGACGATGGTCAGCAGCGCCAGGTTGACCTTGTGCGGCGGGCCCGGATGAGCATGGCCAGCGGTATCCTGGTGACGGCGCGTGGTATGGGAGAATACGCGCACATTGACGTCTACGATCTTCACGAAATTCCTCCTGTCAGAAGCGGAGGGACGAACCTCCGCCATTTCATGTCGGGACCCGGCGAGGGCCGGATCGGAGCCGCCCGTCGGGCGGCGGAAGCCTGTCGTTCACGCATCGTCCGGATGGCCGGCCGAGGCGAAGGCGCCGCCTTGATAGATGACGGCGGGATCGGTCGGGTCTTGCCTGCCGGCCGCCGTTTCCACTTCGACGCGCCACTTTGCGGATGTGCCCTCGGGTTTCCAGCCGAGGAAAGCGGCATTGCGGTTGTCCCACCACTGCTCGTCGTTGGCAGAGGCGCCGTAGACGATGGTATGTGCGATCCGCGGGGCAGCAAAGGCGCGCCGGCAGAGGGAAAAGAAATCACGATAGCTGAGCCAGGTCGCCAGCATGCGCGTGTTGGCCGGTTTTTCGAAGCACGAACCGATGCGGACAGACAAAGTCTCCTGTCCGAATTTTTCGAAATAGAGGCTGGCAATCGCTTCTCCGAAAACCTTCGAAGCTCCGTAGAGGGAGTCCGGCTTCGGCACGACCGTGTTGTCCAGCCTTTCATCGCACCGATAGTAGCCGACGACGTGGTTGGAGCTTGCAAAGACGATGCGCGGCAGGCCGTTGTGCCGGGCGGCTTCATAGATATTGTAGAGGCCGACGATATTGCCCTGGACGATGAGATCGAACGTCTTTTCGAGGGAAATGCCGCCGAGATGAATGATGCCGTCGACGCCTTCGACCAGCTTTGCGACACCCGCGGCATCCGCCAGATCGCATTGAACGAAGGTTTCGCCCACGCCCGCATCGGCGATCTCACCGATATCCGACAGCACGACGTGTTCGGCGATCTCCCTCAGCATCGGCCGGATTGCCCGGCCGACACCCCCCGCGGCGCCGGTTAGAAGCAGTCTCTTGAGCATTCTTCCCTCGTGGACGGGTCGACGGTAAATATGCGTCGGTCCGCAGTGTCATCATACCTCATAGGTCATCTCATACTATAGGTCCGTGGCCGGGCGTCAATAAAATTCTTGCCCGGTGCTTGACAACACGGGCAGGTTTTACCCCTCTAAGTGGCTGAAATGGCAAAGCGAGAGAGCGGGCAGGCATTGAAGAGAGCAGATAACATCACCGGGGAGGCACCTTCCCGAAAAGGCCGCAACTTGGTCGAGACGGTTGGTCGGCGGATGCGGGATGCGATCACGAGTGGCGCGTTGAAACCCGGTGACAAACTGCCCACGGAAAGCGGACTGACCCAGCAATACGAGGTCAGCCGCACGGTCATCCGCGAGGCGATCGCCTCGTTGCGGGCCGATAATCTCGTCGAGGTCCGCCATGGCGTCGGTGTGTTCGTGCTGGCGCCACAAGCCGGGCTTCAGGGCGGCTTCCGCACCGTCGATGCCAGCCGGGTTTCCTCGATCATCGAGATGCTGGAAGTCCGCGCCGCCATCGAGATCGAGGCCGCGGGCCTTGCCGCCGTTCGCTCGTCGCCGGCACAGCAGGAGTTGATCTTCGAATGTCTCGAAACGATCAAACGGCAGATTGCTGCCGGTGCGGCAACCGTTGAAAGCGATCGGGCTTTCCATCTTGCCATCGCGGATGCGACCAACAACCCGCGTTTCCGGGAACTCCTGGAGGCGATCGGCAAGCAGATGATTCCGCGATCGCTGCTGCAGGAGGGCGAGGTCGAGATTTCGCCGCCCGAATACCTGGCCCAGATCCAGGATGAACATGCCCGGATCGCCCGCGCAATCACGGATGGCGATGATTCGGCTGCTCGCGACGCCATGCGCATGCATCTCAAGGGGAGCCAGCAACGCTATCGATCGCTGATACGGCGACCGTGAGTTTTCCACAAAGATAATACAACTATTGACAGTCATAATATGACTTGGTAGCCTTCTGGAAATCAACCAGGAAGGGACTGTCATGTCTATGGATCCAAATGAACTGAAGCATGCGCTCGGCGCCGGCCTCCTGTCGTTCCCCGTCACGCCGTTCGGTAAGGACGGCCTCTTCAACCGCAAGGCCTACGAGCAGCATGTCGGCTGGCTGGCCGGGTTCGATGCTTCGGTGCTTTTTGCTGCCGGCGGCACCGGCGAGTTCTTTTCTCTGGAGCCCTCCGAAATTCCGGAGATCATCACCGCCGCCAAGGCTTCGGCCGGCAGCACGCCGATCGTTGCCGGTTGCGGTTACGGCACGCGGATCGCCGTCTCGATCGCCAAGTCTGCCGAAAAGGCCGGTGCCGACGGCATTCTCCTGCTGCCGCATTACCTGATGGATGCCAGCCAGGAGGGCCTTTACCAGCATATCAAGACCGTCTGCCAGTCGGTCGGCATCGGCGTGATGGTCTACAATCGCGACAACTCGATCCTGACGGCGGAAACGCTGGCCCGCCTTTGCGAGGCCTGCCCAAACCTGGTCGGCTTCAAGGATGGTTCCGGCGATATCGGCCTGGTGCGCAAGATCACCGCGATCATGGGTGACCGCCTGACCTATCTCGGCGGCATGCCGACGGCCGAGCTTTTTGCGGACGCCTATCTCGGCGCCGGCGTCACCACCTATTCGTCGGCGGTCTTCAACTTCGTTCCGGCGCTGGCCCAGACGTTCTACAAGGCGCTCCGCGCCGGCGATACGGCCGCCACCAACCAGATCCTCACCGATTTCTTCTATCCGTTCATGGAGATCCGCAACCGCCAGAAGGGTTATGCCGTTTCCGCCATCAAGGCCGGCGTGCGGCTGATGGGCTTCGACACCGGTCCGGTTCGCGCCCCTTTGACCGACCTGACCGCCGAAGAAATCAAGATGATGGAGGCTCTCTGCGAGCCCTATCGCAATGGCGCTCTCGGGGTGCAGGCGGCCGAATAGGCGTCCTCCTCTCCAACCCTCTCCCCGAGCGCATCAGCCGGCAGGTCCGCCCTGCCGGCTTTTTCGTGTCCGCGGCCAAGCGTTGGCGGCCCATAAAAAACGCCCGCAACCGAGGTTGCGGGCGTTCGTCCTGGGAGGGACTGATAGCTTGAGTGGTCAGCGCTGCTTGGACACGCTGCGCAGGCGAACCGTCCACCCGTAGTGGTTCACATAGCCCTTGACGTCGGCACGATAGACGACGCTGTCGACAACCGCCGAAATCGGCTGCAGCGCAGGAACGAGTTCCTCGTATCGCTTCTGAATGTCTTCATAGGCCGTCTTCTGCTTCGCCTGGTCACGCTCTACCAGTGCCTTGGCCGACATGTCGTTCAGCTGCTGGTCGAAGAAGGACGTGCGCCAGCCGATGATGCCGCTGAGCTTGGCGTCGTCGGCGTTGTTCGGGTTGATGACCAGGGCGCGCAGGTTGGAATGCGGATGCGGCTCCTGGCCGCCGCCGCCGCGACCGACGAGCATCTCGAACTTGCGCTCGCGCATCGGGCCATAGATCTGGTCGCCGGCGCCCTGGACGATTTCGGCCTTGATGCCGGCCTGGGCAAGGGTCGCCTGGATCGCGGTGGCGGTGTCCGTGAAAGGCGGCTCGTTGAGCGTCAGCAGCCTGACCGGGAAACCATCGGGATAACCCGCCTTGGCGAGCAGCTCCTTGGCCTTGGCGACATCGATCTTATAGTCCGGATCGGCCAAGCTGCCGATGACGCCTTCGGCGACCGGGCGAAGACGTTTGGTGCCGTAATTCGGCATGATCGTCTTGTTGATGCCGTCATAGTCGATCAGATACCGGATCGCGAGGCGCACGTCCGGGTTCTTGAAGCGCTCGTCCTTCATGCTCACGGCGAGGAAATAGAAGCCCGAGCTCGGTGTGCTCTGCACCTCGACGTCCTTGTTCTTACCGAGCGCGGCGATATCGGGAACCGAAAGGCCGATCGCGACGTCCACGTCGCCTTTTTCCAGCATCAGGCGCTTGGTCTGGGATTCCGGCATGTGCCGGAAGATCACGCGCTTCATCCTGGGCTTTTCGCCCCAATAATCGTCGAAACGCGTCAGGATGAGCATTTCGTTGGAGGACCAGCGCGTCAGGCTGAAGGCACCGGAACCGGCGGCATTGATCTTCAGCCAGGCTGCTGCCTTGTCGCCGTTTGTCTCGTGGCTCATGGCGGTCTTCATATCGATGACCGCACTGGCATCCGGCTTGCCAAAAATGTCGAGCGTGAGCTGCGGATCGGTCGGCTGAGCCGGCTTGAGGGTGATCTTGTTGCCGTCAGCCGTCAGCAGCTGGTCGATATTGTTGGCCTTGTAACCGAAGGACGACCAGACGCCCGCCCCGACCAGGCCAAGGCTGATATTACGTTTGATCGACCAGACGACGTCTTCGGTCCGGACCGGATTGCCGGACGTGAACTTTGCGCCATCCCTCAGCGTGAAGGTGATCGAGCCGTCATCCGCCACCGTCCAGGAGCTGGCGAGGCTCGGATTGACGGTCTTCTTGTCCGGGGCGAGTTCCACCAGCGTGTCATAGAGATTGGCGATGACGCCTGTCGCCTCGCGGCCTGAAATCGCCGCCGGGTCGAGGGTCAGGATATTGTTCATGCTGAGGCCGACGATCAGCTGGTCGGCGGGGGTATCTGCGTATGCGCCGATCGGCGCAGACAGCGTCAGAGCCGTGGCCAGAGCCACATGCTTCATCCATTTCATCTGGGGTTCCTCCATCCAGGCACTCAAGTGAGAGTATGACGTCACATGACTGCTGCGCTATATGAAGACCGAAAAGATAACCTTCGTCAATCGATACGGGCCGATAAAACAACGCATTTTGCGTTATTTTGATCTCGACGTCGGGCAGTCAATGCCCTGGCATCCTATTTTGGTCTTCAAGTCATATTATGAGTTGACGCCCCTTCGGGGCACCTTCTAGATTGCCGGCAGCATATCGAGGAGGAATGGGGATGAAGCGGCTTCTGATCACCGGGGCGGCCGGCAACATGGGCAAGGCCATGCGCCAGCGGCTCGGGCACCTGGCGGAGATCATCCGCATTTCCGATATCGCCCCACTGGACGATGCCGCGGCCGACGAGGAGCCGTTTGCCTGCGACCTGGCGGATTCCGATGCCGTCCTGCGCATGGTGGAAGGGTGCGACGGTATCCTGCATTTCGGCGGCGTTCCTTCCGAAAACACCTTCGCCAGCATTCTCGACAGCAATATCCGCGGACTGCACAATCTCTATGAAGCGGCGCGAAAGCACAGTAAACCGCGCATCCTGTTTGCCAGCAGCAACCATACGGTCGGCTTCTACCGGCAGGACCAGTTCATCGGCGTCGATCAGCCGACCAGGCCGGACGGCCTTTATGGCGCCTCGAAATGCTTCGGCGAGGGTCTGGCGCAGATGTATTTTCACAAATTCGGCCAGGAAACGGCGATCGTCCGCATCGGTGCCTGCTGGCCTAGGCCGACGACGGTGCGGATGCTGTCGATCTGGCTGAGTTTCGACGACATGGCTTCGCTTGCGGAGAGGGTCTTCAAGGCTCCTTATCTCGGTTGCCCGACGATCTGGGGCGTTTCGGACAATCAGCCGAAATGGTGGGATAATTCTGCTTCCGCCTATCTGGGCTGGGTTCCGAAGGACAGTTCGGAGATTTACCGCTCGGAACTGGAACGCAATCCCGGCATTCCTGACAGAGGATCGTCACAAGCCAAGTGGCAGGGCGGCGGTTTCGTCGACGATCCGATCTACACCGAAGCTCCCCGTGCCCTGAACCGGTAACGATCCCATGAAAATCACCGATCTCACTACCACCGCCGTCAGCCTGCCGCTTGCGGAACCGCTCGGCAATGCCACGGCGACCATCCATCAATTCTCCTGCATCGTCGTCGATCTCGTTACCGACGAGGGACTGCGGGGCGAAAACCTGATCTTCACCATCCGGCCGGAGCAACTGAAGCTGCTGGATAGCATGGTGCATGTGCTGCGGGATGCGGTGATCGGACGCGATCCAGACGATACGGGCGCCTTCTGGGCTGATGCCTGGCGGCGCATCAACTTCATCGGCTTCACGGGCGTCTCGATCATGGGCGTTTCCGCGATCGATGGCGCCATGTGGGATCTGAGAGCCAAACGCGCCGGGCTTTCGATCTCGCGGATGCTGGGCCGGTGCCGTGAGACTATTCCAGCCTATGCGAGCGGCGGCCTATGGCTCACTCAGGACATTCCCTCACTCGTCCGGCAGGCGGAAGGTTTTGTTGCAGCCGGCTTCAAGGCGATGAAGCTGCGGCTTGCTGGGCGGATCGACGTCGACCTGCCGCGCGTGAAGGCCGTTCGGGCAGCGATCGGCAGCGATATCGGGCTGATGATCGACGCCAACCAGGTGCTCGACGCTGACGCCGCGATCAAGCTCGGCGACGCTTTGGCACCCCTGGATATAGCCTGGTTCGAAGAACCGGTGCCGGCCCACGCATTGGAGGATTCGGCCAAGGTGGCAAAAGCCCTGCGCATGCCGGTCGCGTCCGGTGAAAATGAATATACCCGCTATGGTTTCCGGCGGATGATCGAAATGGGCGCCGCCTCCATTCTCATGCCGGATCTCCAGCGGGTTGGCGGCGTTACCGAATTCGCTCGCGTCGGCGCATTGGCGGCAAGTTTTGATCTGCCGATCTCCTCGCATCTTTTCCCTGAAATGAGCCTGCAGCTGCTGGCCCACGTCCCGACCGCCCATTCCCTGGAATATGTGGAATGGTTCGCGCCGCTCTACGAGGAAAAGATAAAGCTCGTCGACGGTACGGCCCAGATCCCGGATGCGCCTGGCTGGGGAATGTCCCTCGACCGGGATGCGATCCACCGCCACGCTCTTTAGGCTGAAATCCGCATAGGACGAGATTTGCCCCGTTTTCTTGCGAAAGCGCAAGCAAATGCCCATGCCCTGTTTGTTTCACGTCAAAGAGAAGAGGTTGGCGTAGACATAAATTCTATTTCCAGAGGACGGCGATTTACTCCGCCCCTTGTTCCGAAGGACAGAAACCATGACCGACACGATTCAGATGACCAGACGCTCGATCCTCGCGGGGGCAGCCTTCGTTGGCGCAATCGCACCGGTCGTGCAGGCTTCCTTCGCTTATGCGGACGAAGCGCCCCCGGCGAAGATGAAACCGGTGGACCTATCGCGCCTCCGTCGCGAGAAAATCGAGCTGGTGAAGCCGCCTTTCGTGCATGCCCATGCTCAGAAAGCAGACGGCCCGCCAAAGGTGATCGAAGTTACGCTGACCATCCAGGAGAAGAAGCTCGTCATCGACAAGGAAGGCACCGAGATCAATGCGATGACCTTCAACGGGTCGGTTCCGGGCCCGCTCATGGTCGTCCATCAGGACGACTATGTCGAGCTGACGCTCATCAACCCCGACACCAACGAACTCCAGCACAATATCGACTTCCATTCGGCAACCGGCGGCTTGGGTGGCGGTGCGCTGACCGTGGTGAACCCAGGCGAGAAAACCGTTCTGAGATTCAAGGCAACCAAGGCCGGCGTCTTCGTTTACCACTGCGCACCTCCCGGAATGGTGCCGTGGCACGTTACCTCGGGCATGAACGGCGCTATCATGGTGCTCCCGCGCGACGGTCTCAAGGACGGCAACGGGAAACCGCTGACCTACGACAAGATCTACTATGTGGGTGAGCAGGATTTCTACGTCCCCCGCGACGGGAACGGCAAGTTCAAGAAATATGACAGCGCCGGCGAAGCCTATGAAGACACGCTCAAGGTGATGCGGACGCTGACCCCGACGCATATCGTCTTCAACGGGGCCGTCGGTGCCTTGACTGGCCAGAACGCCATGACCGCCGCTGTCGGCGAAAAGGTGCTGATCGTCCATTCGCAGGCAAACCGGGACACCCGGCCTCACCTCATCGGGGGCCACGGCGATTATGTCTGGGCCACGGGCAAGTTTGCCAACCCTCCGGACCTTGACCAGGAAACGTGGTTCATCCCGGGCGGGGCAGCGGGCGCTGCGTTCTATACCTTCCAGCAGCCCGGCATATACGCCTACGTCAACCACAACTTGATCGAGGCCTTCGAACTGGGCGCGGCGGCGCATTTCAAGGTCACCGGCGATTGGAACGACGACTTGATGACGTCGGTCCTTGCGCCGAGCGGCACCTGATCGGAAACGGCCGGGAGCATGGCATGAGCCTGTTCCCGGCCGGCCTTCATCCCCCGCAAGCGCCAGAATTCGCCTCGGGAGGCGAACATGCCATGCACACACGACAGGCCAAAGCTCTCGCTCCTCCATACCGGGCTTCCGATCACGCTGATCGCCGTGCTGGCGGCAGGTATCTTCCATCAGGCGGGCTTCATGAGGCCGGCGCCCCCAGAGGGCGCGGTCTATGAGCCCGCGACGGTCGTCGTTCCTGCCCGCAGCTACAGCTACAGGAGTGACGGAGAGTTCCTGAAGGGCACGGCACCGATCGATGCGCCGATGAAGACGGTGGTCGCGGGGCCGAGCCTTACGATCATGAAAAATCATGTCGCGGCCTCGGAATACCGGACGTGCGTTTCCGCAGGCGCCTGCAGATCGCCAGAAGCGGCTACATCAAGGACGGACGTTCCTGCCACCGGCGTGAGCTTCGACGATGCCACGACTTATGCCCGCTGGCTCTCCGAGGTGACCGGTGAATACTGGACCCTGCCGACAGACGAACAACTGGCGCAGGCCGCGGGCAAGAGGTTTCCGGACGATGCTCTCGGCCTCGATCCGGACAGCAAGAACCCCGCGCTGCGGTGGCTCGCCGACTACGAGCGCGAAGCACGCGAGCGGGCCGCGGGTAATCCCACCCCTCGGCCGACGGGAAGCTTTGGGGAGAACGAATATGGTCTGGCCGACTTTGGCGGCAACATCTGGGAGTGGACCTCGACCTGCCATCGCAGGGTCCATCTTTATGCGAACGGTTCCGTTCGGGCCTTCGAGGAAAGTTGCGGCGTCTATGTGACGGTCGGCACCCATCGCTCGCCGATGAGTTCCTTCATCCGCGATCCGAAAGGCGGCGGCTGCGCAGTGGGAATCCCGCCGGACAATCTGGGCTTCCGCCTGGTCAAATCCACCCGCTGGTATGCGCCCTTTCTCAAGACGCTTCGGCAAGTGGGTTGGACAACGTGACCATCACGTCGCCATCCGGGCCCAAACCGACGCAAAAGCGAGCCGCGACAAACTCAAAACCGTTTGTCGTACGTCAAAGAGCACCGGCGGTTTTGCTCTAGTGTGAATTCCAACGAAGCCGTGGGCTTCCAGAAAAGGAGTAAGAAAATGAAGAAGATTTTGGCATCCCTGGTCGGTGCGGCGATCGTCACGGCTGTCTGCGCCACGGTGGCGTCGGCTGCCGATTTCGAAGTGCACATGCTCAACAAGGGTAACGACGGCGCGATGGTATTCGAACCGGGCTCCCTGAAGATCGCCAAGGGCGATACCGTCACCTTCATCCCGACGGACAAGTCTCACAATGCCGAGACCATCGAGGGGCTGATCCCGGAAGGTGCAAAGCCGTTCAAGGGCCAGATGAACGAAAGCGTCAAGGTCACCTTCGACGTTGAGGGGGCATATGCCGTGAAATGCTCGCCGCATGTCGGCATGGGCATGATTGGCCTCATCGTTGTCGGCAATGCGCCAGCCAACCTGGAGGCCGTCAAGACCGCGAAACTGCCCAAGAAGGCTCGCGAACGTCTCGACGCGGATATTGCAGCTTCCGGCGTTTAAGCCGGGAGCGTTCGGCGGCGGCCATTCCCTCTCCCCCCGACCGTCGCCGCGCTTATTCTCCAGGTCTTATCAGCGCATCAGGCCAGCCATGCGAAGCGCATTCTCGATGATCTGCTGGATACCTTCAGGCTCTTTTGCCTCCTGAGAAGAAACGGATGCCCGCTTGGGGCCGCCAGTCTTCGCCTGCAACGGCTCCGCACCTTCGCGAAGCAGGCCCCAGCTTTCTGCCGAATGAAGCGTCGACGATATGCCGACATCCAGCAGATACGGCGCGGCGTTCTCGCCGCCGAGCGTCGGATCGATCGGCGTTCCATGGCCCATTCCGGCGATGCTGTAATATTCGAGCGCCTGCCTGCCGCGGGAATCTTTCCACGCGGTTCTCGTCTGGCCGTCGATCTTTTCCTTGAGGTCCGGCCGCGGGCCGACCTCGTGAACGCCGCGCCACTGGTCGATGATCGCCTGCGCATTCGCCTCCGCGACCGTCTTGTCCTCGGTGCCCTGCCATACGGAGATGGTTGGCCAGGGTCCCTGATGGGTGGAAGCGGCTTTCAGCCGCGACTGAAGCATCGATGGTGCCGGCAGGCCGTGGCCGCGCATCCGGTCGAATGCTTCGGGCACCGTCGCGGCGACGCCATAGGGCAGTCCTGCGATGATTGCGCCACCCGCGAAGACTTCCGGATAGGTGGCGAGCATGACGTTGGCCATGCCGCCGCCTGCGGACAGGCCGCTCACATAGATGCGCGAAGTGTCGATCCCGTGCCGGGAGACCACGGCATCGATCATCTGGCGGATCGAGTGCGCTTCGCCCTGGCCGCGGCGCGTGTCGCCCGGAAGGAACCAGTTGAAACAGAGATTGCCGTTGTTGGCCCGGACCTGTTCCGGCAAGAGCACCACGAAGCCATGCCGTTCGGCGAGCTTCGACCATCCGGTGCCGTGATCATAACCGGATGCGGTTTGCGTACATCCGTGGAGAACGACGACGAGGGCGGGGTGTTTGGGAAGCAGGGAGGGCACGTAAACCTTGGCTGCCAGCGCTCCGGGGTTGGATCCGAAACTTTCAAGCGCCGCCAGATGGCTGGGCGCGTCGGTCGGTTCCCAACCCAGTGATTTCAAGCGGGCGAGCCGCTCCAGCGTATCCGACAACGATCTCATCATGCCTCCTGGCAATCATTGCCGGGATGGCAGTGATCAACGACAACGTCCCCCTATATGGGAAGCGTTGCTGCACTGCACAATTATTTTTTTGCAAACGTATGTTTCATCACGAGCCGGCGGGGGCCGACAAGTTGGCCGCGCGCGAGGTTTTGCGTCCGCTTTCGATCAGCGCCCTGGTGTATTCGTGCTGCGGCGACAGGAAAAGGCGTTCCGTCTCGCCCTGTTCGACGATCACGCCGCGTTTCATCACGATGGTCCGGTCGCAGATCTGCCGGATGACGGCCAGGTTGTGCGAGATGAAGACGTAGGTGAGGTCGAGTTCGGCGCGCAGTTCCTGCAGGAAGTCGAGCACCTGCGCCTGCACCGAGATGTCGAGCGCGGAAGTCGGTTCGTCGAGGATCAGCAGGCGCGGATTGAGGGCGATGGCGCGGGCGATGCAGATGCGCTGCTTCTGGCCGCCGGAGAGTTCGTGGGGATAGCGGTATTTGAACATTTTCGGCAGCTGGACGATGTCGAGCAGTGCTTCGACGCGCGCCTCGATGTCGCGGCGGCCCATGCTTGTCTGGATGCGCAGGGGCTCGCCGATCGCGTCGCCGATCGTGTGGCGGCCGTTAAGCGCCGAATGCGGGTTCTGGAAAACGAACTGCATGTGCCGGCGCATCAACCGCATGGGCTCGCCGGTCAGGCCGGAAATGTTCCTGCCGTCGAAGATGATGTCGCCGGAGGTCGGCTCGATCAGCCGCAGCAGCATGCGCGCCAGCGTCGATTTGCCGGAACCGGATTCGCCGACCACGCCGAAGATTTCGCCGGTTGCTACGGACAGGTTGATGCCGTCGACCGCAGTCACCTCGCTGCCGGACTGGCTGCGGTAGACCTTCTTGAGGTCGATCGCTTCCAGAAGCACGCCGGGTTTCACCGGCGTGCCGATTGCCGGTTCGGCGACGACCTTTGCCGCGGCGGTATCGATGTCCGGCACGGCAGCCAATAGGCGCTTGGTGTATTCGTGCTTCGGCGCGCTGAGGATGTCCGCCGTCAGGCCCTGTTCGACGATCTCGCCCTTGTACATGACCGCACAACGTTTCGCGATCGTGGCGATCGCGCCGATATCGTGGCTGATCATGATGACGGTGAGGTTTAGCTTCTCGACCAGCGAATTGATGAGGTCGAGCACCTGCGCCTGGACCGTCACGTCGAGTGCCGTCGTCGGTTCGTCGGCGATCAGCAGGTCCGGCTTGCCTGACAGCGCCATGGCGATCAGCACCCGCTGGCGCATGCCGCCGGAAAGCTGGTGGGGGTACTGGTCGAACAGCATGGCCGGGTTCGGCAGGCCGACCTGGTCAAGCAGGTCTTCGGCGCGGGCACGGCGAATGGCCTTTAAGGAGACGCCGTGGCCGGCTGCCTTTTCATGGGCGGCGATAACGTCGGAAATCTGCTGCCCGATGGTGAAGAGCGGGTTCAGATAGGTCATCGGGTCCTGGAAGATCATCGAGATGCGGATGCCGCGGATCTTCCTCCAGTCTTTTTCCGAAAGCGCCGTGATATCCTGTCCGTCGAAGGCGATGCTGCCTTGGACGACTTTTGAGGCCTTCGGCCCGATGCCGAGCACCGAGCGCACCAGCACCGTCTTGCCTGAACCGCTTTCGCCGACGATGCCGAGCGTATCGCCGCGGTTGACGGTCAGGTTGATATCCTTCAGCACGTGCACCGGGCCGTCGAAGGTGCTGATATCGAGCCGGTAGTTCTGGATGTCGAGAAGAGGTCCGGTCATCGGTCGCGGCTCCGGGGGTCGAGAATGTCGCGCAGGCCGTCGCCCAGCAGGTTGAAGCCGAGCACGGTCAGGAAGATCGCGGCGCCCGGAAACAGCGAATACCACCACCAGTCCGGCATGTAGGTGCGGGCGACCGAGATCATCGCGCCCCATTCCGGTGCCGGCGGCTGGGCGCCGAGGCCGATGAAGCCGAGGCTGGCGGCGGACAGGATCGCCATGCCCATGTCCATGCTCATCTTGACGATGATCGGCGACATGCAGTTCGGCAGGATGTGGTGCCAGAGGATCCACGGCGTTTTGGCGCCGATCGAGCGGGCCGATTCCACGAACAGTTCTTCCTTGACCGACAGCGTCTTTGCCTCCACCAGCCGCACATAACCCGGCCACCAGACGAGCGACAGAGCCAGCACGCAATTGGTGATGCCGGGGCCGAGTGCGGCGACGATCGCGAGCGCGAGAGCCAAGCCCGGTACTGCGAGGAAAAGCTCCGTGATGCGCATGATGACGGCGCGCACCCAGCCGCCGCGATAACCGGCGATGATGCCGAGCGGCACGCCGATGACGGCGCCGACGCCGGTGATGATCAGCCCGATCCACAGCGAGGTGCGGGCACCGATGATGACGCGCGAAAGGATGTCGCTGCCCATCTCGTCGGTGCCGAACCAGTGACCGACGCTCGGGCCCATCAGCTTGTTGGCCATGTTGAAGGCGCCGACGGTATCTTCCGGATAGGGCGCGAGCCAAGGGCCGAGTGCTGCAAGCAACAGGAAGAGCACGACCAGGCCGAGGCCGAGCATGGAGGAGAAGCTCTTGCCGAACATGTGGGCATAAAGCCGCCACTGGCGGATCTTGCTTTCATGCCGTTCGCGGAAGGTGAGGGGCCGGGAGAGTTCCACGGGCGTCGTCATCAGGCGCTCCTGAGGCGGGGATCGATCCACGCATAGGCGAGATCGACAAGGGTGTTGGCGACGATGAAGAAGAAGCCGATTACCAGCGTGACGCCGATGACAGGCTTGAAATCCGACGAAAGCGCCGAAGAGACGGCGTAAAGCCCGATTCCCGGCCAATCGAAGACGGTTTCGACGAGAACGGTCGAGCCGAGCATCCAGCCGAAGCGCAGACCGATCATCGCCAGCGTCGGCAGAAGCGCGTTCTTCAGCGCATAGATTGCGACGATGCGGAAGGAGGCGATGCCGTGGGCGCGGGCCGCGACGATGTAGTCCGACTGCAGCACTTCGATCATCTCGGCGCGGTTGACGCGCAGGATCGAGGCGAGGCAGGGGAAGGAAAGCACGATTGCCGGAAGGATGATATGCCGCAGCGATATCCAGAACGTGTCCAGCCGGCCGGCGAACAGGCTGTCGACGAGGAGTAGGCCGGTGACGGTTTGCGGCGGGCGGGTGACCAGCGGCAGACGGCCGGAAACCGGCAGCCAGCCGAGATCGACCGCGAATGTCAGCTGCAGGATGATGCCGAACCAGAAGGCCGGCAGAGCGACGCCCGAGATCGAGAAGATGCGGGTCGCATGGTCGATCGGGCCGTCCTTATAGACGGCCGACAGCATGCCCAGGGGCACGCCGACGACGATGCCGAGCGTCATGGCGACGAAGACCAGTTCCAGCGTTGCCGGCGCATAACGCAGCACTTCTTCCAGCACCGGCCTGGTGGTGACGATCGACTGGCCGAGATCGCCAGTCATGAGATCGCCCATATAGACGACGAACTGTTCGGGCAGCGACTTGTCGAGGCCGTATTCGGTGCGAATGGTCGTCACCATGTCCTCGGTCGCGTTGGGGCCGGCGACCAGGCGGGCGGGATCGCCCGGCGCGACATTGGTGATGACGAAGGTGAGTGCCGCAATGCCGATCATGGTTCCGACCAGCGTCAGCACTTTGCGGAAGGCGAATGTCAACATCGTCTTCTCCGGTGGCTATCTTCTAAAAAACTGCGCATGGCCCGGCCGGTTGGGATGGCCTGGCCATGCGCATCATGCTGGCTGCAAGAGGGGACGCAAGCCAGTTTCTATTCGGCCTTCACCCACATCGGGTAGAGATCGACTTCGCCGGTGAAGCGGACCGGGCTAAACTGGAAGCCCTGCAGATAGTCGCGATGCGCCCAGCGGCGGTTCTGCAGCATGCCGAAGACTTCCGGCTGGTCGGCGACAATCTGCTTCTGGATGTCGGCATAAAGCTTGGCGCGGTCATCCCAGTTGGTGGCGGCACGGGCCTGGTCGATCATCTCCGAGACCTTCGGATTGTCGTAGAACATCATCGCGTAATACTGGCCCCAGCTCGCCTTGTGATACTGGTAGGCGACGGCGTCCGGGTCGGTCGAGACCGGTGTGGTGAAGACCGAGGTCATGGCCGGCGAAGTCTCGACCTTGGAACCGGCGGCGACCATGTTCGGCCACTGTTCCGGCTTGACCTCGACGGTGATGCCGAGCTCCTTCAGGTTGTCGAGCAGCACGAGACCGATGCGGCGGGCTTCTTCGAGGCCGGCGACATGGACATAAGGCAGGGTGATGCCGCCGTTCGGATAGGCGGATTTCGCCAGGTATTCCTTGGCCTTGGCGATGTCCTTGCGCGGGACGCCCGGAACCGAGACGAAGCCCTTCATGGCGTCCGGCAGCGGGCTGCTCTCGAGCGATGCGGCGCCGTTGTAGATCTGGATCAGGGCATCGTAGTCGACCGCATAGGCGATTGCCTTGCGCAGGTTGATGTCGGCGGTCGGGCCCTTCTGGGTGTTGAACTTGATGCCGAAGGTGGTCATGCCCTTATGGTCCTCGATGACCACGCCCGGCACGCGCTTGATCTGGATGTAGTCGTCCGGCGTCAGACCTTCGACAATGTCGGCTTCGCCGCGCTGCAGGGCAGCCTTCTGGGCGGCGGGTTCGCGGATGATCTTGTAGATGACGCCGGCCGGGCGGTTCTTCTCGCCCTGCGGCCAGCCCTTCCAGTAGGTGTCATTGGCTTCGATTTCATAAAGAACGTTCGGTTCCCAGCGGCCGAGTTTGAAGGGGCCGGAACCGGCTGCATGGTCGGTCAGCCACTTCTGGCCGTAGTCGCCGTCGACTTCATGAGCCTTCACCTCAGCCGGGTTGACGATGTACCACCAGGGCAGGAAGGAGAGGAACGGTGCGTAGGGCGCCTTTAGGTCGAAGCGGACGGTGTTGGCGTCGACGGCGACGATGTTTTCCGGCGCCAGGAAGTCCTTGAGCATCCAGGCGACGCCCTTGTTGAGCTTCAGGCCGCGCTCGAAGGAATAACGCACGGCTTCGGCGGTCACCGGATCGCCGTTGTGGAACTTGGCGTTCTTGGCGAGATGGAAGGTCCAGCTCTTGCCGTCGGCGCTGGTTTCCCACTTCTCGGCGAGCCAGGACTTGATCTCAGCCGGGTTGCCTTCGTACTTGACCAGAGCATCATAGACCGACTGCTGGATCATGCGCGTCGACCAGTCGTAGCGGATATGCGGATCGAGGACCGGGATGGCCTGACGGCCGCCGAAGACGATGACATTGCCCTTGTCGGTGCGCTCAAAGGCGCCGGCGGGCGCGGCGAGGATCGAGGAGGCGAGCAGTCCCGCGACCGCGACGATTCTCAAGGTTTTTCCGAACATGTGGTTCCCTCTGTTTTTAATGTGGCTCGGCTATCAGATCATTTGACGGACGACGCCCGCGACGACGCGGCGCGACAATAGAACCGGGGCATCGACGGCGCGGCGCACCTCATCCAGCATTCCGGCGGAATAACCCATGCAGTGCATGACGATGAGGTCGCAGCCTTCAAGCGTTTTTGCCCGTTCGCCGACATCGTCGCCGGCATAGGGGGAGGCGGCGACGAATTTCGGCTCGCCGCTGAAGACGTGGCGATCGGCGAAATCCTTGACCTGCCGTTCGAGCGGCAAGATGACGCCGAGCTTGCGGGAGGAAGCGGCGAGTGCCTCGACGGTGGAATCGACGATCCGCTGGGCCTCGACGACCAGCGTGTTTTCGAGCGGATCGATCCGGGTGCCGGTGCAGAGAAGAACGACGAGCTCGAAACCTTGCGCATCGATCTTCTTCAAGAGAACGTTGAGCTTCTCCTCGGTGCGGGCCTTGGACGTGACGATCTCCTCGCCGCTCTTCAGACGCGTTGCGAAGGAATGCTCGCCGTCGACAGCGCGCATCGCACCGAGCTCGGCGGAGTTCATGCCGTCGAGCACGCCGAATTCACGGAACTCGACGCGACCTTCCGGCAGGCCGATGCCGATCTCGGCCATCATTTCCGGAACGATATCGACACGTGGTGTCTGACCGATGGTCACAAAGGCGATCTTGGATGTGGAAGGCATGCTCTCATCGTTCCCTGCATGACATTATCGACAGGGAGCCTAGCGCCCGGAAGCGCGGCTTCACTATAGGGTAATGCCCCTAGAACGACATGATTCTGACATGCTCAAGGCGACCAATTTTTAGGCAAAGAGGTCTTCTGGCGCAATTTTCTTGCGCGAACCGGATTATTTCGATCAGGGATGGCCGGCGGTGATGACCATGCGGATCAGGGCATTGGACGACGTGACTTCCATCTTGCTCATGACATTCGAGCGGTGGATCTCGACGGTCTTCGGGCTGATGCCGAGCTGGCGGGCGATCGCCTTGTTGGACAGACCTTCGGCCACAAGCGACAGGACCTGCCGCTCGCGCGGCGTCAGACGAAGAAGTTTTTCGGCAAATTCCGGCGAAACGCCAGGCAGAGTGACAGGCTGCGAACGATGCAGGAGGAGCCGGATGGCGCTTGCGACGATGCGGCGGGCGAGGACGACAGGCTTGCCGCTCGCCTTCGCCACCATCTGCCGGTCGGCCTCGGTAAAGCTGACGGAATTCAGGACGATGATTTCCGCATCCGCAAGATCGACGAGCGCGCCGGCAAGCAATTTCCTGTCGCCGTCGGCTGCATAGCTGGCGCAGATCTTATAGGGCGCCAGCGCGGGGATATCGAGTTCCTCGATCTGCTGCTGCAGTGGCTGGATGAGGCCGACGGAAGAGCCGTGCGCGGCGAGCGAAATCACCGCCGATTCCATGGCACGCTGGGCATTGACGGTCGGGCAGGTGCTTTCGAAATCGCGGAACAGGCCGGTCGAGAGGATGACGACGAGGTCGAATTCGTTGGGGTGGAAGGCGGCGGCGATCTTCGCCATGCGCTCGGCGATCCGCGGCTTGGACACGACAATGTCGGTATTGTCGGCAAGCCGGGTGACGATGCTCTGTTCGCCTGGCCTGACCCTGAGATCGTCGATCTCGGCTTTGGAAAGCCCGTCCAGCGCGCCGATTTCGAGTGCTTCGATCGGCACATCGAGATTGGTCAGCATGTCCCCGATAAGATCGGCACGCGGCGTCTGGCCGACGCTCAAAAACATCACCCGATGGCGCAATTCCGCACCTTCCGGCGAGGTCGGGGCCAGCGCATATGGGCTCTTCGTCACCTGCAGGGAATCGGTCCTTTCGATCGTCAAACCATGATTGCGCCGAGCGTGCCCAAAATCAAGGCAAGCTCATTCTAGGGGCAGTCCCCTATAGGCATCCTTCGTCACTCATGGCTAGGTTCTAGCACATTCTTCGGAGGTAAACATGATCCGTGATTTCGAAGCGAGCGAGATCGACCCGCTTGCCGTAGGCGCCTGGATTCTCGGCACCGGCGGCGGTGGCAGCCCTTATCTGGCGCAGCTCAACCTGAAAAAGCTCTACAAGGACGGCAAGCGCGTCAAGCTGATCGACCCCCAGGCGCTCGATGACGGCGATGCCGTCGCGGTCGTTTCCAAGATGGGCGCACCGCTGGTCGGCCAGGAGCGTCTCGTCGATCCCGCGCATCTGGCGCGTGCCATGCAGCTGATGGAAGAATATACCGGCCGCAAGTTCCGCGCCGTGATGAGCGTCGAGATCGGCGGCGGCAATGCGCTGTCGCCGTTCCTCGCCGGTGCCATGCTGGATATCCCGGTCGTCGACGCGGACGCGATGGGCCGTGCCTATCCGGAAGCGCAGATGACCAGCTTTGCGATCGGCGACCTGCCGATGTATCCGCTGACGCTGGTCGATTGCCGCGACAACGAGGCGATCGTCGCCAAGGCTGCCTCCTGGAAGTGGATGGAGCGGATTTCCCGCAAGATCTGCACCGAAGTCGGCTCGACGGCGGCGACCTGCAAGGCGCCGCGCACCGGCCGGGAAGTCAAGGACTGGGGCGTGCTCTACACGGTGACCAAAGCCGTCAGCCTGGGCCGCGCCGTGCTTGAGGCCCGCGCCGCCCATACGGATCCCGTCGAGGCCGTGCTTGCCCATGAGGGCGGCAAGGTGTTGTTCAAGGGCAAGATCGCCGATGTCGACCGCACCACGACGGGCGGCTTCCTGCGCGGCTCGGCGATGATCGAAGGCCTCGACGGTGATCGCGGCTCGAAGGTCGAACTCGCCTTCCAGAACGAATGGGCGGTCGCTTTCCGCGACGGCCAGCCGATCGCCATGACGCCGGACCTGATCTGCCTGCTCGATACAGTGTCGGGCGAGGCGATCGGCACCGAGACGGTTCGGTACGGCCAGCGCGTCACGGTCGTGGCACTGCCGGCGCCGGAGGTGCTGACCAGCGCCAAGGGCCTTGAACATGTCGGCCCGCGCGCCTTCGGATATGACCTGGATTTCAAATCGGTGTTTGCAGCATGAAGCGGATCGGAATTGACGTCGGCGGCACCAATACGGATGCCGTGCTCATCGATGGCGAGAAGGTTCTCTCGGCCATCAAGTTTCCCACCACGTCGGACGTGATGCAGGGTGTCGTCAACGCGATCGGCCATGTGGTCGCTTCGCAGGCGCCGGGTGCGGCACCGGTCGATGCGGTGATGATCGGCACGACGCATTTCACCAATGCGGTGGTCGAACGCGCCCGTCTCGATCGGGTCGCGGCGATCCGCATCGCCATGCCGGCCGGCGCCTCGCTGCCACCGATGGTCGACTGGCCGGATGAGTTGCGCGATGCCGTCGATCCGCTCACCTTCATGGTGCACGGCGGCCACGAATATGACGGCCGGCCGCTGGTGCCGCTCGCCCGCGACGAAGTGCGCGACGCGGCGATGAAGATCCGCGATGCCGGCGTCGATTCGATCGGTATCACCGCGCTTTTTTCGCCCCTGACGGCGGAATGCGAGCTGGAAGCGGCGGAGATCGTCCGTTCGGTGATCCCGAATGCGCGCATCACGCTGTCCCATACGCTCGGCCGTATCGGGCTCCTGGAACGCGAGAATGTCACGCTGCTGAACGCTGCACTGCAGGGGCTCGGCCGCAAGACGATCGACGCCTTCAAGGATGCGCTGAAGCAGGCCGGCATCGACGCGCCGTTCTATCTGACCCAGAACGATGGCACGGTGGTGCTGGCGGATGTCGCTGCCGCCAACCCGGTCTACAGCTTTGCGTCCGGCCCGACCAATTCCATGCGCGGCGCGGCGTTTCTGACCGGCCTCAAGGAGGCCATGGTCATCGACGTCGGCGGCACCACCTCGGATGTCGGCTGCCTGGTCGGCGGTTTTCCGCGCGAGGCGAACAATGTCGTCGAGGTCGGCGGCGTGCGCACGCTGTTCCGCATGCCGGACCTGCTGCCGATGGCGCTCGGCGGCGGCACGATCATCGACCCGGAAACCCGCAAGATCGGGCCGCGTTCGGTCGGTTACCGCATCACCGAGAAGGCACTGGTCTTCGGCGGTGATACGCTGACGACGACGGACGTGGCGGTTGCTGCCGGCCTCGTCGAGATCGGCGACCGCGACCGGGTCAAGCATCTCGACAAGGCGCTGGTGGCCGATCTGCTGAAACGCGTCGAGGCGATGGTCGAGGACGGCGTCGACCGGATGAAGACGTCTGCCGAGGGCGTGCAGTTGATCGCCGTCGGCGGCGGTGCGTTCCTGATCCCGGAAAAGCTCAAAGGTGCCAGCGAAGTGCTGCGCGTCGAACATGCCGGCGTCGCAAACGCGCTCGGTGCTGCGATGGCGCAGGTTTCCGGCGAAGTCGACCAGGTGTTTTCCGGCATGTCGCGCGAAAAGGCGATCGCCGAGGCCGAGCGCATCGCCCGCGCCCGCGCCGTCGAGGCGGGCGCCAGCGTCGAAACGATCGTCACGCTCGATACGGAAGACATTCCGATCGCCTATCTGCCGGGTGATGCACGGCGTGTGCGTGTGCGCGTCGTCGGCGACATCGCCTTCATGAAGGACGAACAGAAGCACGTGGCCGGCGCCTTGCGCTGAACCAAATCTCCTCCCAGGGAGAAATCGGCGGGCCGGCTTGTTGCCGGCCCGCCGATTTCATTTGGAGCTGCCGGGATCGCTTCGGCATCGATGGCGGTTATCTGCCGGCCTCTGCTCTTCGAGAAAATTCGGAGGTATATTTATTTTACCGAAGATGGCAGTTAAGCTTACCTTTATCGATATCTCCGAGGTGACGGCTTCATGACACAAGAATTCATCCACGCGCTCCAGCGCGAGCTCGCTCCCGACGTCTTTTTCGGGGACGATATTCCGGTCCGCTTCCACAATGATTGGGGCGGCCTTTCGCCGGTGGTGCCGCTTGCGCTGGTGCGGCCGCGCACGACGGAGCAGGTCTCGGTAACGCTGCGCCTTTGCAACGAATTCAAGGTGCCGGTGGTGCCGCAGGGCGGGTTGACTGGTCTTGCCGGCGGCGCCCGGCCGATTGAAAATGGCGTGGCGCTGTCGCTCGACCGCATGAACGGTATCGAGGAAGTCGATACCGTGATGGCGACGATGACGGTGATGGCAGGCACGCCGCTCAGCGTTATCCAGGCGAAGGCCGAGGAGGCGGGGTTGTTCTTCGGGCTTGATCTCGGCGCCCGCGATTCCTGCCTCATCGGCGGCAATCTCGCCACCAATGCCGGCGGCAATCGCGTCATCCGGTTCGGCATGGCCCGCGAACATGTGCTCGGCCTCGAAGTGGTGCTGCCGGACGGCACGATCGTCAAGTCGTTGAACAAGATGCTGAAGAACAATGCGGGCTACGACCTCAAGCAACTGTTCATCGGTTCGGAAGGCACGCTCGGCGTCATCACCCGCGCCGTGCTGCGGCTGCAGGCGAAGCCCGCCGAACTTGCCAGCGCCTTCTGCGGCTGCCCGGATTTCCCCTCGCTTCTGGAGCTATTGAAGAGCGCCCGCCAGGGCATGGGATCGGCGCTGACCTCGTTCGAGGTGATGTGGCCGAGCTTTTACGACTTCATGACGGGTAAGCTTCCTGACCTGCGCCGCGCCTTCAAGGAGCCGCACGGTATCTATGTGCTGATCGAGACTGGCGGGCGCAATGCGGACGAGAACCGGGCGCTGCTGGAGCAGGTGCTGTCGGATGCGCTGGAAGCCGGCTGGGTTTCCGATGCGGTCCTGCCGTCCTCCGAGCGGGAGACCAAGGACCTCTGGGCGGTGCGCGAAAGCGTGTCGGAATACGGCAAGCTGATGGGGCCGCTGACCGCTTTCGACGTCGGCCTGCCGACCAGTGCCGCCGGCCAGGTGGTCGACGAGATCGAGGCCGCGATGAAGGCCCGCTGGCCGGATGCGATTGCGCTCAGCTACGGCCATATCGGCGACAGCAACCTGCATCTCGTCTGCAACATTCCATCCGCCGGCAACGACCAGCCGCACAAGGAGATCACCGAACTCGTCTTCGGTTCGATCGCCCGCGAAGGCGGCACGATTTCCGCCGAACACGGGATCGGCCTGCTGAAGAAGCCCTATCTCAAGCTGTCACGAACCCCGGAGGAGCTGGCGTTGATGGCGCGTATCAAGCTGGCGCTCGATCCCAACAACATTCTGAATACCGGCAAAGTGCTTTCCGTCTGAGCGGGGGTAGGAGGTGCTGGTGGACCGACATTTTCAGCCTGTCAAAGTGCTGCTTCCCAACGAAGAGGTGGCGCGCCGGCTTGCCGATGCCATCAGGGCCGGGTTTTTCCGGCTCGGCTCGCGCCTCCCGTCCGAGCGCAGCATCGCCGAACAGATGCAGGTGAGCCGTCCGACGGTGCGCGAAGCGGTAAAGCTGCTGGTCGAGGCGAATATCCTCACCGTCAGGCCGGGTGCCGGCGGCGGCACGTTCGTCAGCAGCGAAATAGTGCCGCTCGACCTGATCGTGCCGAGGCCGGACATGCGGCCCGGCGACATCGACGAGGCGATCGAGGTGCGCCGGCTGATCCTGCCCTGGGTGGCGCAGATCGCCTCGCAATATGCCGAGGATGCGGATTTCGACCGGATGCGGGAGGCGATCCGGTTCGGCCGGGATTCGTTGCCGCTGCCGGAGGTGACGAAAAGCAGCCCCGAACATATCAGCTCGATCATCATCGCGTCGATGCGCTTCGACCTCGCCCTGGCGCGGGCGACCCGAAACGGCCTCGTGCTGGAACTGATGGAACTGCTGCTGCAATGGGTGGAGCCGATGCGGCACAGGACGCTGCATACCCGCGCCGACCTCGTGCTGTCGCTCGAACTGGTCGAGACCATGATGCAGGCGATCGAATCCGGTGATCCCGTGCAGATTGCCGAAATCACCGAACGCCGGCTCGGCATTCTGGAGGACGCACTCGAGGAGCAGACGGGACGGCGCCTTCGCCGCAACCGCCGGCCGGCCAATGCGCGCTGATCAGCGCCCCAGCTTTTCGTGCCAGGCAGCGCGATAGGCGCCGATGTTCCAAGGCGGCGCGGGCACGACGCGGCCTGCTTTGGTCGCCGGCGAAATGCCTGCGAGAAGCGCTGCGCCCTGACTTGTGCCGGTCGAGCCAGGAAGTGCCATGATCTCGCGGCCGAGCAGCGCGGCCAGCGCCTGGAGATAGGCCGGGTTGGCCGAGAAGGGGCCTTCGACCAGAACCGGTCCCTTGGCGCCGATGAGATCGAGGCAGGTCTCCGTCATCAGCGCGAGGTAGAGGCAGGCTGCCGCCCAGCGCTGGTCGATAGTGGCGCCGGTGTCGTTGATCCATTGCCGTTCGCGGCCCGGGAAGGGGCCGGAACCGCCTGAAACGTTCGGCAGAAGCATCAGGCCTTTTTCGATGACATGAGGGATGGCTGCAAGCGCCGCTTCCGGCGATAAGATGCCGAGTTCCACCGTCAGCATCTCAAACTCGCGGCCGCCCATGAAGCGGCTCGAGGGCACGGCACGGCCATAGGCATCGACATTGGCAAGCGCGTCGCGCTGCGGGTCGAGATGGTCGAGATCGCCACCGACCGCGAAATTGATGGCCCAGGTACCGGTGGAGACCACCGCGAACGGCGGCTCACGTCCGACCAGATGCGGCAGCAGCGAGGCGTTGGAATCGTGCATACCGCAATGGACCGGGATCGGTTTCGTCGTTCCGATCTGCGCTGCAACGTGTGGCAGGAGCGAACCGAGCGTGTCGAAGGCCGAACGCACCGGTGCCATCAGGTCGCGGATGCCGAGTGTCTCGACCAATGACGAATAAGCGCCTTCACGTGGGAGCCAGAGATCGGTGTGGCAGCCGAGCGATGTGACTTCGTTTGCCGCGACACCGGTCAGCCTGAACGCCCAATATTGCGGGTAGGTGAGGATGGTGCGGACGCGGCCAAAGGCTTCAGGAAAGGCGGTCTTCTGGTAGTGAAGCTGTGCGCCGACATTCAGCCCGCCTGATAGGACCGGGGAGAAGGTTTCAGAAAAAGGCGGGCGGATCGATCGGTAGGTTTCGCGGATGTCTTCCGGATATTCGTGTTCGTAATCGAGCACCGGCAGCGCCAGTTTACCCTCGGCATCGAGAAGCACCGCCGATGCGCCGTGGGTGGTGATGGAGATCGCATCGAAGCCGGGGTAATTGGCAAAGTCGGACAAGGCTTGGAGCACGAAGGTCCACAGGGCGTCGATATCGTAATGCGGATAGGGCAGGCCCGGCAGAACCCGGTTCGGCGCGCGCCTTTCGGCGATCTCCTCACCGGTCGCGCAGTCGAGGACGACGATCTTGGCATTGGTCTTGCCGATATCGAGGACGGCGATCTTTTCCGGCGTGGTCATGGCAGGTGGAAGACCGTCACCAGATCGCTCTGGACCGGCGAGTTGTCCGGATTGGTTTCCATGATGTCGGCCATATGCGCCCACCATTTCTTCAGCGCCGGGTGGTCGGGCAGGCTCGACAGAGTGTGGTCGGTCGGCCGTGTCAGCACGCCGAACAGAATGTTTGTCTCGCGGTCGAGATGGATGGAATAGTCGCTAGCGCCCGCCTGGTGGAGGAGATCGACAAGCTCCGGCCAAATCTCGTCGTGGCGTCTGCGGTATTCCGCTTCCATTCCCGGATTGAGCTTCATCTTGAAGGCGTACTTTTCGAGCGTCATCGGCTCATTTCCTTGATGCGGCGGGCGATGATCGGGATGGCGATGGTGATGATCAAGAGCAGGCCGACGAAGATCGACATGACGATGCCGGGCACGTTGAGCAGCCCCAGTCCGAAGGTGACGAGGCCCATGACGAAAGCGGCGATGACGACGCCGGCAATGGTGCCCGCGCCGCCGAGAATGGAGACGCCGCCGAGCACGACCATGGTGACGACCTCAAGCTCCCAGCCTTGGGCGATCGAAGGCCGGGTCGAGCCGAGGCGGGATGTGAGGCAGACGGATGCGACACCCGCCATGACACCGGTCAGCAGGAAGAGGATGAATTTCACCCGTTCCACCGGAATGCCGGAGAAACGTGCCGCGAATTCGTTGTTGCCGATCACATAGACCTGCCGGCCGAAATTGGTCGCGTGCAGCAGGATGCCGAAGGCTGCGGCGAGGATGATGAACAGCACGAATTCGAAGGAAAACATCCAGGCCACATAGCCCTGGCCGAAATAGGCAAAGCTAGACGGATATTTGCCATAGGCTTGGTCGCCCAGCACGATATAGGAAATGCCGCGGAAGAGGCTCATCGTGCCGATCGTCACGACGATGGACGGTAGCCTCAGGCCGGCGACGAGCAGGCCGTTGAACGCGCCGCAGACAAGCCCGGTGCCGATGCCGATCGCCACCAGTCCCGGTGTGCCGATGCCGGCCTGGGCCGCGGCGCCCATGGCGGTCGAAGCAAGCGCGATGATCGCTGCGACCGACAGATCGATCTCGCCGGCGATGACGAGCAGCGCCATGGCAAAGGCGATCATCGCCTTTTCGGTGAAATTGAAGGTAGCGTCGGAGAGGTTCCAGGCATTCAGAAAGTAAGGCGAGGCGAACGAATTGAAGACAAAGATCAGCACCGCCACGCCGAACAGCAGCACTTCCCAGCTCGCCAGCAGGCGCGAGGTCTTGCTGCCGAGCCGGTCGGGAATGACCCGTTTGGAAGAAACGACGTCGCTCATGCGGACACCTCTTTTGCGCCGCGATCGCGCAGGATGATGCGGCCGGCCTTGCGTTCGGCGCGGGCGTTGAAGACGACGGCGAGCACGATGACGATGCCGGAGATCGCCATCTGCGCGAAGGGCGAGATGCCGATGACGGGCAGCGCGTTCTTGATGACGCCGAGGAAGAGGGCGCCGAGCACCGCACCGCCGACCGAGCCGATGCCGCCGGCAATCGAGATGCCGCCGATGACGCAGGCCGCAACCGTGTCCAGTTCGAAGCCCGCAGCGATATCGACATAGGCGACCGCATAACGCGACACCCAGAGATAACCGGAGAGGCCCGCGAGCGCGCCCGACACCACGAAGGCTATGAATTTGGTCCAGCCGATATCGATGCCGGCATAGATCGCCGCCGTCGGGTTGCCGCCGGATGCGTAGGCTGCCCGGCCAAAGGGCAAGCGGGTCAGCACGAACCAGGCGCCGAGCACGATGAGGATGGCGATCCAGGAGAGGATCGGCAGGCCGATCACCGGCATTCGCGGGACATTCAGGAAGGAAGGGGCCATCTGGTGGGCGTTCACCCAGCCGCCGCCCGACAGCACGAAGGCCATGCCGCGATAGATGGTCAGCGTTCCGAGCGTGACGACGATCGGCGGAATCCGCAGCGCCCAGACCAGGTAACCGTTGATCGCACCCAGGAAGGCGCCGATGCCGATCGCCATGACGATGAGCAGGGCCAGCGGCAGGTCGGGATAGGCAGCATTGGTCATGGCGACCGCCATGCCGGTGAAGGCAAGGTTGGCGGCAACAGAAAGATCGATCGACTTGGTCAGGATCACCGTCATCTGGCCGAGCGCCAGGATGATCAGAATCGAGGTGTCGTTGAAGATGTTGGCGAGATTGCCGGGAGACGCAAAGCCCTGCGCACGAGTCGCGAAGCCGGCGATCATCGCGGCGATGATGACGGTGAGCAGGATTTCGCGGTTCTTCAGGAGGCGGTTCATCGGTTTCTCCTCACTGGTTGCCGGTTGCGGCGCGGACCAGCACTTCTGCGCTCAGGGCTTCGCGCTCGAAAACGCCGGCGGAAAGGCCCTCGCGCATCACCATCACCCGGTCGGACATGCCGAGGATTTCGGGAAGCTCGGACGAAACCATGATGATCGACAGGCCCTCGGCGGCAAGTTCGCCGATGAAGGCGTGCACGGCAGCCTTGGAGCCGATGTCGATGCCCTTGGTCGGCTCGTCGAGAATGATCACCTTCGGCTGCGTCGCCAGCCATTTGCCGATGACGACCTTCTGCTGGTTGCCGCCGGACAAGGTGCCGACCGGAACCGAAAGGGCGGCGGCGCGCAGGTCCAGCCGCTCGGCATATTTTCGCGCAAGCGCCAGTTCGTTGGCGGCTTTCAGGAAACCGGAGCGGGAGGTCTTGCCGAGCGAGGGCAGCGACATGTTCTGGAAGATCGGCATGGGCAGCGCCAGGCCGTGGCGGCCGCGTTCTTCCGGAACGTAGACGATGCCGGCGCGGATCGCATCACCCGAGGAGCGGATTTCGAGCGGCTTGCCTTCCAGCACCAGCCGTCCGGAGGAGGGCCGGGTCACGCCGAACAGCGACTGGCAGAGTTCCGAACGCCCGGCGCCGATCAGGCCGTAGAGCCCCAGGATTTCGCCGCGACGAAGCTCGAAGGAAATGTCGCGGAATTCGGTCGGATGGCAATAGTTCTCGACGCGGAAGACCGGCGCACCGATCTGGACCTCGACCTTGGGAAAGACGTCCTTGACGTCGCGGCCAACCATCAGCCTGACGATCTCGTCCTGGGGCGTTTCCCTCAGCCGGCCCTGGCCGACGGCGCGGCCATCGCGAAAAACCGCGTAGTTCTCGGCGATCTCATAGACCTCGTCGAACTTGTGGCTGATGAAGAGGATCGCCTTGCCCTGGCGTTTCAGGCTCTCGACAATGCGGAAGAGGTCATCGATCTCCTTTCGGGAGAGGGCGGCAGTCGGCTCGTCCATGATGACGATGCGGGCCTCGACCGACAGCGCCCGGGCGATCGCCACGAGATGGCGCTGGGCGATCGAGAGGTCGCGCAGGCGGATCGTCGGGTCGATATCGCTCTCGAGCTGAAGCATGAGGGCCTTGGCGCCGGAATTGATCTTCCGCCAGTCGATCGTGCCGAAACGGGTGCGCGGCGCATGGCCGAGAAAGATGTTTTCCGCGACACTTAACTCGTCGAAGAGGACGGTTTCCTGATGGATTGCGGTAACACCGGCGTCGATCGCCGCCTGCGCGCTCGTGAATGTGGTGGGCTTGCCGTCGATCAGGATCTCGCCCTCGTTCGGGCGGTAGATGCCGGTCAAAATCTTGACGAGCGTCGACTTGCCGGCGCCGTTTTCGCCGATCAGCGCCGTCACCTGGCCGGGATAAAGCTTGATGCTGACGCCGTCGAGCGCTTTGACGCCGGGAAAGATCTGGCTGATGCCGCGCATTTCCAGGATCGGCATTGCTTCCGTCGTCGGTGCCGGTCGGGGCGATCGGTCTTGAATTTTCGTAACGCCGTTCATTATGGGTGGCCGTTTTCCGATGGCAAGAATCGTGGCGTCGAGGCGGCAGCGCCCCTCACCCACCTCCGCTTCGCTCGGTCACCCTCTCCCCAAGG
The DNA here is from genome assembly GCF_056397445.1 of Neorhizobium sp. 05N33. Classification (NCBI taxonomy): domain Bacteria; kingdom Pseudomonadati; phylum Pseudomonadota; class Alphaproteobacteria; order Hyphomicrobiales; family Rhizobiaceae; genus Neorhizobium; species Neorhizobium sp. 05N33. Next base: position 87,655 of record NZ_JBFTNK010000015.1, on the reverse strand, counting down.
GGAGAGGAGGAACGGAGACGTTGCAGCATATTTCTTCTCCCCCGGTGGGAAAGAAGGTGCCGGCAGGCGGATGAGGGGGCTCGCGCCTGCCGGCAAGGGGAGTTCTCCGGATCAGAAGATCTTGGAGAACTCATCGATGTTCTTGGCGTTGTAGACGAAGGGGTCGGCCATGGCGGCTTCGCCATTGTCGCCAATCTTGATCGAGCCCATGCGGCCGGCCTTGATGTCCGAGCCCGGCTTGCCGTCCGCATCACCCTTGACGAGGTGATAGGCTATCTGGGTGGCGGAATAACCGAGGTCGATCGGGTTCCAGATGGCGAATTCCTTGGTGGCGCCGGACTTGATGGCGCCGGCCATTTCAGACGGCAGGCCGAGACCGGTCACATAGACCTGGCCGATCTTGCCGGCATCCTTGACGGCCTGCGAGGCGGCGAGAACACCGACCGTGGTCGGAGCGACGATGACCTTGACGTTCGGCTGCGAGGTCAAGAGGCCCTGTGCTTCGCGATAGGACTTGTCGGCGAGGTCGTCACCATAAACTGTCGTGACGAGGTTCAGGCCCGGAAAATCCTTGAGCTGCTTCTTCATCTCGGCGATCCAGGTGTTCTGGTTGGTCGAGGTGGTGGTGGCCGAAAGGATCGCGAAACCACCCTTGCCGCCATCCAGGTGGTCCTTGGCGAGCGTCAGGCACATCTTACCGATCAGCTCGTTGGAAGACGGGTTCAGGTGCATGATGCGGCCTTCCTTGGCGACCGCCGAATCCCAGGAGATCACCTTGATGCCGCGCTGGGTGGCCTTCTTCAACGCCGGGATGACGGCGTCCGGATCGTTGGCGGAGATGGCAATCGCATCGACGCCTTGCGCGATCAGCGAGTTGATCACTTCGATCTGGCCTTCGGCCGTCGTCGAGGTCGGGCCGGTATAGATGACCTGGACGCCGCCGAGTTCCTTGGCAGCTTCCTGCGCGCCCTTGTTGGCCGCTTCGAAGAAGCCGTTGCCGAGCGATTTGACCACGAGCGCGATCTTCATGTCGGCAGCGCTTGCCGTCGTCATTGTTGATGTCAGGGCGGCGAAGGCGAATGCCGCGCCGAGGGCGAGTTTCTTTGCAAGTTTCATAGTTGGTCCTCCCAGTTGATAGTTCAATCTTTCTCCCGCCGGTCGCTCCTCACGCGGCCGACGAAGAATCCTCCTTGGCCGTGTCCGCTGCGGCGGCACCGGCGATAATCAGTTTGACGCCCGCATCCTCGATCATGCGTGCGGCGTCGTCTGTCACACCGTCATCGGTGATGACGGTGGTCACCCGGTCGAGCGGGCAGAGTATGAGGCTCGATCGGCGCGAAAACTTCGAGGAATCCACCATCACGATGAGTTCCTCGGCCTGGTGCATCAGCTTCTGCTCGCTCTGGATCACCAGCGCGTCGGCTTCCATCACGCCGAGCGGGCCGACCCCCTGCGCGCCGATGAACATGCGCCGTGCATAAAAATTGCGGATCGCATCGTTGTCGAAGGGCGACAGGATCAGGCTCTGCTCGCGATAGATCGCGCCGCCCGGTATGGTCACCGTGTTCTTCGAATGCTTGACCAGATGTTCGGCGATCGCAAACGAGTTGGTCATCACCTGCAGGCGTCGGGCCGACATGAAATGCACCATCTGGAACGTCGTCGTGCCGCCGTTGATGATGACGCTGTCGCCTTCATCGCAGAGTTCAACCGCGCGGCGGGCGATTGCGCGCTTCTTGTCGATGTTGACCGATTCCGACACCCGGAACGATCGGGCCGAAAGCTGGCCGATCTGCGGAGGATGAACGGCTTCCGCGCCGCCGCGGACGCGCCGGAGCTTGCCCTGGACGTGCAGCGAAGCGATGTCGCGCCGGATCGTCGCTTCCGATGCCTCGGTCAATTCGGCGATATCCTGCACCGTGATGACGGGTTTTTCCTGGATAGCGCTCAAGATGATGCGATGGCGTTCACGTTCGTGCATTGGCTCCTCCTTGGCGTCAACTATTACCGGAAAATTTACGTTGTCAATCATAAACGATCAACTTCGCTTTTATTGCGCTGCACAATGAAACTTTCTGATCGTTTATGATTGACAGATGGCGCGACAATGCGCGATACCGGCAGCAGGGAGATGGCGGCCGCCTCGTCGCCGTGAGCCGAAACACGTTGGAGGACAAGCAATGTCGGGCCAAACCCGCCTTCTCGAAAACCGTTGGAACGATGCTCAAGCCGCCAAGCTCGATGAGCCCGGCAAGCTGCTCTATCGCTCCAATCTTCTCGGTGCCGACAAGCGCATCACCAATTACGGCGGCGGCAATACTTCCGCCAAGGTGATGGAAACCGATCCGCTGACCGGTGAAAAAGTGAAGGTCATGTGGGTGAAGGGATCCGGCGGCGATGTCGGCACGATCAAGCTCGACGGTTTCGCCACCCTCTACATGGACAAGCTGGAAGCGCTGAAGGGGCTCTACAAGGGCGTCGAGGACGAGGACCGCATGGTCGGTTTCCTGCCGCATTGCACCTTCAACCTCAATCCGCGCGCCGCTTCCATCGATACCCCGCTGCATGGTTTCGTGCCGTTCACCCATGTGGACCACATGCACCCCGACGCGATCATCGCAATCGCGGCTTCCAAAAACTCGAGAGAACTGACGCAACAGGTCTTCGGTGCCGAAATCGGCTGGCTGCCCTGGCGGCGGCCGGGTTTCCAGCTTGGGCTCGATCTCGAAGCGTTCGTCAAGGCGAACCCGAATGCCAAGGGCGTCGTGCTGGAAAGCCATGGCCTGTTCACCTGGGCAAATGATGCCAAGGCCTGTTACGAACTGACGCTCGACATCATCAACAAGGCGATTGAGTGGTTCGCCAAGGAGACCGAAGGTAGGACGATCTTCGGCGGGCCGGTGGCAGAGAGCCTGCCCGCACAGGAACGTCGGGCAATCGTCGCGAAACTGATGCCGGAGATCCGCGGTCGGATCGGCAAGGTGGAGCGCAAGCTTGGCCATTTCGACGACCAGGATGCGGTGCTGGAATTCGTCAATTCGAAGGATCTGAAGCCGCTTGGGAGCCTCGGAACCTCCTGCCCGGACCATTTCCTGCGCACGAAAATCCGTCCGCTGATCGTCGATTTCGATCCCGCAAAGCCGGATGTCGATGCGGTGATCGCCGCGCTCGACAAGGCGCTCGAAGATTATCGCGCCGATTACAGCCGCTATTACGAGACCTGCAAACACGCCAATTCACCCGCCATGCGCGACCCCAACCCGGTGATCTTCCTGGTTCCGGGCGTCGGACTGCTGTCGTTTGCGCGTGACAAGGCGACGGCCCGGATTGCCGGCGAGTTCTATGTCAACGCCATCAACGTGATGCGGGGCGCCTCGACGGTTTCCGAATATCAGGGCCTGCCGGAGCAGGAGGCCTTCGACATCGAATATTGGTTGCTCGAAGAGGCGAAGCTGCAGCGCATGCCGAAGCCGAAAAGCCTTGCCGGGCAGGTAGCCTTCGTCACCGGCGGCGCAGGCGGCATCGGGCGGGCGACGGCCGCCAGGCTGATGGGCGAGGGTGCCTGCGTGGTGCTTGCCGATATCGACGGCGGTGCGCTCGACACGACCAAAGCCGATTTCGAAAAGTCGTTCGGCAGGGATGCGGTGCGTGGGGTCCTGCTCGACGTGACGACCGAGGACGCGGTGATCGCCGCGTTTGCCGAGGCCTGCGTCGAATTCGGCGGCGTCGATATCCTCGTCTCGAATGCCGGGATCGCGTCGTCCGCGCCGGTCGAGGAAACCACGCTTGCCATGTGGAGCAAGAATATCGACATCCTGGCGACGGGTTATTTCCTCGTTTCGCGGGAGGCTTTCCGGTTGTTCCGCCGCCAGAAGCTCGGCGGCAACGTCGTCTTTGTCGCTTCCAAGAACGGGCTTGCCTCTTCTCCGAATGCGTCGGCCTATTGCACCGCCAAAGCCGCTGAAATCCATCTCGCTCGCTGCCTGGCGCTCGAAGGCGCCGAGGCAGGCATTCGAGTCAATACGGTCAATCCGGACGCCGTGCTGCGCGGATCGAAGATCTGGAACGGCGAATGGCGCGAACAGCGGGCCGCCTCGTCCAAGATCGAGGTGGACGACCTGGAGGAACACTACCGCAAGCGGTCGCTGCTCAAGCTCAATGTCTTTCCGGAGGATATTGCGGAGGCGATCTATTTCCTCGCATCGGACGCATCGGCCAAGTCGACCGGCAACATCATCAACGTGGATGCCGGCAACGCCCAGAGCTTTACGCGGTAGGGTAATATCTTCTCCCCAGCGGGGAGAAGATGCCCGATAGGCAGATGAGGGGGAGGAGCAAAGCGACGCCTTGAGCGATAAGCGAAAGGCAGAATGTGCCGCGCCCCCTCATCCGACCCTTCGGGCCACCTTCTCCCCGCTGGGGAGAAGAGACAAAGATTAGATGGGAGGACCGAATGACTGAACTCAAGATCACGACCAATGTGATCGCCGCTGAAAACGACAAACGTACAGCAGCGCTCAAATCCGACTACGACGCGCTCGGCGAGAACCTGTCGCGGCGCGGCATCGATATCGAAACGATCACCCGGGATGTTGAAAAGTTCTTCGTCGCCGTACCCTCCTGGGGCGTCGGCACCGGCGGCACGCGTTTCGCCCGTTTCCCGGGCCAAGGCGAGCCGCGCGGCATTTTCGACAAGCTCGATGACTGCTCGGTCATCCACCAATTGACCCGCGCGACGCCGACGGTCTCGCTGCATATCCCGTGGGACAAGGCGGATCCGAAGGAATTGCTGGCCAAGGGCGATGCGCTGGGTCTCGGTTTTGATGCGATGAACTCGAATACGTTTTCCGATGCTCCCGGCCAGGCGCACTCCTATAAATACGGCTCGCTCAGCCACACGAATGCTGCGACACGCGCTCAGGCGATCGAGCACAATCTCGAATGTATCGAGATCGGCAAGGCGATCGGCTCCAAGGCGCTGACGGTGTGGATTGGCGACGGCTCGAACTTTCCGGGTCAGAGCCATTTCACGCGGATGTTCGAGCGTTATCTTGCGTCGATGGCGGAGATCTACAAGGCGTTGCCGGACGACTGGCGGCTGTTTTCCGAGCACAAGATGTACGAGCCGGCCTTTTATTCGACGGTGGTGCAGGACTGGGGCACGAATTACCTGATCGCCAATACGCTCGGACCGAAAGCCTTCTGCCTCGTCGATCTCGGCCATCATGCGCCGAATACCAATATCGAGATGATCGTTGCCCGGCTGATCCAGTTCGGCAAGCTCGGCGGCTTCCACTTCAACGATTCCAAATATGGCGACGACGACCTCGATGCGGGCGCTATCGAGCCCTACCGCCTGTTCCTCGTCTTCAACGAGTTGGTGGATGCCGAGCATCGCGGCATCAGGGATTTTCGCCCGGCGCATATGATCGACCAGTCGCACAATGTCACGGACCCGATCGAAAGCCTGATTTCCAGCGCCAACGAGATCCGCCGGGCCTATGCCCAGGCATTGCTGGTCGATCGGGTAGCACTTGACGGATTCCAGCAGGAAAACGATGCGCTGATGGCCTCGGAGACACTGAAGCGCGCTTATCGCACCGATGTGGAGCCGATCCTCGCCGAAGCCCGCCGCCGTGCAGGCGGCGCGATCGATCCGGTCGCGACCTATCGCGACAGCGGCTATCGGAAAAAAGTCGCGCTCGAACGTCCGGCGTCCACCAGCGGCGGTGGCGGGATCGTCTGATCCTTTCAGTCTGCCATCATGCCGGCGGATGAGTTCCGCCGGCGATCACTTCTTCTTATTCGATCGAGCGGACTGATCAGGTGTTCCGGCCGAGTGCGCGTTCCATGCGGCTCAGGCCCTCCTCAAGCAGGGTGCGCGGGCATCCGAAATTGACGCGGACGAAGTTGCCGTAGGCCGCGCCGAATTCCGAGCCGGCATTGAAGCCGACCTTGCCGTGCTCGAGGAAATAGCTCTGAGCATCCCGTTCCAGACCGAGTTCCGTGCAGTCGAGCCAGGCGAGGAACGTGCCTTCCGACGGGATGAGCTTGATCTTGGGAAACCGGCGCGCCAGTTCGGCTGATAGAAAATTTCGGTTGGCCTCGATATAGGCGAGCATCCGCGTCTTCCAGTCGCCCGCCTTCGAGAAGGCCGCAAGCGTCGCTTCAAGCCCGATGATATTGGCGTTGTCGACCATTCCGAGGCGTGCCTGGTTGAATTTCTCGCGGATCGCCTTGTTGCCGATGATCGCGAAGGCGGTCTTGAGGCCGGCTATGTTGTAGGTCTTGCTGGCGGCCATCAGGGTGATGGTGCGGTTGGCAGCGTCTTCCGAAAGCGTGGCGATCGGCACGTGGCGGCGACCGTCGAACAGAAGGTCGCAATGGATTTCGTCGGAGATGATCAGCGTATCGTTCTGGCGGCAGAGGTCGGTGATCGTCTTGAGTTCGTCGGCAGTGAACACCTTGCCCGTCGGGTTCTGCGGGTTGCAGAACAGCAGTGCCTTCGATTTTGCCAGTTCCGCCGCGAAGGCACCGGCATCCATCACATAGCCTTCAGCGGTCGGGGTAAGCGGCGCTTCGTGCCGGACGAGGTTCCAATTCGCGGGGGCTTCGAGGATAGGACGATAGACCGGCGTCTGCACCAGTACGCCATCGCCGGGCTGAAGCATCGCGTGCAGCGCCATGTTGAACCCCGGCACCACGCCGGGGAGGAAGACGATTTCGTCAGGCGAGACGCTCCAGCCGTATTTTTCCTGCATGTCGGAGATGATTTGGGCTCGCAGTTCGTCGCGGGCGACGCCGTAGCCGAGCATCGGATGTTCGAGCCGGTTGCGGATGGCGTCGACGATCTCCGGTGCCGCGGGGAAGTCCATGTCGGCGACCCACATGGGCAGCACGTCGTCCGGATACTTGCTCCACTTCGAGCTGCCGGTGCCCCGGCGTTCGTGCACGGCATCGAAATCGGTCATGTTCTCAAGTCCCCTGTTTATTATGTTGCCGATCGATGCGGATCGACGGCCCTGGTATGCGCCTGCCGCGAACAGGGCAAAGCGTGAAATTACCCTTAGCTTGTCCCTAACCAACGGCGCGGCTGTCAACGCCTTTCTTCGCTTTGGTGAGTCGTTCGGCGTTTTCCGCATCCGGCCTAATCTATCCAATTTGTAATCCGTGTCCGCGGAAAGCGCCTTCCATTGCAGGCATTAGACCAGTAGCGTCCAATCCAGTTGATTTTTCGAGCATTCAAGAAGTTGCGGTCGATGGCGCGTAGGCATTGGGTCCTGGTTTCCGTGATAATCCTGGGCACAGCGGGCTTCGGAGCCTATGCGCTTCGGGACCGCTGGCTGGGCCGTGTGGAAACCATGCTCGGCTGGGCGCCGACGGAGGCAACCGCGGCGCAGCCGGCGGGACGACCTGCCGGCGGGCGCCGGCGCCCTGGTCGTCAATCGGGCCAATCGGAACCGGTTCCGGTGCTGGTGGCCGATGCCAAGGCGAGTGACGTGCCGGTGTTCATCGATGGCGTCGGCTCGGTCCGGCCGTTGAGCACGGTCACCATTCGCCCGCAGGTCAGCGGCAAGCTGGTCGAACTGCATTTCGACGAGGGGCAGGACGTCAGGAAGGGCGATGTCCTGGTGCGGATCGACGACGCGGTCTATCGCGCACAGCTCGACCAGGCGATCGGCAAGAAGGCGCAGGATCAGGCGCTGCTGCAGAATGCCGAACTTGCTCTGGACCGCTCCCTGAAACTGGTTCAGTCGAGCTCGGGCACGCAGCAGCAGGTCGATACGGCGCGCTCGCAGGTCGAGCAGTACCGGGCGGCCGTCCAGTCCGACGACGCGGCGATCGCCAGCGCCCAGGCCTCGCTCGACTATACGACGATCCGGGCGCCGATCGACGGCCGCACTGGCATCCGCAATGTCGATGTCGGCAATATCGTCAGTTCTTCCGATGCGGCGGGCATCGTCACGTTGTCGCAGATCAGGCCGATCTCGGTGGTGTTTTCGATTCCGCAGCAGCAGCTTGCCAAGGTCAACGCGGCGAGCGGCGGTGGGCAGCTTTCGGTCGAGGCGATTGCCGGCGACGGCAAGAGCGTGATCGACAACGGTGTGCTTGCGGCGGTGGACAACCAGGTGGACGCGACCACGGGAACGGTCAGGATCAAGGCCAACTTCCCGAACGACAAGCTGGCGCTCTGGCCCGGCGCCTTCGTCAATGCCCGCCTACTCGTCGAGACGCTGAAAGGCGTGATCGTCGTGCCGACGGCCGCCGTCCAGCGAGGACCCAACGGCACCTTCGTCTATCTCCTGAAGCCCGACCAGACGGTCGGCATGAAAATGGTCAAGCTGGGCCAGCAGGACGATGTGCAAACCGTCATTGCCGAGGGCGTGGCGGATGGCGACAAGGTGGTGACCACCGGCTTTTCACGCCTGAGGGACGGGGAGCATGTCGAGGTTGCCGGCTCGCAGCCGCCGGCAGCAACGCCCGGCAATCCCAATGAGGAACGCCGACCAAACCGCCGACCTCAGAAGACAGGCGGGCCCGAAGCCGCGAGTGCTGCGCCGGTCGCATTACCCGAAGCAAAACAATGAACACGTCGACGCTGTTCATCAAACGCCCGATCGCGACTTCGCTGCTCGGCGTCGCCGTGCTGCTGGGCGGCATTCTCGGCTATATCAATCTTCCCGTCGCGCCACTGCCGCAGGTGGATTTTCCGACGATCCGGGTGACGACGCAGTTGCCGGGTGCCGATCCGGAGACGATGGCGGCGCTGGTGACCGCACCGCTTGAACGCCCTCTCGGCCAGATCCCGTCGCTGACCTCGATGACCTCGTCGAGCGCCTTCGGCATCAGTCAGGTGACGCTGCAATTCGTGCTGGGCCGGGATATCGACGGCGCCGCGCAGGACGTCCAGTCGGCCATCAATGCCGCCGGTTCGGGCCTGCCGCGCAACCTGCCCTATCCGCCGACCTATGCCAAGGTGAACCCGGCCGATACGCCGATCATCACGCTCGCCTTGCGTTCGACCAGCTACCCGATCCGAGACCTCAGCGATTTCGCCGATACGCTCCTGGCGCAGCGGCTTGCTCAGGTTTCCGGTGTCGGCAATGTCTCGGTCCAGGGCGGGGTACGGCCCGCGATCCGCGTCCAGGCCGATATTCCGCGCCTGGCCGCCTATGGCATCGGCCTCGAAGATCTCCGAACCGCGATTTCCAGCGCCAGCGTCGCCGGCGCCAAGGGCGCGCTTGACGGCGCGCACCAGTCCTTCACGCTTGCCGCCAATGACCAGATCATCGACCCCGAGATCTACGGCAATGTCGTCGTCGCCTACCGGAACAATGCGCCGGTGCGGCTGAAGGACGTCGCGGATATCGTCCAAGGGCTTGAAAACACCCGCGTCGGCGCCTGGTATCAGGGCGAGCCGGCGGTCATCCTCGATGTCATGAGACAGCCGGGCGCCAATGTCATCGATACAGTCGGCAGCATTCTGAGGCAGGTGCCGCGGCTCAGGGAAGTGCTGCCGGCGGGTATTTCGCTCGATATCGTCAACGACCGGACGGAAACGATCCGGGCCTCGATCCATGACGTGCAATGGACGCTCGGGGTCAGTATCGGCCTCGTCATTCTCGTCGTCTTGCTATTCCTGCGAACGCTGACCGCGACCATCATCGCGGCGGTCGCGCTGCCGTTGTCGCTGGTCGCGACTTTCGGGGTGATGTGGTTTGCCGGCTTCAGTCTCGACAACCTGTCGCTGATGGCCCTGACGATCGGTACCGGGTTTGTGGTCGACGATGCGATCGTGATGATCGAGAACATCGCCCGCCATATCGAGGAGGGCGAGGACCCGATGCAGGCGGCCCTGAAAGGGGCTGGAGAGATCGGCTTCACGATCATCTCGCTGACCGTCTCGCTGATTGCCGTGTTCATCCCGCTGCTGTTCATGTCCGGTATCGTCGGCCGGATGTTCCGCGAATTCGCCCTGACGCTGACGATCGCCGTCGTCGTCTCGGCGGTAATCTCGCTGACGCTGACACCGATGATGTGCGCCCGCATTTTGCGCAAGCCGGCCGAAGGGCGGCGCGGGGTGCTTGCCGGTGCTGATCGTGTCATGGACCGGGTTATTGCAGGCTATCACCGAAGCCTGGTCTGGGTGGTCGACCGCAGCGCGCTGATGCTGATCTTGACCGTCGCAACGCTGGCGGCAACGCTTGCGCTTTATATCTTCATTCCCAAGGGTTTTCTGCCGCCCCAGGATACGGGCCTGATCACGGCCGTCATCGAGACGGAGCCGACGACATCCTTCGACGCGATGAAACGGACCCAGGCCGTCGTCACCGACAGGCTGCGCGGGGATAAAGACGTGACCGGCATCGTCTCCGTGGTCGGCGCGAGCGCGAACAACCTGACGCTCAATACCGGCACACTGAGCCTCGTGCTCAAGCCGCGAAGCGACCGGACCTCTTCCGTGCCGGAGGTCATCGACCGGTTGAGGCGGGAGGTATCGCAATTGCCCGGCGTCCGCGTCACCTTCCAGGGGGTGCGGGATATCAGCATCAGCACCCGCGTCAGCCGCGCGCCCTATCAATACATTCTGACCGGTGCCACGGCGGCGAGCGTCTCAGATTGGGCGGACCGGCTGGCGACAAGGCTTGAGCAGCTTCCGGAACTGGTCGACGTTTCGTCCGAAGTCGAGATGGGGGGAGGGCGTCTGCTGCTCGACATCGATCGCGAGACGGCATCCCGTCTCGGCGTCTCGATGCAGGCGATCAGCGACACGCTCAACGACGCGTTCGGCCAGCGCCAGATCACCACAATCTATGCGCAGTCGAACCAGTACCGCGTCATTCTGGAAGCGGCGCCGCAATATCAGTCCGATCCGAAATCACTCGAACGGCTTTATGTGTCCGGAGCCTCGAATACGCAGATCCCGCTCGGGGCCTTCGCCAAGACGTCGTTTACGGCGGCGCCGCTCGTCATCAGCCACAACGAACAGTTCCCGTCGGTGACGATCAGCTTCGATCTTGCTCCAGGCGCGTCGCTCAGCGAGGCCGTCAGCGCCATCAAGGCGGCGGAAGAGGAGATTGGCGTTCCGGCGTCGATCCAGCGGGACTATTTCGGCGATGCGGAGGAGTTTGCCAATTCGCTGGCCGGAGAGCCCTGGCTGATCCTCGCCGCGATCGTCACCATCTACATCGTTCTCGGGCTGCTGTATGAAAGCGCCATTCACCCGATCACCATTCTCTCGACCCTGCCGTCTGCCGGCGTCGGCGCATTGCTGGCACTGATGCTGTTCGGACAGGATCTGTCGCTGATCGCGTTGATCGGCATCGTGTTGCTGATGGGCATCGTCAAGAAGAACGCGATCATGATGATCGACTTCGCGCTCGAGGCTGAGCGCGTCGAGGGGCTGTCTCCCCGCGAGGCGATCCTGAAAGCGTCGATCCTGCGTTTCCGCCCGATCATGATGACGACGCTTGCCGCGCTCTTCGGCGCGCTGCCGCTGGCGATGGCGGAAGGAACGGGCTCCGAACTGCGCATCCCGCTCGGCATCAGCATTATCGGCGGCCTGCTCCTCAGCCAGCTTCTGACGCTCTATACGACACCGGTCATCTACCTGGCATTCGAGACCCTGCGCAGCCGCATCGTCGGCCGGACGACGGGACAATCGCCTTTGCCGGCGGAAAGCGAGCTCGGAGGGTCACCGTGAACCTCTCGGAGACCTTCATCCGCAGGCCGGTCGGCACGACGCTTCTGGCGATCGGCCTGACGATCCTCGGCATCGCCGCCTACCGTTTCCTGCCGGTTTCCAATCTTCCCTCTGTGGACCTGCCGACCATCCGGGTGACGGCAAGCCGGCCGGGCGCCGATCCCTCCAGCATGGCAGCGAGCGTCGCAGCTCCATTGGAACGGCATCTCGGCGCGATTGCGGGTGTCACCGAACTGACCTCGTCGAGCGCGCTCGGTTCGACCAATATCACCATCCAGTTCGATATCGCGCGGACGATCGACGGGGCGGCGCAGGATGTGCAGGCGGCGCTCAATGCTGCCGCGGTCGATCTGCCCGCCGATCTCCCGTCGCTGCCGTCGTTCCGCAAGGTCAATCCCGCCGCGGCGCCGATCCTCAGCCTTGCGCTGACATCCGATAATGTCGCGCCGAGCGCGATCTACGATGCCGCCGATACTCTGGTCGTGCAGCGCATATCGCAGGTGGAGGGGGTGGGGGACGTCAGCGTCAGCGGTGCCGACCAGCCGGCGATCCGGGTGAAGCTCGATCCCAGCCGGCTTGCGGCGATCGGCCTGTCGCTCGATGCGGTCCGCACCGCCATCGTCAGCGCCGCCACATTGGGGCCGATCGGCTCGATCAATGGCGGCGACCTCGCCTTTTCGATCGGCATGAACAACCAGTTGCGGACGCCGGAAGAATATGGCCGGGTCGTCATCCGCAGCAATAACGGCGTCGCCACGCGCCTGTCCGACATCGCGATCGTCGAGCCGGGCGTGCGAAACCGGCGTTCGGACGCCTGGTACAACGGCAAGCCGGCAGTGCTGCTCAACATCACCAAGGGGACCGACGCCAACGTCATCAAGACGGTGGATGCGGTCAAGGCGCTGATCCCGGAACTCCAGGCGCTGATGCCGGCGGGCGTCGAGATCGCCATCCTTGCCGATCGCACCACGACCATTCATGCGAGCGTCGATGACATGCAGTGGACGCTGCTGATCACCGTCGTGCTTGTCATGATGGTGGTCTTCCTTTTCCTGCGCCGCACGACGCCGACGGTTGCGGCGGGCGTTACCGTGCCGCTGTCGCTTGCCGGCACGTTTGCGGCGATGTGGGCCTGCGGTCTTTCACTCGACAACCTGTCGCTGATGGCGCTGGCGGTGTCGGTCGGTTTCGTGGTCGATGATGCGATCGTGATGATCGAGAATATCTATACCAATCTCGAAGCCGGCATGAAGCCGATGCAGGCGGCGACGGAGGGGGCACGGCAGATCGGCTTCACGGTCATCTCGATCAGCGCTTCCTTGCTCGCCGCCTTCATACCGATGTTCTTCCTCGGCGGCATCATCGGCAAATTCTTCCAGAGCTTTTCGCTGACGCTCGGTTTTGCGATCGTCATTTCCACGGCGGTTTCGCTGACGCTGACGCCGATGATCTGCGCACACCGCCTGCGTGCGCATGAAAAGCACGCTCATACGGGGGATAAGGAACGTAAGGGAATGCTGGGAGTGGTTATCGGCTTTTATGGCCGCACGCTCAAAGCGGTGCTCCACCATCAGGTCGCCGCAGTCGTCGTCATCCTCGCCTGTGTCGGTTTGACCGCCTATCTCTATGTGAAGATCCCGAAGGGTTTCATCCCGCAGGACGATACGGGGTTCATCCAGGGCGGCACGGAGGCCTCGACCGACATATCCTATCCGGCCATGGTCGCCCTGCAACGCCGCGCGGCCGAGATCGCGGGCCGGGACCCGGCGGTCTCAGGGATTGGTTCTTCGGCCGGCGGCGGCTTTTTCGGTTCGGTCAATCGGGGCCAGCTGACGATCGCGCTGAAGTCGCCCTCGGAGCGGGCGTCGACCGCGGAGGTGATCGAGCGGATACGAAAGGAACTGGCGACCATTCCGGGGCTCAGTTCCTATCTGTTTTCGCCGTCCGATATCCGCATCGGCGCCCGTTCGACACCGTCGCCGTTTCAGTTCACGCTCTGGGACGAGGACTTCAACGAGCTGACAACCTGGGCGCCCAAGGTTCTCGAAGCGCTGCGCAAGGAGCCGATCCTCACGGACGTCAATTCGGACCGCCAGCCGAACGGGCTGCAGGCGACTGTCAATATCAATCGAGACGAGGCCGCGCGCCTCGGGGTCAGCATCCAGTCGATCGACAATGCGCTGAACAGCGCCTTTGCCCAGCGGCAGGTCTCGACGATCTATACGCAACGCAATCAATACCGGGTGGTGCTGGAAGCCGATCCGCGCTTTGCGCGCGACCCTTCCGATATCTCCGGGCTCTACGTGCCGGCGGCGGGCGGGAAGCTGGTGCCGATCTCAAGCGTCACCTCAATCGAGCGGACGCTCGCGCCGCTCGTCGTCAATCACCAGGGCCAGTTCCCCTCGGTGACGATGTCCTACAACGTCAAGCTGGGGGGCACGCTGCAGGATGCCAATGATGCGGTGCTGCATGCGGTCGGCGAATTGCATATCCCGGACACGCTGCATGCCGAGTTTGCCGGAGATGCCGGAGCCGGCAGCTCGTCGAACAACCAGCCGCTGTTGATGGCTGCCGCCATCCTGACGGTCTATATCGTGCTCGGCATTCTCTACGAAAGCCTCGCGCATCCGCTGACGATCATATCGACGCTGCCATCTGCCGGGCTCGGGGCGCTGCTTGCCCTGATGATCAGCGGTACGGAGCTGACGATCATCGCCTTCATCGGTATCGTTCTGCTGATCGGCATCGTCAAGAAGAACGGCATCATGCTCGTCGACTTTGCGCTGCAGGCGGAGCGCCGGCTGGGGTTGGCCCCGGAAGAGGCGATCTTTCAGGCGTGCCTGCAGCGTTTCCGGCCGATCCTGATGACGACGCTTGCGGCGATCATGGGCGCCGTCCCGCTGATCATCGCCACCGGGCCGGGTTCGGAGCTCAGGCGTCCGCTTGGCATCACCATCGTCGGCGGGCTGATCATCTCGCAGATCCTCACCCTCTACACGACGCCGATCATCTACCTGATCCTGGCAAAGCTGCATAACCGACGATCGAACCGCCAGGCACTTGTTTCCGGCGAAGGAGCGGGTGATCCGGTTCGGTAGTCGGGAACTGCGAAGTCCTGACCCGCAGCAAGCTTAGGCGCGGACCAGGATATGCGCTTCCTTCGCGGCCTCGACAAAGGCCTTTCTGGCGTCTTCCGGCTTGCTCTTTCCGGCATCCACCGCGGCACAGACGGTAAGCGCACGGTCGAGGGCCGTGCCATCCTCCACCGGCCAGTCCTCGATCATCGCCCAGGCAGCACCCTGCGTCGTCTCGATCGCGGTCTCGGCCGGCGGTTCGCCGATCGATACGACGACCGGCTTGTTCCAAGGCGTGTTCATTCTCTTAAGCGTCCCGTCTGGTCTGTGCCGGTCTCATAGGCCGATTTGACGGCCGTGGCGAGACGAGGCCGCTCCGTTTAGAGCAGTCCTCGCGCGGCGAGATTCTTCATCAGCGCAGAGATGCCGAAACTCCAGGGTGGGCATTCGGTGGAGAGGCGCACCGTGTTGCGCAGCGTGCCGAGGGCCGGGGACGAGATATCGACGATGTCGCCGATCTTGTGGGTAAAGCCCTGGTTCGGAACATCGCGATCCTCGGTCGGCGCAAACAACGTGCCGAGGAACAGCATGAAGCCGTCGGGATATTGATGGTGATCACCGCAGGTGTGTTTCACGAGTTCGAGCGGGTCGCGGCTGATCTTCGACATGGAGCTCTTGCCGTTGAGGATATAACCATCCGGGCCGGTAACCCGCAGGTCCAGTTCGGCATTGCGGACATCGTCCAGTCCATAACTTTCATCGAGGAGGCGGATGAAAGGTCCGATCGAGCAGGAGGCGTTATTGTCTTTCGCCTTGCCGAGCAGAAGCGCAGAGCGCCCTTCGACATCGCGCAGGTTGACGTCGTTGCCGAGCGTCGCGCCCTTGATCTCGCCGCGGCTGTTGACCGCGAGCACGATTTCCGGCTCCGGATTGTTCCAGGTCGATACCGGGTGCAGGCCGACATCCGCTCCCCACCCCATCGAGGAAAGCACCGGCGCCTTCGTAAAGACCTCCGCATCCGGCCCGATCCCGACTTCGAGATATTGCGACCACATGCCTTCCCGGATCAAGGCTTCCTTGACTTTCGCGGATTGCGGGGAGCCGGCCTTCAGGTCCTTGAGGCTGCCGCCGATGATCGTGCTGACCGTCTCGCGGATCGCTGCCGCCCTGTCCGGATTGCCGGCCGCTTTTTCCTCAATGACCCGCTCGATCATCGACTGCGCGAAGGTGACGCCGCAGGCCTTGATTGCCTGCAGGTCGGCGGGTGCCAGAAGATGGGGACGCGACGGGTCGGGCCGGCCCGTGCTGTTTCCGGCAATGTCTTCCAAGGTGCCGAGGACCGGTCCGGCCGCGTTGCGGACGAAATCCGCGGTATCGCCGCGCTCCAGGAGCGCGCTGACGGTCGGCGTCTCCTTGCTGGTGATGTCGACCAGGACACCGTCACGCAGCGTGACGAGGCTAGGGCCTGAAGCAGCGGGATTCCAGACCCGGCCGAGGAAAAGGCCGTTCGTGGAAGTGTCGATAAGATTGTCGGTCATGTTAAAAATATGCCTCCCAGACGATGTGGCCCGAATGGGCCACATCCATCTCGTTTTGTCCATCTGGCTCGAAGGGCTGTTTTCAGCTCGCGGCCAGTTTGTCCTGGGTTTTGGTCTCGAAGTCGCTGGCGTCATGGCGCTCGTGAAGCTGGCCGGACGGGTCGCCGCTGAGGCGATTGACCATTCGACCACGCTTGACGGCGGGGCGATCCAGGATGGCGTCGGCCCAACGCTGGACGTGGGTGTAGTCCTGGACCGAAAGGAATTCGCCGGCGCCATACTGCCAGCCCTTCACGAGGCCGCCGTACCAGGGCCAGATCGCCATGTCGGCGATCGTGTAGGCGCTGCCTGCGATATATTCGCTTTCGGCAAGCCGCCGGTCGAGGACGTCGAGCTGGCGCTTGGTTTCCATCGCGAAGCGGTCGATCGCATATTCGATCTTGGTCGGGGCGTAGGCATAGAAGTGCCCGAAGCCGCCGCCGAGATAGGGGGCGCTGCCCATCTGCCAGAACAGCCAGGACAGGCATTCGGCGCGCTTGGCAGGCTCGGTCGGCAGGAAGGCGCCGAATTTCTCCGCGAGATAGACGAGGATGGCGCCCGACTCGAAGACCCTGATCGGCTCAGGCCCGGACCGGTCCATCAGCGCCGGGATCTTGGAATTGGGATTGACCTCGACAAAGCCGGAGCCGAACTGGTCTCCGTCGCCGATCTTGATCAGCCAGGCGTCGTATTCGGCGCCGGAATGCCCGAGTGCCAGCAATTCTTCCAGCATGATCGTGATCTTCTGGCCGTTCGGCGTCGCCAGCGAATAGAGCTGGAGGGGGTGACGTCCGACCGGCAATTCTTTTTCATGGGTCGGGCCGGCGATCGGGCGATTGATGCTCGCGAACTGGCCTCCATTGGATTTGTCCCAGGTCCATACTTTCGGCGGAGTGTAATTGGAATCGGTCACTTCTGGCTCCTAGCATTTGTAGAGGACGCGAAGGCTATCTGCTTTCGCCGTCGAAGACACGTTCGTCCAGCCCCCACGTAACAGAGAGCGCGAAATTTTGTGAGGGGCTGTCAGCGACTTCACGCAACATTGAGGGCTGCTGCAGGCGGTATCCATCATTTCAACCCGGCAATTTGCATAGGACCAGCGCATGTTCCCGCGCGCCCATTGACAGGCTGGCTGCGTTCTATATTCTGTTATAAAAGCTTATATAACATAATTGTGGAACAAAAAACGGGAGACTACCATGAGATTAAAGCTTGCATTCCTGGTTGCAACCGCGCTCGTCGCCACGCCGTCATTTCTGATGGCGCAGGAGAAGGGCGGCGTCGTCAACGTCGCCACCATCGGCGAGCCGCCGACACTCGACCCGATGACGTCGACGGCCGACCTCGTGGGTATCGTCACCCAGCACATTTTCGAGACGCTCTACACATTCAACAAGAAGTGGGACGTCACGCCGCTTCTGGCGGAGAGCCTTCCGGAGGTCAGCGCCGACGGCAAGACCTATACGATCAAGCTGCGCACCGGCATCAAGTTCCACGACGGCAGCGACATGACCTCGGAAGACGTGGTCGCCTCGCTGACCCGCTGGACCAAGCTCGCCTCTCGGGGCAAGCAGGCCGTCGGCTTCATCGACACCATTTCCGCCGCCGACCCGACGACGGTGACGATCAAGCTGAAGCAGCCGTATGCGCCGCTTGTCTCGTTGCTCGCCTTCAACAACTCCGCCGCGATCATCATCCCGTCGGAGAAGCAGGCCGACACGATGACCGATTTCATCGGCACCGGGCCTTACATGCTGAAGGAGCGCAAGGCCGACCAGTATATCCAGCTCGTCCGCTTCAAGGACTATAAGCCGCGTTCGGGCGAGAGCGACGGTTATGGCGGCGCCCGCCACCAGTATCTGGACGAGATCCGTTTCGTGCCGGTTCCGGACCCGAACACGCGCGTAGAGGCCGCTATTTCCGGCCAGTACGACTATATCGACTCGCTGCCGGTCGAATCCTTCGACAAGGTGAAGGCCTCGAAGGCCACTCAGCCGCTGCTCCTGAAGCCGTTCGGCTATCCGGTCTTCGTCTTCAATACCGCCGAAGGCGCCGCCAAGAACCTTGCCGTCCGCAAGGCGATCCGCCAGGCACTCAGCATGGAAGACATGCTGGCCGCCGCCTTCGGCAGCAAGGATTTCTACGCCCTCGACGGCAACATCTACCCGGCCTCCTTCACCTGGAGCACGGATGCCGGCGTGAAGGGCAATTACAACGTCGCCGATCCGGAAGGTGCCGCCAAGGCCGCGAAGGCCGCAGGTTATGACGGCAAGCCGATCCGTATCCTGACCAGCCGCCAATACGAGTTCCACTACAAGATGGCGCAGGTTGCTGCCGAATATCTGAAGCTTGCCGGCTTTACTGTCGACATGCAGGTGGTCGACTGGGCGACGCTCACCCAGCGCCGCACCGACAAGGCACTCTGGGATATCTACATCACCCACAGCCCCTTCCTGCCGGAGCCGGCATTGATCGGTTCGCTGGCCCCGACTTCGCCAGGCTGGTGGGATACGCCTGCCAGAAAGGCGGCCGTGGATGCTTTCTCGGCAGAGTCGGATCCGAAGAAGCGTGTCGAGCTCTGGGCCAATGTCCAGAAGGCCCTGTATGACGAAGCGCCTTTCATGAAGATCGGTGATTTCAACGCGGTCTCTGCGATCTCGACCAAGCTTCAGGGCGTCGATCCGGCTCCGTGGCCCTATTTCTGGAACGCCTCGATCAAGAAGTAATAATCCTCCCAAGGGACGCGGATGCCGGTCTATGGATCGGCATCCGCTTTCAATGATGTCCGCACTATCCGGACACAGGAACGTCTTCGAATGATACGCTACATTCTCCAACGTCTTGCCGGCATGATCGTGGTGATGTTCCTCGTCGTCACGATCGTCTTCGTGATCGTTCGCGTGACGCCTGGCGATCCGGCCGCGGTCATGCTCGGCCCGGATGCCACGGCTCAGGACGTCGCCCAGCTGCGCACGCGTCTCGGCCTCGATCAGTCGATCGCGGTTCAATACGTCTTCTATATCGGCCAGCTTCTCAAGGGCGATCTCGGCCAGTCGATCTTCCTCAACATGCCGGTGACGTCAGCGCTTCTCGACCGCGCCGAACCGACTTTCTTCCTGACGATTTTCTCGCTGGCGATTGCGAGCCTCATCGCGCTGCCGATCGGCATCTATGCCGCCTATCGGCGTGGATCCTTCGTCGACCAGGCTGCGATGATGGTGGCGATGCTGGCTGCCAGTATTCCGAGCTTCTGGCTCGGGCTCATCCTGATGCAGTTCTTCGCGGTGCGGCTCAACATCTTCCCCGTTTCCGGTTACGGCGGACCGGGCGCGAGCTTCGGCGAGCGCATGTATCACCTGACATTGCCGGCCTTCGCGCTTGGCCTCGTTTCCTCGGCGCTGATCCTGCGGTTCACCCGCGCCTCTATGCTCGATGTGCTTGGTGACGATTACATCCGCACTGCCCGTGCAAAAGGGCTGATCGAGCGGCGGGTGGTGCTGAAACATGCGCTGAAGAACGCGCTGATCCCGATCCTCACCGTGCTCGGCCTCACCGCCGCGGTGCTGATTTCCGGCGCCGTGGTCACAGAAACGGTGTTCGGGCTGCCGGGCGTCGGCAATCTGGTCGTCTCGGCGGTGCTGCGGCGTGATTATCCCGTCATCCAGGGCGCGCTGCTCGTCATCGCCGCCCTCTATGTCCTGATCAATTTCGCGATCGACATGCTCTATCTGCTGGTCGATCCAAGGGTGCGCTACTGATGGCGGAAATTGTCACCACCAAGCCGGCCTCGAGCGAAGGAGCCAAGTTCTTCCGCCGGTTCCTGAAACGCAAGACGGTCGCGCTCGGGCTGGTCGTCATCATTATCTTCGTCCTGCTGGCGGTTCTGGCGCCGTGGATAGCGCCCTATTCGCCGTCGAAACTGTCGATCGTCAACCGGCTGAAGCCGCCGAGCGAGATCTACTGGTTCGGCACCGACGAGTTCGGCCGCGATATCTTTTCGCGCACCATTTTTGCGGGGCGCCTGTCGCTATTGGTCGGCGCTGCCGTCGTCACTCTTTCGGCGATCATCGGCGTGACGCTCGGTCTGCTCGCCGGATTCTTCCAGAGGCTCGATACGCCGATCGCCCGGCTGATCGATGCGATGATGGCCTTTCCCGATATTCTGCTTGCCATCGCGCTGGTCGCAGCGCTCGGGCCGTCGCTGGTGACGGTGATCATTGCGCTGTCGATCGTTTATTCGCCGCGGCTTGCCCGTATCGTCCGGGCCTCGACGCTGGTGATCCGCGAACTGCCTTACGTGGAGGCGGCGAAGGCGCTCGGCATCTCGACCTTCCACATCATGACGCGGCACGTGCTGCGCAACCTGATATCGCCGATCCTGGTGCAGGGCACGTTCCTGTTTGCCAGCGCCATGCTTGCCGAAGCCGGGCTTTCCTTCCTCGGCCTCGGCGTCAGCCCCGAAATTCCCACCTGGGGAACRATGATTGCCAGCGGGCGCCAATATATCGGCCAGGCCGACTGGATGACCTATTTTCCGGGCTTTGCCATCATTCTTTCCGTTCTGTCGCTGCAGATGGTCGGCGACGGATTGCGGGACATGCTCGATCCAAGACTTCGAAAGGACCTTTAAATGACCGGTGAAACAGCGGGCCAGCCGCTCCTCCTCACCAACGTGAAGCCGATGGCTTTCGGCGACAATGCGGCCTCCGGCACGATCGACATCCTGGTCGGCACCGACGGGCGGATTTCCGCCGTCGGCCCGTCGCTTGCAGCAACCGCGGACGCAATCCGGGTCGACGGCAATGGCGCCTTCATCTCGCCCGGCTGGATCGACCTGCATGTGCATATCTGGCATGGCGGCACCGATATCTCGCTCCGTCCGTCGGAATGCGGCGCCGAGCGCGGCGTCACCACGCTGGTCGACGCCGGTTCTGCGGGCGAGGCCAATTTCCACGGTTTTCGCGAGTACATCATCGAGCCGTCCAGGGAGCGCATCAAGGCGTTCCTGAACCTCGGCTCGATCGGCCTGGTTGCCTGCAACCGCGTTGCCGAATTGCGTGATATCCGCGATATCGACCTCGACCGCATCCTCGAATGTTATGCGGAAAACAAGGAGCATATCGTCGGCATCAAGGTGCGGGCCAGCCATGTGATTACCGGTTCCTGGGGTGTCACACCGGTTAAGCTCGGCAAGAAGATCGCCAAAATCCTCAAGGTTCCGATGATGGTGCATGTCGGCGAGCCGCCGGCGCTCTATGACGAGGTGCTGGAAATCCTCGGTCCCGGCGACGTCGTTACCCATTGCTTCAACGGCAAGGCCGGTTCGAGCATCATGGAAGACGAGGATCTCTACAATCTCGCCGAACGCTGCGCCGGCGAAGGCATCCGCCTCGACATCGGCCATGGCGGCGCGTCCTTCTCCTTCAAGGTGGCGGAGGCGGCGATCGCCCGCGGCCTGCTGCCATATTCGATCTCGACCGACCTGCACGGCCATTCGATGAATTTCCCGGTCTGGGACCTGGCGACCACCATGTCGAAGCTGCTGTCGGTTGGCATGCCGTTCGACAAGGTTGTCGAAGCGGTCACCCATCACCCGGCCTCGGTCATCAAGCTTGCCATGGAAAACCGGCTGTCGGTTGGCGAGCGCGCCGATTTCACGATCTTCGATCTCGTCGACGCCGATCTCGAAGCGACCGATTCCAACGGCGACGTCTCGCGCCTGCAGAAACTGTTCGAGCCGCGTTACGCGGTCATCGGCTCCGAGGCCATCACCGCCAGCCGCTACATCCCGCGCGCCCGCAAGCTCGTCCGCCACAGCCACGGTTACTCGTGGCGCTGAGGCGCATTGTTGAAATCGCATGACAGGAGTTGACGTGAATACGTCTTCAGCAAAGGCCGCTCCCACGGCACAGACACCCTACGATCGGCTGATCGAGCTCGGCATCAAGCTGCCGCCGCCGCCGCCGCCGATCGCCAATTTCGTCACGCATGTCCGTGAAGGCAATATGCTCTATCTCTCCGGCCAGGGGCCGCGCGAGGCGGACGGCCATCTGCACGCCGGCAAGGTGGGCGCCGATGTCAGCGTCGATCTCGCCTATCAGCATGCGCGGCTGGTCGGCATCAACCTGCTGGCGGTCATGCATGAAGCGCTCGGCGACCTTTCGCGGGTGAAACGGGTGGTGAAACTGCTCGGCATGGTCAATGCCGTACCGGATTTCGAAGATCATCCGAGCGTCATCAATGGCTGCTCGGACCTCTTTATCTCGGTGTTCGGGGATGCGGGACAGCATGCCCGTTCGGCCGTCGGTTTCGGCTCGCTGCCGGGCAACATCACCGTGGAAATCGAGGCGATCGTCTCGCTGAACGACTGAGGAGACAAGGTCAGTGGTTGCGCCAACCCATCAGCTTCTCGATCCGCTGGGCGGAAGCGCGGACGTGCTCCGTATAGTGGTTCCCGTCGGACACGACCTTCTGTTCAGGCAGCACGATGGAGATGGTGGCGACGCACTCACCGCTCCGATCGCAGACCGGCGAGGCGATGCAGGCAACCGCATAATCCGACTCCGCCACCTGGATCGACAGCCGCTCCTCGAAGGCCTTGCCGGCCGAGTCGGACAGCGTGCGCGCGTCGATCTCGGCGCGGCCGGTCGGCGAGGTGCGGGCGCAGCGCTTGAAAAGCTCGATCCGCTCGGCCTCGGCCAAGTGCCCGACGAGAAGCCGGCCGGATGCCGTCCAGTTGAGCGGCACACGGGTGCCGACGCGCGAAGCGACCTGGTAATGGCTCGGGCCGTCCGCCATGGCGAGCACCAGCATGTAATCACCGTCGCGGCCGCAGACCTGCACGGTTTCGCCGGCCTGCCGGCAGAGGTCGTGCATTTCGTGGGTCGCGACGCTCATGAAATCCAGCGACCGGGCATAAGCGAGGCCGTAGTGGTAGAGGCGGGCGCCGAGCCAGATCGAACCGTCGGCATTGCGGGCAAGCATGTTCTTCTCGACCAGATCGTCAATGATCACATAGACGGTCGACAGCGGCGCCTTGACCGCCTTGGCGATCGCATAGGCGCCGGTCGGCGCACTCGTTTCGTAGAGATAATCGATCACCTGCAGTGCGCGGTCGATGCCGCTCACGCGCGAGCGGCGCGCGCCCTTGGCTTCCGTCTCCGTTTCGGAAACGGCCTCAACGGAGAGGTCTGCGGATGAAGTCTTTGCGTCCAACTCGATGTTCCCCTTGGGGCTCCTCGTGGGGGCTCCTCGTATGATTTCGAGAGTCTATTACATTATTATGGCATAACTGTCGATGGCAATTCGCGGTTGGCCGTCACTTTGGAGAACGACAATGTCCGATGATATCCGCACCCAGATCGGTCTTCGCCCGGTCATCAATGTTTCCGGCACGATGACGAGCCTCGGTGCTTCGATCGTGGTTCCGGAGGCGATCGCGGCGATGTCTGCGATCCTGCCGCAATTCGTCGAGATCAACGACCTGCAGCGCAAGGCAAGCGCGATCATCTCCCGGTTGACCGGCGGTGAGGCGGGCTTCGTCACGGCCTCCTGCTCCTCGGGTATCAGCCTCGCGGTCGCTGGCGCCATCACCGGCAACAACCTGCTGGCAATCGAGAAGCTGCCGGACACGGTGCCCGACAAGAACGAAGTGCTCGTGCAGATGGGCCATGTGGTGAGCTATGGCGCACCGGTGGACCAGGCGATCCGGCTCGCCGGCGGCAAGGTCGTGCTGATTGGCCAGGCGACCTCGACGCACCGTTATCACATGGAACATGCGATCACCGAAAAGACGGCTGCGGCCGTCTATGTCGTCTCGCATCACGTCGTCGACTACGGCCTGCTCAACCTTGTCGAATTCGTCGAAATCGCCCACGCGAAGGGTGTGCCGGTCATCGTCGACGCGGCTTCGGAATACGACCTCAAGCTCTTCCTTTCGCAGGGTGCCGATATCGTCCTTTATTCCGGCCACAAGTTTCTCGGCGGCCCGACTTCGGGCATCGTTGCCGGCAAGAAAGAGCTGGTGCGCAACGCCTTCCTGCAGAACATGGGCGTCGGCCGCGGCATGAAGGTCGGCAAGGAGAGCGTGTTCGGCGTCATGGCGGCGCTGGAAGCCTGGGAGAAGCGTGACCATGCGGGCATCCGCGAGCGCGAAACCGGCTATCTCGATCTGTGGAAACGGACGCTCGACGGCCGCCCCGGCGTCACCGCGCTTATCGAGCCGGATCCGACCAACAACCCGCTCGACCGCATGCGGGTGATCATCTCCGCGCCGGAAGCGCATATCACGGCCTGGGATCTGGCTGCAGCACTCGGCCGCGGTAACCCGCCGGTCATCGTCCGCGACCATGAGGTGGAACATCACTATTTCTACCTCGATCCCTGCAACCTGCATCCTGGCCAGGAAACCATCGTCGCGGCCCGCCTGACGGAAGAACTCGACAAGGCTCGGGCCTCCAACGAGATCATCGCGACGCCGATCGAAGAACGCAGCCGCCACCGTTTCGACGGTGCTCTCCGTTGGCCGGACTGAGGTACAGCACGGCAGACTAACCCTCCCCCTTGTGGGGAGGGTGGCCGGCAGGCGGGAGGGGTTTTCACTCGGAGTGAAGTCCCCTCCCCAACCCCTCCCCACAAGGGGGAGGGGCTCCACGTACCGCCGACGACAATAAGAAGGGAACGATCATGGCCATTTCGCAAGCACAAGCCGTCCAGTCCACGCAGCCGGTCCTCTCCGTCGAGAACCTGACGACCTCGTTCAACGTGGACGGGGAGTGGAAGTCGGTCGTGCGTGACGTTTCCTTCACCGTCGCTCCCGGCGAAACCGTGGCGATCGTCGGCGAAAGCGGGTCCGGCAAAAGCGTCACCTCGCTCTCGATCATGCGGCTTTTGCAGGAAGGCACCAGTCGCATCGAGGGCAAGATCATGCTCGGCGGACGCAACCTGCTGGCGCTTCCCGAGCATGAGATGCGCAAGGTGCGTGGCAACGATGTCGCGATGATCTTCCAGGAGCCGATGACGAGCCTCAATCCGCTCTTCACCATCGGCGACCAGATTTCCGAGGCGCTGCTCTGCCACAAGGCGATGTCGGCGGCGCAAGCGAAGGCCGAAACCATCCGGCTGCTCGAAAAGGTGCGTATCCCATCTGCGGCCTCGCGCTTCGACGAATATCCGCATCGCTTTTCCGGCGGTATGCGCCAGCGCGTGATGATCGCAATGGCGCTGGCGTCGAAGCCGAAACTGCTGATCGCCGACGAACCGACGACGGCGCTCGACGTGACGATCCAGGGCCAGATCCTCGATCTCATCAAGCTGCTGCAGGACGAGGAGGGGACGTCGGTCCTGTTCATCACCCATGACATGGGCGTCGTCGCTGAAGTCGCCGACCGGACGATCGTGATGTATCGCGGCGAGCAGGTGGAGACGGGCGACACGCCGGACATTTTTCATCGCGGCAAACACCCCTATACGCGGGCGCTGCTTGCGGCCGTGCCGGTGCTCGGCTCGATGCAGAAGTACCAGCGACCGCTGCGCTTTCCCGTCGTCAACACGGCGACCGGGGAATCCGACGTCCAGGTGGAAGTGGCCGATACGGTTGCCGCCAATGAGCGGCCGGTTCTGGAGGTGAAGAACCTCACCAAGCGTTTCGATATCCATTCGGGCTTGTTTGGTCGGGTGAGCGGTCGCGTGCACGCGGTCGAGAACGTCTCCTTCGATCTGCAGGCCGGCGAGACGCTGTCGCTGGTCGGCGAAAGCGGCTGCGGCAAGTCGACGACCGGCCGCGCGATCATGCGGCTGATCGAGCCGGACGCCGGTTCGGTGGTCGTCGAGGGCCGGGACGTGCTGGCATTGGACAAACGCGAAATGCGCGAGATGCGCAAATCCGTGCAGATGATCTTCCAGGACCCGTTCGCCTCGCTCAATCCCCGCATGACGATCGGCCAGGCGATCGCCGAGCCCTATCTCGAACACAGGATGGGGACGGCAAAACAGGCGAAGGAAGTCGTCGCCGACATGCTGCGCAAGGTCGGGCTGACGCCCGACATGGTGAACCGTTATCCGCACGAATTCTCCGGCGGCCAGCGCCAGCGCATCTGCATCGCCCGGGCGCTTGCGCTCGAACCGAAGGTGATCGTTGCGGACGAAAGCGTCTCGGCACTCGACGTGTCGATCAAGGCGCAGGTCATCAACCTGATGCTCGACCTGCAGCAGAGCCTGAACCTCGCCTTCCTGTTCATCAGCCACGACATGGCGGTGGTTGAGCGGGTCAGCCACCGGGTGGCGGTCATGTATCTCGGGGAGATCGTCGAGATCGGTCCGCGCGCCTCCGTGTTCGGCAATCCGCAGCACGCGTATACGAAGAAACTGATGGCTGCCGTGCCGGTACCGGACCCCGATCGTCGCCGCGAAAAACGGGCGGTCGCCAGCGACGAGCTCAAGAGCCCGATCCGCCCCGTCGACTATAAAGTCAATCCGCTTGGCTATAAGACTGTTTCACCGGGTCATCTGGTCGCGATGTAACGGTTGCGGCCAATCTCTGCAGCAATCAGTCGATGACGGCCTCGATCAGGAAA
Source organism: Neorhizobium sp. 05N33 (assembly GCF_056397445.1). NCBI lineage: Bacteria > Pseudomonadati > Pseudomonadota > Alphaproteobacteria > Hyphomicrobiales > Rhizobiaceae > Neorhizobium > Neorhizobium sp. 05N33. Next base: position 60,726 of record NZ_JBFTNK010000015.1, on the reverse strand, counting down.
GGCCCCTTGCGGCTAAGCGCGCCGTCGAACAGCTTGACGAATTCCTCGATCGTCGTCGCACGGCCGGCTTCGACGCCGAGGCCCTTGGCGAGCGAGCACCAGTCGAGTTTCGGCGCGTCGAGATCGAGCATCCGTTGGGCATTGCGGCCGTAGGCGTTGACGCCGACATTGGTCATTTCGCCCTGAAGAATGCGGTAGGCGCTGTTGGCGAAGACGATGGTGACGACATCGAGCTGTTCGCGCGCCTGGGTCCAGAGGCCCTGCACCGTGTACATGCCGCTGCCGTCGGCCTGCATCGCCACCACCTTGCGATCCGGCGCGCCGATCGCGGCGCCTGCAGCCAGCGGAATGCCGATACCGATAGCGCCGCCGGTGATCGGAAGGTGATCGTGGGGCGGGAGCCCGGGCGCCAGAACCGGATATTGGCCGACGGAGGTCAGGCCTTCATCAATGATGATGGTGTTTTCCGGAAGTCGGCGGCCGATGGCGAAGCTGATCGCATCGGGCGTCAGCGCGCCGGTCGGCACCTGGATATCACCCCGCGTCAACCGGATGCGGATGAAATCCGCATCCGGCTTGATGCCAAGGGCATCGGCAAGCGTCGCCAGCACGTCGGCGAGATCGTGTTCGTGTTCGGCCAGCTGGATGATCTCGCAGGAGGGCGGCAGGGTCGTGCTCGGTTTCCCGGGATAGGCAAAGAAGGTGACCGGGCGTGGTCCGCCGATGCAGATGGCGACCTCGAAATCCTTGAGCGCTTCGACCGCGAGATCGATCTTGTAGGGCACCGGTCTGACGAATGCGCGCCCGGCGCCGCGGGCGCTACGGCCCGAGGACGTTGAAAAAAGTACCGCGCCGGTGGCGGCAGCGATCCGGCCGGCGGTCTCGACCGGCTTTTCCCGCATTGCCTGTCCGGCCAGCATGATCACGACACGCTTGCCGCTGCGCAACGCGGCGACGGAGGCTTTCAGGGCTTCGGGGTCGATCGCCGGCGGGGCAGGGATTGCGGCAGGCGTGAGCGTTTCCGGCGAGACCTCACCCCAGGCGGCGTCCGCCGGCAAGATCATGGTCGAGACGCCGCGATTGGCAAGCGCCGCCACATAACTCTCTTCGGTGCAGCGGCGGATATCGGCTGGGCCGCTGGCGCGTCCGACCCAATGGGACATCGGCCGGGCCAGGCTTTCGATATCGCTGGTCAGCGGAGCATCATATTGAAGGTGATAGGAGGCATGATCGCCGACGATGTTCAGCATCGGTGTGCGGGCGCGGCGGGCATTGTGGAGGTTGGCCAGACCATTGGCGAGGCCCGGGCCGAGGTGGAGAAGGGTGGCGGCAGGCTTGTCCGCCATGCGGGCGTAACCATCGGCAGCGCCCGTGACGACACCTTCCGACAGGCCGAGCACGCAGCGCATGGCCGGCTTGCGGTCGAGAGCGGCGACGAAATGCATCTCCGATGTGCCGGGATTGGCAAAACAGACATCGACGCCGTTCACCAGAAGGACGTCACACAGCATATCGGCGCCGTTCATGCGCTTTTCCTTATCTTTGCAGCGTTTCCAAAGGCCACTGCGATCAAGAGAAACCGCAGGCCGGATCGGTCCTGCGGTCAGCGGCGATGAGTTAGGCTCAGGCGGCTGCCGAAGCGGTTGCGTCGGAGAATGCTGCTTCGATCGAAGCTTCGAGAATGGCGAGCCCTTCCTCCAGAACCTCCCACTCGACGGTGAGCGGCGGCAGCAAACGGATCACATTGAAGCGTGTCCCGCAAGACAGGAGGATCAGACCGCGGGCCTCCGCTTCCGCGACGATGCGGTTGGTGAGGGCAGGCGCCGCCGTTTTCGATTGGCGGTCCTCGACCAGTTCGAACGCGACCATGGCGCCTAGGCCGCGCACGTCGCCGATATGTTCCATGCCCTGGCGGGTGGCGATTGCCGTCAGCCGCTCGGTGATCCGGCGGCCGACTTCGGCGGCGCGTTCGCAGAGCTTCTCATCTTCGATGACGTCGAGTACGGCGTTGGCGGCGGCGACGCTCAGCGGATTGCCGGCATAGGTACCGCCCAGCCCACCTGGATGGGCGGCATTCATGATCTCGGCCTTGCCGGTGACGGCCGAAAGCGGAAAGCCGCCGGCGAGGCCCTTGGCCATGGTGATCATATCCGGCTTTACGCCGGCATGCTCGAAACCGAACATCCTGCCGGTGCGCGCCATGCCTGCCTGGATTTCGTCGGCGATCAGCACGATGCCGTATTTATCCGCGACTTCGCGAAGGTGTACGAGGAATTCCTTCGGCGCGACGTTGAAGCCGCCTTCGCCCTGGACCGGTTCGACGATGAAGGCCGCAATCCGTTCCGGATCGACATCGGCAGCAAACAGCCGTTCGAGGCCAGCGATCGCCTCCTCGGTCGAGAAGCCGAGATAGGGGTTGGGGAAGGGCGTGTGGTAGATATCGGCCGGGAAGGGGCCGAAATTCTTCTTGTAGGGCATGACCTTGCCGGTCAACGCCATGCCGAGCATCGTGCGGCCGTGGAAGGCGCCGGAAAAGGCGATGACGCCGGCGCGGCCGGTATGGGCGCGGGCGATCTTCACGGCATTTTCGACGGCTTCTGCACCCGTGGTCACCAGCATGGTGCGGTTTTCGGCGCCGGTCGGCGCCATCGCGTTCAGCCGTTCGGCGAGCCGCACGTAACCTTCGTAAGGCGCGACGTGGAAGCAGGTATGGGTGAAATGTTCAGCCTGTTCGGCGACGGCGCGCATCACGGCCGGATGGCGGTGGCCGGTATTGTTGACCGCGATGCCGGCGGCGAAATCGACGAAGCGCCTGCCGTCGACATCCCAGAGTTCGGCGTTCAAGGCTTTGTGGGCGAAGATACCCCTTGTGCCGACACCGCCGGCGACGGCGGCTTTCAGGCGGGATTGCAGATCTGCTGAGACGGTCATGGCGATATCCCCTAAAGTCGATGACCTAAGCTATAATCTTGCTCATTATATTGAGCAAGAGGGAATCGCGAAATCAGAGATAGGGCGGCGAGCAGGCCGAAATAACGATCGTCTGCCGGTCGGAGGGGTTGCGGAATCGGTGCGGAATACGGCTGTCGAAGAGGTAAGCCTCGCCGGCCTTGAGGATGCGGATGTCGTCGCCGACCGTCACTTCCAGCTCGCCCTCGACCACATAGCCGCCTTCCGAGGAACCGTGCTGCAGCCGTGTTTCGCCAGTGTCCGCATGGGGGCCGTAAATCTCGTGGAGGATCTGTAGGTTATGCGCCCGCGCATCGCCGATCTGGCGAAAGATCAGCGTGCCGTCACCGCCTGCAATCGGCGATGTGGCAACCTTGGAAGTCAGGTCGACCAGGTCATGTGCCGAGAAGAACGGGCCTTTCGGCGGGCTGCGCTCCGGCTCGAAAAAATCGCCCATGCCGACGCCGAGACCGTTCAGGATCTTGCGGAGCGTCGAAACGGAAGGACTGACCTTGTTGGTCTCGACATTGGATATCTGTGCGTGCGGAACGCCGGCCCGCTCGGCGAGCTGGCGCTGCGAAAGCCCGGCCGCCCCGCGCATGGCGTTGAGGCGCGCACCGATATCGAACTTTTCATCCATTGGCTTGGTCCCGACTGTTCGGGTCGGTTATGCCGTGGATCTGGATCGCGATCAACTGGATGATATTTTGAGCGGATGATGGCCGCAAGCTTTGGCGCAATCAACGTAGGGTCGCCCCCGTCGATAGGCCTAAGGATATAGCTCATTTGGCGCAACTGCCTGCGACTCACGCGCGTGTTATCCTCCGGCCCTGCGGATCACAGAGGATTTCGCCGATGTTCAGGTGCAGAGACTGCAAGGACACGGGCTGGGTTTGCGAAGCTCATCCCGCCAAGCCGTATACCGGTACCCGATGCTGCGGCTGCGGTGCGGTTGAAATGCCATGTCCCCGCTGTTTCGCGACCCATGGCCTGGACAAATATCCAGAGGTCGGGCGGGTCTTCCCGAAGCAATTCGGCTTCGAGCTCAGGTCATCGGTTCAAGGTTCTGACGATCGCCCCTAGCGGAGCGATACCGTATCGAGATATCCGCCGACCAGTTCGGGTTCGGAGCGCTCTGATGTGGTGCAAGTGTAAATCTACGCACCCAGCGGAGTCTCCTTGAGGAAAGCTGCGGCATCTTCAGGAAATCGACCTTTAGAATGACAGCCTTTTCGTTGCCGCATTGAACCATGATTGGGCGAGCATCCCTATGCATTTGGCAGGGTGTTGGCTAACGGAGAAGCGCCCATCGCCGCCGTGTGATCCCCATCAAAACTGAGGGGAATGCGAAGGGGGGAACGCTATTTTTTTCCCGGTTTCCAAGGTGGGACGCCAATTCCAGGTTGACCGGCGCGATGGGTAATTTATATATCTGCTAATGTTCTGATTGAGCCTAAACGCAGATCGGGAGATGGGGGGTAAGCGCTTGGAGGTTGGAGCGCCCGCTTCCGTGACGGTTGGATTCGCAATTGAAGCGGCCGCCAGGCTAACCCCGGGGGAGTTTGGGTTCCATGGTGAAATATTTCCTGAATGTCGATCTGAAGGACGGTTTCATTCCGGATACGGAAGGACTTGATTTCCTCAACCTCGAAAGAGCCACAGCTGAAGTCATCTCCGGAATGAGAGACATCATCGTCGAGCATATTCAGCAGGGAGAAACCCTGGCGTTGCGGGCCATATCGATCACCGACGATGCCGGGCATCTCATATCGATCGTTACGTTGGCCGACGCCGTCAACGGTTTCCTGCCTGGGATGAAGGTCTCGGGCCTGGGGTAAGGCTTTGCGGATTTAGGTCGGGAAGCCGTAACGTTCGGTGATCCCCCAGAACATCCGGTTGATTGCGACGAGCGAGTTGATGCTCTCCTGAATACGGCCGATTTCCCGGGCGTCAAGTTCCTCGATCTTTCCGTATTTGATCTCGTCCCGGCTTTCGAAGATGCGCATCGATTGCGTGACGTTGCGGCCGCTGTCGGGATCGAATGAATAGATGCAGTGGTTGTATTTGTTACGGAGCTTGGCTTCCTCGGAAAGGCGGCGGGTGGCTTCCAGGATCTCCCTGCGGCAGACCGGTGCGGTCTTGCGCATCTTGGTCAGCCTGTCCACGAGGTCGATGCGTGCGCGCGTCGTGTTCAAGGTCAGGAAGATGACGATCGCCGTTTCCTTGTCCACTTTGGCAAGGCCGGCAATCATGTGGATCAACAGGCTTTCTGTGTTGGTCCACGTATAGTTCAGCTGCCCAATCAGGAGCAGGATGTCCTGCAGCCTAGTACTTGTCGCCCGAGAGGGAGCGGCCGTCCTGGCCGCGGTTCGTGTCGCCTGCATTGCCGGTTACATCCTTGCGTCTATATTCAAAATAGAGAGCGACGACTTCCGTTCTGTTATGCACGCCAAGCTTGGTAATGATGTTGTGAATATGAATCTTTACTGTGTGTTCTGATAGGCTCAGGGCGGCGGCGATGATCTTGTTCTGGTTGCCCATGGCCATTCTGGCGAGAATTTCGTTCTCACGCTTCGTGAGCTTTTCGATCGCCTGTTTGCCGGCATTGTATGGGGCCGGCTTGGTGTCAGCCGGATCCTCGCTTGTTTCCGGAGGCGGGCTTCGCTGAGCGCGGTAACCTGTCGACGGGAAATATGTACCGCCCTTCAATACGATCCGCAGGCCTGACAGGAAGACATCGAGATTGACGTTGAACGGCAGTATCCCCTGAACGATTTCAAGCTCTTTTGCTCTTTGATGATCGGAGGCTATTTCGCCGTCATCGGTACCGATCAGCGCGAGCGTTGCAGCGGGATGATAGCGAGCCAGTTCCGGCCAGTATTCGGCGAGCGCAGAGGCTAGGCGGACATCCGCCAGCATGAGCTGAACCGGATTGTCAAATTCCGCCGAGGCCAGCTTGAGATCGGGAACCGTCTTGACGCAAAGCCACGGAAATTCGCTTTCGATGGCCGCAGTCATTGCGGTGGAGATTGTTCCCGGCGAGCAGATGAAGAGGAGTGTCCGGATTGCATTCATTCTCTTCAAGGCGTTTGTTGCCAGATCCAAGCCGACATGTTGTGAAACACCATGCGGAATTTGCATGGATAGACCTCCCTCCCGTCGTTGATCGAAAGTACACGCAAAGTGGTGCTCCGAAGATCTTATTAGGGAACGGTAAACCAAGACCGGAAGGGTGGGAATAGACCGAACGATTTACCGAATAGATCGAATCGGTGATGGGATTTGGCATTACAGGTCGTTTTTCCGCGAACGAACCATGATCAGACAGCGTTTCCTCCGGTGAGACGCGAGTTGCTGCATACATAAGGCTGCATTTATCACCGATGTGCCTACCTCTTCTTGGTTAGACCATTTCACCCATAGAACTATGCTCACATAGTATTCATCAGGTTGCGCTAGCTCGAAATATTACCTTATTTCTTCTGAGCAATCGGGACAAAGTGCCTCATCCCGAAGCAGCTGAAGAACGAGCGCTGAAGAACGTTCGTCGATGCGCGCTGTCACGAGCATACGGCCATGCCGCCGCTCGTTCCAGGTCTCTCGGGAAACTAGGGGAGAGCTAAAAAAATCAGACATCACGAGAGAAAGACCGGCGAACGGTCGCGTTGACGCGCGCCCTCTCGCCAGAGGCCAATGACTCACTTCAACAGCGACGAGCAAAGACCCCAAGAAGATGAATGGTGGTCACGCCGTCGCAGTCAAAGAGGATACTGTGATGGTAGACAAACGCCACGCGTTCAACACTGTTGTCGACGATCCGACGGACAGCCAGGAACAGCAGCAGCAACAGCAGCAGCAGGAACAACAACAGCAGCAACAGTCCAGCGACCAGAGCCAGACGAGCGAGTCGACGAACGACAACTGGAATGGCAACGGCAATCTGAACCTGAACGGTAACGGCAACCTGAACCTTAACGGCAATCTCAACGAGAACGTCAATGAGACCACCGTTGGCGTCGCTGTCGATGTCGGTGTCGATCTTGAAGGTTACACGCCGACGGACGACGACTTTGCCGATGTCGACATGCAGCACAGTTCCATCGACGGGATGTTCAACATTCGCATCGATGACTTGCTCAACAACTCCCTGAACGGTGAAGGCAATGATGTCGGCAACGTCTTCAGCCAGGTCGCCAACATCCAGGACAATGACAAGCTCGAAAGCGCCACCGTCAGCAACGATGGGTCGTTCGAGCTGAATGGCACTGCCGAGGGCGGCATTGCGCTCGCCTCCGACGGTATCAATGCCGGCGGCGGCGGTGGCAATGGCGGAAGCCATGCAGATGCCGATGGCGGTGATGGCGGCAATGGCGGTACCGCGCTTGGCGGCTTCGCGGTTGGCGGTGACGGCCTTGGCGGTTTGGCCGCAAGCGTCGCAGCCGGCGGTAAAGGCGAAGGCGGCGATGCCGATGGCGGCGACGGCGACAGCGGCGATGCCGAAAGCGATGCCGATGGCGGCAAGGGTATCGGTGGCCGTGGCGGCAATGGTGGCGACGGTCTCGGTCTCGGCCTGGGTCTCGGCCTCGGTCTTGGCGCCGGGCTCGCCTTTGCCGGCGATGGCGATCAGGGCGGCAGCAACACGGCTGGCGACGGCGCTGCAGGCGGCAATTCCGGCAACTCCACCGGTGGCAATGCTTCCGACGCCGGAGACGGCGGGGATTCGAACGGCGGCGCATCGGCAACCACGATCGGCAGCAGCCTCGGCCTGCTCAATCCGATCTTCGCCGACGGTGATGGCGGTGCGGGCGGCCCTGCCGGCGACGGTGGTGGAAACACCGGTGGTGCCGGTGGCGATCCGACCGGCGGTGACGGCGGCGATGGTGGCGACACCGCGGATGCCGGTGACGGCGGCGCTGGCGGCGGTGCCCTCGGGGCCGGTCTCGGAGCTGGTTTCGGCGCCGGGCTTGGTGCCGGGCTTGGTGGCGACGGCGCAGCAGGTGCCGCCGGTACCGGCGGTGCAGCTACATCCGACGCAGCAACCAGCGGCGATGCTACCGGCGGTGACGCAACATCGGGTGCCGGCGAAGGCGGCGCGGCGCTGAGTGGCGCATGGGCCGATGGTACCGGCGGTGGCGCGGTAGGTGGCTGGGCATTCGGCGGTGCTGGTGCTGCTGGCGGCGATGGCGGCCTGGCCTATACCGGCGCCGGCGGAGCTGGCGGCGACGGCGGCGTCTGGGGCTCGCACAACGGTGACGACGGTTTCGTGACCGGCACAAGCTCCGCTTCGGCCGATGCGTCGATCGACACCCACGCCTTCAACCAGGAAATCGTGATGGGTGCGAACCTGCAGCAGAACGCAATCGACATGACGATCGTCGGCGGCGACCTCCACAGCACGGTGGCAGGCGACGACACCCACGACGGCACCAGTCTCTAAGCCGTCGCTTTCCCTGGTCCAGGCAGAGACCTTCACATCGCGGACTGCGCAGACCTCCTGCGCAGTCCCTCATTCCGAACGACCTGTGGTCCAGGCATGCCAATGCAGAGGCAGCGGTTATGACGATGATGGATACAATCACGGAGGAAATCGCTCATTTCATCGGGCTCTTCCACACGAACGTCGAGGATGCGCGCCTGCGGGATAATTACACCGATTTCTCGCTCAACACGCCCGAACAATTCATCCCGCCATCTGTCGCGACCCCATCCCATTTCGAGGCGCCTTACGACCTGCTCGGCTTCGATCCGTCGGTGGTCTACAAGGCTCCCGCCACTTTCACGCCCATCTGGCATCCCCACTTTGTGGGTCGATATGACCATCCGTCAATTCCCATCGTAGAAATCAGGACACATTACGGCCGGCATGAGATGCCGCGGCACGAGTATCCGTCCTATGCGAGCGGCAAGTCATTTACATTGGGGATACAGCCTCTTGGCTCGGTGGTGAACTTCATCGTTCAGGCCGCCTCGCTTTCCGACAATGACAGCTTCGGCGTCGGAGGGCACGGCCTCACGTTCAATCCTGCTCCGGTTGACAACGGCGAGCTGCTGGATAGGGCGCAGGAGGTCTTGTCGGACGCGCCGGTCGGCCATCTCGACATACCCGAATCCTCGGCAGACCTTATCGAGATCATCAAGTCCGTCGCCAGCGAGCTGGAGTCCCTTTCAGCCGATTCCGGCGGGCCGATGGAAGCTTTCGTCCATCAATCCACGACGATCGAAGGTACCTACGTCAACGGAGTGCTCGTCGACGAGGCGCCGAAGCTGGAAGATTATCACTCCTTCGGTAAGGATACAGATGACGCCGACGCGGAGGAGGATGCTCATTCATCCAACGCCAAGATCTTTGCGGATGGCTCCGTCCAGGTAGACGCCTCGGTCGAACTGATCGGCGGCGCCAATACCACCGTCAACGATGCCGTCCTCAAGAATATCTGGACCGGCGCAACGGTGACGGCGGTCGTCGGCGATCATTTCGAGATCAACGCGATCATCCAGGTCAATGTCATTCAGGATGTCGACGCCATTACCTCGGCGATCAGCAGCTGGACGAACGACGGCGCACCCGACGAAATATTCAACATCGCCACATTCCACAGGGTCGATCCGCTGCAGGACGACAGTGCCTCCTCGCATGCCAGCGGAGGTTATCCCGGAAGCTGGATCGTCACGGAGATCCAGGGCGACCTGCTGATCGTCAATTGGCTGGAGCAGTACATCTTCATGTCCGACAATGACGTCGGCATCCTGTCGTCCTCCGGCGCCACCACCAAGGTCATTGGCGGCGACAACATGAGCGTGAACCAGACCTCGATCTACGAGCTCAGCCATGCCTACGATCTGATATTGGTTGGCGGCAGCCTTTACGACGCCAATATCATCCACCAGATGAATATGTTGTTCGACAACGATATTGTCGGCGCGGTTACGGGTTTCGAAACGACCGGCGAGGGCACGTTTTCCAGCGCCGGGAACCTGCTCTGGAACCAGGCCCATATCTATAATATCGGCGGCGCCGATCGTTTCGACACGCTGCCTTCCGCCTACCTGGACACGGCCGCCGATTTTGCCGGCGGCGGAAGAAATCTCTCCAGCGGCGTTCTGACTGATCCGGCGTTTGCGGGATTGGCCGGGTTGCGCGTTCTTTATATCAGCGGCGACATGCTGAACATCCAGTATATCAGCCAGACCAGCATCGTCGGCGACAGCGATCAGATCGCCCTGGCGATGAATGCCGTCAATCCTCACGCGGAAGCGACATGGTCGATCTCGACCGGGGGAAATACGCTCATCAACAATGCCGCGATCGCCGACCTGGACTCTCTTGGCCATACCTATGTCGGTGGCGAGCAATACTCCCAGGAAACGCTTTTCCAATCGGGATTGATTTCAAGCCATCCGGAATGGGCGGCTCACGATCCCGATGCACTGGTCAACGAAGCGGTGGCCTTTCTCGACGATTCGATGCTGCAAGCCGATCCAACCGAGCCTGGATACGGCGTGCCTGTGGATCATGACGGCCACTATCAGAACGATGGACTGCAACATGTGCTCGGATAATGGGGGGAAACATGTCGGACGCCCAAAAGAGGGCCGACCCAGAACAGGCCCACGATCACGATGAAAGTCGGCAACTTGCCGGGGAGGAATTTTATGCAAAATTGGAGCGCGCCGTGGACGAATGCCTGAAAATGACATCCGGTGACGCAGTCCCTTCAGCAACGATATCCAGGCTGGAACCCAAGAACTCACCACCGAGTTCACTGCGCGTAAACGAGGGCTCGTCGGGCGCCGATATTCTGGCCATGCCTGCCAATGGCAGGATCATCGAACCGGAGATCGAGCCGAAGCCTCCGCAGCGCGAAGCGACGGAGGCAAAGGCGCCGGAAGGCATGATCACGATCGATGCCGACACCGGGCCATTGCGGACAGAGGCAAAGCCCTTTGGAAAGCCGCCGACGACCGGTGGCGGGCGTGGCGGCGACGGTACGTTTCACAAGCGCCTCGCGCCGGTCGACTTTTCTGCCAGCCTGCGCGCGGGCGTTACTGCGGTGCGGCGGAACCTGGCGATCGTCATGTTTTTCACCGTCGCCAGCAATATCCTCGTGCTTGCGATCCCGACCTACCTGTTCCAGATATCGGACCGGGTGCTGACCAGCCGTTCTCTCGACACGCTGGTGATGTTGACGATCGTGATCGTCGGAGCGGTCATCCTGCAGGCGGCCTTCGACGCTCTTCGACGCTTCATCCTGATGCGGACCGCGGTGGAAATCGCGGCACAGCTTGGCGCTCCGATCCTGAGCGCGGCCGCCCGCGCCTCGCTTCAAAGCAATGGTCGCGAATATCAGGTGCTGGGCGATCTTCAGCAAGTTCGTTCATTCCTCGTCTCCAGGACTTTGCTGTCGTTTCTCGATGCGCCGATCGCACCTCTCTTCGTGGTGGCGGTCTTTCTCATCCACCCGCATCTCGGCTTCATCGTGGTGCTGACAGCCCTCATGCTGCTGGCCTTCACCCAGATCAACCAGCGGATGACCGCCGAGCCGTTTGCCGAAGCCAACACGGCGCAGGTGAAGGCCAACCTTCATCTGGAATCGATGTCGCGCAATTCTCAGATCATCAACGCGCTCGCCATGATCCCGGAGACGGTGCAGATCTGGGGCAAGGACACGGCTTCGTCGCTCAAGTCGCAGGTCATTGCCCAGGACCGGAATATCACCATTGCGGCCATATCAAAGGCCTGCCGCCTTCTGACGCAGATCGCGATGCTCGGCTGGGGCGCCTTCCTGTCGATCGAAGGGCAGCTCACCGGGGGCATGGTGATCGCTGCCTCCATCATTGCGGGTCGCGCGTTGGCGCCGATCGAAGGGGCCATCGAAGGATGGAACCAATACAGCCAGTCCCGCGCGGCCTACGGGCGCATATCGGCGCTGCTGAAATCCTCGCCATTGAATTTCGACCGCCTGAACCTGCCGAAGCCCGAAGGGCGCCTGGACGTCGAGCGCCTCCTTTATGTACCGCAGGGAACCAAGCGCGTCGTGCTCAACGGCGTTTCGTTTGCCCTGCAGCCGGGAGATTCCCTGGCGATCATCGGCAATTCCGGTGCCGGCAAGACGACACTCGGAAAAATGCTCGTCGGATCGGTCCTGCCGACGTCGGGGAGTGTCCGATTGGATCTGATGGATCTGAGGAACTGGGATCAGCGCCAGTTCGGCGAAAATATCGGCTACCTGCCGCAGGATGTGCAGCTCTTTCCCGGCACGATAAAGTCCAATATCGCCCGGATGCGGATGGACGCCGACGATGAGCAGATCTACCGGGCCGCAATGCTTGCCGATGTTCATGAAATGATAGCCAGCCTGCCACACGGATACGAAACCGTGGTGGCGGCCGATGGCTCTCCTCTTTCCGGCGGCCAAAAGCAGCGTATTGCGCTTGCCCGGGCATTTTTCGGCGATCCAAGGATGGTGGTGCTGGATGAGCCGAATTCCAATCTGGACAATGCGGGCGATGCGGCGCTGCTCCACGCACTTCAGCATGCCAAGGAACACAAGATAACCGTCGCGACGATCACGCAACGTCCGGCTCTCCTCAGCAGCGTCGACAAGGTCCTGCTGCTGGTCAACGGCACCGTCGCGCTGTTCGGAATGCGGGCGGACGTGCTGAAAGCCATCGAAGCGCGCGGCATCGATATCAATACCGGGTCATTCGGCCATCAGTTGCTATAGGGGTTGGGGCATGTCTGCTGTCGCGAAGGTACACGATCTCGAATGGTACTCGGAGGTTCCTCGGTCGGTCTGGAAACAGACGGTCGCCGGCCTTGCGCTGACGGCCATAGCCTTCGGCGGTTTCGGTACTTGGGCTGCGACCGCCCCGCTTGCGGCAGCCGTCATCGCCCAGGGCAGTTTCGTCGCAACCGGCCGCAACAAGATCGTTCAGCATTTCGAGGGCGGCATCATCAGGGAACTGCTGGTCAACGAAGGCGACCAGGTTGTCGAAAACCAGCCGGTGATCAGGCTGGACGAGACCGCGTCGCAGGCCAAGAAACGGGAATTCTTCCTCAGACGCGTCAGGCTGGAAGCAACGGCCGCCCGGCTTACCGCTCAATCCGAGGCCGCCGACTCCATGACGATTTCGTCATACCTCAACGATTTCAGGGATGACCCGGATGTTTCCGCGATTATCCTCACGCAACAGCTCAACTTCAAGGCTCAGCGCATGAAGCTGGCGACCGAGCTTTCTCTGCTGAAGCAGAATATGAAGGCATTGGAGTTCCGGAGCGAAGGTTACACCCGCCATCGCGATGCCATGTCGCGGCAGCTCATGTTGCTCAAGGACGAATACGATACCAAGCGGGTCCTGCTGACCAAGGGATTGTTGCGCGCAACCGAGGTCAGAGCGCTTGAGCGGGCGATCGCCGATGCCGAGGGGCAGATCGGCCGCCTGGAGGCAGAAGTTTCGGAAACCGGAGCCGAGCTCCTGAAGGGGCAGCAGGAGATCACGCGTGCGGAGGAAACGTATCGGGAGGAGGCACTCGACCGCTTGCAATCGATCCAAGGCGAGCGTGATGCGGCGCGTGAACAATCACGCGAAGCCGACGACGTGCTGCGCCGGGCGACGATCCTCGCGCCGGTCTCCGGCACTGTCGTGCGGACCTACTACCATACGACGGGTGGCGTCATCGAAAGCGGCAAGGGGATCATGGAGATCCTCCCGGCCGGCGTGCCGTTGATCATCGAGGCAAAGGTGCCGCGCAACGAGATCGACAGCGTCAAGGTGGGACAAAAGGCGACGATCCGTCTTATCGCCTTAAATCAGCGCACCACCCCGGTCCTGAGGGGCGAGGTGTTTTATGTCTCTGCGGACGCAATGGAGGATAGCAAGGCGGGGCTCTCAAACCACGACGTCTATGTCGCGCGCATCAACATCTCGTCCGAGGAGATCGCCCGCATCAAGGGATTTACCCCGCAACCCGGCATGCCTGCGGAAATCATGATTCAAACCGCAGTCAGGACTTTTTTCAGCTATCTGATCAAGCCGGTTGTCGACAGTATGTCGAGAGCATTCACCGAGCGTTGATAGGTGTGACCCGCCCGAAGCCAGCACCTGGTGGGGTGCTTTCTCGCTGCCAAAAAAGAAGCCCTCGCCGATCAAACAGCGAGGGCGTCCACAAACGGGAAGTCATCGAGGCCGACAGGACGCCTCGCACACCATAACACCACGAGCCATGAGAAATGTCAGGTTCACCAAAAGGAGAAGGCCCGACCGTTTTTCCCGTTCGAGCCTTCAGCAGTCTGTTTGGCGAAAGTATTATTCCCTTATCTGCACACCATATCAACTCAATCAAAAGGATTAGGTTCTATCAAACGTTGCAGTAAGTATGTGATTTAATAATCACCGGTTGATTCCTCTTTTTCCACATAGGATTTGAGGCGATGTACATGAGGTAGATCGCTATTCACTCAAAATTTATTGAGCTAAATTAGGTATCGGAAAGTTACACTTGAGGTGTGGCCCGTTTGCAATATCGCCGATCTAGGATTGTGGTACTTTGTAGTGCGGACTTGAGCAGAACGCCTCGGGTTTCGGCGTGGTAGGCTGACCGGTTGCCATACCCAGGCAGCCGGTCAGTTGTTTGATGAATACCTTCATCGCATCCGCTCAATCTTTCGACGACCAAAGTCTGGCGGGCATCCGCTCCTCGAGGACATCGGATTTCAGGCCCATTGCTTTTGGGGATGGAGCGCATCAGTCGCCAACCGGCGTCCATGGCAAGGACGTATGTCCATACCTTTCGCGGTTCCGCCTTCGGGTGATGTCGCGGGTTCCAACTGCCGAGCAGAAAGCGGATGAGACGGCTTACAGGGCAGGTTTGCGCTTAAGAACCTGTTGGATAGCTTGCCATTTCGGGTGGCTGCCGCCCTCTTCTTCCAGCAATCCCCAGCTGCCCCATTTGTTGGGTTCGCTCATCGACGAAAACACGGCGTAGAGGCCTCCGCCCGACATCCGCCAATTCTTGAGATGGCGAAGGTAGAGTTCGCCCATTCGGCGGTCGCGATTGGCTGCAACGAAGAGATTTGTCAGTCTTTCGTTGTTTTCCGCTCCGCTGCTGCCAACCAGGTGCTGGCCCCCTTCGTAGGCGTAGAGCTTGACGCCGTATTGTTTGGCGATCGCTGCCTGCTCCTGAATCGTTTTCTTGTTGTCTGTCTCGACTTCATTCTCGAGTGCCGAGAAGAGGCGGTTGAGCGACCATCTCGAAACCTCTTCCTGTCGGTCCGGCGCGCCAAAGCCCCCACCGAAATAGGGAGCTATCGCAAGCACATCCGCATGCGCCTTGACACCTTTCCACGACAGGATCGTCTCGCTGGTCCAGACGTTTACGGATTGTGCCGAATAGACGCCGACGATCCTCTGTCTGGCGGCACCGAAAATGTCTTCCCAGATTGCCAGTATTTCGTTTGTCCGCTGTGCGTAATAGCGGAGCTGCGCTTCGTAGTCATTGGTCGAGAAGCCGAGAGCAAGGCCGCGGCTGCGGGCATGGTCGGCCTGATCGAAGCTGGTGTTCCAGACTTCATTGGAATATTCCACATGGATCTTGAGATCCGGGTCGAGGTCTTTCCTGACCTGTTCCGCGAAACGACGAACATAGTCGTCGTCGGCAAGATGGGGCATGTTGAACCACGGATCCGATTTTACCAGATTGCAGAGCTCGATCATGTGTTCGAGCGGGACGCCGAGTTCGGATTTACCGAACTGGCCGGGCCTTGGCCTGTCGCTCCAGCTCTGGACCTTCGAATTGTTGGTTCCCATCCAGTCCATGAAGCGCAGCGTCGACATGCCGCTCAGCCGGTCCAGAAATGGCGCCCTGAACGTCTCCTTCGGTATTGGTCCGCGCTCATACACCCGGATATTGCGGATCGGATCGGTCGGATCGGTTTCCATCACCATGGAGGTGAAGGGAGCTTCCTTTCGAAGATTGCGCACATCGTCGCGCCCCGGCGACCGAGACTCCAGTTCGGCGCCGGCTATGTAGCCAAGCTTGCCCTTGCCGTCGTAGTGGACCGAAAGCTGGACCGGCAGGTTTTTTCGATGCGCGGTGAAGATCAGGAAGCTCTCGACGAACGATCCGGCCGGAACTCGCGTCGGATACCCGTCCTTGGTCATCGGCGGTAGTGGCGTATCCCATGTGAAGGGGGCGTCCTTGACCTGCACCCGCCAGGGCGAAGCATTGTAGGCGAGGTTGGAAAAAGCCTGCTCGGTTGCCCAATAGCTCATTCCGGTGATGTTCAGTCCCACTTGCTCGGGAAAAATCTCGTCGCTCGCGTTGGCGCCGGAGGGGATGCCGCTCAGGACTGGTGCGATCGCGACATTCGACAGCATTTGGAGAAACATTCGGCGGTTCACGGCGGATCCTTTCCTGATGCTGGCGTTGGGTCGTCGGTTAACTGTGGGCGCGGCCGTCTTGAATCGAACGGCATAGCAGGAGCGCAGGCAAGCAAGGCAAATGGCGGTACGGGGGCTACGATCGAAGTAGGCGTTAGCTCTTTTGGATATGTGTGGGAAGGCGAGCCGGGCGTGTAGCCTAAGTCGAGGCGCGCAGCCGGGGTTGCGCATTGGCAAGGGGCAGCCATATGGGGAAAAGTCGCAGCGCGAGACGTCTTCGCACGGGCGCGGTTTCAGGCGCGAGAGCTTAAATGCCTGAGTATCTCCGTGCTCTCCTCTACGTTCTGATCATCAGTGCTCCCGCGCTTTATATCGCCGGCAAGGTTGCCGTGCCCCTCATCGGCGAAGCTGAATTCAAGCTTTGGCGCAATTGCTGGGTCATCGCGACCTGCGCTACTTTCCTGTCGCGAAGTTTCTTCGATTTCGCTGCCGCGCTTGCGATCATGAGCCTATATATCCATCGAAATTCCAAGCAGCCCGTCCTGCTCTACGTGATCCTGATGTTCGTGGCGCCCTGCGTTCCGATCGGGGTGGGCATTCCGGGCGTTTTCAACAGGATCATCGATCTTGATCCGCCGCGCCTGCTGGCGGTCGTCATCCTGTTGCCGATCGCGATCAGGCTCTGGAGAGAGCACGACAATCGAGAACTTCGCGGCCCGGACGTCCTGGTCATCGCCTTCTTCGTCTATATATCCTTGCTCGCCCTGCGTCTGGGGGATCTGAATTCTATTCTGCGCGTCGTACCGGGCTATTTTCTCGACATCCTGCTTCCCTACTTCGTCTTCAGCCGATCGCTGCGCTCGGCGCTGGAAATAAACCAGGTATTGCTCGCCTTCGTCGTCGCGGCGCTGCCGCTTGCCGCGATCGGATTTTTCGAAATCTGGAGAAACTGGCGGATCTACTACGTGGTGGTGCTGCAATGGGACGTGGTGTTGATCACCGTCTATCTTTTCCGCGACGGTTTTCTGCGTGCGGCTACGACGTCGGTGGAATCCATCGCGTTCGGATTCCTTTGCATGACCGCGGGTGGCTGTCTGCTGGCGTTGCGGACGCCAAAGTCGTTGGGCCTCTGGCGATATGCTGCGCTCGGCGTGCTGATGATCGGGCTTCTGTCCAGTGTCTCGCGCGGCCCCTGGCTTGGTTTCGCGCTCTGCGCAATGGTGCTGCTGCTGACCAATCTGCGGGTCTCGCTCAAGCTGCTGGTCGGAATGATCCCGGGTATTGCCACTCTGATATTTGTGCATCCGCCATTCATCGACCGGTTTACCAACCTGCTTCCATTTGTCGGTTCTGCCGACAAGGGCAGCGAGACCTATCGCTCCAGGCTTTTCGAAAACTCGATTATCGTCATCGAGCGTTATCCGCTTTTCGGATCGGACACATTCGTGCGCGAGCCGGAGATGCAAACGATGATCCAGGGGCAGGGCATCGTGGACGTGGTGAATACCTACCTGCAGATTTCACTCCATTATGGATTGATCGGCCTGCTGTTGTTCGCGATGTTCTTTGGCGTGCTCGCGATCAAACTCGCTGCCATGTTCTGGACGAGCAAATCGGATATCGTCAGTTATGAGGGCGTGCTTGCGCTCCTAGCCGCCATGCTTTTCACCATCGCGACCACCAGCAGCGTTTCGGTCATTCCCTATATCTACTGGCCGTTCTCTGGTCTCTGCGCCGCACTTCTGAGACGAGGCGCGGGCATGGAGTGGGAGTTTTTTCCGCTGGCCAGGGCAGGGATGAAAAGCATGGGAACCGGGCTGCCATACCCGGTCATGCAGACTTCCGTCGAGGTCAAAAAGATGCGGGTTCTGGGGTCGCGCCACTAGCGGCGGACAACCGCCGAGCCGGTGTTCAGCAATGGCTACTATTTATATTCGATGATCCGCTGTTGGCGATTGATCAGCCGGTTTACATAAAACTGAGCGATGCCCTGCATCTCCGGGAACTTGCCGAGGACATCGAATGTGGCGAAGATCCATCTATCACCTGGTTTGGATGCGGTTCTGAACGCCAGGCGCAGGATCTGAAGCGGATAGGCCAGCAGCAGCGCGAGGCCTACAGGATCGAGAACCGTGCCGAAGATCGCTGCCAGTGGTACCAAACCGCCCCAGAAAACCGCGCGCCTGAAATTCCTGGTCCATATCCTGGATGGAGATTTCCGGTGGAGATGGGACACCTGTGCATAGGCATGCCCGCAACGCACGCTTCTCCGCCACCATTGGCTCAGACGGCTTATGTCCGCATCGTGACGCGTCATTTCGCAGGGAAGGCGCCAGATCTTCCAGCCCCTCTCTCGCAGGCGGACGCAAAGTTCCGGTTCCTCTCCCGCGATCAGCTCGTTGGAGTAACCGCCGAGATCCTTGAGGGCAGAGGCTCTGATGAGGATATCGCCGCCGCATGCCGGGACTTCGCCGGGCGGGCCCTCCCATTCGCGGTCGCACATGGCGTTGAAGATCGTGCGGTCGGGATGCCGTTCGCGCCGATCTCCGAAGACCAGCGCGACATCCTTGCGCATGACCAGAAAGGTTGTGGCCGTCGCGATCCACCTGGCGTCAAGTTCGCAGTCCCCATCCAGGAACTGCACAAAGGCCGTGTCGGGCCAGCGTCGCATGACAGCATCAAAACCTGCATTGCGCGCGCGCGCCGCCGTGAATGGAATTGCCATGTCGAGCGGCAAAACCTCTGCGCAGAGCTTGGCGGCCGCCTCGACGCTGCCGTCCGACGAGGCTGAATCCACGTAGATCGTACGCTCGCGATGGTTCTTCAGCGAATTGAGGCAGTCGATGAGACGCTGCCCTTCGTTACGTCCGATCACAACGACGCAGACATCAGCCCCGAGCCCCGAGTAGCTGCCGCGGTGCATTTGGATATCCATGTCCATGTGCGCGTATCCCCCGGCCGTTGGTTTATTGGTCATCTGTCGCGATCTCGGCCTCGGAACGTGATAAGCCTCTATACTGTCTGTATAATTTCGGCTCGCTGGTGTAAATTTACCTCTTTGGTGGAAGCCGATGCCGCGCTCCTAAGCTCTTTGTTGCACTGAGCCCGCGAAACCCTTTTTGCTATACCTGATCCAGGGGAATTGCCGCTGATAGGCAAATATGAAGGGGCGCTTGTGGAATGCGGATTGCGTATTTCACCAACCAATATCCGGCGCCGAGCCACACGTTCATACGGCGCGAAATCGTGGCGCTTGAGGCGAGGGGGCATCGGGTCGAAAGATATGCGATACGCCCCTTTCGCGGCACATTGAAGGATCCCGAGGATATCGGGGAAGCCCGCCGCACCCGCCATATCCTGCGGACCCCGTTGATAAGAGCCTTCGCAAGCGTCGTTCGCCAAGCGCTTGGCCGCCCCGGTCCTTCGTTGAAAGCCTTGGGAATTGCGCTCCGGTTCGCGAGGACGTCCGGAGGGCGTTACCTGCGTCACCTGGTCTATTTCTGGGAGGCGATGATCCTGGCCGATTGGTGCCGCAGGGATAAGATCGATCACCTGCATGTGCATTTCGGCACCAACCCCGCGACGGTCGCGACATTGGCGCATGAGATCGGCGGCATGAAGTTCAGTTTCACCGTGCACGGGCCGGAGGAGTTCGATCGGCCTGAGACCCTGGGCCTTGGCGACAAGATCCGGGCATCGTCGTTTGTGGTCGCTGTCAGCTCCTACGGCCGCAGCCAGCTGCTGCGCTGGGCCGACCTTGGAGACTGGCGGAAGATCGAGGTGGTCCACTGCGGTATCGACCAGCGTTATCTGAGCGACGATGTGGAGCTAAACCGCTCCGATCCGCGTCTTGTCTGCGTCGCGCGGCTCTCCGAGCAAAAAGGCCATCTCCTTCTGCTTCAGGCGGCGGCTAACCTGCGGGCCGAGGGGACGCATTTCGAACTCGTTCTTGTCGGCGATGGCCCGTTGCGGGCCGAAATCGGACGCGAGATCGAACGGCTCGGACTCGGCGACACAGTCGTACTGATGGGCATGATCTCACAGGACGATGTGCGCAATGAAATTCTTCGCGCCAAGGCTCTGGTTCTGCCAAGCTTCGCGGAGGGCCTTCCCGTCGTGCTGATGGAAAGCATGGCGCTGAAGCGCCCGGTGATCTCGACCTATGTCGCCGGCATCCCGGAGCTTGTTCAACCGGACAATGGCTGGCTCGTTCCAGCCGGCGATCTGGAGGCATTGACCGGCGCAATGCGGCAGGCGTTGTTCGCAAGCGATGTCGAGTTGTTCCGCAAGGGCGAGGCGGGGCGGCGGCGGGCGCTCGAACGGCACGACATCAACAAGTCGGCGGCGGCATTGGAAATATTGATGGCCAGACCGGGCATCATTTGAGCCGGATGTTGTTTGTGAAAGCGCTCAGACCCTGCGAAACGGCCCCGAGTGACGGATGAAATCCTGCAGCAGATGCGGCGGCCCGCTGGAGCTCTTGCCTTCGGCGAGAAGCCGGATGCGCCAGGCGATGTGTCCGCAAAGCCAGGCAAGGTCCGAGAGGACCGAGAAGACGGCTCCGTAATGCTTGAGATGGTAACGCCGCCGGGACTCGAACCAGTAGGCTGGTCGCCTGGACGGTTTGACGTGTCGAGTCACGCCCGTCGACTGGCCGACCAGGTGGATGATGCGGCTTTGCGGCACATGCCAGCAGGACCATCCGGCGCGCGCTGCCCGAATGCAGAAATCCACTTCCTCATAATACAGGAAATATCCTTCATCGAGGGTGCCGATCTGATCGAGGACGTCTGTCCTGACCATCAGGCTGGCTCCGGAGACCCAGTCGATCCGGCTTGGCTCCCGCGGCATATCCGGGGCGATACGCCAGCGCCCGAGCAGGCGGGTAACCGGCCCCAGCTTCGCCTCGCTTTCAAATTCATTGGCAATCGAGGGAAATCGGAAAGCGCAGGCCTGACCTTTCCCGTCCGGATGTTCCAGACGGCTGCCGGCGATGCCGGCGTCGGGCTTGCGGTCCATGAATTCGACCAGGCGCGTAACACTGCCGGGGCGGGCAATGGTATCGGGATTGAGGAGCAGGACATAGTCTGGTCGACCGAAGTTTGCCATCGCATATTCAATGCCCCGGTTGTTGCCGTAGGCAAAGCCGCCGTTCACTTCCAGCGGAAGGCATACGGCATTCGTCCAGCCGTTCTTCTTTATGGCTGCTGCAATGAGATCGGCCGAGCGATCGCCGGATCCCCCCTCGACGGCAACGATCCGCGTCCCGTCCGGGACCGTGCCTGGGACGCTCAAGGATGCAAGGCAATCGATGGTGAGATCGGCGGTCCGATAGTTGACGATGACGACGACCAGTTTCAGCGCCGTGGCGTCGTCCTGCCGGTTAAGTTCGACATCCATCAAAGGCCGTGCCTCTTCGTTTTGTTCAGGACCACCTGCATGCTTTTCTCGGGGCCAAGATAGCTCCGGCAGATCTCCAGTTCCGCAAGTTTTGACTTACCGATCGCGAGTACGATCAAGGCGGTGTCCGACATTTCGACAAACGGGATCACCTCATCCGAACTCAACATGGGCGGCAGATCGAAAAGAACGATCGTCGGTCTCAGCATCTGTCGCGCAAGATCGACCTGCGCCGTCATCCGCGCCAGGTCCGCCGGCAGCGGAATTTTGCCCGGCCCCCAGGCCGCGCGCAGCAGATGACAACGGACGCTTCGAATATCCACCGTCGTCAGCCAACCGTGAACCGGATCGTCCGATACCGGACGAGGCGACAGCCCGAGTATATTGCCTATTGCGGGATCCCGGGAGTTCGCATCGACGAGCAAGACATTAGCGCCGGGTACGCGGGCGAAGCTGAGCGCCAGATTGATGGCGGTTACGGTGGTGCCGCATCCGATCGTCGGGGCGGTCACCGAAATCACCCGCGTGTCCCGGTCCTTGTGTGCGTTGAGCAACTGGTTTCGCAGGACGTCGTAGGAATGTGCCATCGGACTGTCGCTGTCGAAGGCGATGATGCGATTGGAATACAGAAAGGTGGGGGAGACTGGAGAGATGCCCGGCAGCGGCGGACACTCCTCATGGGAGTGGATGACCGAGCCGTTGAGGTAATTGGTATTCAGCTCAGCAAGGCCGGTCCCATCCAGTCTCTCCGCCATTCTTCCCCGAGATGAAATATTCTTGATGACTTCCATGAAATTCCTGCCCTGTCCCATCGATACCATTTTCAACTAGAGGCGGTTCGGCCGTAGTCGAACCACGTCACCCTCCCGCAAGCGGACTTGGGTTCGCAAAAGCGGAATTCCGGAATGCCCTGGCAATACGCCGCTTCGGCTTCCACCGTGGAATAACCACCAGCGTTTCTCCGGCCAGAGCGTCGCTGAGATCGAACGTGCCGCGGATGGTCTGGTCAAACAGATGCGCGCCGTAGATGCCCGCCGCCGCAGCCATGGCCGCTGCAGCACAGGCTCCAGCGATCAATTGGAGTCGCCGTGGTCCCGTAGCGGCTTTGGGAACTTCCGGCTCCTCGACCACCTCGATCTGCTGGGCGGCATCGCCGTCCTCCAGTCGCTCGCCAAGGCGTGCCGCATCGAGCTTAGTCTGCATCTCGTCCATGTTTCGCTGCAACGACACCTTCTCGGCTTCATTCGCCGCGATCTGTGCTCCAACTTCGGGAGCGTGAGAGACAAGCTCCCGCAGCTTGGCGATGCGTTCCGTAAGGGCGCTCCTTTGCGCGATATTCTGTTGCTGGCGCGGCTTTGCCATCGCGATACGTTCTGCGATCAGCATGAGCTCGGGCGAAAGCGTCTTGATCTCTTCAGGCGTCGGCATATTCCCCGATGTGTCGCGCGGTGCCGGTGCAACTTGAGCCCGCATCTCATCGAGACGCTGCTTCATGGCGCGAATCTGGGGATGCGTGTCCGAATAAATGACCGACTTGACTGCGAAATCACGCTCAAGCTCGACGAGCTGTGCATGAAAGCGCGTACTTTCGGTCGTCTGTCCGACGCCCATGCGCAGCTGGGCTTCGTAGATTCCTATCTCTTCGTTCAGCGCAACGGCGGCCCGGTCGAGTGCCGCGAGTTCCACTTCCTTTGCCTGAAGCTCAATCAGCAAGGTTGGGATTCGCGTGGGATGAGATTCCTTGTTTTCCTCGAGATATTTGGTCCAGACGCCTTCCCTATCGCGGAACCGCTGGGTGACGTTATTGGCCTCCTGCGTCAGGAATTTCGTTGCCTCCGAAGCGCGTGCCATGCGGATGCGCCGGTTTTCTTCGATAATTTGCGAAACGAGGTCCGAAACTACATTCGCGGAAATGACGGGATCGCCATATTTGAAGCCAATTCTGACCGAGGCGTTACTTGCGACGCGGTCGGCACCCTCGGTCACCGATATCAGCAGAGTGATCTGGTTGCGTATCAAGGCCGCAAAATTGTTCTTGGCCAAGGTATCCGGCATATTTGGAAAGAGACGGTATTTTTCGGCCAGTGCCAGCAGGTTATTGCGCGACAATACCCGTTGCTCGATGAATTGCAGGCGGTCGTTCGATACGGTCGGTGATACGAGCGTCGTTGGTATCTGCTGAAATTCCATCAGCAGCAGCGCCTCGGAATAATAGCTCCGTGGCATCGTGTAGATGAAATAGGCGCCAACCAGAATGGCAATCAGTCCTGGTACGATGGCGTAGAGAGGTTTGGCGAGGGCGATTTCGATATAATAGATAATATTGCGTCCTAACTCGTTGATCATGCTGTCGCCTCATTGCTTCGCGTACGAGATACATTGGTCATCACGAAGTCTCCGTCATCGAGCTGCCCTCGTTACTTCGGACGAGCGGGTTTCGGCTCGAGCCACCGGCTGACCAGCCCCCGCATCCCCGGTCTTTGTCGGGTCTGTGTAGACGACCCGCAACAGGTCGCCCGGCAGGATCGGGGTCATCTCGGTTGCGACGAACTCGCGGGTTTCGCCGTTGGCGGTCCGCACGACGTGATAGCCGAGCTGCCGCCGCTCCCTCTGCTGGCTTGAGGCAGCACTCTCCCCATAGATGGTCATGATCCGCGTGCTGTCGGCCAGCCGCGCTGCGGTTTCTTCCTGCTCGCGCTGGGCCGCGTTGAGTTCGACCAGCAATTGGGTCCGCTGTGCCTGTCGAGCGCTATCGTAACGGGCGAGCTCCGCCATCTTGGTGCGCTCGGCAACTGCAATTTCAGATGTCAGTCGGCTGATCTGTCCCTCGAGCTCGGCGATCGTGCCTTCCTGGACCATCTGCTGCGAACCTTCGGTCACGCCCTTGGCGACGAGCCCGGTGATGCTCTGGAGGCGGCGTTTGGCCAGGTCGATCCGTTTCGTCATGGTATCGACCTGCTCCTGCATCGCGAGACTGTTTCGCTCCGTGAGCTGGTTTGCCTGTGCCTGGGCTTTTTCCTCCATGGAAAGCGCTTCCATGCGGGCGTTCAACAGCGATTGTTCCTGGGCAAGGGCCGGATCGGCGGCAAGCGCTTCGGTCGTGCCGATGGATTTTTCGCCCCGCAGTTCTGCCTCGAGGCGGACGATGCGGGCCTTCAGTTCCTGCAGGCGTTTTTGGGAGTGTTCGACGTCGCGGCGTACAATCACGGACCGGTCCTGATCGGCGGCCAGCAAAGCCGTGCGGTAAACGCCGCCGGCAACGCTGAGGCCGTGAAGGACAGTCATGTTCGCCCGATACGGGTATGCGCCGGGTGTGGCGACCTCGCCAAGAACGTAGATCAGCTGCGGGTTCTGGGTGTTGGGCCGCAACATGATCGTCAGATTGGGTTTGTCGTTGAAATAGGTTTTCAGCCGATCGAGAAGTTGCGCCTCCAGTTCCGAAAGGGAAAGCCCGGCGCTCTGAATATGGCCTGCAAGGGGGAATGACAGCCATCCGTCGGGGGCAATGACGACCTCGCGGGTGAGCTCTGGCTCCTGGGCAATCCATACCTGAAGCGTATCGCCTGGCTGTAGGCGATAGGCTGTCTGGGCGGCAACGTCCCCAAATGTCAGGCAGAGCAAAAGCCCCGCGAGACTCGTTATCCCACGCATCTGTAGACCCCCGGTGATTGGTAACCCCTTCCCATCCAACTGGGATAAGACGGTTTATACTACGGCCGCGTCGGGCACCTGCAAACAAGGCACAAAGAGGTACGTGTCCGATCCCTGTTCCTAACCCGAACGGATGAGTGCCAAGCAATCCGTCCCCTTTAGGATAAGGCCATCCGCCGCCAAGAAAGCTTGTGAAATGGCGACCCGGCGCTGACCATGATCCTTCTGCATTCAACCGATTAGTGCCTGCGGTTACCGACCGCGCGTGGTCCGTCATGCGAGTGCCGCAGCCGACAAGGTCGCGTGTCGCGGGAGCGTCGGAACAAGGAGGGGTGATGGGTCGCAGGATAGGTTTCTTCATACCGGAATTTCCGGGTCAGACCCATATATTCCTGTGGCGTGAACACGAGGCCTTGTCCGAGCTCGGTATCGAGGCTCAATTCGTTTCCACGGCGCCTCCTCCGAAAGCGATCGCGTCACATGCCTGGGCCGACGAAGCCCGCAGGGAGACCGACTACCTTCTGCCGCTCGGCTTCCGCGGAGCGCTTGCAGCGATGGCGGAAATTGTTCGCGCCGGTCCGCGTCGGGTCGGCCGGAGTCTTGCCGCCGTTTTCGGTGCGGAAATCAAATCTCCAGCCGGTCGACTGCGCATGCTCGCCATCCTATTGGTTGCCGGCAAGCTCGTGCGGCTCGCGCGTCGTGGAAACTGGTCCCATATTCATGTCCATTCCTGCGCCGACGCGGCGAACGTCGCGGCGCTGGCGTCGCTCTTGTCCGGAATACCCTATAGCCTGACGCTTCATGGCCCGACACTCGAGGGCTATGGTCCCAACCAGCGGCAGAAATGGAAGAATGCCGCCTTTGCGACGGTAATCTCCAAGCGGTTGTTCAACGATATCGATGTCAAGCTAAACGGCTCGAAACCGTCCCGGATCGCGATTGCGCCGATGGGGGTGGATCTGGAGCAGATTCGCAGGAGCCGTCCCTACAACCCTTGGAAACCTGGGGAACCATGCCGGATCTTTACCTGCGGCAGGCTCAATCCGGTGAAAGGACATGACCTCCTGCTTCAAACCGTCGAAATTCTGCGAAGGCGTGACATCGACGTCCGCCTGCAGATTGCCGGCGAAGACGAGCAGGGCGGCAGCGGCTATCGCAGGACATTGGAAGCCCTGATTGCGGAAAAGAAGCTCACCGGCTGTGTCGAACTTCTGGGAGCGGTCTCCGAAACCCGGGTGCGACAAGGGCTGGAGGACGCGCATATCTTCGTGCTCGCCAGTCTGAACGAAGGGATTTCTGTCGCCATCATGGAGGCGATGGCAATGGAGATGCCGGTGATCGTCACCGATGTCGGTGGAAATAGCGAGCTCGTCGACCATGGTGTGGATGCCATGCTGGTTCAAGCGCAGCGTCCGGAGGAGATGGCAGCCGCTATCGAAAGAGTATTGCTGAACGATGATCTCTCACGCCGGTTGAGGCAGGCATCGCGGGCCAAGATCGCCGCGAAATTCCACCATCGCATCAGCGCCCAGGCGATTGCTTCACTGCTGGAGCACGAGGAAAATATCGTTATCTGATACTTCGAAATGAGTAGGCCGATAACCCAAAGATCACGGCGAAACCATTGGCCGCTATGCGATTATCCTGCCCAGGGCGGTAGTTTGGGGGCATGGAGCCTCAGCGTTCGAAGCGCCGTCGCGGGCCCCGGGAGGATGGTTGATTGATATCTTTTCCGCCGATCATGCATTCTTTGAGAAGAGCGGCCCGGATCTCTGTTCCGGACATCGAGGCGGTCGCATGCGAACGTTGGACGATCGCTCCGCAAGTCAGACGCTTCATCCACCCGGCCAAATTTCTTCCGCATCATCTCGATCGCATCACGGGTGCGGAATTCGGTTCCGTTGCCGAGATATTGAAGGGCTTCAGGGGAAATTACGAAACCATCCAGGAGGCAACAGTCGGTTACCGGGTCAAAAATATCGACCTGATCGACGGCGTACTCTATGGACAGAAGTCGTCGAGGAGCCTCAGGCCTCGCAGCCGCCGGCTGCCGGTCTATGTGCCCCCCAAGCAATCGGCTAGTGGGGCACTGTTCGAGAGCTGGGTCGGCAATCGCTGGTTCGGCAACTGGCTTTTGGATGACTGTCTGACTTATTCGCTGGCGGACGAATATCAGACGCCGGTCAGGACGCGGCTGGCCACGTGGGAGCACGAGCCGCAATACGCCCAGAAACTGGGCTTCAAGCCGATCCAGGTCAGCGACGTCCATTTCAACGAAGTGGTCCTTTTCCGGGACAAGGGGCAGAACGCGAGCAAGAGGAAACGGGCCGATCAGCTGCGCGAAAAGCTGCTGGCGTCGGTGCCGCCTTTTCCCGTTCATCCCGGTGTCTTCATCCTGCGGGGGAACGGGGGAAGCAGCCGGAACCTGACAAACGAGGCCGAGATCGCCGAACAGTTCGCATCGAAACTCGGATTCCGGATCCTCGATCCGATGGCGTCGTCGGTTGACGACATTATTCTTGCCTGTGCCGGCGCCCGCATCGTCGCCGGCGTCGAAGGCAGCCATCTGGTGCATGGCCTCACCGTCATGCCGCCGGACGCGACCCTCTTCGTCATCCAGCCCCCGGACCGGGCGGTTTCAGCTCTCAAGATCATCACCGATCGTCAGGGACAGGGCTACGCTCTCGTCATCGGCGAGGGAACCTGCGAAAACTTCAGGGTCGATTGGGATGATATCGGCCGCACATTGGAGATGGTGTTCGCATGACCTCACGGCTTCGTTTTCTCCACCCTCAATCGGTTGCGATGCAGGACCACAATAGTACGGCATCTCTGCAGGCGCCTCCCGTCCCGTTCGGCCAACTGGTGCGCAAGGACTATGACCGTCACGGCGGGACGGTCCTCAATGCCGCCTTTATCGCGCTGTTGGTCTATCGCTTTGGTCGATGGGCGGGCAGCCGCCGAAGCTACGTCGCCAGGCGGTTCTTCCAGAAGATCTACGGCGCGATCAACATGGTCGTTTCAACGCTGACGCGCGTGTGGATCCCGGCCGAGGTGACGCTTGGCGAGGGTTTTCACATCATCCACGTCGAGGGGTCGATCTCGATCCACCCGGCGGTCGTGATCGGAAAACGATGCGGCATCATGCACAATGTCACGATCGGCACGAACATGAGCGCCGGCGCGCCCAGGATCGGCGATGACGTCTTTATCGGCGTAAATTCCACCATTCTTGGCGACATTCGGATCGGCGATCGGGTGCGGATAGGAGCGAATACGGCGGTCTCCACCGATGTCCCGTCGGATTCGATCGTCGTCGGCTCACCGGCCAGGATCTATCCCCGCCTCGGCCCGTTTTTGAGCGAGCACACCAAGGCTGATGCCGGCCCTTGATCCACCCATCGCTGGAGGAGTTTGCCATGAACGCGTTGACCACCAACTTCTATCAGCTTCTGGCTGACAACCTTGATGCAAGGCCGGGCAAGCCGGCGATCATCGACGGTCATCGTGCAGCGAGCTATGCCGCTGTGGTGGCCGAGGTGGATCGGCTGGCGGGCTATCTTCAGAGCCGCAATATCCGGCCGGGCGACCGGGTGATCGTGCACCTGCGCAAGAGCATCGCAGAAGTCACCGCCATGTTCGCCATCGCCAAGGTCGGTGGAGTGATCGTCAACGTCAACACGCAATGGACGGTCGAGCAGCTCGAATATGTCGCCAACGACTGCGGCGCACGCCTGCTGATCGTCGAGGCAAGGGTCGCCGAGGCGCTTGGCGCACGCAAACTACCCGACACGGTCGACAATGTCCTGGTCAAAGGCAAATTGCCGGCCGACACCATATTCGATGTCTGGGATCATCTTCCGGAGGACTTTTCCGGCGACGAGATCGCGCGCCTCGACACAGAACTTGCAATGATCATCTACACATCCGGTTCGACGGGCATGCCGAAGGGCGTGATGCTGACCCATCGCAACATCGTTGCCGGCGCCCGGTCCGTGTCGCGCTATCTGGGCCTCAGGGAGGACGATCGGCTGCTCAGCGTCCTGCCCTACAGCTTCGACTATGGCCTGAATCAGCTGACGACGATGATGCTGATGGGCGGTACAGTCGTGCATCAGGCGGTGCCGATGGCGACCGAAATCGTGCTGGCGATGCAGCGGCATCGGGTGACCGGCGTCGCCGCCGTGCCGCCGCTGTGGAGCCAGATCGTGCGGCTGCTGAAAGACAACCCCGTGGAATTTCCTGCGCTCAGGCGGATCACCAATTCCGGCGGCAAGATTTCGCTCAATATCCTGGAGCAGATACCGCGGGTTTTTCCGGATGCGGATGTCTACTTGATGTACGGGCTGACCGAGGCCTTCCGCTCCACCTATCTTTCGCCGCAGAAGTTCACCCGCAAGATGGGCGCGATCGGCCAGGCGATCCCCGGCGCCGAAGTCTATGTCATCAAGCATGGCGAAGGCATCGCCTATCCCGGCGAACAGGGTGAACTGGTTCACCGCGGCCCGCTTGTGAGCCTTGGATATTGGGGCAAGCCCGAGGTAACGGAGCAAAAGATCAGGCCGTGTCCGGAGCTCTGGCACCTGATCGGCGACGAACCGGTCGTCTATAGCGGCGATATCGTCAGGATCGATGCCGATGGCGACCTGTGGTTCATCGGCCGTAACGACGCGATGATCAAGACCAGCGGCTTCCGCGTCAGTCCCGATGAGATCGAGGATCTCGTCTGCCGCAGCGGCGTGGTGGCGGAAGCAGTCGCCTTCGGTGTCGACGACGAGGAACTGGGGCAAACCGTGCATGTGGCGATAACGCCGATCGGCGAGTTCGATGAGGAAGCCTTGCTGCGTTACTGCCGGCGCGCGATGCCGTCCTATATGGTGCCGCGCCAGTTCCATGTGTGGGCGGAAGGAATGCCCCGGACGTCGAGCGGCAAACTGGCGCGACCGGATGTGGTGCGCCTTTCCCGCGAATGCATGCAAGGCGGGGAAATTGTCCTCAGTGCGCCCCCGCCGGCAGTCCCAGTCAAAGTGACCGAAACGAGGGAGAACTTGCAATGAGCCTTACCCATGGAAAATTGATTGGTTACCTGCGGGAATCCCTGAATATCGCCCATGCGGACAGCGAGAGCGAACTGTTCTCCTCGGGGCTTCTCGATTCCGTCTCGATGGTGAACCTGCTGGCCTTTGTCGAGCAGACGACGGGCCTTGCCATCCGCGCCGAGGACGTGACGCTCGAGAATTTCGATACGCCGTCCCGGATCATCCGTTTTGCCGAAGCCAGCGCCTGATGAACCACTCTTCGGCGCTCGATGTCTGGCTGCAGACTGCGGCGGCATCATTCGGAACCCCCTCCTATGTTTATCTCGCGTCGGCGATCGAAAGCCGGGCAGCGCTCCTGAGGCAAGCTTTCGAGGGGCGTTTTGCGCTGAGCTTTGCCGCGAAGAGCAATCCCAATCCGGCATTGCTTTCCCTGATGAGGGGACAGGTTGAATATCTCGACGTCTCCTCCATCGGCGAATTCAGGACAGCTCTTGCAGCGGGATGGGAAGCCGCGCGCATCAGTTTCACAGGTCCGGGAAAACGGCAGTTCGAAATCCGGGAGGCGATCGAAGGCGACATTGGCGAACTGATCCTGGAATCAGTGCGTGAGGCTGTACTTGCCAATTCCATCGCCGCCGAACTCGGGCGTATCCAGCATGTCCTCGTCCGCATTGCTCCGACCACGGTTCCCAAAGGGTTTGGCGATCAGATGGCCGGGCGGCCTTCGGCCTTCGGCATCGACTGGGAAGATGTTGCGAGAGACATGCCTGAGATCGCAGCCCTGCCCAATCTCAAGATCGTCGGGTTGCACATCTATTCCGGCACGCAGTGCCTGAAGCCCGAAGCTATCTGCGAGAACTATCGCAACTTCATCGGCATTTTCCGGGAGGTCTGCGAAGCTTACATTCCGCTGCCGGAAAAACTGGTGTTCGGTTCCGGGCTCGGAATTCCCTATCATGACGGCGACTTGCCGCTCGACCTGGCCGCCGTCGCTGCCGGCATCGCGGCGGATCTCGATGGTCTCAAGGCGTTGCCGCAATTTACCGAGACCCGGCTGGTGCTCGAACTTGGGCGCTATCTTGTCGGTGAGGCCGGATATTTTCTGACGCGCGTCATTTCGGTCAAGGAATCACGCGGCGTGCGGATCGGTATCTGCGATGGCGGCATGAACAATCACCTGCCGGCTTCCGGTCATTTCGGAATGGTGATGCATCGGAACTATACGATGCACAAGGTCGGTGGGCAGGGTAAACCGGAGAAAGTCAATCTCGTCGGCCCGCTTTGCACCTCGATCGACCGGCTCGCCGTCGCGGCGATGCTTCCGCGGATTAAAGAGGGTGATCTTGTTGCCGTGCATAACAGCGGCGCCTACGGGCTGACGGCCAGCCCAATCCATTTCATCAGCCACGCACCGCCCTGCGAAGTCCTCATCGAGGCCGCCGGGATGCGGGATGTCACCCACATCCCGGCGCTGCCATCGGCTTAAAGCCTTCCGATCTTGCAGTGAATCAGTAGACCTTGCCGAAATCGCAGATCTCGATTGCGGTGCGGACGACGATCTTCATATCGAGCCAGAACGACCAGTTGTTGATGTACCAGAGGTCGTGGAATATCCGTTCTTCCATCTTCTCGATATTCGGCGTCTCGCCGCGGCAATTGTTGATCTGAGCCCAGCCGGTCAGCCCGGGTTTGACATGCCGCCTGAAGGCATATTTGGCGATCTGCGCATCATAGAGTTCGTCGTGGGCGAGCGCATGCGGACGGGGGCCGACGATCGACATCTCGCCTCGGAGGACGTTCCAGAGTTGCGGCAACTCATCGATACTCGAAGCGCGGATGATGGCCCCCATCCTCGTGACGCGGGGGTCGTTCCTGGTAGCCTGGCGAATATCAGCAGAATCTTCCATGACGGTCATGCTGCGGAACTTCAAAATTCGGAACGAGCGGCCGCCATATCCTTTGCGGACCTGCCTGAACAGAACAGGACCCCTGGAATCGCATTTGATGGCGATCGCCACGACGAGCAACAGCGGAAACAGCGAGAGGATGGCCAATAGCGAGAAGATGATGTCGAACGCGCGCTTGGTGCCGCGTTCGTAAAGGTTCAGCGGCGGCCGCTGCGTCTGGAATGCCGTCATGCCGCCGATCTTGCGGGCCGGAGCACTGGTAAGCCGGCCGACGACGCCGTCGAAGATGACATTGACTGGCGATGCAGAGCGCCTGAGTTCTCCGAGGTAGAATTCGAGCTTGGAGACGTTCGGGTCCCGCCAGATGATGAATACCTCGTCGATGTTGTCGGTCTCGCTCTGCCCCAGTCTCTGCAGAGCGTTCACGGGCAACAGATTTTCATCCGAGAGGCGGAGGACCTGCACGAGTGTCATACCGCTTGCGGCCGCCTTATGCTGCCAGTGTTCCGCTGAAAACTCCTCATGACAGATCAGGAGTACTCGTTTCATCTTGAAGGACGCCGCAGCCGCTGCCGACGGCAGATACCAGTGCCAGAACAGGCGGGTGCAGATCAGCCCAGACAGAGAGATGACAGCTGTCATCAGGATCGCCCCGCGCGAGAAGGTCGTTCCGATTTTCAAAAAGAAAATGACCGTCAGCAGGAAAGCGAGAGCGCTTGGAATCAGAATGCAGATCAGCCGGATTTGTGGCCGCAGGAGCTGAATGCTCTCCGGGCTGTAGGCCTGCGCGCTGTGCATTGCGAGCACGAAGATCGTCGATAGAACCAGGCCGATCCCGATAAAGAGCGACGGATCGGGCGCAGATCCGAAAACGGCATATTGATAACCCGTGAAACCGACGCCGGTCGCTCCGAGAAGATAGATGAAGTCGGCAGCGGCAGCCACATAGGCGATAACATGATATTCAGGCCCCCCGCGTTGAGACTTCTGCTCATACGAGATGTAATCATTTCCAATCTTCGGCTCGAATGGTGTGATCATCGTTAAAAAACCCCTACCAGCGATAAGAGTATAGCCGAGGAGAGGGTGGGCACAATGTATCCAGCCTACCTCCTAAGAATGATCTCCCTATTACCTACTTTTGTTGCTGGGCCGATTGAATACAATCTTTCCTCTATAGGGTTGAATCTGCCTTCGAGATTTCCGAGGTAATTTTATTTTGACTTAAGTTAAATGGTATAGATCAATTTTATATTTTGAACGAGAAGGCGGGACTGTCTTGCTCTGCCGATGAAAATGAACATTAGCAGCAATTTTGGATATCGGGGCTCAGCCGCCGGAGGGGTCCTGCCGGCTGAAGGCTAATCGCAACAGCCCTTTGTTTTCAGTTGGGGGTGTGGATGGAATTTGAATGGGACGTTGCCATCGTCGGCGCCGGAATGGGCGGGGCGGCAATGGGATACGCTTTGGCAACCGCCGGATATCGCGTCCTTTTCATCGAAAAAGGTCTGGCTGAGTTCCCGCAGGATGAAGCTGATGATCCTGACAGTCCGGATGAAACGAAACGCCTGAGAAATGGCCGGTGGCCGCAGCAGATTTCCGGCACGGTGGATGCCCATCCCGTGCGCTTCTTTCCTGCACTCGGTTGCGGCGTCGGCGGTTCGACGCTCATCTATGCTGCAGCGCTCGAACGGTTTTCCCCAAGCGACTTCAAAAACGTCGACAAGTCCGGCAGGTCGGCCTGGCCGATCGGTTACGAAAATCTGGAGCCTTTTTACCGCAAGGCGGAAGGCCTTCTGCACGTTCGCGGCAGCCAGGACCCGCTGCAGCCGCAATCTGATGTCATCGAGCCTCCCGCCATGACCCGATGCGACCAGCACTTTTTCGACTCCGCGCAGTCGAATGGAATGCATCCCTATCGGGTTCACACGGCCTGCCGATATATCGACGGATGTAGCCAATGCGGCGGCTTCATCTGTCACAAGTCCTGCAAGCAGGACGCACGGCGGGCATTCGTCGAGCCGGCGCTCGCGACGGGCAATGCGATGATCATCGATCAGTGCAGTGTGGAAAAGATCTCGGCCGATGACCGGGCGGTCACGCAATTGTCTTGCCGGAAGAACGGGAACGAGCTGGCGATCGTCGCAAAGCTCTATGTGCTCGCCGCCGGCGCGCTTTCAACGCCCTTGCTGCTTCTTAATTCCACGAACGAGTTCTGGCCGAACGGCCTTGCCAACACGTCGGATCTCGTGGGGCGCAATCTGATGTTCCACGCGTCTGATTTCTTCGCTGTCTGGCCTCGCGGCAGAACCCGTGTTTCAGAGCCGGGAAAGGCTATCGGTCTTCGCGATTTCTACGAATATCAAGGCCTCAAGCTGGGCGTCATCCAGTCTACGGGTCTGACGGCGACCGCCAACAACGTGCTTCACTTCCTGAAATCGTTGATCGACCGGAATGGCTGGATCTGGCTGAAGCCGCTGAAGCCCTTGATGCGCATCCCGGCGATGATCGGCGCCCTTATCTCAGGCAATGCGACGATATTCACCTCTATCCTCGAGGATCTGCCTTATCCCGAAAATCGGGTCAGGCCCGATCCGGAAGATCCGGCCAGAATGTATTTCGAATATACCATTCATGCCGAGTTGCGGCAAAGAATGCAGGCATTCCGCAAACTATACCGGACAGCATTCAAGTGGCACCGGATGATGATGCTCGGTTCCGAAGTCAACCTCAACTACGGCCATGCCTGTGGCACATGCCGGTTTGGTTCGGATCCCTCTACTGCGGTATTGGATACCAACAACCGCGTGCACGACCTGGACAATCTCTATGTCGTCGATGCTTCGTTCTTTCCGACTAGCGGAGGGGCCAATCCAAGCCTGACGGTCGCCGCGAACGCCTTGCGTGTTGCAGAGCATATTGCTCAGAAACTCTCGGCGACAAAGACGAACCTGACGGAGGCCAAGGCCGTCCCGGATCCCGCGTCTTGAGCCGGCTCTCCGAAAGGGGAATGCCCCTCTCGCCCCGGATCAGTGGACCCTGGTTCGATCGGTTCTGATCCAGGTGGCCCCGCCGGCTTCGATGACATGGCGCGGATAGAGCCTCAGTTTCCTGAAGATGTATCCAGGGATGTCAGCCATGGCATGCATGGGAAGCGCGCGTCTGCCGTGACGCCACCAGGCTACCGACAGCGCGATATCGAAAGCCAGGATGCTGATGATCGAGATAGCCAATGGCGCGATCGCAATTCCCGAAGTCGCGAGGAAGACTGCCGGAAACAGTGAGAGCAAGAGAAGCGCTGCCAGCAATGTCAGCGGCGGTATGAGCGCATCGACGACGAGCGCCAGATAGGCTCTGTTCCGCAACGTGTTGACGTCAAGCAAAGCCGAGAAAAGGTGTGCCGCTAACGCCAAGCGGCCCGCGTTCCATCGGGAGGCTTGTGTTTCGAGGCCTTTCTTCGAATACGGAAACCTGCTGCTTACGGCTGCGGCATCGCAAAAAAGCGGAGCCTGGCCGATCCGCGCGAGGTCCAGCCCAAGCTTCATGTCTTCGACCAGATCGCCATTCGCAAGTGCGGCGTCACGCAGGACGGCCCAGGGAAATGCCATGCCCGAGCCGGTCAATTGCGCAGGAAGCCCGAGTTTAGCCAGTCCGAGAAGCCGGATCCGGTTCTTCAGGAGAAATGCGAATTCGGAAACCGCGAGGTTGATGCTTGCGTCCGGCGGCGCGAACATCAGGTAGCGGGATTGCACGGGTCCGTTCGTTGCCGCAGCCATGAGGGCGAGGTTATCGAGCGCGCCTGGTTCCAGCCAGCAATCGGCGTCGACAATGACGACCACGTCCGGCGGCAGCAGGCCGAGGTACCTGACGCCAGCGTCGAGGGCGTATCCCTTGCCGCGGCGAAGCGGATCGAACCGTACGATGACATCTGCGCCCGCTTCGCGCGCCAGCGAGGCGGTGAGATCGTTGCAGTTGTCCGCCACGACGACCAGCCGATCGCCATCGCGCATCTGGCTTTGGATGCTCTGCAGGGTGCCGATGATCTGAAGCTCTTCGTTGTGCGCCGGGACAAGAACCGCGACTTGCGGTCGTCGGCCGTTCTGACGAGGCGGTGTGCTCTGCCGGCCGATGCTTCCCGCGAGGCATTCAATCGCGAAAAAGACAGTCGGAACAAGGACAACGACGGACAATAACAATGCTGCGGCGACCAGTATGTCCTGTTGCATGACTTCCCTCCGACGATAGCGTCTCAAGGAGTCAATCATAACGGGAGGGCCGAGCGTTCTAAGCTGACCACGCTACACAGTTCGAGTGAGCGCGGGCTCATCCTATTTTGGGGCAGGTAGGATCAGGTCGAACCTATCTACGCCCATTTGATGGCAGGTGGGTCAATTGAAGCCTGTTCTTCGTGCCAAAATGGTTATTGATCGAGTGAATGCAGCCGGCTACGGCAAAATGCCGCCACTGGCTTCCGGCCGGCGGCCTCATGCTGAAACGGGCTGGAAGTGCGTCGTTCTCGACGGTTGGCGGCCTGGACCAGGTCCGAACTGGCTGCGGCTGAATGCTTCAGCGGATGATCATGCCGGCGACGACATATCCGTCGCGCAGCCTGATCCGGCCCACAAGCCGGTCACCAGTCCTGAAGGGCGGGACATCGATCTCGAAATAAGCGGCGAAATGCCCGTCGGCGAGGTTCAATTCGATACGGATCGCCTCAAAGCCGAACATCGTGCGCGTCAGGCCGTATTGGCATTTGTAAGTGCATTCCTTGGCGCTGAAGATCGCCTTCACCAATCGGCCGCGAGTGCCCCATTGCTGGCGATTGAGCCATTGCCGCTCGCGGGGCGTACAGATCTCCTGCGCATAGGTGTCGTCAAGCGGCGTCGCTTCCTCCAGATCGAGTCCGAGAGCCTTGATGCCGTCCGAATGGCGGCCGATAGCCGCTACGCATCGCGTGGTGGAGTGGCTGATGCTTCCGGCAATGCCGGCCGGCCAGATCGGCGCCCGGTCCGCCCCCACGGGGATGGCCACATCCGGCAGGCCCAGATGGCCCATGGCCCGCCGGGCGCAGGTGCGGCCGGCGGTGAACTCCTGCTGCCGGCTCTTCACCGCCGTGGCGATCGCCGTTCTCTCTTCGGGATAGAGTTTCGAAACGTCGCCGTACAGGTCGGATTCGGCGACCGACACGGAAGAGTCGAATATTCCTTCCAGCAGCATAGCTAGACCTTTGTTTCCACGCGAACCAGCGTCGGGCGCCGTTCCATCGCATTGCGGCGCAATGCGGCTCGCTCGGCCACCCTGCTCAGCTGGATATCGGCCTTACCCTTGCCGGCGATATGGTCGGCCAGAAGGGCAACCGTCGGGAAACGGAAGAGGTCGGTGATCGTCAGATCCGGTGCCAGCTTTGCCTTCATTTCGCGATGGACCTGCACAGCGAGCAGCGAATGTCCTCCGAGTGCAAAGAAGTTGTCGAAGATGCCGACCTTTTCGAGCCCAAGTGCGCGGCTGAAGACCTCGCTGATGTCGCGTTGCAGACTGTTGGACGGTTCTATGAACGTCGCGGGCGTGGACTGGACCTTTTCCGTCGGAGCCGGCAGCTTGTTGCGATCCACCTTGGCGTTCGGCGTCAGCGGGAAGGCCTCCATCGTCACGAAATGCGATGGTATCATCGCATCGGGCAGGGCTTCGGCGATATAGGCACGAAGTTCCTGTTCGGAAACTGCCGTGCCGTCCGTCCGAATATAAGCCACCAGGCGCACGTCGCCGGGGTTGTCCTTGCGAGCGACCACGACCGCCTCGCGGATGCCGGCGAATGTGCCGATCCGCGCTTCGATCTCGCCAAGCTCGATGCGGTGGCCTCGGATCTTCACCTGGTGATCGGTACGGCCGAGGAAATGCAGGACGCCGTTCCGGTCGAAGCGAGCAAGGTCGCCGGTCCGATAAATCCGGCCCTCCATGAACGGGTTCGGCAGGAAGCGTTCTTGCGTCAGTTGTTCGCGGTTGTGATATCCGCGGGCGACGCCGTCGCCGCCGATATAAAGCTCGCCGACATCGCCGGGCGGCACCGGATTGTAGGCGTTGTCGAGCACATAGAGCTGGGTATTGGCGATCGGATGGCCGATCGGCACGACGCCTGTCGATGGTCCGGCCGTGAATGTCGAAGACCAGATCGTCGTCTCGGTCGGGCCGTACATGTTTTCAATCGTCGCGTCGGTGACGGTTCGCAAGGCTGCGAGAAGCGAGCCCTGCAGCGCCTCCCCGCCGAGGAAGAGATGGCGGACATCGCTTAAGGCAGCGCGGTCCTCGTCGATCATCATGAACATGCGGGCCATCGAGGGCGTGCATTGCAGATGGGTAACCCGATGCTTGCGGATCTCTTCTGCAAAACCGTCTCCGGTCTCTTCGCTGACGGGATTCTTGCTCGTCTTGACCACTTCGGCTAACAGCGGCAGCCTTTCCATGACGATATCGTCGGCCAGGCCGAAATCGATGAGGCATGCAATGTCGTCGACGCCGGCCGCCTTGACCTGATCCAGCCTTTCCAGCGCATCCTCGACCGTGCCGAACAGGCCGCTGTCTTCGAAATAACGCAGGAAGGCGAATTCCAGGATGGCATCCATCTCCTCGGGCGCGAGCGACTGGAGGTCGATATCCATCGGCTGGGCGATGCCCTGTGGCTTCTTGAAGGCCGGAAACGCCCAGGCATATTGCTTGATGAGAGCGGCTGCGCTGCGCAGGTATTCCTTCATCGGGCCGCGCGCCAGATCCCGCACGTCGTTACGATCTTCGCCGATCAGGGTGTGCAGCATTAGCGTGACTTTGTAATCGGCGGGGTCGCGACCTGTCTCAGTGAGCGTCTGCCGATAGATTCGGATTTTTTCCGCAAGCTCGTCGACCGACTGGCCGAGCAAGTGGGTGAGCACGTTGGCGCCGAGCCGAGCGGCTTCCCGATAGCTTTCCGGATTGCCGGCGGTGGTTAGCCAGACAGGAAGTTCCTTCTGGACCGGCCGCGGCTGGGTCACGACTGCGACCGTGCCGGCGCCGAAATCGAAATCGACGCTGTCGCCACGCCACAATTTGCGGACGACCTCGATGTCGCGGGTCAGGCTCGCCTTGTTCTTCGGCGGCGCGTTTTCGGGCCGCAGCACGAAGTCCTCCGGCATCCAGCCGGAGGCGAAGGCAAGTGCGACGCGCCCATTGCTGAGATTGTCGATGACTGCCCATTCCTCGGCGACGCGCGCCGGATGATGGAGCGGCAGAACGCAGCTGCCGGCGCGGATTGAAAGGTTTTTGGTGACCGCCGCGACCGCCGCGCCGGTAACGGCCGGGTTCGGATAGGGGCCACCGAAGGCGTGGAAATGGCGCTCCGGCGTCCAGACGGAATCGAACCCATTTGCATCGGCAAATTTCGCGCCTTCGATCAGCAGGCGGTATTTGTCCGGACCAGCTCCGCCGTCATTGCCCCAGTAGAAGAGGCCGAAATCCAGATGGGTGCCTCTCCCGGCGGAAGACGCGCCCTTTGCCTTGGCTTCGATGACTTCCGAGGAATGGATGACGACCTTGAAGCCGCGGGCAAGGGTCCAGAAGAGTTCCAGAACGGAAATATCGAAAGAGAGGCTGGTGACGGCCAGCCAGACATTGCGACGATCGGCGGCGCGTGGCACCCGCTCGTCCATGCCGGCGAAGAAGTTGACCACGTTGCGATGCTCGAGCATCACGCCCTTCGGCAGGCCGGTGGAACCCGACGTGTAGATGACATAGGCGAGATTGCTGGAAGTCACGTTGGTTGCCGGGCGATCGGCCGTGGCGTGGTTTCTCAGGACATCTTCGACACACAGAAAATCGGTGCCATCAAGCGTCTCGGATTTTGCCAGCCGCCGCTCGGTCAGAACCAGTTTGGCGCCGCTGTCCTTGATCATGAATGCGAGGCGGTCGGCCGGAAAATGCGGGTCGAGCGGAATGTAGGCCCCACCCGCCTTCATGATCGCAAGCGCTCCGACCACCAGGTCGAGCGAACGCGGCAGGTATAGGCCGACGGTGACGTCCGGGCCGACGCCCTGAGTGACCAGCGCTTGCGCGATGCGGTTCGCCCGCTCGTCCATCTCGCGATAAGAAAGGGAACGGCCGTGGAATGCCAGAGCTTCGGCATCCGGCGTCCGGTCGACCTGCCGCTCGATAAGCTGGTGGACGCAGGCGGCGGTATCGTATTCCCGCTCAGTCCGGTTCCAGTCGAAGAGGACCATGTTCCTGTCGGCGTTCGACATCAGGGGCAAGTCCTGCAGCAGCGTGGCGCGGTCCTCGAACGCCGAGGCCAGGATCGCAAATGCCGTCGCCAGATCCTGTGCCTGACGTTCATCGACGCGTGCCCGATCGTAGACAAGGTCGGCCCTCGTCTCGCCAAGCCGGAAGGTCAGGGCGCAGCCGTCGATTTCATCGGTGAGCGCCGGATTGGAGATGTCCGCGATACCGACCGTCAGCTCAGCCGCGGTCAGGCCGGGATAACGGTCGACAAGATCGCGGCAATAACCCTGGCGTTCGTCCAGCACGTTGAGCAACCGGTCGACATGCCCGAGCAGGTCCTCGACCGAGACCTGCCCCGAGGCGTCGATCCGCAGCGGAATGGACTTGGCGAAATAGCCGGGGTGGCGGGCACCAAGGTCTATCAG
The DNA here is from genome assembly GCF_056397445.1 of Neorhizobium sp. 05N33. Classification (NCBI taxonomy): domain Bacteria; kingdom Pseudomonadati; phylum Pseudomonadota; class Alphaproteobacteria; order Hyphomicrobiales; family Rhizobiaceae; genus Neorhizobium; species Neorhizobium sp. 05N33. The sequence goes on along the minus strand of NZ_JBFTNK010000015.1, from coordinate 19,734 downwards.
CCTGTCGTTCGTATAAGCGAGGTCGAACGTCGGCTGACCGGAAAGACGGTTCAGGAAGGCTGCCGTCAGCGCAACCCGTTCCTGCCGTGAAAGCTGTCCGGTAAAGGGCAGGGGGATGGTGCGAATATCCGGTACCTGGCCGACTTCTGGCGCTTTTACATAGGGTAGCGTGATATCGGTGCTGGTTTCGAGCATGCGGCGGAAGAAGCCTTCATGTCGCGCAAGAGTGGAAACCGCTTGCGATAACGTGTCCTTCTCGCGGTCGTTCATAAGCGGCAGCCGGTCGCCGGGGCGCAGCACCGAGGAAAGGACCACCTGCCTGGCGCCGTCCTTGCGGATGGCTTCGAGCAGGACCGGCATGTCCGCGGTGCCGACCGTCACGCCATGGGCGCCGACCGAGAGGACCAGGCCGGGTTCGCCGTTCAGTTCGCCGTCGAGGACGCGAAGATTTCTGACGGTGAAGACGTCGTTGCCAAACTGGACCTTTGGCGTTGCCAGCGGGTTGAGATAGGTCGCGCCGAAATCCAGGCCGCGCACCAGGCGCGAAAGCTCACTTGCCGAAGCGGTAAAATCGAGGGTGCCGGCGGCCGGAGGACGCTTGAGCTGCTCGTAATAGGTGCGGCTCTTAAAATCCTGGCGGTGGGGGATCAGGGTACGGCGCTCGATGTCGCCGAGCACCTCGGAGAAAGTCGCAATCCCTGCTTCAAAGCATTTGGTGTTCAGCGTCAGCGCCGTCTCGTCCGCGCTGATCTCGAAATGCTGCTGCGCATAGATATCGCCTTCGTCGATACCTTCGGTGATTGCGTGCCAGGTGATGCCGTGCCGCTCGTGACCTTCGAGGATTGCCCAGGCGGGTGTGTTGAGACCGGCCATGTCCGGCAGCAAGCCGTCATGAAAATTGGTGGCGCCGATGCGCGCGTGCTGCCAGATCGCATCCGGGACCATTTTCAGGTTGGCGATGCTGAACAGCCAGTCGTAGTCATATTGCGTCAGCTGGGCGGCGTAATCGCCTTCGGGTGTTATGACCGGAATGTCCTGGGCCATCGCCCAGTTTCGAACCGATCCATTGGAGGTCGCTATGGCCTGGATCTTGTGTCCGCGCCCCCGCAGAATTTCAGCGCATTGAACCAGCAATAGTCCGCCACCGATCAAAACACACTTCAATTCGCCCATAAAGCTTGTCCCCACTCGTTGCTGTTCCAGGCACTTCGATAGAAACGGGGGGCGGTATAAAACTCAACATGCGCCTCACCACCCATGCGGATGATCGCGGCTAAGCCTGAATCGCGGGCCTTACCTGCCTCTCCCCCATACGGATGATGATGGTTTCCAAAGGAGTAATTGCGATTGCTTCTTAGCTGGAAGCACATTGAGAATGCGGGTTTGCGCTCGCGGTTTTTCAATGGAAGCGGAACGAGGCCAATGGCTCATTGGGGTGATGTCATCGGGCCGACCTCCGCGGGTTGGGACGGTATCGATGCTTGAGGGGTCTAACCAGGTCAGTGCCGGCGATATTGCGATCGTCGGCATGGCTTTGAGAGTGCCGGGTGCGCGCAATGTTTCGGAATTCTGGCAGAACCTGCGAGACGGCGTCGAGTCCGTCCGCACGTTTTCGCCGGAGGACCTGATCGCCGAAGGCGAAGATCCCGAGCGGCTCCATCATCCCAACTACGTTCCACGCGGCGCCGATCTTCCCGATATGGAAATGTTCGACGCGGAATTCTTCGGTCTGAACCCGAAGGAGGCGGCGATCATGGACCCCCAGCACCGCCATTTCCTGGAATGTGCCTGGGAAGCCATGGAGGATGCCGGCCGGACGCCGAACAATCAGCCCGGCCCGGTCGGTATCTTCGCCGGCTGCGGCATGGGCAGCTACTTCTATTTCAACGTCTGCAGCAATCGCAACCTGATCGATCAGGTGGGCATGTTTCTGTTGCGCCATACCGGCAACGACAAGGATTTCCTGGCGACTCGCGCCTCCTTCACGTTCGACCTGCGCGGTCCGAGCGTCAACGTCCAGACCGCCTGCTCGACGTCGCTGGTCGCGGTGCACTATGCCTGCCAGAGCCTGATTTCAGGCGAGTGCGACATGGCGCTTGCCGGCGGGGTGACGATCGAGTTCCCGCATCGGCGCGGATACACGTTCCAGGAAGGTGAGATCCTGTCGCCCGACGGGCATTGCCGGCCCTTCGATCATCGCGCTGCCGGGACTGTTTTCGGCAGCGGTGTCGGGGTAGTCGTGCTGCGCCGGCTTTCGGATGCGCTCCGCGACGGCGATGTGATCCATGCCGTGATCAAGGGCACGGCCGTCAATAACGACGGCGGCAGCAAGGCGGGCTATCTGGCACCGAGCGTCAGCGGGCAGGCTGAGGCGGTTCTGGAGGCTCAAGGGCTTGCAGGCGTCGATGCCGACACTATTCAATACATCGAGTGCCATGGCACGGGTACGTTCCTCGGCGATCCGATCGAGATCGAGGCGCTGACGGCGGCCTTCAGGCAGAGCACCGACCGGACCGGCTTCTGCCATGTCGGGTCGGTCAAATCGAATATCGGCCATCTCGATACCGCAGCGGGCGTCGTCGGCCTCATCAAGGCGACGCTTGCCCTCAACGAGGGTGAGATTCCGCCGACGCTCGGCTTCGAGCGCCCCAATCCCTCGATCGATTTCGAAAAGAGCCCGTTCCGGGTCAACAACAAGCTGGTGAAGTGGCCGCGTGCGCCGGGTCCTCGCCGGGCGGCCGTCAACTCGCTCGGCGTCGGCGGCACCAATGCACATGCCATCATCGAGCAGGCGCCGACCCGCTATGTGCCGGATGTGGTCAAAGGTGACGCGCAGGCCGGTGCCGATTCCGATCCGATGCTGCTGTTCCTTTCGGCCCGCCAGCGCAAGACGATCGACCAGGCGGCCGAGCGGCTCGGTTTGGCGATGTCAAACCAGCCCGGCCTTTCGCTTGACGATGCCAGCTTTACTCTGCAGCACGGCCGCAAACATTTCGACCATCGCATGGTGGTCGCCGTCCGTGGCCGTGAGGACGCCGTCGCGGTCCTCGCGAACCCCGGCGGCCGCGGTTTCGTTCATCAGCCGGTGCCGAACAACGCCGGTGCCATTTTCCTGTTTCCGGGCGGCGGCGCGCAATATGTCGGCATGGCCAAGCGGCTCTACGAGGAGGATCAGACATTCCGGCTGATCGTCGAGGAGGGGCTTTCCCATCTGCCGAGCGATGCGGCAAAGGAAATCCGCGCCACCTGGCTCGGGGAAAGCTCCGCAGCGACTGCAAAAGCCTTTCTCCGCCCGTCGCTCCAGCTTCCGGCCATTCTGATCACCGAAATCGGTTTGGCCCGCCTCTGGATGGATTGGGGTGTGAAGCCAAATGCGCTGATCGGTCATTCCATGGGCGAGAACGCCGCGGCCTGCGTTGCCGGCGTGATGTCCTTCAAGGACGCCGTCAATCTCGTGCACCTGCGCGGAAAACTGTTCGAGACGATCCAGCCGAGCGGCATGATGAGCGTGCCGCTCGATCACGACCGGCTTTCCGAACTGTTGCCGTCATCGCTCGACATTGCTTCGGTCAATGCGCCGTCGCTTTGCGTCGTGTCCGGCCTCAACGAGGATCTCGACACATTCCGGGAATTCCTGGCGGGGCAGTGCATCGACGCGACGCGCGTGCCGATCAACATCGCCGCGCATTCGCGGCTGGTCACGCCCATTCTCAAAGCCTTCGAGACTTTTCTGCGCGGTATAACCCTTCGCGCGCCGGCAATTCCGATCCTGTCGAATCGTACAGGCCTGCCGCTCAGCGCCGAAGAGGCGACGGATCCGATGTACTGGGTTGGCCACCTTCGTTCGACCGTCCATTTCGCGCACGGCATGGCCGCGCTTTCGGCCGAACCCGGACGGATCTATATCGAGGTCGGCCCCGGGCGGGTTCTGTCGTCACTGACGAAGGCGCAAGGGTCGATCCCCGCAAACCAGGTGATCAACAGCCTGCCGCATCCGGATGAGGCCGGCGATGATCGGCTTTATTTCCTCTCGGCCGTGGGACGGGCCTGGGCGACCGGCCTTGAAGTCGATATCGACCGCCTGTGGCAGGGCCGTTCGCCGCGCCGGGTTCGCCTGCCCGCCTATCCGTTCCAGCACAAGCGCTTCTTTATAGACCGTGCCGGAGCGAATGAGAGAGGCAAAAGCGCCGAGCCTGTCCTTTCGAAGGAACCGGATATCGCACGCTGGGGTTATCGTCCCTCCTGGAAGCAGACGCTTGCGGATCACGAACTCGGTGCCGAGAAAGAGGCGCAATCCTGGCTGTTCTTCCTCGATGATACCGGCGTCGGCGCGCGGCTGGTTGCTGCGCTGAGGACGGCAGGACACCGCGTCGTGACGGTGTCGCTGGGCGATGCTTTCATTCGCCGTAGCGCCGAGGATTATATGCTCTGCCCGGAACTGGGGCGTGCGGGATACGACGCCCTTGTTGCGGGACTTGTCGGCGATGGCGGACTGCCGTCGCGGATCGTGCATATGTGGCTTCTGACCCAGGCGGAAACCTTCCGGCCGGGCTCGAACTTCTTCCATCGGAATCAGGAATGCGGCTTCGACAGCATGCTGCATCTCGCCCAGGCTCTGGGGGATGCCGCCAGCGTTCCGGACATACATTTCACCGTTATCACCAACGGTATGCAGCAGGTTACGGGCGAGCCCTTGCCCTATCCCGAAAAGGCGACCGTTCTCGGTCCCGGCCTAGTGCTACCGAAAGAAATGAGCGGTGCGACGGTCAAGGTGATCGATATCGATCTGCCGTCCAAGGCTGAGCGGAACAGCAAGCGTTTCGCTTTTGCTCGTTCGGCAGAGAAAAAGGATGCCGTGGACCTGGCGCCATTGACCGAGCAGCTCTGGGAAGATCTGCACGCGAAGCCGGGGTCGGAACTGGTGGCGCTGCGCAAGGGTCGGCGCTTGTCGCAGATCCATCAGCGGCTGCCATTAAAAGAAGTGTCATCCGAGCGGGCAAAACTGCGTGAAGGCGGCGTCTATTTCTTCTCCGGTGGTTTGAGCGACGTCGCCCTGGCACTTGCGGACGAGCTCGCGAGCCAGTTCCGGGCGCGGATCGTGCTTGTCGGCCGCCTGGTTCTTCCGCCGCGCGAAAATTGGGAATTCTACGATCGCACCCACGGCCACGACGGAGTGCGGCGCGCGATTTCGGCGATCCGGGGGCTCGAAGACAAGGGAGCCGAGGTCCTTTATCTCGTCGGCGATGTCAGTAATCCGGAGCGGATGAGCCGGGCGGTCGAGACGTCGCTTTCCCGTTTCGGGGAAATCAACGGTGTCTTCCATGCTGCCGGCGCGGTCGATGACGGCCTGATCCAGACCAAAACCCGTGACAGCATCGACACGGTGCTGACGCCGAAAGTTCTCGGTACGACCGTCCTGGATGCGGCATTCGAAAACGTCGCGCTCGATTTCTTCCTGATGTTCTCCTCCACCAGCACCGACGTGGTGCGGGCGGGACAGGTCGATTACGTTGCCGCAAACGCCTATCTCAATGCCTTCGCGCAGAGCCGTTTCCATCGCACCGACCGGGCGACCGTCGCGTTGCACTGGGGCGTCTGGAACGAAGTCGGTCTTGCGGCACGAGCGCTTGGCGCGTCGGAAAGCGGGGGATGGATCAGGCCGGTTGCCGGCCCGGCAGCGGGTCCGTTCTTCCATCACTGGAAAGAGGACGAGACGGGATTGCCCTGGCTCGAGGCGCTGGTCAGCCCCGAGACGGAATGGATGCTCGACGAGCATCGGCTTCTCTCCGGCCAGGCGGTCATGCCGGGTACGGGCTATCTGGAATTGATTACACAGGCGTCTCGGGAACACGGACTTCCGTTTGCAGCGGAAGTGGCGGACCTCGTATTTCTGAGACCGCTTGTCTTTAGCGACGGAGAGATGAAAGCGGTTCGCGTCCGGCTGGAACCGGTGGCGGAGCATTTTCGCATTGTGGTTCTGGCAGGCCCGGCGGATGGCGAAGATGCGCTGTTCGTCAAGCACGCCGAAGCCGTCCTCAAACCGCAGCCGCAACAGAGACGCGAAACCGTCGACATCGCCACTATAGCCTCTTCGTTTGACGAGACACGGGTTGCCGGAGGCGGCAGCGCGCTTCGTGCTGTCCAGGAGAAGCATATTCGCTTCGGCCCCCGCTGGTCGGTGCTGCGCTCCATGGCAATCGGTGGCGGCAAGGCGATTGCGGAGCTGAAACTGGACCCCTCATATGCGGATGATCTTTCGAAAGGCGTTCTGCTGCACCCGGGCCTGCTCGACATTGCGACCGGCTTTGCCATGGAACTTGCCAAAGACTACGACGCCGAGACGTCGCTTTGGGCGCCGGCAACTTATGGCCGGGTGGTCCTTCACATGCCCCTGCCGGCCGAAATCATCAGCATCGTCAGGCTCGCCGACAGCAGCGATTTCGGCGAGGGTTATGCGGCCTTCGACGTGACGATTACTGACCCCGGCGGCAATGTTGTCTTCGAAGCCGAGAAGTTCGTCATGCGCAGGCTGGAGAATGATCTTGCGCTCGGTCTCGCACCCCAGGCGGATGCACCGGCTGCTGCGAAACCGAAACATGCCCCCCTGTCTCCGGCGATGCTGAAGCTCGGCACCCAGGTGCGCAACGGCATCCTTCCGTTGGAAGGCTTTTCGGCGCTGCAACGCGCACTCGGTACATCCGAACCTCAACCAATCATCAGTTCGATCGATCTCGACACCTTGCGCGAATGGATCGCCGCCTCTGCCGAAACCGCGACGCCGTCTGGCGACAATTTCGAGAGGCCGGACCTCGAAAGCGAATTCGTCGAGCCCCGCAACCCGATCGAGGAAACGCTGGCCGGTTATTGGCGGGAGCTTCTCGGCATCGCCAAGGTCGGCATCAATGACAGTTTTTTCGACATGGGCGGGCATTCGCTGATTGCAGTTCGCTTGTTTCGGATGATCAAGAAGCAATACACGCTCGACCTGCCGATCTCGACGCTGTTCGAGGCGCCGACTATTGCCCAGTGTGCCGAGCGCATCGCTGCCGAACTGCCGGGTGGCGGCGAGACCACAGGATCCGAAATGACGGCGAGTGTTCCGACGATGACGGCAAAGCCGGTTCATCTGGTGCTGATGAACCCCGGCAAGGACGCCAAGGCGGTGCCGCTGTTTATCTGCGCCGGCATGTTCGGCAATGTCCTGAACCTTCGCCATCTGGCTATGACCATGGGGGCGGACAGGCCGGTCTACGGATTGCAGGCTCGCGGTCTCTATGGCGACCACGAGCCGCACGCGACTTTCGAGGAAATGGCGGTCGATTACATCGCCGAGCTCCGCACCGTTCAGCCAAGCGGCCCCTATCTCCTCGCCGGTTATTCGGGCGGCGGCATAACCGCCTATGAAATGGCCCGACAACTTCAGGAGGCGGGAGAAGAGGTTTCCCATATGTTGATGCTGGACACGCCACTGCCGCGGCAACCGGGGCTGGATCTGCGCGACCGTATCACCATGAAACTGCAGGATATCTGCCGGCATAAAGCCAATTATCTCGCCAAGTATCTCCAGGACCGTCTGCACGACAAGATGAACGGCCGCGCCAAGCAAGAGGCGGAGCATCAGGCCGGCCCGACGGAGCATTTCAACAACGAGAAGATCGAGGTGGCGTTCAGGCGGGCGGCTCATCAATACCAGGTGAAACCCTATGCCGGAGCGGTGACGCTGTTCCGACCGAAGCCCGCCATCTTCTACCGGCTCAGCGGCGGACGCGGCCTCAAGGAGAACCGCGATATCCTGCTTTCCGACAACGGCTGGAGCGAGCATGTCGTGCAACTCAGTGTCTCTGAGGTGCCGGGAGATCACGACAGCATGGTGCTCGATCCTTATGTTCGCGTGCTCGCCGAGCGCATGCGCGCGATCGTTGCCGAGGCGGTGGAAAAACGGAAGTCAAAGGACGCCGGACCGGCGCAGCCGTTTCAAAGCAAAACCGTTGCCCAGAAACCGGTGATCGAGCTTGCGTAACGTTCCCCGGCAATCCGTTTCGATGCCGTCGCCCACGCTCGTGGCCTTGCCATTGGACGGGCCGCCGTCGCGACATCTTTCCCAGACGCAAAACCAGGCCAATAGAGTAGTGAAGTAAGGAGCCCGCGGTGGTCGAAGCAACAGTTTCTCCCGATTGGAATGGCGAACCTTCCGGTCCTGCGGGTGTGCTCGGCTCGCCCGCTCCTTCGGTCGAGGCACAGCCGCGTTTTCGCAATATCATCATGCGGGCGGCCGGCTGGTCGATGATGGGATATGTCCTGCTGCAGGTGCTGCGCATCGCCAGCAGCCTGATCCTGACGCGCCTGCTGATCCCGGAAATGTTCGGCATCATGGCGGTTGCCACGATGGTTCATGTCTCGGTGTCGATGCTCTCCGACCTCGGCCTCAGGCCGGCAGCGATCCAGAGCCGGATGGGAGACGAGCAATCCTATCTCGATACCGCGTGGACGCTGCAGATCCTGCATGGATGCCTGATCTGGTTTACCTGTGTGCTGGTGGCGATCGGCATCGGGCGTGCAGCCCATTACGGTCTGTTTCCCGCCGGGTCGGTCTATACCGTTCCCGAGCTTCCGGCGATCATCATGGCACTGTCGTTCTGCATGGTCATCATGGGCCTGCAATCGACGAAACTCATCTCCGCCTTCCGGCATCTGGATCTCGGACGGCTGACGGTTATCGAGATCACGGCACAGGTGATCAGCCTTACCGTTGCGGTTCTGCTCGCCTGGAAAACGGGGTCGATCTGGGCTTTCGTCGTTTCGACCTATGTATCCTGCATCGTCACCACTGTACTCAGCCATGTGTGGCTCCCCGGCGTGAATAACAGCTTTTCCTGGGAGAAGGAGGCGGTTCGGGATCTCATTCGCTTCGGCCGGTGGATCATGCTGTCGTCGATCCTGACGGTGGTCGCGGCCAGCGGGGATCGCGTCTTTCTTGCCGGCTGGACGAGCCCCATGATGCTCGGCCTCTATAGCCTGGCCTTCAATCTCATTTCGATGCTTGAGGGCGCAGGCGGACGGCTTTTCTCAACCGTCGCGATGCCGGCACTCAGCAAGGTGGCGCGGGAGCGGCCCGAACAGCTGCGCGGCATGTTTCTGAAAATTCGCCTTCCCTTCGACCTCGTGTTCATAGGAAGCGCCGGGGCGATCTTCTCAGGCGGCAAAGCGATCATCGAGTTTCTCTATGACGATCGTTATCTGGAGGCCGCGCCGATCATCCAGATACTGTCTTTCAGCCTTCTCACCACCCGTTTCGGACCGCTGTCGGCGATATACCTTGCCGTCAACGAACCCAGAAACCAGACCATTCTGAATTTCGTCCGGGCGATCTCGATTTTCGTCTCAATTCCGGTCGCCTATTATATGTTTGGATTTTACGGTGCGTTGTGGGCGATCGCCCTTTACGGGCTGCCTGTTTTTGCCGTGATATTCTATTTCAATCGGCGCCATGGCCTCCACAGCTTGTCCTATGAAGTCGGCGTGCTTCTGGCCTGGCCAGTCGGTTTTCTGGCCGGAACCCTCGCGACGCTGATTTTTGAGCACGCCGGCAGCATATTCTGATCGATCCAAATCAGAAGGCGATCCGTCCTCAGTCGAGCGGTGGTGGTGGACGATTCCGTCCTACCCCTAAAGCAGTAATGTTCTCCCACTTCCGATAGATTGATGAAGAGGGGAAGGCGAAATAACATTCATCATCAATACATACTTGTGACGGCCGGCGAGTAGCGGTTATTCAACCGTCACGTCAGCAGAATTTCATCAATTCAATTTGGAAATACTCCATGCACGACAACATAAGTTTCCGGAATGTTCTGGCGTTGGTGAGATTTTTCCACTGGGTTGGTGGCGTTGACTGCAAAGGGGTTTGTCAATGAGCGTGGCCGGGCCGCATTCCGATAGCCTTCCGCAGGTCTTCCGCGCTTTCGCCGATAAACTTTCCGAGCAGAGCCGTGCCGGAAACGGGTCTCACTCCAATGTTGCTAAGTCACCAGGCAAGACGCTTCGGCCCTTGTTGATTGCCGAGGCAGCGAATCCGGAATGGACCAGCGTGCCGCTGGTCGGCTGGAACCTCGCCCATGCGATCATGCAGAAGACCGACGCTCTGCTTGTCACGCAGGTCCGGAACCGGGATGCGCTTTTGCGCGCCGGGTTGGTCGAGGGGCGCGATTTCGTCGCCATCGACAACGAAAGGGTAGCGCGTGCCTTTTACCGTCTCAGCGAGCGCCTGCGGGGCGGGGAGAACAAGGGCTGGACGGTCGTGACGGCCTTTTCCTCGTTCTCCTACTATAGTTTCGAGCGAGAGGTATGGAAGCTGCTGGGCAAGCGGCTGATGGCCGGCGAATTCGACCTGGTTCACAGGATCACGCCGCTCAGTCCCACGAGCCAAAGCCCGATTGCCAGGAAGCTGAAAAAATATGGCATCCCTTTCGTCCTAGGCCCCCTCAACGGCGGCGTGCCTTGGCCGAAAGGTTTTTCGGACGTGCGAAGCCGTGAGCGCGAGTGGCTGTCGGCAATTCGCAAGCTCCATTTTCTGATGCCGTATTACCGGACGACGCGATCGGAAGCGGCAGCACTTATTGCGGGGTCCGGTCATACGCTGAGCGAGCTTCCCACGAACTGTGCGGAAAGAGCTTTTCTCATTCCGGAAAACGCGGCCGATCCGGATCGTTTTCCATTTCAGTTGCGTGAACTCTCCGGCAACAGGTTGGCCGTCGCCTTCATCGGCAGGCTGGTACCCTATAAGGGCGCAGACATCCTCATCGAGGCCGTGGCCGCCTATCGGGGGCGTTTGAACATCGAAGTTCTCATTGTCGGTGACGGTCCCCAGCGAAAAGAACTGGAGGAGACCGTGCGTCGAAAGGGGCTTCGGGATTCCGTCAAATTTGCGGGATGGGTGGAGCAAAGGGACCTGGCTTCAACACTGGCCGGATATCAGGTGCTGGCATTGCCGAGTGTCCGGGAGTTTGGCGGCGGAGTCGTTCTGGAGGCAATGTCCATGGGCCTCGTCCCGATCGTTGCCAATTACGGAGGCCCGCCGGAGCTCATCGACGATCAATCCGGCATAGCGGTAGACTTCCACGATCGCGAGACGTTGATTACCGGTTTCACCAAGGCGTTCGAATACTTGGAAAGCAATCCCGGGCTTGTCGCTCTACTCAGCGACGCAACTTCAAGACGTGTTCGAGAAAGATACAGCTGGCATGCCAAGGCGGCTCAGATGTTCGAAATTTATAACTGGATCCTGCATGGCGGTCTAAAGCCTATATTTTGACGTGTGCGTTAACTATAAGCAGATATCCAATTCCCTATCGGAACTTAGCTCGCCACTTTGATAAATATTTTTATCTATTTGCTTACTTGCTGATAGACTAAATTACGTATCAGTTGTATATTGACGTTAATAAAAGGTTGATGAGGTGGTAAGACAGTCTGTTGGCGTACTTATAGTTGTGGTTCCTGAAGGGGACAATCAGTCCTAGACTTCAGGCAAGGGGGTAAGATGAGTTCCACACCAAGCGGCTACAGCCGTTCTCCTGCTGTGGCAGATTCCTTTCGCATTATGAATGACATCCCGAAGCTCGCCGAACGAGATGATCGCGGCGGTGAGGGGGTAAACCACGATGGATGCCTGGTGATCATCGACGCGAGAGCGCTTGATCGCGAATGCCTTGCCAAAGCCCTCATCGGGCGTGGCCTCGAGATGGATGTCTGCGCTGTCGGCTCCATCGAAGAATGGAAGTTAGAGAAAGATCTCTATCCGCCCGTTCAAGCCGTCCTATTCAATATAGGCAGCCGAAAGGCCGACGATTCAGCACTCGCGGCCGACATCTCGAAATTGACGACCGAGTTCAAGTCGCCGCCGATCATCGTGCTCTCCGACTCCGATGATCTCGCGCAGGTCGTGAAAATGCTCGAGTATGGGGCTCGGGGTTTCATTCCGTCCTGCGTCGGCATCGGCGTCTGCGTGGAAGCGATCGGCCTGGCAGTTGCCGGCGGGATTTTCGTTCCTGCAAGCAGCGTCCTCTCCATGAGGCATCTGGTCAGCGCTGCGACGCCGTCGGCTGAACATCGGCCGCTCTCGGGGATGTTCACGCTGCGCCAGGAAGCGGTGGTCGAAGCGCTTCGCAGGGGCAAGGCCAACAAGATCATTGCCTACGAGCTTAATCTTCGGGAAAGCACGGTCAAGGTCCACATCCGCAATATCATGAAGAAGCTGAAAGCGACCAATCGAACAGAGGTCGCCTACAAGCTCAATGACCTCTTCCCGTACGGAGCGGCTAACTAGATCCGCCGTTCACCTGACGGACCATCCCCAAGATATCACGGCTGCGAAATCCGAATGTTCGCAGCTGCATGAAGACTACCAAAAACCACGTCAACGCTGGCAGGGGCGTCGCCGCGGTACTGCCTCCTGACCTTGAAGAACTCCCGGCAGGGATCGTTCTTTGACGTTGGTGGTCGTGCATGCGCCATTGCATTGGCGAGAGAGAAGGAACGGCGTAGCGCGCGCGTTCTGAAACGAATTGCGAATTCAATCTGTACGCCATCCAATCTGGCAGTCAGGGCAATGCCGATAGGGGTTCGGTGTGCCGAGACCGTGAGATCGGCTTCGTGTGTCCTGGCGGTCGGATGCGGGATCGTCGGGCCCCGCCGGGCATACCATCATCGGGATGACAAGGAGTTAGGGCGACGGCTTTGGCAGGGCCTTCCAATTGGGATCCGGCCAGACAAACGGGTTGTCTCCGGGTTTCGGATGGATTTCGGCAAAATAGCTCTGGCAGCGACCGACTTCGTTCGGCTCACCGGCCAGCGTCCAGTAGCTTCGGCAGACCTTTTCGACGATGACGTGCCGGCATTCTTCCATGCTCGGCGGGTCCAGGCTTTCCTGCTTCAGAAAATCGCGAGTGACGGTCCAGGCAATCTTCTGCAGTTCCTTTGCAAGATCCCGGGGTATGGTCGGCGGTGCCGCGGCACCCTCTGGCGACTGATGATAGATCGACGCGTAGTGGACTGCGGCCACAAAATAGATGCCGATATCGGTCAAATGGACATTGTCGCGGAAAATCCGATCCAGTTTCTGCCTGGTGCTTCCCGTCAGACCGACAACCTTATCGTCAAGTGTTCTTTTCACCAGTTCCACCAGCGCCGTGCCGGCCGGCACGACAGAGAGATTGGCCGGGCGTTTTTCAGCCTGCAGCGTCAGCCTCGCTTTCTCCGCTATGCATTGCCAGACAACCGACGCGTTCGTCTCGTGTTCCAGCCAAAGCGCGGGCTTGTCCTTGTCGACATCCAGCCAGGTGTGGACATAGAGAGTTCGGCCGTTCGGATTGCCGTCGAGAAGGCGGTCGTGAAAGTGGCGCAGGTAGCCGATCGCGTTTTCCCATATGATCGAGCCAATCGACCCATGGCCTTCCGCCACGACAAGCGTGTCGTAGGGTCGTCCGGTGCGGACATGGGTCGGGTGCAGCAGCTCCTCAATGACATTCATTTCGTCGCCATTGCGGTTCTTTCCGTATTTATATCCGGCCCAGCCGCTGCTTTCGGCGTCGTCGCCCCGGGTGCGGACCCTCAGAGGCGAGCCGATGACGATCTGTTCCTCCCAGGCAATGGTCTTGCCCTGGCTTTTGGCGATCAGCTCCACCCAGTCGGGCAGGGGATTGTCGATCAGGCTATGGCCGGTGAAGAAAACCTGTGCGGAATTTCGTGCATCGGAGACCGGCTTGGTTTCTTGCGACAGTGCGGCGCCAGACAATAGACATCCGAGAGATGCTATGACGAGGCGCTTGCGTCCTCTAGATCCGGTCAAGAGCATTGGCCTTCTCCTTTGATCTGGAGGTGTCTCCCTGCAAAGCTGCGAAATGTACCGGCTTGCCGGTTTCCGGTTGTCCGGTCGGAACCAGCTTGTCCACGCCCGATGCGCTGCCGAACACCCAATACTTGTTGAGAAGAAAAAGCGCGGCCGGGACGAGGGTCGCCATGAAGGGCAGGGCATAGATGCCTGGATAATCCAGCCACGTGACGATCACGAAGACGATCGACGTATTGAAGGCGAACCCCGCGACACTCGCAGCCAGAAAACGCGTCAGGCGGGCGGATGTGAGCCAACGCCCACCCGCATCGTCCCGAAAGGTCCACCCTGCTTGTCCGGTGAAAGAAATTCCGAATGCCAAGACAAAGGCGATGGCGTTGGCCGCCAGGGGCTCGACAACGAGAAGTTCGGTCAGCGCCGAATAGATGATCAGATGGGCGGCCGTCGCAAGGACGCCAACGGTTGCAAAGCGCCAGATCTGTCCGATAAGCACCGCCGTTCCTGATCGGCGTTGAGTTCCGGCCGCTGATCTAGCTAGTTCAATCATCAGACCCGCCCCAATCAGGAGTGCGCATGATTTCGCGGACAGAAGGCCCTCGAAATCTTCACGAGACGACCATACACGTCGGACAGACGCGCCATCATCCTGCCCAAAAGGCGTAAGGCTGACAGCATCGGAGATGCAGGTGGTTCCATCAAAAGCATAAGTGGGCAAGGGTGGAGAGGTCGGCCTAGGATTGCCACATCGAACCCGCGAGGACCGCGATGCCGAAGCGCCCAATCGAGAGCAGGCCAATATCGACGATCAGTCTGATCATCCCGGTCCACAACGAGGAGGCGACCATAGCGCCATTTCTGGAAGCGGTCCAGGACGCCCTGGATCCTTTGCGCGACGACGGTATCCTGTTCGAATTCATCTTCATCAACGATGGCAGCCGGGACCGCACCCTCGATCGTCTGACGGAGGCCCAGCACGGTGAGGCGCGCATCCGGATCATCGACCTGTCGCGCAATTTCGGCAAGGAGGCGGCAATGACGGCGGGGCTCGATGCCTGCCAAAGCGATGCCGCGATTCCGATCGACGTCGACCTGCAGGATCCTCCCCACGTCATTCCCTTGCTGATTGCGAAATGGCGCGAAGGTTTCGACGTGGTGCTGGCCAAGCGGGCGGACCGTTCAAGCGACGGCTTTCTCAAGCGCCACACCGCCTCGATGTTCTACCGGCTGCACAATCTGATCGCCTCGCAGGAGATACCGTCCAATGTCGGCGATTTCCGGCTGGTAGACCGCCAGGTGATCGAAGCCCTCAGACAGCTTCCGGAACGACGCCGTTTCATGAAGGGCCTGTTTGCTTGGGTGGGCTTCAAGACCACGATTGTCGAATATGTCCGGGAGCCGCGCATCGCAGGGCAGTCGAAATTCTCTGGCTGGCGGCTTTGGAATTTCGCGCTGGAGGGAATCACCTCCTTTTCGAGCGTGCCGCTGGAGATCTGGACCTATGTCGGGGCATCGATCTCGCTCGCGTCCTTCGGTTACGGCCTGCTGACCATCTTCAAGACACTGTATTTTGGCGTCGAAGTCCCCGGTTATGCGTCGCTGCTGGTCAGCATGCTGTTCCTCGGCGGTATCCAGCTGATCGGTATCGGCATACTCGGCCAGTATCTCGGACGCGTTTATGCCGAGATCAAGCAGCGACCGATCTATATCGTGCGCCAGAACCCCGCCGCGCAGGCTCCGCAGGACAATCTCGTTTCGATCGGTCCGAGAGTGCGCCGTCGACGTGCCACGACATGAGCGCCAATATGGACGCCGTGCGAACCGCCTATCAAAGGGCAATCAGGCGCAAGGACGCTGCCGCCGAATTTGAGAAATCTTCACCGCGGCGCGGAAAGCCATCGGACGTATCTGGCGATACCCGGAGATGGGGCAACATCCCGATCTTTCTCCTCGCGCTGATCGCCGCCGGCATAGCGCTCCGAATTCTCAACCTGACCCTCGACGCCTCGCTCTGGGAAGACGAGGTGTTTTCCGTCGCGCTGGCCGAAAGCCCGCTGATCGACCTCCTATTCGCGGCGTTGCGCTTCGACACGCATCCGCCGCTCTATTATGTCCAGCTGCACTTATGGGCGGCGTTCGGCGACAGCGACCGCTGGTACATCCTCAACTCCACGCTTCTGAGCATTGCAGCCATCGCGGCGATCTACGAGGCTTGCAGGCGCATTTACGACCGCAGCGTCGCGCTCTGGGCAGGCGCCATCTTCGCCGTGATGCCGCTCCAGCTTTTCTTTGCGGAAAATGTCCGCATGTACCCGATGCTCGCCATATTGGAGATCGCCCTCTGGTACGTGCTGCAGACGATGGTGAGAGATCGCCATGCGTCGAGAGGGCGGCTCATCGCGGCGCTCTGCCTCGGGCTTGCCGTAACCCTCACCCACGGGCTCGGGTTCTTCGTGACCTTCTTCCTCTTCCTGCATGCGGCGATCCGGCTTAGACGGGCCGCCCCCGGCCGGGATCTGCTATTCCTGATAGGGATCTACGTGGCGGTGGCGCTGGCCGCGCTCTATCCGCTGGTGATCGGGGCAATCCGGCAGACGGAGGGTATAGCCGGTTTCGATATGCCGACGATCGGTATCCATCTGACGCTGACGCTTCTCGGCCTGGAGTTTCCATGGCCAACCGTTGCGGGCTTCCTGATGCTGCCGCTGGTGACACTTCTGCCGCTTTCCGAACCCCGGGCCCGTTGGCCCGGCGGTCTCCTGGTCCTGTTGCCGCTTGCGGTGCTGCTCGCCATCTCGCTGCTCTTCAAGCCGGTCTTCATCTACCGGACGCTGGGGCTCTTCCTGCCGTTTCTGGCAATCTCGCTCGCCCTTTATG
The DNA here is from genome assembly GCF_056397445.1 of Neorhizobium sp. 05N33. Taxonomy (NCBI): domain Bacteria; kingdom Pseudomonadati; phylum Pseudomonadota; class Alphaproteobacteria; order Hyphomicrobiales; family Rhizobiaceae; genus Neorhizobium; species Neorhizobium sp. 05N33. Next base: position 3,011 of record NZ_JBFTNK010000015.1, on the reverse strand, counting down.
CCGATGCGGTTTTCAGAGCTCATGCCGTCGCACAGCGGTTTATCGTCTCGGCCGTTGTTCTGCTGATGTTGGCCGGCGGCCTGAACTACACCCTGAAATTCGAAAAGCGAGGATATCGCGAGATCATAGCCGCATGGGAGGCACAGTCTCCGACGGACGCCGTCCTCATGACGAACGGGCCTTCGGAATTCTGGGCAGTCCTGCGATACCTCAATAACGGAGAGGGAAGACGGAGCGCCCTGGAGGTTCAGCCGCCGGTCAGGGACGGCATGCTGCGGATCAAACAGAAACTGGAGGGTGTCGGCGCCGCGAGCCTGGGGCTGTTCGGGCGTTCGAATTATGCCCAGGTCGGAAACCGCAGGATCTTTCCGTATTTCGCCGAGGATGTCGCGTCCGGCCTTTCTGCCTTCTGGACCCTCAATCCTCCGAAAGCCGGCTGCGCCCTGGCGAATGCGGGAATTGGTGCGGCTGTCTCCGGCTACCGGGAGGATGCCGATATCTCGCTCAGCGGCCACCATCTTACCGAATGCCGCAATTTGAGGTTCGGCCCGAAGGCATAAACCGCGCCATGCGGACCCGGCGGGGTAGGGGCCCGCGAGAGATGATATAAATTTTATTAAAATTTTATGTAGTATAATCGGCGGATTGTTCGGCTTCTTACGGAGCGTTGCTTGAATGACCGAGCAATCATCGTTTCCGGCAGCGAGTCCGCGGGTCTGCCAAAGCAGACCTCGCATGCCAGCCAGTAAAATCATCGCGTTATAGCTTGCCTGGCTTATCCAACACCCAATCTGATTGGGCCTATCCGCCACCGGCCAGGCAAAGTTGCGGGCCGAATCAACCCTCGTCCGTCGGCGAATCGGTTGCCTGAGACGACCCTAGCCCGATCAGGTCGAGCGTATGCCTGTAGCAATCATCCAAGATACCGTTCGGAAACCATGTTTTTAACCCGGTAGGGGCAAGATGTGTGGCTTTAATACGTCTCCCGGGACCCCAGTTAACCTTCCGTCAACAATTCCTTTCCCCGCACATAACCGGCTATATCCCGAAGGTTAAGGAACTCTTGCTTTATATTTGGGGGCGGAGTTGATTGCGGCACAGTTTTTATTGGGGGTTAGAGTCATGTCCGTTGAAGATCCGCGCCTGTCGAACATCTCGGAAGAAAATCTGACTGAGAATTTCTCGTCGGATATCCAGGAGGAAATTGCATCCTCCTCGACACCTTCTCCGATCGAGCACGAGATCCAGGTGGCGCAGGCCGGCGATGGCCGCACCCCGACGACGGGCCGTGTCCCGACGGATCCGAACGCGCCGGTCGCTCCTGCAGCTCCGGCAGCGGAAGTGACCCCGGATGCCAACAACATCGTTCACCTGGCGGCAAACGTTGCGATTGACGATGTCCACGTCGACGGCGCCAACCTGATCCTGGTCCAGGCGGACGGCACCGAGATTGTCATCCTCAACGGCGCCACCAAGATCCCGACGATGCTGATCGGCGAAGTCGAGGTTCCCCAGCAGGTGCTTTTCGCAGCGCTGGAAGACAGCGGCATCAACGTCGCGGCCGGCCCCGATGGATCCTATAGCGCAAGCGGCCGCCCCGACAGCTCCGGCGCTCAGTTCGAAGACTCGATCCAGGGAAACCAGAACGGCCCCATTCAGCTGGCATCCCTGCTTGGCGACACGGACTTTGGTGGTGGCGGAGGGCTTGACGCCCAGACGGGCGCAGACGATCAGCCGATTGCTATCAATATGTCGACGCCATTTGCTCTGACCGAATCGGTGCTCGCTGACGGCATCCCCGGTAACGAGACCATCACCGGCGTGCTGCAGTTCGACGGCGGCGACGACTTTGGAATTGTGACTTCGGTCAATTTCAACAACGCCAACGATCTGAACGAGGGACCGACCCCGACCCCTGGCGCCTCGGAGGCGCTGTTCTCGGGCGGGCATCCGGTCACCGTCACGACATCTCCGGACGGCCTGACGGTCACCGGGACGATCACGGTTGGCGATGTTACCACCGCGGTATTCACGTTCCACGTCACGAATGCGGTCACTGGTGAGTTCACCTTCACGCAATCCCAGCCGCTCGATCATCCGGACGGCAACGAGGTCAGCACCGACGATATTCTGCGGTTGAACTTCTCGTTCACGGTTACCGACAAGGACGGTGACGCATCCACCGGTTCGTTCATGATCGATATCGCCGACGACGGTCCGTCGATCAGCGGTCCAGTGAAGCTCGCTTCGGTGAACGAGGACGATCTTTCGAATGGCAATGACGAGGGAGAATCGCACGAGAGCCTCGTCAGTTCGGCAGCTCTTGGCATTTCCTGGGGTGCGGACGCCAATGTCAAGGGCGAGTCGGAAGGCGACACTTTCGGTCGCTCGATTGCCTTCAATAGCGACGGCCTGCCGCAGAACCTGACGTCGGGTGGCGTTGGAATCGTCTATGGCGAGGCGACGGTTTCGGCCAATGGTACGGTGACCATAACGGCATACAAGGGCGTCGAAGGTCCGGCGGTGTTCACCGTCACCCTCGATCCGACCTCCGAGCATGGCACGGCGACGTTCGAGCTGAAGGGGCCGCTTGACCATGCTTCCGACAGCGATGCTCTTCCGCTGACTTTCAATTATACGGCAACGGACGCCGATGGCGATTCGCAGACCGGCAGCTTCTCCGTCACGGTCGACGACGATATTCCGACGATCGGCGAGAATTCGCTGGTGCAGCTCGATGACGATGCGCTGACCGGCGGTAATCCGGCAGGCAACGGCGATGATGCCGACTCCGTCAATGCGACGGGCGTACTCGCGCATGCTTACGGCGCCGATGGCGCCGGCTCGGTGCTGTGGATCGGCAGTGGCCTGACGCTGCCTGAAGGCTTCACCGCGACGCCGTCCGAAGACGGCAAGGTGATGACCATCTATCAGGGCGAACGCGCGGTCGTTTCGATCACCATCACCGACACGGTGACGGGCGCCTATGAGGTCACCGCCTATGAGGTCAC
>NZ_JBFTNK010000014.1:0-123052 GCF_056397445.1 Neorhizobium sp. 05N33 | reverse complement strand
AGCCTCCTGCTCCTTCAGCATACCGATAATCTGCTCTTCCGTAAATCTCTGCTTCTTCATTCGTCCGTCCCTTAACAGGCCGGACTCTAATCCATTCTGGAGGAAATTCTCAGTGGCAGGTCAGACTGGTTTCGAATTCGTCTGGGCAATGGACCAACAGTTCTTAGTCATGTCCATCGTGGGCAAGAGCTTTTCGAGAAGGCGGCCCTATCCCGCTCCAGGATGCGACTGGAGCTCGAACTCTTCAGATTCGTGGGATCAAACAGTTCCCTTACTTCCATCCGCTTGTGCAAGAGGTCTGGACCGGCCTAACGTCCGCTTCATCGCATGCAGACGAAGGGTGCCCCGTGAGTCCGTCCCGCAAATCGACAGCCCAGCAACAGCCGCGCTCCCTCGAGGCACGCATCTACGCGATCTATTCCACGCTCTCGCCCGCCGAAAAGCGGCTCGCCGACATCCTGCTGCAATACCAGATGGACCTGCCGAGCTATACGGCGGGCGAGCTTGCGGAAAAGGCGCAGGTGTCGAAAGCGACCGCGGCACGGCTGATCCGCTCACTCGGTTATGCGACCTATCCCGATGCCAAGCGGCAGATCCGAGCCGACCAGCACTGGGGATCGCCCCGGGCAGGCCTGGAAGACCCCGATCGCGCGCCGTCAGGCAAGGTCACGCTTTCCAGCACGGTCCAGATGGACCTCGACAATATTCGAACCACCGCCGAAAGCCTGTCCGAAACTACGCTGAGCGAGGTAAGCCAGGCGATCGTCGGCGCCCGCCGCTTGTGGATCATGGGCCTTCGCAGCGGTTACGGCCTGGCGCTCCAGGCCGCCCATTATTTCACGCTGATGAAGAGCGACGTGCAGGTGATCCCAGTCGGCGGTGGGAGCTATTCGCACGAGATCGCGTCCATCGCCAAGGGCGACGTGCTGCTCGTCATCGCATTCCGCCGGCGCCCCAGGCTGCTGCCGACGATCATCAAGGAGGCGCGCGCCGCAGGGGCGGTAACTGTGCTGATCACCGATCTCAGCGCCGCGGCAAGCGCCAAGGCCGCCAATCATGTGCTGCGTTGCCGCTGCCAATCACCGTCGCCCTTCAATTCCTTCGTCGCCGCCGTCACCATCATCAATTATCTCGCCTGGAGCGTATCGACGGCGATGGGCGAGGCGAGCCTTGCCCGATTTGAAAAGATCGACCGGCTGGTGAAACTGCTCGACGACGTATCGACCCCCCAGACCAGTATCGGCCGGTAGGCCGCTAAGGCGCGACATTGGTCAGGAAAATTTTTCGAGCACGTGCAGACGCGTCGGCGATGCCCAGACACCGGATTTGGATGTAGTCAGGCCGCACCTGACGAGCGTCTCGGCAAGACCGACGGCCGTCGAGACGCCATCAACCACCGGAATGCCGTGCGCGCGCTGCAGGTCGAGCGCAAATTCCGCCATGCCGGCACAGCCGAGCGAAACGCCCTCGGCACCCAGCTCAATTCCCCGGCGAATACAATCCGAGATCCGCTCGAACGCGCCGCTTTGCGGCTTTTCGAGTTCAAGCACCGGAATGTCGGTCGCAAAGACCCGGCGGCAGCGGTGGCCGAAACCATAGCGGTGGATATTGTCCTCGATGACCGGCGCCGAGCGGGAAAGCGTCGTCACCACGCAGAAGCTGTGCGCGACAAGGCTGACCGCATGGAACGAAGCCTCGCCGATGCCGATCACCGGTTTTGTCGCAATCGCCCTTGCCGCATCCAGCCCGGTATCGTCGAAACATGCGATGATATGGGCGTCGGCGCCATCGCGTTCCGCGGCAACGATTTCCTTCAGCAGGCCGGGCACCGAAAGCGCCCCGTCAAAGGGACCTTCGATCGCTTCCGGCCCGGTTGTGGGCTGCCGGCCGACGATCTCGGTGTCACGGCCGGCAACGGCGCGCGCCGCAGCCGTGATGCGCTGCGTCATCGACGCAGTCGTGTTGGGATTGATGACGGCAATACGCATCGTCTTGGATACTCCAGGGACAAGTTGGGTCAGGCGGCCGTGAAGGCTGCCGTCGGGCGCGTGTCGATAAGATCGCGGTAGGCGATCGGCCCCTCTGTGAGATGACCGTCGGCAATACCCTGCTGCCAGCGGGCATAGGCGTTCGGATCGATCTGCGGCGTCGTCCACATGCCGTTGGCCCGATAGATATTGGCTAGCCCCACAAGCAGGTCCGGCGAGAATTTCGGGAACGTCTTTGCCAGGAAGTCGCGGTATTCCTTGGCATCATGGGCCAGTATCCACGCCATGCCGCGACCGAGCGCCCTGGAGAACCGGGTTTGGGTATCCAGCCGTGCATCGTCGCTCTCACCTTCGGCATAATAGACGCTCCACGGCACGTTGCCACCGGTGATGGGGAGTTCGGCAACGACATGGACGCCGGTCTTCGACGCAAGCGTGACGGCGGACGGGTAATCGATCACCAGATAGTCGCCCATTCCCCCCACGAAGAGATCGGACAGCATCTTGCCGTCGAGATCCTGGACGAAATTGACCGTCAGCGGATCGACACCGTTTTCGCGCAGCAAAAGCTTGGTGAACAGGCCGACGCTGGCGCCATTGCTGCCCTTCATCGAAATCGTTTTGCCAGGCACGGCCTGCCAGTCGAAATCCCCGGGCTGTTCGCGGCCGAGGATGGCCAGGGGCGCGCGGGCCGCGATCTGCGCGAACGGCGTATAACGTTTGCCGCGGCCATGGAACATCGACGGGACCCAGATGCCGCCAAGCGCGGCGTCCGCCATGGCCGAGCCGATGTCGCTGAGCACCAGGTCCCAGGGAGATGGAACGCTTGCGGTGACGCCGAGCCCCTCCTCCTGAAAGAACCCCTGCCAGACCGCGACATATTCGGGAAGATAGTTGAGGCTGTGCCCGGTCGCCGAGACGTGGAAGTTCTGCATGATGTTCACTCCTGGTCCAGGAAAATGCGATCGCCGTTGTCGATGTCGAACCACAGGACATCGTCCGCCTGATAATCCAGCGAACACAGTTCACCGATCTTGATCTTCGGGTTGCCCGAGACCCGGACGAAAACGAGGTCGTGTTCCAGCAATCGCTGGTCCTTGTTCTCCTCGCCGGTCATCAGGCGGCAACCGATCACCGTCTCCGCACCGAGGCGCTCGACGACAGCCACCTGGGCCGGCAGCCGCCCTTCCCCGGCCGGATGAAGGGAAAGTTTTTCGGGCCTGACGCCGAATGTCAGCTCCCGTCTCGTGGGCAACGGCGCTGCGTGATCGACCGCGAGCTTGCCCGAAAGCTTAAGAGCGTTGTTTCTGACCGAAGCCGGGATGAGGTTCATCGGGGGCGACCCCACGAAACGCGCGACAAAGGTGTTGGCGGGATGATCGTAGATCTCGTCCGGCGTATCGACCTGCTGGACGATGCCCTTGTTCATCACGATGATGCGCGTCGCCATGGTCATAGCCTCGACCTGGTCGTGCGTCACGTAGACGAAGGTCTTGCCGACCTTGTGATGCAGAGCCGAGATTTCCGAACGCATCTGCGTGCGCAGCTTGGCATCCAGGTTGGAAAGCGGCTCGTCGAGCAGGTAGAGAGCCGGGTTGCGCACGAGAGCGCGGGCAAGCGCAACGCGCTGCCGCTGCCCGCCCGAGAGGCTCGCCGGGCGTCTGTCGAGCAGAGGCTCGAGCTCGAGCTGGCGGGCGATGCTGAGCGTCCGCTCCGCGATATCCGCCCGCTTCATCAGCCTGTGGCGGGCGACGATGTTGACGATCGGCAGATGATACCACTTGCGAAACGCATCCATGACCAGCGGAAACGCGATATTCTCGCGAACGGTCATATGCGGATAGAGCGCATAGGTCTGGAAGACGAAGGCAACGCCGCGCTGTTTCGGCTCCCAATCGTTGGCGACGGACCCGTCGAACAGCAGGTCCCCGGAGGTAATCTCGCTGAGGCCCGCGATCATGCGCAGGAGCGTCGATTTTCCGCAGCCGGAGGGGCCGAGCAGGACCAGGAATTCGCCGTCATGGATGTCGGCGCTGAAGGCGTCGATCACGGTGTTGTCGCCAAAGGTCTTGGAGACATTTTTGAACGTCAAGGCGGGCATGGATTATCCCTTCACGGCGCCAGTCGTCAAACCGGCTACGATCTTGCGCTGGATAAGAAGAAAAAAGACGATGGCAGGAAGGCTGAACACCAGGGCCGCGCCAAGCACGGCGGACATCGGCGTTTCATACTGGCCGACGAAGGAGGCGAGCCCGACGCTTGCCGGCCACAAGGAATTGTCCATCAGGAAGGTCGAGGCGAACAGGAACTCGTTCCAGYCGGCAAAGAAGGCCACCACGGCCGCCGCCGCGATGCTCGGCATGATCAGCGGCAGAATGATCATGGTGAGCACGCTGAACCGCGGGCAATTGTCGATGATCGCGGACTCCTCGATCTCGTAGGGCACCGCATCCATCGCGCCCTTCAGGACGAAACACGCGACGGGCAGCGAGAAGCCGACATTGGCGAGGATCAGACCCGTCAGGCTGTTCAACAGGCCGAAGGTGATGAACATCGCATAGAGCGGCACCAGGATCAGTGCTTCGGGAACGACCTGGGTCATGAACAGCAGAAAGCCGACCAGGCCACGCCCATGGAACTTGAAACGGCTGAGCGCATAGCCGGCAAGCGCGCCGAGTGTCAGGCTCAGAATGGTGCCGCCTGAGGCAATCAGCAGCGTGTTGAACAGCCAGCGGCCGATCGGAACATTGCCGAGCTCGGTTACCAGATCCGGCAAATGCTGCAGCTGCGGCCAGGCGACCTGGCCGGTTCCGTAAAGCTGGGAATTGAAGTTGAGCGCGGTGGCTGCCATCCAGTAGACCGGGAAGCCGGCGAGCACGACCAGAACTCCGATCAGCGTATATCGCAGCGCCTTCACGGCGAGTTTTCGGGGTGTCATCATCGCGACATCCTCTTCATGCGGCGTTGTTCGGCAGTGTAGTGGACGGCTGCCACCATCAGCGCCAGTGCGAGACCGACCGCGCCGTAAGCGCTGGCCATTCCCAGTTCATGGCCTTCGAACGCGGTCTGGCGGAGCTTGACGACGAGGGTGCTTGTCGAACCGAGCGGGCCGCCCCCGGTCAAAAGGTAGATGATGTCGAAGCGACGAATGGACCAGACGGCAACCAGAAGGGCTGCGAGCTGGATCGAGGGACGGATATGCGGCAGCGTCACTGCTCGGAAGGTGCTGATCCCATCGGCGCCATCGATCCTGGCGGCTTCGCGCACCTCCTGCGGCACCGATTGGAGGGCTGCCAGCACAACCAGCATCACAAATGGTGCGACCTGCCAGACGGTGACGGCAAGAACCGAGCCGAGCGCATAGTCCGTGCTGGTCAGCCACGAGAAACGGCCGATGCCGAGGAGCTCGGTCATGCGATTGAAGACGCCTGACCGTTCGTTATACATCCACAACCAGATCAGCGAGGCCGCCACCCCGGGCACGGCCCAGCCGAACAGCAGGATTGCCCGGACAACTGCGCGCCCCTTGAAGGGACGATCGATGGCAAGTGCGGCCACAACGCCGAGAGCGACGCCGATAAGGACGGTCAGGACCGTATAAACCAAGGTTGCTTTCAGGGAGACATAGAAGGCTGGATCTTCGATCAGCCGTTCATAATTGCCGAGGCCGATGAACCGGCCTCGGTTGGGATTGACGATCCGGGTGTTGGTCAGGCTCATGTACATCTGCCGCGACAGCGGCCAGAACATGAAGACCACCAAATAGATCATGGGCGGAAGGATGAAGGCATAGGGCAACAATTTGACCAGGCCGCTCCTGTTTTTCAGGCCATTCGCGCTCACATCAGTCTCCCTTCTTGATGCGACGGTCTCAGAACTGCTTGTCGATGGCCGACTGAGCCTCGGCGAGCGCCGTCTTCGGATCGGCATTCGCAAGGATGACCTTTTCGACGGCCTGCATCACGAAACGCATGATTTGTGCCGTTTCGACTTCATATCCCTTGATCAGCGTGCTGCGGGAGGTTTCCGCGAGCTTGACGAAGGTCGGCGCCCAAGGGTTGGCCTTGGAGTAGGCGTCGCTGACAGGCACGTCGGTTGCAAGCGCATCCGGACCTGATGCGTCACGCAGAGCCTGCTGGCCAACCGGGCCGACCAGCCACTTGACGAAGGCGATCGCTTCCTTCTGATGCTTGCCGTGCGAGCTCACGCCGACGAAGATCTGCTGATGCGCGCCGCGGTTCTTGAACGGCATCGGAGCGGCATAAAGATCGCCGGACTGAAGGGCGCCGCCGGAGGCGATATTGAGCGTGCCGCCGGAATTGTCGATCGAGAAGGCCGCGTGTTTTTCCTTAAAGCGCGTGCGCTGCGTCGGAAAGCTATCGCCGATTGGCATGATGCCGGCGTCATACGTTTTCTTAAAAGCGGTAACGGCGGCGACGGCTTCCGGAGTATTGATCGTCAGCTTGCCGTTTGCATCGACCCAGTTGACGCCGTAGCCGTAGGCCCAGCTCTGGAAATCCATGAACCAGCCCGAAAAGTCGTTGATCTGGTGGCGGGCGGTAAAGCCGATGACGCCCGGAGTTGCAGCTGATGCAGCCTTGGCGGAGGCGATGAGTTCATCCACCGTCGCCGGCACCTTCGCATTGGCGGCATCGATCAGCGGCTTGTTATAGATCAGGGCGTAAACGGCGCGCTGCCAGGCGACGCCCAGGCGCTTGCCGTCGATCACCCCGTTTTCATTGCTCTTGTTCAGCTTGGCTCCGTCAGCCGCAGCCGAGAGATCGACGAGGAAGCCTGCATCTGCAATCGCGTAGAATAGGCCTTCCTGCATCATCGCTACATCCGGCCCCTGGCCTGCGCCCATTTCCGTCGTCAGCTTGTCGGCGAATTCTGCGGACGGAATGGCTTCCTGTTCGAGCGTGACGTTCGGATTGGTTTCCTGGTATTTGGTGACCGCTGCCCAGAGGTTCTTGCCGCGCAACGCATCAAGCCATTGGGAATTGGCCAGTTTCAGCGTGACCTTCTCGCTCGATTGAGCATGAGTTTCGCCTGCACCGAGCCCGACGGTCAATGCAAGCGCCGCAACAGCTGCCGTAGCCAACAGCTTTCGGCGACGAATCCTATTAAACATGTCTGTTCTCCATCTGGGTTTCTTATTTGGCGGTTTCTTATTGGTAGTTTGGCATTCACGGATCAGGCAGTGCGTCAGGCGTCCGCTTTCACACGATGCACTGCAAGCGGTGTATGGTGGCTGAGGTTTTCGGCCCCCTTATCGGTGACGAGATAGCAGTCGCCGACGTTGCAGCCGGCGACTTCGGGCTCGAGCCATTGCGAGTGGAGGACAAAGGTCATGCCTTCTTCGAGCTTGTCGTGGTTGTTCGATTGGATGTTGTAATTGTTGAACTTCACCATCGAGACGGAATGTCCGACATTGGGATTGTGAGGACCTGATGTCGCCGGATAGACATGCATCAGCTTGCGGCCCTGGCGCTCCCAATCCGGATCGACGACATGCTTGCGCGGGATCAGACGCGGCTTGCCATCGTCTTCGGACACCCAGTTGTAAGGCATTGTCCGGCTGTCATGGGACGAAAGATAGCCGCGGGCGATGTAGGGTTCGAAGGAAGCGTTGGCGAGGTCGGAAATGATCGCGCCAGGCCTGATCAGCGCCGCCGCTTTCTGAACACCTTCGGTGCACATCTGCAGCACCTCTTCCTGCTTGTCGGTAATGTCGCCGACCGCGATCATGCGGGCGATCTGGGCCGTGTAGCCCTGATAGATCACCGCCGAAATATAGAGATTGATGATGTCGCCGTTGCGCACCACGTGGCCGTAGGGCTTGCCGCAATGGGTACCGTATTGGTTGATGCCGATCTGGTAGCCGTCGCCACTTTCCCCGCCTCGCGCCATCTGGGCATAGGTGAAGGCGGCGTAGATTTCATAATCGGTCACTCCCGGCTTTACGACATGGTATGCGGCCTCTATGCCGATACTAGCCAGCTGTGCCGCGGCCCGCACCACCGCTTGCTCATGCTTCGAACGCACCTTCTGCATGCGATCGATGATCGAGCTTGCCTGCACGAACGAACTCTTCGGCAGACGTTTGCCGAGACCGTTCCAGTAACCGGCGGAGGTCGCGTCGCCGATCAGGCCGATCTGAGCCGACCCGAAGCCCTCGCGCTCCAGGAAGGAGCCAACGGCTTCGACGACCTTGTCGACGGTCCTGCCCGGGCGATTATAGGTTTCGCGGCCCCAGGTGCCGACCTGCCAGATGTCTTCGACTAGGACCGCCTCGCCCGCCGGCGGCAGCAGGACGGAACTGCTGAAGATGGAAAACAGCGTCAGCGGCTTGTCTTCGTCGGTCGGGACCACCAGCACGCCTTCGCGTGCCCAGTCGCACATGTAGCGAAGGTACGAGTTGGAAACGCGGTAGGAGCCGATGGAATCCGCATGGACAAGCATGACGTCATGCCCCGCGACGGTCGCCTCGCGCCGAATGCGGCGCAGCCTGTCGACGAATTCGCTTTCCGGGAGCGGACCGACCGGCTCGAACTCGAAACTGGGGCTGAAACCGTCCAACATGCGCTCGAAACGCACATCACCGTGCTGAAAGGGGTGGTTAGGACGAGTTTGGGCGATCATAGGGCGTCTCATTTAGCGGATACTGATGAGACTAGATTATATCTGAAAATTAATTTGCATAGCCCGGCGAATGTTCATTTGTCGAGCGAACTGCTGCAAAAACAGGCATTTGAAAAAATGGCGCAGATTCCCGCTCGAAATGATTCAACCGGGAACGTTGGATGCGTTCCATTTCTCATTGGTAATCGGGAAGTTAAACGACCTTCTGGCTTGAGACGAGGGCAAAAAAAGCACCTCTACTCATGGAAAATCGGCACCCGCGGTTGGTACGGGCGCCTATAGTTTGGCCACGCGCCAGATCGCTTTCCGCGTAAGCAAGACAGGGAGTGTGAAAAAAAAGTTTCTCTTACCTGAGTGGCCCCTAGGTAGCAGCAGTCAAGGTCAGGATAAAATTCACGATGCGCCAGCACTCATATAGCTGTAGGTCTTGAACGGAACCGAACCGTAGACCCGATAGATTAAGCACCAGGGGGTTCACCTCTACCAAGTCGATTGGCGGGACTTTTCCCGGAAGCCCGACCGCCTTAGATGGCTCGCCGACAAGTCCGTTAAAAGGCTTGCGCGCCCGCCGATCGCGGGAAATAGTTCTAGCGCCTCCTGCTCAACAAAAACATCAAGCAAGGAGCGCCTATGAGGGCTGACACGAGCCCGGCCGGGATCTGGTAGGGCGCTACGATGGTACGGCCGACGAAATCTGCCGCAACCATGAGTCCGCCGCCGATCAGCGCAGCGCCGATCATCTGTGGAAGGGCGCGCGTCAAGCCGGCCTCCCGCGCAAGATGTGGCCCCATGAGTCCCACGAAGGATAGCGGGCCAACCGTCAACGTTGCGGCTGCGGTCATAAATCCAGAAAGCCCAAACAGCGCCAGCCTTGATCTGGCCAACGGTATGCCGACCGCAGCCGAAGGGGCTGGTCCGAGCGGCAGGATGTCGAGCCAACGGCGCGCTGCCAGAGCAACGGCAATCAGTGCGGCTCCTATTGCTGCTTCCGCCGTGGCTATCGTGCCGTCGACCAGATAGGTCGAGCCGCTCATCCATCGCATGAGCAGAACTGCCCTTGGATCTCCCGTCGAACTTAGGACGCCGACAATTGCATCGACCATCGCACTGAGCGCGATGCCGGCCAACAAGACCCGTTCCGGGGCGAAGGTGGAGCGCCGTGAACTCAGAAGAATGACGGTGAGAACCGAGATGGCGCCGCCGACCGCAAAGGCAAACTGGCCGGAAAACCCCGGTGCGATGGCAAAAAGCGCGATAGCAACGCCGAAGGTAGCGCCGGCGCTGATCCCGAGAACTTCGGGGCTTGCCATCTCGTTGCCGGTCAATCTCTGGAGGATCGAACCCGCGACGGCAAGCATCGCGCCGGATGCGAGCGCAGCAAAGACCTTGGGCGCGCGGATCGCAAGGATCTCATCGAGGAATTCGCCGGAAAGGACAGTCCAGCCGCCGCCAGGCCCACGTCCGACAAAAAGGCCGGCAGTCACGAGAACCAGAACACTTACGGCAGCAATGGCGACGGGGACTTTTGTGTTCCATGTGGGCGGGTGCCGCCGCGCCGCCGGCTGCTGCATCCTGTGCCGGATCTTCAATCGCGGCAGTAGCGCCAGGAGCAGCGGCGAACCGAAGATGGCAGTGACTGCACCAGTTGGCAGAAAATCGCCAAAGCCGCCCGCAGCGAGTTGGAGCACGGAGTCGGCAAGAAAGAGCAGTCCCGCGCCGATCAACGGAGACCAGAAGATCAACTGGACCGGCCGACGCGCTCCGGAGAGCCGCGCAAGCGTCGGTGCGACCAGCCCGATGAAGCCTATGACGCCGACAGCACTGGTGACGAAGGCGGCAAGCGCCACCGCACAGGCGACGACCACGATGCGAAGGCGAGCGAGCCTCACTCCGAGCGCGGCCGAACTGCTCTCCCCCAGATCGAGCAGCGACAGCGGCCTGATCACCAGCGCGCAGATGATGGCGACGGTGCCTACCTTCCAGACGAGCGACTGGGGAATGACCCAGCTCTGCTGCGCCAACGAACCAGCACCCCAGATGAACAGGCTCGCCAGGTAGCGCTGGTTCAGGTAGGTCAGGATAGCCGACAGGCCCCCACACCAGAGGCTCAGCACAAGGCCCGAGAGGACAAGCGAATAGGGTGAGAAGCCGCGTCGCGCGCCAAAGCCAACGACGATCGCAGCGGCGGCACTGCTCCCGAGAAGAGCGACAATGTCGCGGCCGGCCCCAAGCAGGCTGGGAATAAAAAGCGAGACGACAACCAGTGCGAGATTGGCTCCGGCTGACACGCCGAGCGTCGTCGGATCGGCCAGCGGGTTTCGTAGGACCTGCTGGAACAAGGCACCGGACAATGCGAGCGCGGCACCGGCAACCAATGCCGTGGCTAGCCGTGGCAACGTCGAATAATAGAGCATCATGCGCTGGATGTCGGTGCCCTGCCCGGCCGATCCTGAGAGCACCGGTCCTGCGAGAAGCCAGAATGCCATGCAACCGGCGCAGAGCAGGACGAAAGATACGAGCGCCGGCCCGAGATTTTCGCGGCGAATTGTCTTCATGCGTCTTGTTCCAGAACGTCGGTCACCAGGCCGGCGAAACGCATAGCCTCGTTGACCATGCCGAACATCAGTGCCGGCGGAACCACTGACAGGTGGCCCGGCCGGGAAAACGGGAGCGCCTGCCACAATGGACTGTCGACGAGCTTCGGCAACACGTCGGGCGGAACGGGGTCGAAGGCGATCAGCCGGGCGTCCGGATCGGTGATAACGGACAATTCTTCGATGCCAATAGTCTCAAAGCCCCAATAGTTCGATTGCCGCGTCCAGGCATTACGTACGCCAATACGCTCGAGCGCATTGTGAAACAGGCCAGGGGCTGAATAGACGCGAGCGTGGCGGGCATCCATAAAGCTCACCAGCACAACTGGCGGAACAGTCCGGCCGGCAAGCCGTCGGCGGCATCTGTCAAAGAATGCGTCCGATCGCGCCAGGAAAAGCTCCGCCTCGCTTTCACGGCCGAGTTCGGCAGCCAGTTTGCGCGTCGCTACCATTGCCGCCGGGAGGATCGGGCCAGTGTCGGGCGTGAAGATCTCAAGCCGCAAAATCTTCGCAATCGGCTGGAGCCTGGGCAAAAGCTCGTCGAGATAAGGCGTCGTCAGAATAATGTCCGGCTTCAGCTGTATCAGGACCTCGAAATCGACTTCATTAGAACTCCCGATATCGACGACCGATTGCGGCATCGCGGGCTCGACGACCCATTTGCCCCAGTCGGCAAGGTCGGATATTCCGACTGGAGGCAATCCAAGCGACAGGAGCGTGGACGACAGCCCGTAGTCGAGGCTGACCACCCGTTGCCTGGCGACTTCGGCCCACAATGGTTTCGGCATCGACACGGCTGCGGCCGCGGCATAGTGCAGAAGTGAACGCCTTGAAATCTTCATCCCCGAACAGGTCTCAGCGGGCATAGGCAAGCGGATGCAAAAGGTGCGGAACCGAAATCACATCCATATCGATCCCGTAAATGGCGTGGAGCGTCTCAGGCACTACAATTTCGTCCGGCGTGCCGCTTGCGACGACCCGTCCGCCTTTCAGCGCATGGATCCGATCGCAAAAGCGTGCGGCCATGTTGATATCATGTAGAACAATCACGATGCTCCGGCCGCCTTCGCGGGCCAGCCGCTGCACGAGAGACAGCACTTCGATCTGGTGCGCGATATCCAGCGCCGCGGTCGGCTCGTCGAGCAGCAGGCACCGGGCGTCCTGAGCGATCAGCATGGCGATCCACGCACGCTGCCGCTCCCCACCGGATAGTGTGCCTACAACACGATCGGCAAAGGTCTCGATATGCGTGGCGGCTATGGCGGCCTCGACTTTTGCCTTGTCGGCATCGGAGAAACGGCCAAGCGCGCCGTGCCACGGATAGCGCCCGCAACCGACGAGTTCGCGGATCGTCATGTCTGAGCCTGTACCCAAATCCTGCGGCAAATAGGCAACCGACCGTGCAAAGTCACGGCCGTGATAATGCGCGAGGTTGCGGCCACCGTAAGCGACCGATCCGGCGGTCGGTGTGAGTTGCCGTGCCAGAATTTTCAAGAGACTGGATTTCCCGGAACCATTGTGGCCGACCAGGGCCACTACCTCTCCTGCTGGGAAATCGAGACTAAGGTCTGACAGGATCGTGTTCCCGTCGATGGAAAGACCGACCTTGTCGACAGCAAAAGCATCCGTCGTTTCGGGAGCGTCCTGCGCTAGCTGAGCCGAGACCACGTTACCTCCTAAGCCAATACTGAAATGTCGCGCCAACAGCGCAGGTGTCTGTCACACATCTTTGTCCGCCACTTCGAAAGCGATGCCCACTGCGCGATTGACGGCTGGTCCGAGGACGGACATGTGGGTCTGCCCTGCAAAAAGCTCGAACTGTGTGCGAATGCCGTCCTCGGGACGGTTCAGTCGCTCTGCCATTTCCTGCGCCAACGCAACCGTCTGCTCGGTTTTCCTCTTCTCCAGACGAGAGGCTGCATCTTCGTTTCGGTACTGGAAAGGAGCAAGTTCATCCCCCTCGTACTCACCGGCCGACAGATGCAGGAAGGCCGCGTGACCCGCCACGCTCTGGCGGCGCACCTCATTGTTCAGGATTTCACTGCCTTCCCAATAAATGGTCGGACTGGCAGCGATCCAGTTGGCAAAAAGGACTGGACGTTCAAAAAGGGCGTAGAGAGTGAAAAGACCGCCGAAAGAATGCCCGAAAAGCGATCGCCGCGTCGCATCGAGCCGCACCATTTCGGAAAGCCGCGGAAGCAGTTGTGTCTCGATCAAGTCGAGCAATTCGCCCGTCCCGCCGATGCGGACGGCAGGGCCACCGTCAAAATAGGGCGGATAGGATTTGATCGGCGGAGGCCCCAGGTCCCACGCCCTGCGGAGTGCGTTATAGGGTTCGTCAGAGGGGTAGCCAATCGCCGCGATAACGCCCCAACCGACGTTGGTTCCGGTCGGGTAAGGCGCTTGGGTTACCAGGCTGGCGACGGCAAAGGGAAAGGTTGCATTCCCGTCGGTCAGGACCAGAAGCGGCCATCCCTCGGCGGGAGATTCGCCGGCGGGAATATAGAGGAAGATGCGATAGGGCTCGCCGCCCGCCTTTGGTGCCAGGTCAAAATAAACAGTTCCGGGCAACGCGTAAGGTTTTTCAGTCACGCTCAACTCGCTGAGTTTTTTTGCCATGGCGCCAGCAGACCCACCTGCTACCACTTATACTTCAGCGATCCGAGAACCGTGCGGCCTTGGCCGAAGTAGCAATAGCCGCCGTTGCAGACCTGCTCTTCGCGGTTGGCGAGGTTTGTCGCACTGACGGAGAGTGAAAGACCTTTCAGGTCCGGATTTTTTGCACCGAAGTCATAGGAAATTGCAGCGTCCAAATACACGACTCCTGCGTTCTTGCCGGTGTTGGCGTCGCTGGTGAAAGATTCGCTTGTTGCGCGGATGCCACCGCCGACGCTGAGGCCGTCGATCACGGTATCTTCAGACGCTGCATAGTTGACCCACAGCGATGCGACGTGCCGGGGTGTCGTCGTTGGCGTGTTGCCGATAATGGAGCTGTCGAGATTGTCCGTGATTTCCCCGTGAGTGTAAGTGTAGGCGGCGATCAGGCTGATGCCGTTGTCGAAAGTCTTTCGACCTTCAACCTCGAAGCCCGTGAACGTATTCTCACCCGAGTTTTCATAGATAGGGACGAGGATCGGCGTGCCGGCATATTGCGGCTTGCCGGTTTCGACCAAACGATAAACCGCCGTGCTAAGTGAGAAGTTTTCGCCATCCGGCTGATACTTGATGCCGACTTCGATCTGACGGCCTTCGGTTGGCTCCAGCACGGCCCCTGAGGCAGAGAGCTCGGTCGAAGGGACGAAGGAGGTTCCGTAGCTCACATAGGGAGCGATCCCGTTGTCAAAGAGATAGAGAAGGCCGACCTGACCGGACAGAGCTCCGTCTTCCCTCTCGTCGCTTGTGCCAGCGACCTTATCTGTGGTGGTCTGATCCAGCCAATCGTAGCGCAAGCCGCCGACGAAGCGCCAGTTTCCGATCTCTGCCTGTTCCTGCGCATAAAGCCCCGTCTGACGCAGGTCGTTGCCAGTGAAGCCCGTCAGCGCTGGCGTTGGTGCGTTACCAACGTTGCCTGGCAATGTGGACCCGTAGCCGAAGGCAAAATCCGAGTTTACGGCAGTGTAATCCAGTCCCGCGAGAATGGTATGGGACACATTGCCTGTTTCGAACTTGGCTTGGAGCTGGTTGTCGATCTGGTAGGCACGCATCTTGTCCGTAACCGCTGCGGTCGACCAGGGATCGGCCGGAGCGCTGAACATTGTCATCCGGTTGAGATAACGTGCCTTGAGGTCCAGATCGCTCACGCGTGCGTTCTGCCGGAAGGTCAGGCCGTTGCCAAAGTCATGTTCGAGTTTGTAGCCCAGCTGATACTGCCGAATTTTCTGATAATCGTAATCCGGGTCGCTGACGAGATAGATCTGGCCGTCGTTTTTGAAAGTCCAGGCGCTGGCTGCGGTTTCGGTATCCTGGGCCAGGCCGTAGATGGTGATTTTGGTGCTGTCGGTCGGCTCCCAGGTAAAAGACGGCTGCAGCAGGTAACGGTCGTCCTGAATATCGTAGTTAGTCTCCCCTTCCCGGACGAGACCTACGACACGGTAAAACGCATCGTTGCTCTGGCCGATCGGTCCGCCGAAATCGAAAGCGGCCTGCTTGCGGCCAACCGTCCCGTATTGGAGTTCGACTTCATGGTGAGCTTCCTGCAGCGGCAGTTTGGAAATCTTGTTGACGATACCGGCTGCGCTCGCCGCGCCGTACATAACAGACACTGGTCCCTTCAACACCTCCACACGGTCGAGCGTATATATTTCGGTTGTGAATGTTCCGTAGGTCATCACCGGTTGGCGCAGACCGTCGCGAAAATCACCGCTTACGGTGGTCTCGATGCCACGGATGTAAATCTGATCGAAGCGCGGGTCATAACCGAAGCCACCGGTACTCACGCCGGAGCTGTGCCGGGTTGCCTGGATTATATCGGTGACGGCACGCTGCTCCATCTCCTTGCGTGTGATCACGGAAACGGAGCGCGGCGTCTCGACGAGCGGCGTGTCGGTCTTCAAGGCGGAAACCGAACGCTCGGGAACGATGGTGTCGTTGTCTTCACTGATTGTTTGAGCGCCGGAGCCTCTTAAGATTATGGGTTCGAGCGTAGTCGCGTCCTGCGCAACTGCCCCAATAGGCATGATGGCTGCAGCCACGGCGCCAACGAATACGGTGGAGCCGAGAAGATGGCGGCGGGCACAAAACCGATTGAAAAATAACGTCATTGCCCGATCCCTTCGGCTGCAAACTGGGTGGTGATCCTGACAGATCACGGATGTGAGGGAGCAGCGAGAGAAGGTCGCTGGGCGAGATGGTTCGCCGAGCGCAGCTATAAAAGCTGATTCTTCGTCGATCAATCAAATATGAGTCTTATACTCATCTTATTGAGGGGAAGGTCGCAAAATTGCAACGGACAATGGCCGACGCGAACCGGAAAGTGCTGGCCGTAACCTCTACATCCAACAGCTCTGCCAAACCCTCCCCTTGCACCGCCTTCGCAGGGCGGATTTCCAGCGCTGACGGTGAAATGCGCTAGGAGGGATCTAGCTGCTTTGAACGGATTGGGACCGTCGCCCATCATCTCCAGTGAAATGATGCCTTTCGATTTTTCTCGATTTTCCCGATCCTTATGACCGATTTCGGCAGAGCCTGCCCTCGGCGCTCATCCCGATCCCGGGCCGCTTGCCCAACGGGAGGACGACAACGACCGATGGGTAAAAACGAGAAGCGGAAGATAAAACTACAGGGACAAAAGGGAGCGGTTAGGGATGAACTGACCCCATAAAGTTGGACATCAACTTTATGGGGTTTTTGACTAGGTGTTGGCGATCAGGCAGCGCGAACCAACTGTTCTGCCTGACGCAGCGCCGAGATCACGCGGTTCTGGCCACGCACGAGTTGGGTCTTGGCAAAACCGAGTTTCTCAGGGCCGAGCTTGTCGAGATCGGCTGCCGTCGAGATGGCCGGCAGTTCCGGGATCGGCAGGGCCGGGTCGTGGCGGAATCGCTGCTCGCGGGTGTAGTTCAGCGGCACCAGGATGCGGGCGAGCCTTTGGATCACGTGGTTGGCGCTCTTCGCTTCGATCTTGCCGCTGTCGATCCCGGCGTAGAATGCGGCAAGTGCTTCAGCCAAGGACTCGACGGCCCGGCGACTCGGCGAAAGGTCGAAGCGGTCGCCGGCCTTCTTTTGGTAGGTGTCGACCGTGTGGAGGAACTCTCGTGCCGTCGCACGCCAGTCGAAGGGCAGGATCTTTGCATTGGCATTGCGCAGCACGGCCAGCAGATAGACCTTGATGTCGCGCAGCATGATGTCCTTATCGGCGATCTCAAGCGTGTCGTTTTCGGTGTGCCAGGCGATGTTGGCGCCACAGCCGCCGACCGTGTAGTAGCCCTTCTCCTCGCGGTCGCGTTCCGTCATGGTCGAAGAGAGCATCAGGTAGCTCGAAAGCCCGATATTGTTGAAGGAATAGTCGCCGGCGCGGTGCGGGCGTTCGGCTTCGGCTTTCTTGCCGGCCACTTCCTCGATGACGTCGGAGAGGAAAGCTTCCGTTTCGGTCATCATGCAGAGATTGATGAATTCCGTCGCCCAGCGGCAGCCGGGGCTGTCGCAATTGACCGAGGCGACGCAGTTTTCGTCGAGGTCGAGCGCGAAATTGTCCGAGAACCAGGTTGAGCCTGCATAACGGCCGGTCGAGTGTCCCGGCCACCAGCAGATGCGGATCGAGCGCTTCAGCTTGTCTCGGTTGGCCCAGAGAACGCGGGCTATTTCGAGCATCGTTGCGTCGCCGGTGGCATTGTCGCCAACACCGACATCCCAGCTGTCGAGATGGCCGTGCAGGAAGACGTATTTGTCCGGCTCCTCGGTGCCCTTGATGAACACTTCCGGCAGCTTCGACTTGAACCAGCCTTCTTCCATGTCCGCAAAGATGGTGACCTCCGTGCCGGTCTTGGCAAATTCGATCAGCGCATCGCCGCTCTCGCGGTTGACGGCAACGGCCGGGATCGATGGCTTGCGCGGCAGGTCGTCAAGGTCAGGCGTGCCCCAGACGGTAGTGCAGGTGCCCCAATGAATGTCGACACCCGGATTGATGGCGATGACGCCGATCGCGCCGAGTTCCGTGAACTGCGAAACGAGACCCGGATTGGCAAAGCCTTCCGAGAGAACCACCTTTCCGCGGACCCGGGCAGCGAGTTCCCCGGTGCCGTCGACGGTCTTTTCGAACATGGTCGAGATCGCCTTCGGCTGCAGACTGGCGATATAAACGATCTCGCCCTTCACGCCCTTCGATGCGTCCAACGAATAGGATGGCGGCTTGGCGCGGAAGGTCTTATCCCCCGCTTCGACGCGGGCGAGGCCCGGCAGACTGAGGAAGAGGTCGGCCTCATGCATCTTGACTTCGACACCGTGCTTGGCGAGCCGCGCGGCAACCTCGTCCATGGCGCGGTTCACATCGGTCGGATGCTCGCGCTTGTAGGTCGCAAAGCTCTCCACCAGAGCCCAGGGTTCATCCAGCGTCACCGCTCCCAGAACGGCAGATTCGATCTCGTTCATATCCGGCACTCCCCAATTTGTTTTATCTAGTGAAACGATGTTTCACAAAACTTGAAAACGCTAACAGAGGTTGAGGGACCCCGCAAGCGGCTTCGAAGGGCTAGAAATCGCACTGACAAAACGGGCGCCGAAGCGCCCGCGAATTTCCGGATGATTGGAGACAGGTTCTATCGGGCCTCAAGCCCTTGATTTCACGAGGCCGTTTTCGCCAGGGCCGTGGATCGAAAGTCGCTCGGATATTTCCGCTGCGGCGTCGAGGGCGGCCTTCAAATGGCTTTCGCGCCGCTCCTCGTCGAAACGGGCGACAGCGCCAGCGACCGAGATCGAGGCGATGATGGTGCCGTCGGCGCCGGTGATCGGGACGGCGACGGAGAAGGCGCCTTCATCGAGATCGTTGAGCACGATATTGTAGCCGTTGGCGCGGATGCGTTCGAGTGCCTGGCGCAGTTTCGCCCGGTCGGTGATTGTGTAGGGCGTGAAGGCTTCGAGCGGCTGGGAAAGTACCGCATCGATGACCGAGGGATCGGCGTAAGCCAGCAGAAGCAGCGAACCACCGCCCGCATGCAATGGGCCATTGCGTCCCGCCTGGGCAAAAAGCCGGATCGAATGGCGGCCGGCGCGGGTCGCCAGAACGTAGGTCTTCAGGCCTTCGCGCACGACAAGGTTGACGTTCTCGGATGTCTGGTCGCGGAGCGCATCCATGACCGGCCGGGCGGCGTAAAGCAGGGCGCCGTCCTTGCCAAGGCGTTCGCCGAGTACGCCGATGCGGTAGCCGAGCGAGAATTCGGCACGCTCCGGATCGCGCGATACGAACCCGCGCTCCTCCAGCGTGTGCAGCAGGCGGAAGACCAGCGATTTGGTCATCCCCAGCGATTTTGCAAGCGACGTCACGCCCTGGTCCGGACGATCGGCAAGGGCTTCGAGAAGGGCGAGCGCCCGGTCCACGGCCGCGATCTTGTAGTCTTTTGGTTCGGTCATCGGATGGTCTCCTCCGGCATGTGATTTGGATTGCTTGAAGCTTCTTGCAATCTTCTTGGAATGTGTTTTACTCGCCATCAATGCGAAACGATGTTTCACACAATAAAACATTGAGAGCCGGGTTGCAAACCCTTCGAAGGCGCTCGTGAATTTATTCTGTGGATTGAGTGTCGGCATTGAACGCGCGGGAAACGTGTTCGAAGGCCGATTTCGGATTTGCGATGCGGAGGGAGAAAACCCTTTGCCAACAAAGAGAATAGTCAAGCTATTCAGAGGAGAACGATCATGAAGTCCGTTTTGAGAAGTGCATTTGCAGCTCTTGTGGTAACGGCCATCGCTCTGCCCGCCTGGGCCGGCGATCCGATCCGCAAGATCACCATCCTGTCCCGTCCGCAGGCCGGCCAGCAGGCGGAATTCCAGTCCGTCCAGCTGATTGCCCAGGAATGGCGCAAGCTCGGCCTTGACGTCGAAGTCCGGGCGATCCCTTGGGAGCAGATGTCCGACGAAGTCTGGTACAAGCGCGACCAGTGGGACTCGACTGCCTGGCAGATGGTCGGCCGGCCTGAGCGCTCCGATCCGGACGAGCTCATCTTCAACCTCTTTCATTCTTCTACCGCCAAGGATGGCTACAACTTCGCGGGCTACCTGAACAAAGACTACGATGCGACCGCCGAAGCCCAGCGCGGCGAGATCGATCCGGCCAAGCGCAAGGCGCTGGTCTTCAAGGCGCAGGAGATCCTCTCCAAGGATCAGCCCTACATGATGCTCGTGCATCCGAAATCGACCTTCGCTTTCGACAAGACCGTCTGGAAGCCGGAATCGGTCGTCAACCAGAGCGGCATCGGCATCCGCAACACCTGGACCTTCCTCGGCATCGAGCCGGCGGGCGCCAAGAAGGACCTGATCATCAACTCGTCCGACAATATCAAGGCGATCAACCCGCTCTATATCTCGGGTAGCGTCGACAGCTGGATCACCGAACTCGTCTGGGACCGCCTGCTGCGCGTCGGTCCGGACGGCCTGCCGAAGGCGTGGGCCGCCGAGAGTTTCACCTGGAAGGACGGCACCACGGTCGACGTGAAGCTGAAGTCCGGCATGAAATGGCATGACGGCAAGCCGGTCACCCCGGAAGACGTCAAGTTCTCGTTCGAAGCGGCAGTCGGCGGCGAAGCCCCGATGTACAAGCCTTTCGCGACGAATATCGATGCGATCACCATCAACGGCGACGTCATCACCTTCAAGCTGAAGAAGCCGGCCGCCTCCTTCGTCACCTCCAGCCTTGCCAAGGTCAACCTGATCCCGAAGCATATCTGGGAGCCGATCCTCAAGGATCTCGCCACCAAGCCGGAGACTGCGGAAAGCTATCAGGAGCAGATGCCGATCGGCTCCGGCCCGTTCAGGTTCTCCAGCTGGGCGAAGAACGAGTCCGTCACGCTTGCCGCCAACAAGGATCACTTCGCCGCGCCGAAGGTCGATCGCTGGATCCTGCGTATCGTACCGAATGCAGAAGCTGCACTCGGCATGCTGCGCTCGGGTGAAATCAACTTCATGGGCGAGTTCACCGGCGATCCGCAGGTGCTGATCGACGCCGCCAAGAAGGACGGCGACCTGGAAGTCGTTTCCACCGTTGACATGGGCTTCCGTTACATCGCCTTCAACGAACGTCGCCCCCCTTTCAACGACCCGGCCTTCCGTCGCGCGCTTTCCGAAGCGGTCGACCGCCAGCTGATCGTCAAGGCTGCCTACAAGAGCTTCGCTGTCGGTTCCAACTCGATCGTCTCCCCGGCGCTCGAATTCTGGCATGACAAGTCGGTCGTCGATGGCTTCAAGACCGGTCAGGCCGTTGCGGCCAAGACCTTGAAGGATGCCGGCTATACGCTGGACGGCGGCAAGCTGCGCTATCCCGGTGACGCCAAGGAAACCATCGCCGCCAAGTAATCTTCACGGAGGCGGTGGATTTTCCACGCGCCGCCTCCCCTTTTTGCCCGACGCTTGACATCGGCAGCCTCGCCTTGTGCTCCCAAGGCGGCGCCGAGCCAAGAGAAGGAATTTTTTCAGATGAAGAATTTCAAGGCTGTGGGCAGCAGGTTGCTGCAGCTCGCTCTCGTTTTATGGGCGGTAGTGACCATCCTGTTTCTGATGTTCCGGCTGATGCCGGGCAATCCGATGGCCGCTTATATCGATCCGACCTTTACGCTCGAGCAGCAGCAGCAGCTCATGGCCCAGTTCGGCCTCGACAAGCCGCTGTGGCACCAGTACCTGATCTATCTCGGCAATCTTCTGCAGGGCGAGCTCGGCCAGAGCTTTCGCTACCGCGAGCCGGTCGGCCAGCGCATCTGGATCCTGTTGCCGAACACGTTGATCCTGACATTCTCCTCGCTGATCGTCGCTTATGTCTTCGGCATTCTCGCCGGCGCCTATCTTGCCTGGCGCCGCGGAAGCTGGGTGGAGCAGGCGGCCATTCCGCTGGTGCTCACCACCCGCGCCATGCCCGAATTCTGGCTCGGCATGGTGATGCTGGCGATCTTCTCGTTTTCGCTCGGCTGGCTGCCGGCGGGCGGCACGCGCGCTCCCGGCAACGAATATTCCGGCTTCCTCGACCTTTATACCTCGCGCGATTTTCTCGCTCATCTGGCACTGCCGGCGGCGACGCTGGCAATCTACAGCCAAGGCCTGCCGCTTCTGCTGATGCGCTCCAACATGCTCGACGTGATGAAGGAGGACTTTGTCACCATGGCCCGCATCAAGGGGCTGTCGAACTGGACCGTGGTGGTACGCCATGCGGCCCGTAACGCGCTGCTGCCGGTGATGACATCGTTTGCGATCGCCGTCGGGTACCAGCTGCAGGGCAATGTCGTGGTGGAATCGGTGTTCTCCTGGCCAGGCCTCGGCCGCGAATTGGTCAACGCCGTTGCCGCTTCCGACTATCCGCTGGCGCAGGGCGCCTTCCTGATGATCGCGCTCGTGGTGATCTTCATGAACCTACTCGCCGACCTGCTCTATGCTTTCCTCGATCCAAGGATTTCCCATGCCTGAGATCGCCGCACCCGCCATCATCAAGCCGAGACGCCCCCATATCCTTGCCCGGATGTTCCGCGCGCTGAGACTGCCGATGAACGACCCGTTCGCGGTCGCCGGTCTTCTCATCTATCTGGTGTTCATCGTCGTTGCGGTGTTTGCCGATCAGATCGCCACGCATGACCCGACCGAAATCCTCTACACGCCGGCCTACGATCTCGCGGCGGACCTCCGGCCGGGGCAAGATGGTTTCCTCATGGGAACCACCAGCCTCGGCCGGGATATCTTCTCGCAGCTCGTCTATGGCAGCCGCTCGGCGCTGCTGATCGGCATCACCGCCGCCTTCATGGTGGCTCTGATCGGCTCGATCATCGGCCTCGTCGCCGGTTATTTCGGTCGCTGGGTGGACGCCATCCTGATGCGGCTTGCCGATATCGCCTTCGGCATTCCATTTCTGCCATTCGTCATCGTGCTGGCCGCCTTCCTGCGACCTTCGATCTGGAACGTTGTCATCGCCATGGCGCTGGTGCTCTGGCGCGATACCGCCCGCGTCATCCGCAGCCAGGTGCTGACGCTGCGCACCCGTGGTTATGTCGAGGCGGCGCGGGTGGCGGGATCCTCCGACGTCAAGATCATCCTGCGCCATATCGCGCCGAACATCCTGCCGCTTTCCTTCCTCTACGGATCGATCGCCATCGGCTGGGCGATCCTGACCGAAGCGTCGATCAGTTTCCTAGGCTTCGGGGACCCCAACTCGATCAGCTGGGGTTATATGCTGCAGGATGCGTTTGCCAGCCAGGCGCTCGCCAAACAGGCCTTCTACTGGTTCGTGCCTCCGGGCATCTGCATCATCCTCGTCGTCAGCGCGGGCTTCTTCATCACCCGCGGTTATGAAAACATCCTCTTCCCGAAGTTGAGCCGATGAGCGAACCCCTTCTTTCCGTGAGAGATCTTCGGGTCAGCTATCAGGTGGGGCGCAATTTCGTCCATGCTGTGGACGGCGCAAGCTTCGACATTCCGCGCGGCTCGATCACCGGCCTCGTCGGCGAATCCGGCTGCGGCAAGACCACCGTTGCCCGAGCACTGACGCGGGTGATTGCCGAAAATGCGGCGATCACCGGTGGCCAGATCCTGTTCGACGGCAAGGATCTCGCAAAGATCCCCGAAAAAGAGATGAATGCGCTGCGCTGGCGCGACATCGCCTTCATTCCCCAGAGCGCCATGAACTCGCTCGATCCGGTCTATACGGTCGAATACCAGCTCGACGAGGTGCTGCGCCGCCGCGGCGGCCTGGGTCGAAAACAGTCCCGTGCCCGTTCCGAGGAACTGTTCGAGATGGTCGGCATCGATGTCAATCGCTTGGCCGACTATCCGCATCAGTTCTCCGGCGGCATGCGCCAGCGCGTCGCGATTGCCCTGGCGCTCGCGCTCGATCCGAAGCTGATCATCGCCGACGAGCCGGTGACGGCGCTCGACGTCATCGTGCAGCGGCAGATCCTCGATCAGCTCAAGGAGCTGCAGACGCGCCTCGGCGTCTCGGTCATTCTCGTCACCCACGATATTTCGGTCGTCGCCTATATCTGCGACCGCACCGTCGTCATGTATGCGGGCAAGGTGGCCGAATCCGGCACGATGCAGGCCGCACTGACGGCACCGTCGCATCCCTATACGATGGGCCTGCGCAATGCGTTTCCGGATCTGCAGGGAGCCGCCTCCGGCATCCTGACCCCGATTGAAGGCGCGCCGCCGAACCTTGCCAATCCGCCGGCCGGCTGCCGGTTCAAGCCGCGCTGTCCTTTCGCGCTCGACATCTGCGGCACAGAGCCCCCGGTCATCGCCGTCGCTCCGGATCATCCGGTGCTCTGCCACCGCGCCAATGAGAGTGCTGCCTTGCGTATCGAAGCCGCCAAGACGGAGACATGGATGGCCCCAGCATGAACATGATCACCAAGAAACCGGATGTCCTGGTCTCGGTCTTCGATGCCAAGCTGCATTATGCCGTTGGCGGCACGTTCGCGGCGATGCGCGGCAAATCGACGGTGGTAAAGGCAGTCGATGGCGTCAGCTTCGACATCCGGCGGGGTGAAAGCGTCGGTCTGCTTGGTGAATCCGGCTGCGGCAAGACTTCCATGGGCCGGCTGCTGCTGAAGCTCGAGGAAAAGACCGGCGGTACGATCCATTTCGACGGCGAGGAGATCGGCGCCGTGCGCGGCAGCGGGCTGAAGAAATTCCGCTCCAAGGCGCAGCTGATCTTCCAGAACCCGTTCGATGCGATCAATCCGCGCTTCACCATTCGCCAGACGCTGGCCGAGCCGCTGGAAAATGCCGACATTCCGAGGCGCGAGCGCGAGGGCCGGATCATCACGGCGCTCGAACTGGTGAAACTGCCGGAGCCTGCGCAGTTTCTCGACCGTTATCCGCATCACCTGTCCGGCGGCCAGTTGCAGCGCGTTGTGATGGCGCGGGCGCTGATCCTGCAGCCGGAATTCGTGGTGGCCGACGAACCGGTGTCGATGCTCGACGTCTCGGTGCGTGCCGGCGTGCTCAACGTTTTCCGCGACGTGCGCGACCGGCTGGGCCTCACCGCCATCTATATCAGCCACGATCTGGCGCTGGTGCGTTACGTCTGCGAGCGGACTATCGTCATGTATCTCGGCCGGATCATGGAAGACGGGCCGACCGAGGATATCGTCCGCGAACCGCTGCATCCCTACACAAAGGCGCTGGTCGCCGCGGTGCCGGTGCCGAATCCCGACCAGAGCCACGAGCCGCTGCCGATCGGCCGCGGGGCGCCGGACCCGCGCAATCCACCCTCCGGCTGCGTTTTTCGCGACCGCTGTCCGGCAGCCCATGCGCGCTGTGCGGCCGAGGTGCCCCACCCGAAACCGGTCGGTACCCGCACCGTCGCCTGTCACCTGTACTAATTGGAGTTGTTGATGCTTGCCGCTTCCTACACACGCACCGGTCCTGCCGCGGAGGTTCTCTCCGTCGGTGAGATGGCTGCACCTGTCGCCGGTCCCGGCGAGGTGCTGGTGCGCG
This sequence comes from Neorhizobium sp. 05N33, assembly GCF_056397445.1. Classification (NCBI taxonomy): domain Bacteria; kingdom Pseudomonadati; phylum Pseudomonadota; class Alphaproteobacteria; order Hyphomicrobiales; family Rhizobiaceae; genus Neorhizobium; species Neorhizobium sp. 05N33. The sequence continues at coordinate 97,707 of NZ_JBFTNK010000014.1, read as the reverse complement.
TGCATGCATCCGGCATCAACCCGGCCGACGTGAAACGCCGCGGCGGCTGGCGCGGCATGGGCATGGATCACAAGCTGATCATTCCGCATACGGATGGCGCAGGCGAGATCATCGGTGTCGGCGCGGGCGTCGATCTGGCGCGCATCGGCGAACGGGTCTGGATATGGAATGCTCAGGGCGGATACGGTGAGGCGGGCCGTGCCTTCGGCACCGCCGCCGAGTTTATCGCAATCGCCTCCCATCAGGCGGTGAAACTTGCCGATGCCTTGAGTTTCGCCGACGGCGCCAATCTCGGCGTGCCGGCGATGACCGCCTATCGCGCCGTCTTCTCCGATGGCCCGGTTACCGGGCAAGCAATACTCGTGAACGGCGCGGCCGGTGCGGTCGGCCATTTCGCAGTGCAGATGGCGGTTGCCGGCGGAGCGCGGGTGATCGGTACGGCGAGCACGCCGGAAGCCGCAGTGCACGTGAGGCAAGCCGGCACTTTTGCGACGATCGACCGCAAGCGCGAAGACGTCTCGGCCCGCATTCTCGAACTGACCGGGCCTCAGGGCGTCGATCGTGTCGTCGAGGTCGATTTCGGGGCAAACCTGGAACTCGATGCTGCCGTCCTCAAGCGCAACGGTACCGTTGCCTCCTATTCGTCGAGCAGCAATCCGACGCCCGTGCTTCCCTACTACGCCTTCGCAGCCAAGGGCGCCAACCTGCGCTTCATCCAGGGTTTTCTGATCCCCGAGGATCAGCGGCTGGCGGGTGAAAGGATGATCTCCGAACTTGCCAATGCCGGCAGGCTCAAGGTCGCCATCGGCGCGACATTCCCACTCGAGGACATCGCCAAGGCCCATGAGCGCGTCGAGCGCGGCGGTCTCGGCAATGTCGTCGTCCTGATCGGAGGCGCGTGATGAACCCCCGGTCGATCCATTCCACAGCATCCAACGAGGATTCCAAGATGTACGATCCCAAGGAAAGCGAAAGCACGCCCGCCAGGGCGGTAAAACCGGAAGAGTCCCTCTGCGATCCCGTCTCGCTCGAAATCATCCGCGGCGCGATTGCCGCCGCCCAGTCGGAAATGGAAGCGCTGCTCGAGCGCACCGCGATCTCCGCCTTCATTCGCGAGAAGAAGGATTTTTATACGGCATTGTTCGACGGCGAAGGCGTAATGGCGGTCGGTTCCATGGTGCCGGTCTTCGGTGACATGACCGGCCCGGTCTTCGACAAGTTCCCGGCCGATACGATGAAGCCCGGCGATCTCTACTGGTACAATGACTGCTACGGTTCGCGCGGCGCGGTTTCGCATTCCAACGACCAGGTTTTGCTGGCGCCGGTCTTCAAGGACGGCAAGCGTTGCGCCTTCGTGATGAGCTGGGCGCATTTCGCCGATATCGGCGGCATGCGGCCGGGCTCGATCAGCCCGGATGCGACCGACATCTACCAGGAAGGCATCATCATTCCGGTCACCAAGCTGATGGACCAGGGTGTCACCAACGAAGCGACGCTGTCGATCTTCCACCGCAATTCCCGCTTCCCCGAACAGAGTATCGGCGACATGCGGGCGCTGATGGCGAGCGTCGATGTGGGCGTGAAGCGCATCGGCGAAATCCTCGACCGCTTCGGCTCCGATGTTGTGGAGGATGCGCTGGCGCAGCTGCTCACCCGCACCCGCAAGCTGGTGCGCTCCAAGCTGGCCGAGACCTTCGACTACGGCACTCATAAATTCACCGACGCGATCGACAGCGACGGCCATGGTAATGGCCCGTTCAAGATGCGCCTCGCACTGACCCGCGAGAAGCTGGCGAATGGCGAAGACAAGTTCACCTTCGATGCGACCGAGTCCGACGATCAGGCGCCCGGTCCGGTCAATTTCCTGATGAACCGCGGCGTGCCGGGCATGGCGCTCGGTCTCTTCTATCTCGGTGGCGATCCGGGCCAGGTGTGCAATGCCGGCGGCCCGCAGGCGCTGGATGCCGTGAACCTGCGCCAGGGATCGTTCCTGCAGCCGAACTTCCCGGCGTCGCTCGGCATGCGCGGTCTGACCATGATGCGGGTGCTGTCGGCCCTCAACGGTCTCGTCAACACGGCGGGCGGCAAGGCGCCGGCCTCCAACTCGGCCTATGTCATCACCATCATGCGCGGCAACTACAAGGATGACGCAGGCGAGCTGAAGCGCTTCCTGCTCGCCGACGGCATCGGCGTCGGTTACGGCGCGCGGCCGGATTCGGATGGCATCGACGCGGTCTATTTCGTGGCGCAGGAGAACTACCCGGTCGAGTTTCTTGAAGTCGGTTATCCGGTGCGGCTGCGCACCTATGGCATCGTCAAGGATTCCGGCGGCGCCGGCAAGTTCCGTGGCGGCTGCGGCATCATCCGCGAGTACGAAATCCTCGCCGAAGACATGATGCTGGCCGTGCGCATCGACAGCGTCAAGAACCCGCCCTGGGGCATCAATGGCGGCATGGGCGGCGGTACCGGCCGCGTCACCATCAATCCGGGCCGGCCAGACCAGCGCATGGTCCCCCCGCTTTCGGACGGCAACAGGCTGGTCAAGGGCGACGTGCTGCGCATGGAGACCGGCGGGGGCGGAGGCTTCGGCCATCCCTTCGACCGTAATCTCGATGCGATTCTGGAAGACGTGCTCGGCGGTTTCGTCAGTGTCGAGTCGGCCGAGCGCCTCTATGGCGTCGTCGTGAAGGGCACCAAGGTTGACCACGCGGCTACGGCCACACTTCGCGCCAACCGCCCCGCTACCCGTGCATTCCATCGTCAGGAGTATGTCGATGTCCTCGCCTGAGACTTTTGTCGATACGTCCCTTTCCGTCGCCGTCGATATCGGCGGCACCTTCACCGACGTTGCGCTTCTCGACCGCGCCACCGGCAAGGTCTGGCGGGCAAAGACGCCGAGCGTGCCCTCCGATCCTTCGGAGGCGTTCCTGACCGGCATCCGCCTGGCGCTGACCGATGCCGGCCGCGAGGCATCCTCGCTCGGCCAGGTGCTGCACGGTACCACGGTTGCGACCAACATGATCCTCGAAGACAAGGGCGCTCCCACCGCGCTGGTCACCACCAAGGGTTTCCGCCATGTGCTGAACATTGGCCGTCAGGACATTCCCCGCAAGGCGAACCTCTATACCTGGGTGAAGCCGGCGCGGCCCGTGCCGGCCTCGCGCATCGTCGAGATCGACGAGCGCATCGCCGCCGGCGGCGCCATTCTCGATGCGCTGGACGAGGATAGCGTGCGGATTGCGGCCGAAGCGATCCGCGGCATGGACGTCGAGGCGGTCGCCATCTGCCTGCTGCATGCCTTTGCCAATCCGATCCACGAGAAGCGTGCGGCAGAGATTCTTCGCGCAGAACTGCCGCATCTCGCCGTCACCACCTCGACCGACGTTCTGCCTGTCGTGCGCGAGTTCGAACGGACGCTGACGACCGTGCTCAACGCCACCGTCATGCCCGGCGTCACCACCTATGTGGGACGCCTCGAAAAGCGGCTTGAGGACGAGAAGGTCACAGCCCCCCTGCTGCTGATGCAGTCGAATGGCGGTGTCGCCGGTGCGGCCACCATCCGCCAGGCTCCGGCGCTGACGGCACTGTCCGGTCCCGCCGCCGGTGTGGTCGGCGCGCGCTCGGTTGCCGCCGCCTGCGGCATCAAGGATATCATCACTGTCGATATCGGTGGCACCAGTGCCGACATCTGCCTCATCAAGGATGGCAAGATCGGGCTAACCCAACATGGCAAGGTCGGCGAATGGCCTTTGCCGTTGCCGATGGTCGACATGGTGACGATCGGCGCCGGCGGTGGTTCGATAGCCAAGGTGGCGGATGGCACGCTGACCGTCGGTCCGCAGAGTGCCGGCGCCCGTCCGGGGCCAGCCGCCTATGGTCATGGCGGCGAGAACCCGACGGTGACCGACGCGCATGTCGTGCTCGGCCACCTGCCGGCCCGTCTCCTCGGCGGTCGCATGGCGCTGGATGTCGAAGCTGCCCGCAAGGCGGTCGACGGCAAGGTTGCTAACCCGCTCGGTCTTTCGACGGCGACGGCGGCGCGGGGCATTCTGGCGATCGTCGACAACCACATGGTCGGCGCGGTGCGCGTCGTTTCGGTCGAACGCGGCCATGATCCGCGCGACTTCACGCTGGTGCCGTTCGGCGGCGCCGGCCCTCTGCATGGCTGCGCGCTTGCCGAACTGCTCGGCATTTCCCGCGTCATGATTGCGCCGGCTCCCGGCATTCTCTGCGCCGACGGCCTGCTTGCCGCCGACCTCAAGGCCGAGTTCAGCCGCACACTGCCGAAAGCCGGTGCCGTGGATGTGGTGATCGCCAATGGCATCATCGCTGAACTCAAGACCCAGGCTTCTGCCTGGTTCGACACCGAAGGCGTTGCCGAGAAGGACCGCCGCATCGCGACCGTCGCGTTGTTGCGCTACCACGGCCAGGGCGGCGAGCTTGCCGTGACCTGGGGCGAGACCCGCGAGGCTGTCGAGGCGGCCTTCGCCGCCGAGCACAAGGCGCTCTATGGTTTTGCGCTGGAAGCGGCGATCGAACTCGTGACCCTGCGCGTCGAGGCCGCCGGCATAACGATGGAACCACCGCCGGCGATCCTCGATAAGGGCTCCGATGTCACCCCGTTCGACCATGTGCCGGTCCATTTCGAAAGCGGCGTCACCAGCGTTCCGGTCGTCGACCGCTCGACGCTGGGTGCAGGCGCCACCTTCAAGGGTCCGATGATCCTCACCCAGCTCGACACAACCACATTGGTCGCACCAGGATGGACCGGCACGGTGCATGGCTCCGGCGCCCTCCTTCTGACAACCAAGCAGGATGCATGAGATGACTGAGCAAAAGACCGATCTGGAGCGCGTCTTCGCGCATATCGAGGAAAACCGCGAAAGCTTCATCGAACGGGTGATGGACTATGTCCGCCATCCCTCGATCAGCGCCCAGAACAAGGGCATCGCGGAAGTGGCGGCCATCCTCGTCGAGATGCTGAACGGCATGGGCATGGAGGCGATCACCATCCCGACCAAGAACCATCCGATGGTGCTCGGCCGCATGGAAAAGCAGCCCGGCAAACCGACCGTGCTTCTCTACGGCCATTACGACGTGCAGCCGCCGGAGCCCTACGAACTCTGGGACAGCCCGCCCTTCGAGCCGACGATCCGCAATGGGCGCATCTATGCGCGCGGCATCGGCGACAACAAGGGTCAGCATTTCGCCCAGTTGATGGCGCTGGAATCGCATCTGAAGGTGACCGGCGAACTGCCCTGCAACGTCATCTTCCTGCTGGAAGGCGAAGAGGAAATCGGCAGCCCGCATATCGCCGAGTTCGTTGCCGAACATGCCGAGAAGCTCAATGCCGATCTGGTCGTCACCTCCGACGGCCCGCTGCACGAATCCGACACGCCGATCATCACCTTTGGCGTACGCGGTGTCGCATCCTTCGAGCTGCGCGCGAAGACCGCCAATCGCGATGCCCATTCCGGCAATTTCGGCGGGGTGATGCCGAATGCGATCTGGAAGCTCGTGCATCTGATGGCGACGATGAAGAACGACAAGGGCGAGATCACCATCGACGGCCTGCATGATGTCGTCGTGCCGCCGACCAATATGGAGCGCGAGGCGGTCTCGAAGCTGCCGCTCGATCTCGATGCGATCAAGGCCGATCTCGGCATCAAGGAACTCGACGCTCCGCTCGACCGCGGTTATTTCGACCGGCTGATGTTCCATCCGACGCTGACGATCAACGGCCTGCATGGCGGTTACGGCGGCCCGGGCCAGAAGACGGTTCTGCCCTGCGAGGCGTTTGCCAAGTGCGACATCCGCCTGGTCGAAAGCCTGACGCCGGATTACGTGTTCGAGAAGGTGCGGGCGCATGTCGCCGCCCATGCACCGGACGTGGAATTCGTGCCTCTCAACGCCATGCTGCCGTCGAAGACGCCGATGGACAGCCCGTTCGCGCCGGTCATCCGGGACGCGATCTTTACCGCCCGCGGCGTCGAGCCGCTGCTCTACCCGACCGTTGGCGGCTCGCTTCCGGACTACGTGTTCACGAAGATCCTGAAGAAACCGGCGTTCGTCGTGCCTTACGCCAATGCGGATGAAGCGAACCATGCGCCGAATGAGAACCTGAAGCTGGATTTGTTCATTGCCGGCATCAAGACGGGGGCGGCGCTTTTGACGAAGCTGGGTGGGATGAAGCCGTAATCCTGCCTTTGTGCCGAAAGAAATCCCCGCAAAGATTGGAACATCATCGAGAGGGGTCCGGTTTTATGAACCGATCAAATGTCCCTCTCATCGACCCGGTTGTCTCTCTTTGCGGCAGGCGCTTGAGGAAGGTTCTACGGATAGCCGCCGTCGTGGTTGAAGCGACGGGCATCCTGCCGTTAACGGCGGCTTGCTTACTGGAGTGCATGCTCGTAAGGGCGCGAGCCGCGGAAACCTTGACGGGATGTTCTTTTTACTAAAACGCACCCCAACCGGAGGCTCGGCTAGGCATGCCCGGCGATCGATTTCGGAAGGTAATGCTGTTCGAGCTCTGCAACATCCTGCTCGCTCAACCTGATCTCCAGCGCTTCGACCGCATCCCCGAACTGTCCTGGCTTCGAAATGCCGACGATCGGCGCGGTGATGGCGGGGCGGCTCGCGACCCAGGCATATGCGACCTGCGCCATCGGCCGCCCGTGACGCTCGGCCACCGCCTTCAGGCCGGCGACAACCGCATCGTCGGCGGCCTTTGTCCGGTCGTAGAGCGCCCGCGCCGTGCCGTCCGTCTGGCCGCGCGTGGTTGCTCCCTCGGCCCGGCCAGCGAGACGGCCGCGAGCGAGCGGGCTCCAAGGAACAACACCGATCCCTTCGCTTAAACAGAGTGGCAACATTTCGCGCTCCTCCTCCCTGTAGATGAGGTTGTAATGAGGCTGCATCGATACGAACCGCGCCCAGCCATTTTGCCGTTGCAACCCGATTGCCTTCATGAATTGCCAGGCATGCATGGAAGACGCGCCGAGATATCGCACCTTGCCGGCCCGCACCACATCGTTCAACGCTTCCAGTGTTTCCTCGATCGGTGTGCCATAGTCGAAGCGGTGCAGTTGATAGAGGTCGATATAGTCGGTGCCAAGACGCCGGAGGCTGCCGTCGACTGCATCGAGGATATGCTTGCGCGACAGGCCGCGATCGTTGATGTCGCTGCTCATAGGATGGAAGAGTTTTGTCGCGATCACCAGCTTGTGGCGTGGAACAAGGTCTAGCAGAACCTTGCCGGTAATCTCTTCACTCTTGCCGAGCGAATACATGTCGGCCGTGTCGAAGAAGTTGATGCCGAGCTCAACCGCCTGCTTCAGAATCTTGGCACTGTCCTCGAAATCCAGGACCCAGGGCGCCCATTCGCTCGAACCGAAGGTCATGCAGCCGAGGGCAAGGCGAGAGACTTTTAGACCGGTCCGACCTAGATTGATATATTCCATTGATACACCTCGTGCAGTTTAAGCGGCGACATACCGCATTTTCTGCGTCCGCAAATGATATAATTGGAGATTATCGAGGCACTCAATGGGCTTGCTGCTAAATTATGCAAAAAATTGCAGAAGGGATTGTCAAATTGGAATCTCCTGTTACGGTCAGTGTATCAATCGAGTAATACGCGTATGTTCACTATCGACGCGTCCAGCATTGACCGCTCCCTGCCCGTTCCGGTGGGCAAGCAGCTTTACGGGCTACTGAGCTACGTGCTGTCTTTCGGCGACATGCCGAAGGGTGTGAAGCTGCAGTCCGTGCGCCAGCTCGCTGCCGAGCTCGACATCGCGCCGATGACGGTGGCGGAAGTCTACAAGCGGCTTCGCGCGGACGGCCTTGTCGAAATCCGCCCCGGCCTCGGCGCCTTCACGGTTTACGAACCGCGCCGCCGGGATGGCGTGATCGCGCCTGCGAGCGTGCTTGGGCCCGATATCGATAGTCTGTTGGAGAAAGCCGAAGCGCTCGGCATTTCGCCGATCACTCTCGCCTCGATGGTGCAGGCGCAGGCGCGGCTGCGCAAACCGCGCGTCCACCTCGACATCGTCTTCGTCGGCATATTCGAGGCGCCGGCACGCGACTATGTCGAACAGATCCGCCCGACGCTTTCTGCCAACGACCTGATCTCGCTCCTAACCTTTGACCATATCCGCGACAACGAGGGAGCGCGCGAAAAGTGTCGCAACGCCGACCTGGTGCTCACCTTTGTGCATCGGGAAGTCGAAATGCGCAGCCTCGTACCGGATGCCAATATCCTGTCGCTGCGGTTCATTCCGTCGGAACGCACACGGCAGGCGCTGGCGCTGCTCGATCCGCGCACCCGCGTCGCGGCCGTCACGCAGCTCAAGGATTACATCGCCATCATGCGTCCCAGCGTGCGCGAATTCGCGCCGCATATTTCCGATATCACGGTCGCATGGTCCTATGCGGATGATCTTGCGGACATCGTCGCCCGCTGCGACGTCGTGATCTACGCTTCCGGCGCCGACCATGTCGCCGATCTGGCCGGCCCGAACAAGCGCTGTTTCGAATACCGCCACTCGCCGGATCCCGGTGTGCTCGAAAACCTCCTCGCGCCGGCGCTCGCCGAGCTGCGCCACAATAAGATCGCTGATGGCGAAGCTCGGCCAAAGGTCGCCGATATTACCTCGCTGAGGACCAAGGCCCGCTGACGACCTATGCCAAGCTTTGAATGAACCAAAACCAATAAGGGAACAGACATGAGCAAAGCACTCTCGATCACAGCAACCGCCCTTCTCGCAGGGCTTTCCTTCACCGCCCTGAACTCCGCCCAGGCCGCGACCATCACGATCGGCACCGACGTCGATGCCGGCACTCTCGACCCGCGCCTCGCGCGAGACACAACCGCCTATCGCGTTGCGGACCTCATCTATTCGGGCCTGGTTCATCTGACGCCGAGCCTGGAAGCCAAGCCTGATCTCGCAGAAAGCTGGGAAAACCCGAACCCGACCACCTGGATCTTCAAGCTTCGGCCGAACCTGAAATTCTCCGACGGAAGCCCCCTGACCTCGGCCGACGTGGTCTTTACCTTCAGCACCATTCTGAACAAGGATTTCAACGCGCCGCAACGGGCGCTCTACACACCGATTTCGGCGGTGGAAGCGGTCGACGCGCAGACGGTGAAGTTCACGCTTTCGGCTCCCTATGCACCGTTGCTCAGCTATCTCGACATCGGCATCGTGCCGAAAGCGCTGGTGGAAGGCGGCACGGACATCGCGCTGAAGCCGGTCGGCTCCGGACCGATGAAGTTCACCTCCTGGACGCGCGGCAGTGCCATCGAACTTGCGCCGAACCCGAATTACTGGGGGGAAAAGTCAAAGGCCGACAAGGTGGTCGTGAAGATTATCGGCGACGGTTCAGCCCGTGCTCAGGCATTCGAAGCGGGTGACCTGGACGTCATCCAATCGCCGCTCGCGCCACAGGACATCAAGCGCCTACAGGCGGACAAGCGCTTCGGCGCGGTGGTCCAGCCCGGCCTCGGCGTAACCTACATCAACTTCAACACCAAGGACCCGCTGCTTTCGAGCCCGAAGATGCGTCAGGCCTTCTCGATGCTGATCGACCAGAAGACCATCGTCAACGATATCTTCCAGGGCGTCGATGCTGTCGCCTCCTCGATCATCCTGCCCTCCTCCTGGGCCTATTCGAAGGATATCAAACAGCCCAGCTTCGATATCGACGGCGCCAAGAAACTGTTCAAGGAGGAAGGCTGGGCGGACACCAATGGCGACGGCATCCTCGACAAGGGCGGCAAGCCGCTGACGATTGTTTTGTCCACCCATAGCGAAGACAGCAACCGCGTCCAGACGATCGAATTCATGCAGGCGAATTTCCAGGCCGCCGGCGTCGAGGCCAAGACGCAGATCAGCGACTGGCCGTCTTTCTCCACCAACTACGTGCAAAAGAGCCAGCACCAGATCGCTTTGCTTGGCTGGCTGAACATCGTCGATCCGGATCGCCTCCTGTTCGCACAGTTGACCACCGGCGGTTCGACCAACTGGGGTGGCTATTCCAACCCGGCGGTTGACGATCTGCTGAAGCAGGGTCGTTCAGCGACCAGCCAGCCCGACCGTGCCGCCGCCTATCAGAAGGCCGCGACGACTTTGGCAAGCGACCTTCCCTACTACATCGTCTCCTATCAGGGCTATCAGCTCTTCTATTCCAAGAAGCTGCCCTTCCAGGTGCAGGCGACCTCGCGCGGCAATATGCGCGGCCTGATCGGTCTCAAGGACTGAGACAGCTCGCGCGGGCCGGCTCATCCGGTCCGCGCCTGAAGACCCAATTGCAGTTCCAGGATAGATCGATGGCTTTCTCACAGCGTCTCGGCGCGGGCTTCTATGCGAAAATTCAGGCCGAAATCCGCAAACGGATGGCGATTGAGGGCATCGATCTGTTGCTTCTCGATTCCAATGACGACGTCATCTATACGACCGGCTTTTCGCATTATACGACAGAGCGGCCGGTGGTTTTCGCGATCACCGCGACCGATGCCTTCCTTCTGCTTCCCGAGTTGGAACGTACCCATGCGGAACACCAGCATATTGCGGCTGAGCCGATCATTTATTTCGAGTTTCCTGGCATCAATCCATGGAATGCAGTGCTCGGCCGCAAGTTTGCTGACTTCAAGGGAACGGTCGCTTATGGCCATGCGATCTCGCTTGCCCGGATAAAGCCGATCGAGGGCGCCTTTCCGAATGCGGAACGGGTGATCCCGAGCAACATCGTCCAGCAGATGCGGCTTCGTAAACATCCGGAAGAGATCGTACTGCATCGCGAGGCCGCCAGGCTTTCCGACCGCATGGTCGAGGTCGGCGTCGAGATGATCCGCGATGCGATGCGCAAGGGCGGCACGCTTCCGAGCGAGGTCGAGATCGAATCCTACGTGTCGCGCCACGCCATGCGCACCATGCACGAAGAGCATGAGGACGTGATGCTCGTTCAGGGGCTTGCGAGCGGGCTCGTCTATTCCGGGCCGAGATCCGCCTTCCCGCACGGCATGCCGACCGGCCATCCGGTGAAGATCGGCGAAAGCATCATCCTGTCGCTCGGCTGCCGGGTTGGTGCCCGCGCTTCGGAAAGCGAGCGCACCTTCTTCATCGGCGAGCCGTCCAAGGTGCAGGAGCAGCATTATGCCGTCGCCTACGAGGCGCAGCGAATGGCAACCGCAGCGCTGATCGCCGGGCATACCTGCGCTTCTGCCGACAATCTGGCGCTTGCCTATATCCGCGACAGCGGCATGGGCGAATACCTGCTGCATCGTGTCGGCCACGGCATGGGCATCATGTTCCATGAAGCGCCGTGGGTGGAAGGCGGCGACCAGACCATTCTGGAACCCGGCATGATCACCTCCAGCGAACCGGCGATCTTCGTGCCGGGCTTTGCCGGCTATCGCATCGCAGACACCGTGCTGATCGCCGCCGAAGCGCCCGATAGCATGACTGTCTATCCCCGCAAACTTGACGACATCGTCATCTCCTGAGGTCGGAAAGATGGGTTTCAGCCTCGCCGAAACAGTTCTCGTGACCGAGCAGGGTCCGGATTCGCTGACCAAATTCCCCCGCCGCTTCGAGGAGATCGTGCTGTCATGACCTTTGCTTCGGCACATATCAGGGGAGCAGCCTCGTGTTAGCCTATATCGTCCGTCGAATCCTGCTGTTGATCCCGATGGCCGCCGGCATGGTCATTGTCACTTTCGGACTGCTATTGCTGATCCCCGGCGACCCTGCCTCGGTGCTGCTGGGCCAAGAGGCCTCGGCGGAAGCGATCAACAACCTGCGCAACGCGCTCGGCCTCAATGATCCCTGGTATATCCGTCTCGGCGTCTATTTCGCGCAATTGCTGCGCGGCGACATGGGCCGTTCGATCTTCCAGAACCAGGCCGTGTCGGAGATCATAGCCGGCAGGCTCGGTGCGACTATCGAGTTGGCCGTCCTGGCGCTGATCCTTGCCTGTCTCGTCGGCATCTCGCTCGGGGTGCTGGCTGCCACGCGACAGGGTTCGATCGTCGATACCGTATCGATGATTTTCGCCCAGCTTGGCGTTTCGATGCCGGTCTACTGGCTCGGCCTGCTATTGATGTTGCTGTTTGCCGTGACTCTCGGCTGGCTTCCGGCGATCGGCCGCGGGGCCCCCTTCCCCGAAGCGGTCTGGGAGGCGCTGACCGGTCGTCCGCAGGTGCTGCTCGACAGCTTAGCCCACATCCTCCTGCCGGCGCTGGCGCTCGCCGCGAACTCGGCGGCGATCATCTCCCGCCTGGTGCGCACCGCCATGCTCGAAGTGCTGCGGGAGGATTTCATCCGCACCGCCTATTCCAAGGGCCTGCGCCGCAATCGCGTCATCATCCGCCACGCATTGCGCAATGCGCTGCTGCCGGTGCTAAGCGTGATCGGACTGCGCTTCGGCGCCCTGCTCGGCGGCGCGGTGCTGACTGAAACCATCTTCGCCTGGCCGGGCCTCGGCCAACTGACTATCACGGCGATCTCGCAGCGCGACTTGCCGCTCATCCAGGGCATCGTGCTCACCTTCGCGATCATCTTTGCACTGGTGAACCTGGTCGTCGACCTTCTCTATGCGGTCGTCGACCCGCGCATCCGTTTGGGTTGAGGCTCATGAGATTATTCAGGCGTTTCCGCAATATTTCACTCATCCTCGGCTCGATCATCGTGCTGGCGATCGTCGTCTGTGCTGTCTTCGCTCCTTATCTATCTACGCATGGCGTCGAGCAGATGGACATGCGCAACCGCTTCTCCGGCCCGACGCTCACCCACTGGCTCGGCACCGACAATTTCGGGCGAGACCTCTGGTCGCGGCTTATATACGGCGCACGCATCTCGCTGACGATCGCCTGCATCTCCGTTTTGGTCTCCACCGTCATCGGCACGGCGGTCGGACTCGCGGCTGGCTATTTCGGCGGCTGGACGGATCTGATCCTGATGCGGATCACGGACATATTCCTGGGCTTCCCGGCGATCGTACTGGCGCTGGCGATCGTCGCGGTGCTTGGCCCCGGCATGATCAACGTGGCAATCGCCATCATCGTCGTCGCCTGGACGGAATATGCCCGCGTGGTTCGGGCGACCACCTTGATGCTACGCGAGCAGAATTACGTACAGGCCGCCAGGGCGCTCGGCGCTCATCCGGTCCGCATCCTGGTCAAGGAAATCCTGCCGAATGCGATGGGGCCGATCATCGTGCTCGCCTCGCTCGGCTTCGGCACCGCGATCATCTCGGAATCGGCGCTCAGCTTTCTCGGTTTCGGCCTGCCACCGCCGACGCCGACCTGGGGCTGGACGCTTGCCTACGGCACCCGCTTCATGCGCGACGAACCGTGGCTGGCAATCATTGCCGGCGCCACGATCATGGTGACCGTGCTCGGCTTCAATCTGCTCGGTGACGGCCTGCGCGATGCGTTCGACCCCCGCCATCTCTCCCGCTCGGCGGGCAAGAAGAAATAGGCAACTCCTCGGATCAATACGACAAGACGCTGAAAGGAAACATCCATGGTCAAGTCGATCAACAAGCTCCGTCCCAAATTCACCACCCATGCGGACGGTAGTGATGCCGTGATCTTCATGCACGAACTGGTGGGTGAACAGGATGGCCCGACGGTTGGGATTTCCGCCTCGATCCACGGCAACGAAAATACCGGTTCGCAGGCGATCCTGGACCTGTTCCGCATCATCAAGGACATGCCGCTCAGGGGTCGCATCATCCTGCTTCCGGTCGCAAACCCGCGCTCCTTTGCGGTCAACCATCGTCACAATCCGCTCGATCAGATGAACCTCAACCGCGAGTTCCCCGGCGATCCTCGCGGCACTTACAGTCAGCAGCTTGCCGATGCGCTGGCGCACGAATTCTTCGCGAAGATCGACTATAATCTCGACCTGCATTCCGGCACGGACCGGCCGACGGTCGACTATGTTTACATCTGGAACGACGAGCCGCTATCGCGCGCTTTCGGTTCGAAAATCCTCTATCGCCCAACGACGGGTAAGGCCGGCACGGTTTATTCCGGCACCAGCAAGTCCGTCTCGATGGACCGCCACGGTACCAAGGTCGTGACCATCGAGCTCGGCGGCGGTATCGTCGACCAGACGCCCTATGCGAAGCGCACCGTCGATGGACTGCTGAACCAGCTCCGCCTGATCGGCTCGATCGAAGGCGAAGTGATCCCCAATCCGAAGCAGGTCGTCATCACCGAGCTCGTCGGCATCCGTCCGAAACATGGCGGTTGGCTGGAGCCGCTCTCGCCGGCAAACGGCGAGATCATCAGGGGCGGTTCGTTGCTCGGCCGTGTCGTCAGTCCCTACGACTTCGAGACGATCGAGGAAATCCCGACGCCCTTCGAAACCGGCATCATGGTCATGCAACACCTGACCCGCAATCTCGTGGAAGCCGGCGATTACGGCTTCATGGTCGGCAATATCGAAGGGTCTACCGACTGATCGGATCCCTCCGGCAGATGGAATGAACGGATGCAAGATCGCGCAATGGAAAAGACGATGGAACCGGCGCTTGCCGTCAGCGACCTGAATGTCGAAATCCTCGGGGAGAACGGGGCCTTCCCCGTCGTCTCGGAGATGAGCCTTTCGGTTCGCCCCGGCGAGACGGTCTGCATCGTCGGCGAAAGCGGCTGCGGCAAATCGATGACCGCGCTGTCGCTGCTTCGCCTCCTGCCCGACAGCGCCCGTGTCGCCTCCGGCTCGATCAGGATCCATGGCGAGGACTTTCTCGCCATGGATCGGCGCCAGGTCGAGAACCTCCGCGGCGACAAGATCGCCATGATCTTCCAGGAACCGCTATCGGCGCTGAACCCGGTGCTGACGATCGGCGAACAGATCGCTGAATCCGTCCGCCAGCATCGAAGGCTTGGACGGCGCGAGGCCTTTGCGCGCGCCGTCAAATGCCTGGAACTGGTCCAGATGCCAGACCCGGAACGGCGGGCAAGGCAATACCCGCATGAACTTTCCGGCGGCATGCGGCAACGCGCGATGATTGCTCTGGCGCTTGCCTGCGAGCCGAAGATCATCATAGCCGACGAGCCGACGACGGCCCTCGATGTCACCGTGCAGGCGCAGATTCTCGGACTGATTTCCGACCTGCAGAAGCGGCTCGGCACGGCGCAGATCCTGATCACCCACGATCTCGGCGTGGTTGCCGAAATCGCCGACCGCGTCATCGTCATGTATGCCGGCCGGCGGGTGGAGGAATGCAGCGTCTACGAACTCTTCGACAACCCGATCCATCCCTATACGATCGGCCTGATGGGCGCCGTCCCCCATCGCGACAGAACGGAAGCCGCCCCGGAACGGCTGACGGATATTCCCGGCACCGTGCCGCCGCTCTGGGACCTGCCGAAGGGCTGCGCGTTTGCGCCCCGCTGTCCCGGCGCCTCGGCTCGCTGCCTGGAGGAACGCCCACCCTTCATCGAAAAGAAGCCCGGTCATTTTGCCGCCTGCTGGGAGCATGACAATGCCTGATGCCGCGGCCCCTCTCCTTTCGGTCGAAAACCTCAAGGTTCATTTTGCCATCCGCTCTGGCGTCTTCCAGCGGCAGGTCGGCGAGGTGAAGGCCGTCGACGGCGTTTCCTTCTCGATCGGTTCGGGCGAGACGCTCGGCCTTGTCGGCGAAAGCGGCTGCGGCAAGTCGACCACCGGGCTCGCCCTGATGGGCCTCGTGAAGGCCACTGAGGGACACATCGCCATGCAGGGAGCCGAGGACGTCACGCAGATGCGGAGCATCCCGCGATCCTACCGCCGCCGCATGCAGATCATCTTCCAGGACCCGTTCTCCTCGCTCAATCCTCGTCAGAAAGTGCGCGACATCATCCGCGCGCCGCTCGATATCCACGGCATCGGCACTGTGGGGGAACGAAGGACAGAAGTGGCGAAACTCATGTCGCTGGTGGGCCTCAGACCCGATCAGGCAGACAACTTCCCGCACCAGTTTTCCGGTGGCCAGCGCCAGAGGATCGGCATTGCGCGGGCACTGGCGCTGAGGCCGGATATCATCGTTTGCGACGAACCCGTCTCGGCGCTCGACGTCTCGGTGCAGGCGCAGATCCTTAATCTGCTCGCCGATTTGCAGAAGGAACTCGGCCTCTCCTATCTGTTCATCTCGCACGACCTCGGCGTGGTCGAACACGTCTCGCACAGGGTCGCCGTCATGTATCTCGGCAAGATCGTCGAGACCGGGTCGAAAGAGGCGATCTTCACGAACCCCCTTCATCCCTATTCGGAGCTGCTGCTGCGCTCCGCGCCGGCACATGATCCGCGCAAGCGTCACAAGTTCAGCGCCGTCAGCGACGACATTCCGAGCGCCACGCGAAAACCCTTGGGCTGCGCCTTCCACACCCGTTGCTCCCTCGCGACCGATATCTGCCGGCAAGCCGAACCGCCGCTCGAACGGAAGGCCGATGGCCAGTCCGTCGCCTGCCATCACCGATAAGGAGTTTAGGATGACCGAAGACCTGATCGAGCTTCTCGCAGAACCGGGCCAGCCGAACTTTTTCTTCGACGCATTGGATACCGCACTCGCCACCCGGGTCGGGCACCGGCTGCTGACGCTGCTCTATAAGGACGGCGACGAGGTGGCGCGCGTCTATTCCAACATGCCGGACGTCTATCCCGTCTTCGGCCGCAAACCGATGGGCATGACGCCCTGGGGCGACCTGGTGCTGCGCCGACAGCAACCATTCCTCGGACGCGACCGGGAGGCGGTCAGGTGGGCTTTCTTCGATCACGAGCTGATCGCGAGCCTCGGCCTCAATTCGGCGATCAATATTCCGGTCGTCTACAACGGCGAGACGATCGGCACGATCAACCTGCTGCACGAGGAATTCTTCTACGAGGGAAAGCATGTGCAGCTCGCCAGACAATTCGCGCCGCTGCTGATCCCCGCCTTTCTCGAAGCCCGCCGCGCTGGCACTTCAAAAGCCTGAACAGGATAAAATCCCGTGACCACCATTCTTTTTGAAAACGCCCGTATCGTCGATGGAACGAGCCCCGAGCCGAGCGAACCGATGTCGGTTCTCGTTGAGGGCGATATGGTTCGTGAGGTCTCGCCCTCCATCAACAGTGCCAGCGCGCAGCGGATCAACCTTGCCGGCAAGGTGCTGATGCCGGGCCTGATCGACGCCCATGTGCATGTCATCGCCGGCATGGCAAACCTCGGCCAGAACGCAAAACTTCCCGATCCGATCGTCACCGTGCGCGCCTTCAGGATCATGGGCGAGATGCTGATGCGCGGCTTCACCACGGTCCGTGATTTGGGCGGCGCGACCTCCGGGCTGCTGGCGGCAACGCAGGAAGCTCCGTGGCCGACGCCGCGGCTCAACATCTGCGGCAAGGCGCTGTCGCAATCCGGCGGCCATACCGATTATCGTGGCCCCTATGACGACACGCCGACGCCGAAGACCGGCCATACGCTCGGCAATCTCGGGCGCATCTGCGACGGGGTGCCGGAAGTCCGCAAGGCCGCCCGCGAAGAATTGAAATCCGGTGCACATTTCATCAAGGTCATGGCAAATGGCGGCATCGCCTCGCCGACCGACCCAATCCATTTTCTCGGCTTTTCGCGGGAAGAGCTGATCGCCTCTGTCGAAGAGGCCGAAAACGCCGGCACCTATGTCGCGGCGCATCTCTATACGGACAAGGCTATCCGCCGGGCGATCGAATGCGGCATTCATTCGCTGGAACACTGCAACCTGATCACATCCGAAACCGCGAAATTCGCTGTCGAAAACGACTGCATCTCGGTGCCGACGCTCGTTACCTACGAAAAGCTCGGCGTCGAGGGCCCGGCGCTCGGCTTGCCGCCCGCCTCCGTCGCCAAGGTGGATTCGGTGCGGCTCGCCGGCATGGAATCGCTGACGATCATGCGCGAAGCCGGGCTGCCAATGGCCTATGGCACCGACCTTCTGGGCGAAATGCACCGGCACCAGTCCGAGGAATTCGTGATCCGCTCCCGCGTCCTTCCCGCCCACGAGGTGATCGCCTCGGCAACCCACGTCGCGGCGAAGCTGCTCCGGATGGAGGGCAAGATCGGCTGTATCGCCCCCGGCGCCTTCGCCGACCTGATCGTGATCGTGATCGACGGCAATCCGCTCGACGACATGTCGTTGCTCACCGACCAAGGCGCCCATATGCCAATCATCATTCGCGGCGGTCATTTCGTAAAGAACCGGAGATAAGTGGATGAAGCTGGGAAGAGAATTGGCGGCGATAACGGCGGGTCTTGACCTGCTCTATCGCAGCCGCAATCGCAATGCCGGCATTCTGGACGCCGAAGGGCTCATACCCGTCGCCGTCGCCGAGATATCGCCGCTGCGATTTGACAGCTATGACGAAGCGGAAGCCGCGCTCCTGTCCTTTCGCGATCGTCTCGGGCAAGCCGAAACCGCGCTGCGCGGGGATTGGCTCGACGAGATGTCCGACTCGTTACTCGCCCTGATTGCCACTTTCCGGGGCGATTCCATCAGTTTTGGTGAGAGGCTGGAGCGGCAGATCCGTGTCGGCGCCCGCGATATACCCGAAGAGATAATCACGGGATATCACAGAGGAATTCGTGAGGTGTTGGATGAACTCGGCTTCCGCGACGGAAGCCTTTTTGAGGATTTTGCGCGCTGGGAGCAGCACGCCCGGATACCATCGGACAAGGTGCTCGACGTGCTTGCGGACTTTCAGCGTCAGGCACGAACGCGCTGCGGCATACTGGCAACCGCGTTAAGGGCCGATTGGGTGAATGACGAATGGATCAAACCTATCGCCCAGCGGGACGTGCCCTACTCGGCCTATTGCGATTTCCCCGGCAGACGACTGCTGCTCAATGTCGACTTTCCTTACACTGCTTTTGGACTTAAGCACCTGGCAGTCCACGAGGCTTTTCCGGGCCATCTCGTTCACCTGAAACTGCGCGAGAGGCGCGTGGCGGAAGGCCTGATGCCGCTTGATGCCGCTCAGGTGGTCACGAGTTCGGCAAGTTCGGCGATTTTCGAAGGCATCGCCGACAATGGCATGCAATTTCTCGATTGGATCGAAACGCCGGAGGATCATCTCGGCCACCTTCTGCAGCGCCTTCGTTCCGCGCTCAGGTGTCGCGCCGCCTGGCAACTGCTTGGCGAGGGGCAATCCTTTGATGAAGTCGTGCCGAGTATCGCTGCTGCTTCCCTACAATCTCCTGACGTTACCCGATCCCGCCTCGCCTTCCTTCGTCATGATCTGCGCGCTCCTTTTGTCTACGCATATTGGTGCGGAGAGATGGCGGTTCACTCGGTCTGGTCTCAGATACGTGTTGAAGAAAAAGGTGAGTTTTGGAACTATCTCTATAACAACATGCACACGCCGAATACGTTGGCGGAACATTGGCTTAGTCGTGGTTCTTGAACGGATCCGAACACAAAACCCTTGCATTATCGACATATCTTGCCTACTTGAATGCGACAAGATTTTTATGTAGAAATCTAGAAATAACGCTATTTTTCTATACGGGAGCTATCCCACATGAGCCTTAGCATCAAGGATCCGGAAGCCCATCGCCTGGCACAGGCGATCTCTCACGCCACGGGAGAAAGCATGACCCGTGTCGTCACCGAGGCGTTGCGTGAGCGTTTTGCCAAGATCGAACGCCGAAAAGGCCGGGCCAGCGTCGAGGAGCTTCTCGCGATCGCCGATCGCGCTGCGGCGAACGTCAAACGCCCCTATGTCGATCATGCCGATTTCCTTTATGACGAGAACGGCCTGCCAAAATGATCGTCGACACTTCGGCGCTGGTCGCAATTCTTTATCGTGAGCCCGAGGCGGCAGGGTTTGTTAAGGCCATCCATGACGTCGAGCTCACGCGGATCAGCGTAGCGAATTACGTGGAGTTGTCGATGGTGGTGGAAGGCCAGCTCGGCCCTGATGGTATGCGCCAGGCGGAGGCTTTCCTCCGGCGCGCCGGCATCATCGTCGAGCCTGTCACTCTTGATCACGGCGAACTGGCCCGACAGGCTTTTCTAGATTTCGGTAAAGGCCGTCACAAGGCCGGTCTCAACTTCGGCGACTGCTTTGCTTATGCTCTAGCGAAAGCGACTGGCGAACCGCTGCTGTTCAAGGGTAACGACTTCTCTCAAACCGATGTCCAGGCGGCGTAACCACGGTCGACGATGTAATGTCGACCGGATCCGCTCAAGCCATCATGCTGCCCGATAACGAGCCCGTTGCCCTGCCGGCGCATCGGCAAAATCTGACCCATCGCCTTGGATGATGGACATCAGGGTCACCATCGAAGACTGCCAATCAATTCGGCCGGCGTCTCGATCAAGCGATCCGCCCCGGCGATCTCCAGTTCCTCGCGGCTGCCATATCCCCACAGGACACCAATCGCCCGCATGCGGTTGGCATGAGCGCCGGCGACGTCGAATTTGCGATCGCCGACCATGATGCACTGATCCGCGGTCAGACCATTCTCCGCCAGAATGTGGGAGATCAATTCCGGCTTGTGGTCGATATCCTGGCCGGGCACCGAACCGTAGATGCCGTCGAAAAGCGGAGCCAGATTTTTGTTCTCAAGAATCTTCCGAGCAAACACCGCCCGTTTCGACGTTGCCAGATATAAGCTCACACCCGTTTCCCGCATTGCAAAAAGAGCGTCTGCAATTCCGTCGTAGAGCTCGCTGAGCAGCAGGCCCCGCGTCCCATAGTCTTCACGATATGCCTCGACCGCTTCCGACACGCGACTGTCGCCGAATGGCTGGAGAAGATAGCGCATGACGTCTTCGATCGGCGGCCCGATGATCGAGGCGATGTCCATTGCCGGATCTGTCGTATGGCCGAGAGCCCGCAAGGCCGCGCGGCAGCTGGACAGGATGCCCGGCTCTGAGTCGATCAAGGTTCCATCGAGGTCGAGAAGAATGGCTGAAGGCGAAGACATAAGGAAACTCACTTTCCGATCATATAAAGGCTCAATAACTGACGTATCGATGGCGCCCGGTTCTGCAAACATCGATCCTGTGCAACATTTCAATGGCGCGTTTCAGCCATCATGCTGGTGATGAGATCGATCGCATCCTCGCCCTTCAGGGCGCTTTCCCACATCCTGCGGGCAATTTCCTCATGCAGTTTCACGCCTTCGAGCGATGCGGTGATGATCCCGACCCCGACCCTGACGTTTGGCTGTTCTCCAAGGCGAAACGGACTGATCGCGAGGACAGAGCGCTCCGCCTGCCTAAAGATCTGAAAATTCGTCGCCGGAACAAGGCCGGGCACAACCGCTATCTGAACGCCGATCGACGGCTTTTTGACGAGCTCGACAATGTGTTTGACCTCGGACCTGGCCATGGACTGTCGATTTCGCCGGTCCGAAGCTGAGAGATCATCGCGCCCAATCAGCCCATTCGACAGAAACCGTCGCAGCTCGGAGGCTGCGATCAGGTTGACCAGCAGGGGGCGGCGGCGTTGATAGGCTTCCTTACGCTCCCGGAGGACCAACAGAAGCCTGTCGATGGCCGTCGCGGTCTCGTCGTCCTTGGATCTCAGGTCATCCATCGCAAGCGCGAGCATCTCGTCATATGCGGGAGAGGTCAGGAGATACGAAAGAGGACCGAAGAAGCCGATGATCTGCTCGCTCTCGGCCTCAATCTGACGCATTCGCTCGAAAAAACCCAAGGCGGTATCCACATATTCGATACCTACCCCCAGGAGATTGGGCAGAGAGACGTCCAGCACACGGCTGATGCGAACGAGGGTTTCAATCTTGAGGATCTCTCCTTTTTCCGCCCGGTAAAGCGCGGCACGGGAAACGCCGAGCTTGTCGGCAAGCGTTTCGGGAGACAGGCCGTGCCCCAGGCGATACGCATTCAGCCGCTGGCCGATATCCTTCAGTATGCCGGCCTCCTCCGCTGGCATCGTTCGCCTTTCCGACATCAGCGATTCTCCTCATTGAGAACGAGGGATACTTCATTTTATATGCCTTGTCTAAATATTATGGACATCGTCTAAATTTTGAGATAGCCCGTTTACAACATCAAAAAAGGGGACGTGATAATGATGAAAGCAATTGCAGCAATCCTGCTTGCCGCAGGGACACTGGTCAGCTCCGCCGTTTCCGGTATCGCGCAGAACCTGACGCCGGTGAAGTTCTCGCTGGATTGGACCCTGCAGGGGAACCATGCCATCTGGGGTCTTGCCCTCAAGAATAAAGATTTCCAGGCCAATGGGCTGAACGTCACCATGGACCGGGGCTACGGCTCGGGCGATACCATCGTTAAAGTCGCAGCGGGCGCCTACGACATCGGGTTCACCGACATCAACTCGCTCATCAAGTTCAATGCCGAAAATCCCGATCGGTATCTGATTGCGTTCTATCAGGTGTTCGACAGGACCCCCAACTCGATCATTGCTCTAGCCAAGAGCGGCATCAAGTCGCCTGCAGACCTTGCCGGCAAGAAGATCGGCGCTCCGGAAGCCGATTCAAGCCGCCTGATGTTCAGCGCATTTGCCCAGGCAAACAAGATTGACCCCGCCTCGATCAACTGGGTCACCATCGCGCCGAACCTGCGTGAGACGATGCTGGTGCAGGGCCAGGTGGATGCGATCTCCGGCTTCTCCTCGACGTCGGTCTTCAACCTCATTTCGGCTGGCGTACCGGAAAAAGACATCACCGTGCTCGGTTATGCCGACAATGGGCTCGACCTTTATGGCAGCGCGCTGGTTGCAACCCCGAACTATATCGCCAAGCACCCGGACGTCATCAAGGGCTTCGTCAAGGCCTCGATCGCCGGCACAATCGCTCTCCTGAAAAACCCGGAGGCCGGCATGCAGGCGATGAAGGAAATCGAACCACTCTATGACGTCAAACTCGAGGCGGCACGCCTGAAATTCCTGTTGGACAAGGGTGTTCTGAAATCCCCTTCGTTCGAAACGAATGGTCTCGGTTACGTGGATCCTGCCCGCATGGCGCTGACGATCAAGACGAACAGCGACGCCTACAAGATCGCGGCACCCGCTGCCGACAAGGTCTACACGACCGAATACCTCCCGCCGTCAGCTGAACGGATGCCGCCGAAGTAAGCAATTCCCAGCAAGCATCTCATAAATCGTTCCGAAACGACATTTCTGGCGGCCCGGATGAAGAACCTCGTCGAATTGATTGACGTCAGCCTCTCTTACGGCAAGACGCCGGCGGTATCAGGCCTCAATATGAAGGTCGAAGAAGGGTCCTTCGCGGCGGTGGTCGGACCGTCCGGCTGCGGGAAATCCTCGCTGATGAAATTGGTGACGGGCTTGATGCCCGCCACCACCGGCGCCGTTCTGGTCGACCAGCACGAAATCTCAGGCCCGGTCAGCATCGTCGGAATGGCGTTTCAGAATCCGAATCTTTTGCCCTGGCGGACGACATTGGAAAACGTCCTGCTCCCTCTCGAAGTCGTTCGTCCCGAGCGCCATCAGTTCCGTGCGAAGAAACAGGAATTCGTCGACCGGGCCATGGATCTTCTGCGGATCGTGGGATTGGAGAGTTTCGCAAGTCATTATCCGTGGCAGCTTTCCGGCGGCATGCAGCAACGCGTGTCTCTCTGCCGATCGTTGATCCACCAGCCGCGGCTGCTGATGCTCGACGAGCCCTTCGGTGCACTCGATGCATTCACGCGGGAGGAATTGTGGGATGTGCTGCAGGCGATCTGGCTGGAACGACATTTCACCGCCATTCTGGTGACCCATGATCTCAGGGAGGCGCTTTATCTCGCCGACAGCGTCCATGTCATGTCCAACAGGCCGGGCCGGGTTGTTCGGACGGTCGACACGTCGGCGTTCAGCCGACCGAGAGGCGAGCAGACCTTCCTGAATCCCGCGTTCAACGCAAACGTCATGGACCTGCGCTCGGATATCCGCTCGCAAAGAATGCCGATTGAAATCGCACCGGCAAAACCAGCAGGAAAGGCACGATGAGCATGTTGGAACGTGTCGGCCCTGTGGCTTTGCCGGTTATCCTGCTCGTCCTGTGGGAGCTCTCCTGCAAAGCCTTTGATATCCCGCCTTTCGTCCTGCCGGCACCCACGATGATCGCGGCGGCCCTTTATGAAAACGCCTATATCATCTGGTTTCATTCGAGCCAGACGCTGCTGACGACGGTCATCGGCTTCGCGGTCGCGGTGGGATTCGGCGCGGTTCTCGGTGTGATGGTGGGATCGTCCAGGCTCGCCTACACGAGCCTTTACCCGCTGCTCGTCGGCTTCAATTCCGTGCCGAAGGTGGCGATCGTACCCATCCTTGTCGTATGGTTCGGCATAGGCACCATACCCGCCGTGATCACCGCGTTCATGCTGAGCTTCTTCCCGATCGCGGTAAACGTCGCGACAGGTCTCGCGACCATCGAGACCGACCTGCGCGACGTCTTGCGCTCGCTGGGCGCAAGCCAACTCGATATCGTCCGCAAGGTCGGCATTCCACGTTCCATGCCCTACCTGTTCGCGTCGCTGAAGATCTCTATCACGCTTGCATTTGTCGGATCCGTCATCTCGGAAACGCTTGCCTCCAACCGGGGCATCGGAACGCTGATGACCCAGGCGTCCGCCAATTTCCGGATCCCGCTTGTGTTTGCAGGCCTTGTCGTCATCGCCCTCATGGGCGTCCTCATGTATATGATCTTCGCCTTCATAGAACGCCGCATGACCGGCTGGGCGACGCGGGGAGCCACCTTCGGCATCGGCGGCTAGTCAACCCCTTTTGGGCAGTGCGAGATGCGCCGCGATCATCTCCGCCACATCACCAAACCCGCGGATACCCAGATCCGCGGGTTTTATGCCCGGCCCGGTCGCCAGCACCGGGACACGCTCGCGGGTGTGATCGGTGCCCGCCCAGGTCGGGTCGTTGCCATGGTCTGCGGTGATAATCAGCAGATCATTAATGCGCAGGCGCCGTGTGAGTTCCGGCAGGCGAGCGTCGAAGGTTTCGAGCGCGCGGGCATAGCCAGAAACGTCGCGGCGATGGCCCCAGAGACTGTCGAACTCGATGAAATTTGCAAAGACCAGATCGCCCGGCTCGGCACGGCCGCACCAGCCAAGCACATGCTCGAAGAGCGCCATGTCGTCGCTGCCCTTGGAGACGTCGGTAATGCCCTTGTAGGCAAAGATGTCGCCGATCTTGCCGACCGCATGGACCGCGCCGCCTGCGGCTACAACCCGGTCGCAGATCGTTCCGTCCGGAGGGGCGATGGCGAAATCCTTGCGGTTTGCGGTGCGGACAAAGGCGCCTGGCGCCTCGCCGACGAAGGGCCTGGCAATGATCCTGCCGACATTCAACGGATGAAAGATTTCGGCGGCGATACGGCAAAGATCGAGCAGACGCTCAAGGCCGAAATGGGTCTCATGGGCAGCGATCTGCACGACGCTGTCGGCGGAGGTGTAGACAATCGGCTTGCCGGTTGCGATATGCTCGGCACCGAACTGGTCGAGCACTTCGGTGCCCGAAGCATGGCAATTCGCAAGCGTTCCGGAAATGCCGGAGCGTGCTTCGAGTTCGGCCATCAGATCATCCGGAAATGCCGGTATCGTGCGCGGAAAATAATGCCAGTCACGGGTGACCGGCAGGCCGGCGAGTTCCCAATGGCCGCTCTGGGTATCCTTGCCGGCAGAGATTTCCTGCGCCGCACCCCAACGACCGATCGGTGCAGCGCCGAGACCGGGAGCCGTCCTGCCCGATGCGAGCCGAATTGCGGCACCCAATCCCAATGCGTCGAGGTTCGGAACTCTCAGCGGTCCGCTGCGCCCCTCTTCCGCGCGCCCAGCGGCACAGGCCTCGGCAATATGAAGCAAGGTATTCGAGCCTTCATCCCCATAACGGGCCGCATCCGGCGCGCCGCCGCAGCCGACGGAATCGAGGACACAGAGGAAAACGCGCGCCATGACCTAACCCGTCAGCTCAGTTGAAACCGGCCGAGCGAACGGCGGCGGATCAGTTCGATGACCTCGTAGAAGGCCCATCCGATCAGCGACAGCAGGAGCACCATGCCGATGACGACGGCAGTATCGCTGTTTTCCTGGCCGGAGGACAGCAGATAGCCGATGCCCTCATTGGCGCCCATCAATTCGCCGATGACGGCGGCGGTCATCGCGAGCGTCGTTGCAACCGCCATGCCGGCAAGCACCGCCGGCAGCGCCGACGGCAGCTCGATATGCCAGAAGCTCTGCCAGGGGCTGAGCTTCAGTACGGCGGCGAGATCGCGAAAACTGCCTTCCCCGTAACGCAGACCGGTCACCATGCCGGACATGACGGGGAAAAAGGTGACGATCGCGATCAGTACGATCTTGGGCGTTGGCCCGATTCCCAGCCACAACAGCAGCAGGGGCGCGATCGCGATCTTCGGTGCTGTCTGTAGCAGCAGGATGAGCGGCGTGGCAAAACGTTCGACCCGGGGAAGCCGCGCGAAGACGACTCCGGCAAGAATACCGACCGCCGTCCCGATCACGAAACCTGCGACGATCTCCGTGAGCGTAACGCCGATGTGCCGGAAAAGCTTGGCGTTTTCGAACAGGAAGAGCAGACGGGCGAACACCTCCAGCGGTCCCGGTAGAAGAAATGCCGGAACCCTGAAGATGACGACGATCGCCGTCCACAGGACGAGGGTTGCGATCAAACCCGCTATGCCACGCAGGATCATGTCTACTTACCGATCGTCGACGGATCGACGACGAAGTCGGCCGCCTTGGGGGCGCTGTCGATGACCTTGTATTGCGCCAGGATATCGGCGTTTTTCTGCCAAGCGGCCAGATCGGCGGCACCCAGGCCCTTCTGCTTGGTCAGCGCGCTCTGCCAGACGGACGGCACGAAGGTCTGTTCGAAGGCGGTCGTCAGAATGGCCTTCTGGTCTTTCGGCCAGGTCGGCGTGTATTTGGCAAGCGAGATGTCGAGCGCGTCACCGATATGACCATCGATGACCCATTCATAGGACTGGGTCACGGCGGTCGTGAAGCGCTTCACGAGATCCGGGTTTGCCGAAAGCTTCTTCGCGCTGGTGACAACGACGTTGCCGAAGGACGGCAGGAAATCGTTCGACAGGATCATCGTGACCTTGGTGCCGTCGGCTTCGAGATTGTACTTGCGAAGCTCGGAGAAGACGATCGCATCGACTTGGCCGGCCTGAAGCGACTGCACGATGGCGCCGGTCGCGACAACTTCGACGCTGACATCGTCGAGGCTGAGGCCGGCCTGCTTGAGGCCGACCTGGAGCTGAAGATAGTTAGGGCTGGCAAGGCTGGTAACGGCGATCTTCTTGCCCTTCAGGTCCTTGTAGGTCTTGATGCCACTGGATTCCTTGGCCAGAAGCGCGCCGATGCCGCGCTGATAGGTCGTGTGGACGACCTTGACCGGCAGGCCGTTAGCGGCAGCCGCGACCACCGCATCACCGTTCGGGAAACCGAAATCGACATTGCCGGCGGCGATGTTCGTCAGGATGTCGGCGGCAGCAGCATAGATGAATTCGACTTCGATGCCATTCTTCTCGAAAATGCCCTTGTCGACGCCGGCATAAAGCGGCGAGTAGAAAGGGGCGGCTGCGCCATCGATCTGCAGCACGACCTTGTCGGCCGCTCCCGCGATCGAAGCAAAGAAGGGCGAGGTAAGAAGAGCGAGCAGGCTTGCCGCGGTTGTCACGCGAAACTGGATCATGGTTGGCTCCCGAGTTCCCATTCTGTGGAGGAAAATGCCCTTCCTGCAATGCGCAGAAGGTTTCGCTGGGTTGCCTCATAGTCGTCGAGCCAATCATCGGTGGCGCGATTTCCATGGACACCAAGTAGGCAGCCGGTTTCGAGGCCGATCGCCCCACCGACGGTCAGCGTGATCTCGCTCTCCATCTCGACGCCGACGGCACCTTGAGCTTGGAAGCGGTCGATGAAATTGGCGGAGATATCGGCGCCATCGTCGAGCGGACGATAACGGCGGTCCTGGCCGAAATAGTAGCTGTCGGTCGAAGCGACCATGCCCGGTCGGCAGGTCAGGCCCAACTCGGCCGCGGCGGCGACGAGGCCTTGGGTTATCTGCGGTGAAGCCTTTGCTTCGCCTCCGGCTGCCCGATATGTCATGGCAGTGCCGGTATCGCCGATCGCCCTGTCGACCGCGATGAAGGAGCCGACGGTGTATTCCGCGACGAGCGCTGACATGCCACCGATCCGGATGACACGCCTGGCGCCAAGCATGGCGAGTTCCACAAGGGCGATTTCGGTCGAAGGGCCACCGATGCCTGTCGAACAGATGGTCAGCCGCTTTCCTTCATAACTGCCGGTGATGACGGCGAATTCGCGCTTGCGGCCGAAGTCCTGCACATCTTCCAGCATGTCGGCGAGCAGCGCCACGCGATCCGGATCACCAGGCGTCAGCACGTTTTCGGCAATGTCGCCGGGACCGCAAGGCAGATGCGGCGGGCGGCCGTTCTTCCAGGGAAAGGCAGCGCTGGTCCTAGCCATTCTTCGCACCCTTCCAGGAGAGAAGCCGGCGTTCGAGAATGGTCAGCGCGACATGCAGGACCAGGCCGAGTACAACGGTCATCAGGACGGCTGCGAACAGAAGCGGCGTCTTGTAAGTGGCCGATGCGAAGGTCATCAGGTAACCGAGCCCGACCTTTCCGGACATCCATTCCGCCAGAACCGCACCGACCAGCGCCTGCACCGCGCCGATCTTCAGACCGACGAAGATCTCCGGCATTGCCGCCGGCAGTTCGATCTGGCGAAAGCGTTGCACGGCGCTGAGACCGAGCAGCTTCGAAAGATCCTTCATCTTCGGATCGAGCGTGCGGAAGCCGGCGACCGCACCGACGAAGACGGGAAAGAAGACCAGCGAAAAGATCAGGATGATCTTGGAGAGCACGCCGAAGCCGAACCAGACGACGAAGAGCGGCGCAAGCGCGATCTTCGGCGCCGTCTGCAGGATGACCAGCGGCCCGTCGAGCCAGACAGCGAGCTTCGGAAAGCGGGTCATGATATAGGCGATCGCAATGCCGGCAATGCAGCCGAGGATTAGGCCAAGGACGATGTTCTGGAGCGTGAAGCCGAGATGCAGCCAGAGCTCGCCGGTGAGCGCAATGGTGACCAGCGCGTTCCAGGTGCGCAGCGGCGACGGCAGAAGAAAGGTCGGCAGGGCCATCGGCCCCGTGGCAAACCACCAGACAAACAGGAGCACGGCAAGCGCCAGCGTGTAGTCGACCGCCGCGGAAAAGCGCCTGTTCATCAATGCCCCTCCCCGGCCGGCGTCCGCAGATCGCGGCGCAGCTGGGCGACCAGCGCATGATAGGCCGGATCGAGCTTGGTCTGTTCACCACGGGGACGAGCAAGCTCGACATTGTGGACGCATTTCAGCTTGCCCGGACGGGCCGTCATGACCATCACCCGATCGGCCAGATAGGCGGCTTCGTCGACGCTGTGGGTGACCAGCAGGATCGTCTTGCCGGTCGACTGCCAGATGCGCAGCAGTTCGTCGTTGAGATTGTCGCGGGTCATCAGATCGACGGCAGAAAAGGGCTCGTCCATCAGCAGGATCGGCGGATCGTCGGAAAGCGCGCGGGCGATCGCCGCACGCTGGCGCATGCCGCCAGACAGCTGGCGCGGCAACGCCTTTTCGAAACCGGCGAGCCCCACCATCTTGATCAGGTCGAGGGCGGTCTTGTCGCCCTGAGCCCTGGCAACGCCGGCTGTATCGAGCGGGAAACGGACGTTGTCGACAATGGTCTTCCACGGCAGCAGCACGGGCTCCTGGAAGACAAAACCGACGGGGCGCTTGCGGCCGGAGACATCGAGCGTGATCGAACCGCCGGTCGCCTGGTCGAGGCCGGAAATCAACCGCAGGAGCGTGGACTTGCCGCAGCCGGACGGCCCGACGATCGAGATGAGCTCGCCTTCCCTGATGGCGATGCTGACAGGCTCCAGCGCCGTCACCGTCCCATGGTCAGCCACGAATGTCTTGTGAACACCCGCGATATCGATCATCCGCTCCGATTGCGCCACCCAAAAACTCCCTGCCTTGCTGGGGAAACAATTGATCCGCGAGGAGATAAATCCCCGTGGACCGCCCGCCTGCCCCGGAAAGACGTCAAGCTTTCACAAAACTTTCAGGCGCGCAACAAAAATCTCAAAGATGAGATTTGTATCAAAATTGCGTCCGCAATTGTGTTTCGCGTCCTGATAGAACTCAGGCAGCAGCCTGTCTCTTGAGGACGGTTTTCTCGATGAAATCGGCCGCCTGATCGCCCTTGAGGCTACGCCGCCAGAGCTGGTCGGTAATGCCACCATAGAGCTGAACCGCCTCCGCGGCCGCAGTAATGGTGGCGACGCCAACGCGGATATTGGCGAACGAACCAAGCCGGAAGGGGCTGACCGCCACCTGTGCCCTGTCGGCCCGCTTGAAGATCTGGAAGCTTGCGCCCGGCATGGAATCGATCACAACGCCGATCTGAACGCCGATCGGCTGCTCCCGCAGCATATGCACGATATGCTCGATTTCGGCGCGGGCGGCGGCCTGCCGTTCCGACAGTCTGACACCCGGATGATCATGGGCGCCGACGAACCCCACACGGCCGAACTCCTCCAGTTCAGCGGCAGAAACCAAGCTGACGATGCTCGGGCTGCGCCTGCGGAACGTCTCCTTGCGGGCCTTCAGGATATCCATCAAAGCTGAGATTTCCCGGATCGCCGTCTTTCGGTCACTGACGTCCTGAGGAATGCTTTCATCGAGTACGGTCGGCAGAAGCTCGTCATAGCGGTCGGTCGTCAGCAGATAGGAGATCGGCCCGAACATTACGGTGATCTGGTCCACATCCTCCTCAAGCTGGCGCATCCGCTCGAAAAAACTGACAGCAGAAGCAATATACTCGACGCCGACGCCGAGCAGGGTCGGCAGCGAGACGCCAAGCAGATCAGCGATCTTGCCAAGCGTATCCACCTTCGGCGGCTTGCCGGACTCGTAGCGATAGATCGCAGCCCGTGAAACGCCGGCCTTGGCGGCGAGCTCCTCCGGGGTAAACCCCGCCCCCATCCGGAACGCGCGAAGGCGACGACCGACATCCTCTGTGGAACTCACGAAGTCCAAGGCGATTCCTCCCGTCATCCTGTTGCCAAACCTTCGACTCCTTAAACAAAAACTGGAATAATCGCAATGTAGTTAATCTTCATGCGATAATTCTCATTTTTGAGAATAGTCTTGACAGCTTTCGCATTTCCACAATAGGCTCTGTTTTTGGACCCCGAACGCAGGGAGCACCCTATGATGTCCGACCGCCACCTTCTCCGACGCTGATCCAAGGCGAGCGACTCCGTGCGACGGTCAGGGCGAAGTGCTGAAGCCCGACGTCGCCCACCAACCGACATTCCGATCCGATAGGCGGTCCATCCGCCGAGGGCATTATTTTTCTTGATTCCGGACACCGCCATGCCAGCAAGCCTTTGCGTCGTCTCCGATTTTGCTCCCACCGCCGCTCCCGTGCGTCACTCCGTCCATGAGGTAGACTGCCGGGTCAAAGCGCATGAATGGGTAAACGGCCAATATCGCCTTCTTACGCTTTCCGCGCCGCGTTCGGTGCTGGATTGCCAGCCGGGGCAGTTCTTTCACCTGCTCTGCCCGCAGACGGATCGGTTTCATCCTTATCTGCGCCGGCCGATGAGCATCTATTCCTACGATCGCGAAAACGGCGAACTCGCGTTCCTCTACAAGGTCGCAGGCGAAGGCACCGGCGCTCTGGCCGGCCTTGAAACCGGCGATGTCCTGAACATCGTCGGTCCCCTCGGCCAGGGGTTCGAGATCCGCCCAGAATGGCGCCGCCCGTTGCTCATCGCCCGCGGCGTGGGGCTTGCGACACTCGCCCCGCTGGCGCAGGAATGCGCTCGCCTCAGACTGCCGCTGACGGCAATCTGCAGCGCCCGCGCACCCGATCTGCTGATGTCGACCGACCTCTTCCGCTCCTTCGGCGCGGAAGTCATCACCGTGACGGATACTGAAGGCAATTCGGATACCGAAAGCCTGACGCCCCTGATCGAGGACCTGATCCGGAGCCGCGGCATCGACGCTTTCTTCACCTGCGGCTCGGCGCGACTGATGCGCATGCTGCAGAAGATCGGCGCCCGCCACGGCATTGGCGGACAAGTGGCGCTCGAACAGCATATGGCCTGCGGCATCGGCATGTGCCAGGCCTGCGTGCGACCTTTTCGGCGCGAGGACGGCGCCGTGAATCTCCGGGTTTGCCGCGAAGGACCGGTCTTCGATCTCCAGGAGGTGCTGTAATGGCCGACCTCACCACCCGGATCGGCGCGCTGACGCTCAAGAACCCGATCATGCCGGCATCCGGCACTTTTTCCGAAGAGATGGCGGAGGTTTTCGATCTCGAATGCCTGGGTGCACACGTGACGAAGACCATTACCCAAGGCAAGCGCGCCGGCAATCCGGTGCCGCGGGTCTGCGAGGTGAACGGCGCCATGCTGAATTCGATCGGCATCCCCAGCAAGGGCGCTCAGTGGTTTCTGCAGAACACCGTGCCGTTCTATGCAGGCTACGATGCGCCGCTGGTGGTCAGCATATCCGCCAATTCCGCCGACGAATTCGCACGTTTCGCCGAAGAGGTCAGCGTGCCGGGTGTCGCGGCGATCGAAGTCAACATTTCCTGCCCTAACGTCGAGGATCACGGCAAAGCCTTCGCAATGCGGCCGGGCCCGACCGGCGACGTCATCCGCAAGATGCGCTCCGCCACCGGCCTTCCCCTCTGGGCAAAACTTTCGCCCAATACCGGCGAGGTGGTGGAGGTCGCGCAGGCGGCCGAGGCGGCCGGCGCCGACGCACTCGTCACCGCCAACACGATGCTTGCCATGGCGATCGACAGCGCCACCGGCCGCGTGCGCCTCGGCAATGTCATGGGCGGACTTTCCGGTCCCGCTCTGAAGCCCATTACGTTGCGCATGACTTACCAATGTGCCCGGGCAGTTTCCATCCCGGTCATCGGCTGCGGCGGCATCTCGACGGTGGACGACGTGCTGGAATACCTGATCGCCGGCGCCCGCGCCGTGCAAGTGGGCACCGCCACGTTCATCAGTCCCATTACCATGCCCCGCCTCATCGGCGAACTCGAACAGGAACTTGAAAGACGCGGCCTTGCCTCCGTCGACGCCCTGATCGGTTCGGTCGACATCGCCGACGAAGCCATTACCCTTGCGGAGTATGCGTGATGAATGCCGCCGTTCTCGAAAGACCCGCATGCTTTGACCTTGCCGGTGTCGCCGCCCAGCTGTTTGCCGAGATCGCCGAGCGTACCGCAGATGTCGAGGGCGTGAGCCGTCCGGCTTTTTCCAGGGCGGAGACTGAAACGCTGGATTTCCTGGTCGACTTCGCCCATTCGGAAGGCCTCGTGACGGAATGGGATGCCGGTCGCAACCTCGTCTTCTCGCTGCCCCAACATGCCGGGGCCGGGCACTATGTCCTCGTCGGCTCGCATGTCGACAGCGTCCCCAGCGGCGGCAATTTCGACGGGCTTGCCGGCGTGCTGGCCGGGCTGCTTTGTCTCGTCCGGGCGAAGCGCGAAGGCGCTCGTTTCCCCGAACCGGTAAAGGTCATCGCCATGCGCGGCGAGGAGAGCGCCTGGTTCGGCCCATGTTACATCGGCTCGAAGGCGCTGCTCGGCGTGCTCTCGCAGGATGAACTTTCCGCTCGCCACAAAAGCGACGGCCGCACACTCGATGAACACATGGAAGCGGTCGGCATCGACATGGCGCCGATCCGGGCCGGCAAACCCCTCCTGGATCGCTCGGCGGTCAGAGCCTATGTCGAGGTGCATATCGAACAGGGGCCTGTGCTTATCGAGCGTAATGTGCCGGCGGCGATCGTTTCTGGCATTCGCGGCAACTTCCGCTTCAAGAAAATTTCCTGTTTCGGCGAAGCCGGCCATTCCGGCGCGGTTCCCCTTGCCTATCGGCACGATCCGGTGCTCGCAATGGCGGAGTTCCTGAACGTGCTTGACGCCGCCTGGCATGATTTCGTCGCCAAGGGCCGCGACCTCGTCGTTACCAGCGGCATGGTCTCAACCGATCAGCAGAAGCATGCCCTCTCCCGCATTCCGGACAGTGTCGAATTCAGCCTCGACGTTCGCAGCCAGGACCGCGATATGCTGGAGGCAATGCACGCACTCGTCCTCCAGCACGTGACGCGTATCGAGAACGAACGCGCCGTCCGTTTCGATCTTGGCCAGGCGCTATGGACCAGTCCGGCGCTCTGCAGCCAGTCGCTGATCGCCCGACTGACCGAGGCGGCGGAAACCGTCGGCGTGCAGCCGACGTTGATCCCGTCCGGCGGTGGGCATGACGCCGCGGTCTTTTCCGCGGCCGGCATTCCGTCGGGCATGATCTTCATCCGCAACCGCAACGGATCGCATAATCCGCAGGAGGCGATGGAGATCGGCGATTTCGAAATCGCCACAGCCATCCTCTATGAGTTCCTCGGCAATCCCCATGAAACGTCAGTCGGCGGCCAATCAGCGAAGGAAACTGGTCCCATGTTCTCCAACATCACAGACATCATCCGCCAGAAGGGCAATGCGGTGCGCGCTTATCGCGCCGCGGCTGTGGCCGCCGGGCAGGCCGCCATCGACGATCCGGATCGCGTGGTCGGCTATTTCATGCTCGGTCTCGCGGCGCAGGAAGTCGCCGAAACATATTATGCCGAACCGGTCGAGGCCGCTGTTTTCGACCAGGAACTGTCGAGGTTTGATGGATATGCCAACACGCTCGATGCTGCATTCGCAAACCCGGATGCCGGGATTCGGCTTGATGCCCTATCGAGGGTAGCCCGCAGCCTGGCAATTGATCGCCAGCGGTCGACAATTCGCGCTGCCGGCTTGTAGTGCAGCGACGACTTCGGCTGCCTGCTATTGTTGGCCGTGCCCCGTGGGAAAACATTTCGCTCACGACCAGCCGGCAATGCTCTGCAGGAACAGGCTGGCGGCCCGTGACAGCGGATGTTTTTCGCCGCTGAGCAGGCAATATGTGACCGGCAGCTCCGGTTCAAGCACGACGAACCGCAAGGGCAGTGCCGCGTATTCGCGGGCGATCAGTTCGCTGACCAGCGCGATGCCAAGACCCTCGGCGGCCAGTGCGCAGGCGCTTGCGACGGAATGCGCCTCCAGCAACGGCCGCTGTCGCAAGCCGTGCTGATAGAACAGCGCCTCAAGCTGATGGCGGACGGGCCGTTCGCGATTGAGGACGATGAGATCGTGGCCCTTCAGCTCGGCGATCGTCAGCGACGACCGCTCGGCAAGCGGATGATCCCGATGCACTACGCAGACGATCCGCGACGGCAGCAGCTTTTCCTGCCGCAGTCCGGGAGTTGCCAGCGGCAGGCGCGCGAAACCGATATCGGCTTCGCCATCGGCTACCATGCGTTCGAGCGCCAGATAATTGCCGGAGGCCAGTTCCACCCGCATCGGGCCGTTGGCCGCAAGAAAATCTCGGATCATTTTAGGTATCCGGTTCGACGACAGACTGGCCGGAAAAGCAAGCCTCAGCAGCATGTCGCGGGAGCGCCCGTTCTCCAATTCGATGGCCGCCGTCTTAAGCACACGCAGGCGGTCGGCGATGGCGCGGATTTCCGGTCCGAGCTGCAGGCCTTCACGCGTCGGCGCCAGGCGGTTCTTGTCACGCTCGAACAGGCGAACGCCGAGATAATCCTCCAGCTGCTGCAGCAGCCGGCTTGCATTCGATTGCGAAATGCCGAGCTCCAATGCTGCGGCAACCGTCGAGCCGGTGGCGGCGATCGCGTCATAGGCCTCGATATGCTTGAGGCTGATCGCCGCCTTCACCATGGAGAACCCCTTCCTTCGATAGACTTATTCGAAAACCGCATAAGATTGCGGCCTTCGTCGAAGTCGAACACTTTCGCCCGTGTACCAAGCGCAGCGAAAGACATCCGTCAATGACCACGATCCTCCTCGATATCGCCCGGCAGCTTTCAGCGCGGACGGAGTTTTCATCTCTTGCCATGGAGCGCGCCCGCGACGCGGTTATCGACACGCTCGGATGCATGGTCGCGGGCAGCAAGGATCCAAGCGTAGCGGCGGTTATCGCGGCATTCGGCAATGAGATATCCGGCGGCGGTTCCGGATGGCTTGTCACGGGCGGATACGCATCGCCCTCGGTGGCGGCACTTGTAAACGGCACGGCGGCCCATGCCCTCGATTTCGATGATAATTTTCATCCCGCCCGGGCTCATGCGTCCGCAGTTCTGGTGCCGGCCCTGCTCGCCACCCTACGTCCGCAGCGCCCGATCAGCGGCAAGCAGTTTCTGGAAGCCTATCTCACTGGGCTCGAGGCCCAGGCGGCGGTCGGCTTCGGGGTCAATCCTTCCCATTACAACAGAGGTTGGCATGGCACTTCCACGGTCGGCGCGATCGGAACGGCCGCCGGCGTCGCGCGCCTGCTCGGCGCCAACATCGAGGAGACGGCGCAGGCCATGAGCCTGGCCACCTCGATGGCATCCGGTCCCAAAGGCCAGTTCGGCACCCTGGCCAAACCGCTGCATGCCGGAATTGCAGCGCGCAACGCAGTCGAAGCCGCCTTGCTGGCGATGTCAGGCAGCGGCGGCCGGCTCGACATCCTCGAGCGACCGCAGGGTTTTTTGGATCTCTTTGGCGGCGGCGAAGCCCGAGGTTGGACAGATTGGCGGCTGGATGAAGCCCATGTCATTGAAACCCGCGGCCTTGTCACCAAGCGCCATCCCTGCTGCGCCTCGACGCATCGAGCAATCGACGCGCTTTTCGACCTGAAACAGGAGCATCAGCTGGGCGCCGGTGATATCGACCGTATCGACGTCAAGGTCGGGATTTCGGCCGCCCGCAATCTTGCTTATCCGCGGCCGGAGAACGAGATGCAGGCTCGCTTCTCGATGCCGTATTGCCTTGCAAAGGCGATGCTGCAGGACACGCTCAGCCTGTCGGACTTCGCGCCCGCCGCCCTCCGACAGACAGACGTCCTTGCGCTGATGCCGCGGATCGAGATGCATTCCTACACATCAGGCGAGGAGCACGGTCATGATCGTCTTCCGCATGTGCTGACTGTGACACTGCGGAACGGTACGCGCCTCTCCAGCCAACGGCTTCATGCCAAGGGATCGATCGAGGTTCCTCTCGACGCCGGCCAGCGGCGAAGCAAATTCTTCGATTGCGTTCATTGGGGCTCCGGACAGGCGACCGATGATCTCTATGACAATCTCCTGGATCTCTCTCAGTCGACCTCGGCATCAAATCTCCTGAACTTGTTTGCGGCATCCTCCTGAGCGACGCATTCTGAAGACGACGCTTCAGCACCAAATCGGCATCAGCTTCCTAAACGGGTGGTATTCCTTTGAGCCTGCGAAAATGCGGCACGTCCATTGCCCGGCGCTCGATCGAGGAGATCAGCCGCTCAACAGTCGCAGGCAGCGGTACGCCGGTTGCCGTGATGACGCCCCAGTAGAACGGAATGTGGAAGGCGAGCGGCAGGATGACGACATCCTTGACCGGGAGGCCCGTGAGGGTAACGGACTCGACGATCGCCACGCCAAGTCCCGATCGAGCCAGCGCGAGCGAGACATAAGTCGCATTGCTGTCGATAATTCCACCCGTCTCGATCGACTGCTCCGCAAGCGCCTTGTCGATCCTCATCCTCAACCGATAGGGGTTGGCGGAAGCGATCAGCCGGCGGCCTTTCAGGTTTTCCGCGGAAAGCAGATCGAGGCCGGCCAAGGGATCGTTTGCGGCGACCACGGCAACACAGGGCACTTCGCCCACCCAATGCACATCCACCCCCGGATTATCCAGCGGAAGGCTCGCGATGCCGATATCAGCGGTTCGCGCCACGACCGCCTGCACGACATCTTCAGCCGACGTGCTTCGAAGATGGACATGATCCGGAAACTGGTCCGCGGGTAAGTCGCTGAGCGCGAGCGGGACGATGCTCGCGGCGATGGCAGGGATCGATGCCACTTCGATGGGCGTCGCCCGCGCTGTTGCGATCGTCCGGGCACGTTCGCTGATCGTGCGCAATCCGCTCAAGAACAGCTCCGCCTGAGCGAAGAAGGCCACGCCATGTTCCGTCGGCGCTATCCGCGGACCGTTGCGATGCAGGATCGGAAATCCGAGTTCCTGCTCAAGATCTTGTATGAGCCGGGTAATCACCGGCTGCGACTTGCCCAGCGCCTTGGCAGCTCCGGTCATGCTGCCGATCGAGATCACGGCAACGAACGCCTCGAGCTGTTTCGTATCCAGATAGTCAGGGGGCATCCAAAATCCTGAATTCGGCAAGACCGCAGAGCGCAGCAATTGTTGCAAGCCGGCTGGTTGTCTTCTCAGACCGGCTCGGATTGCCCGATAACACCCATAGGTCGATTTGCTCAGTGGAAGCTAGAGGTGGATTGAACAAGATCGGCAATCTCCATCATCGAAGCGAAAGTCCATAAAGGGGCAGGCTCACCCCAAGGAAACCTGGTCAGGCGGGCGGCCTTTCCCAAAGCGCGGTTCGGCCGTCGAAGGGATCGATCGGGAGGTGGAATATGCCCTTCTCCATGTGCAAGACCTGTGGTTTGGCGCCGGAATAACGCGGCCACCTGCCTGCAGGCGTCTCAGGCGCCGCGTCGCGAATAAACGAGACCCAGACGTCGTGAACCGCTGTCGCGAAGGCCCTATCGCTGACGGACTGGCGGGCCGGCAGATGACTGACGTCCATCCCCTGGCGATACCAGACCTCACCGACCTCCGCACCGTGTGGCGCGCCAAGCTCGTCCGGCTCGACGGGACCATAGAGATATTTATAGACCGGCTGATGCACGGCATGGAGGCGCGCGAACCGGGTGGCAGGGTTCTGGAATACCAGGTCACCGCCGACGGCCCTCCAGATGCCGCGCGCCGTATGCTGCGGAAGAGCTTCACGATATCGCCGGACGACCTCGACGCCGGTCAGCCCAAAAGGCAGCACGCGCTGATGCAGCAGCCGGGCTGCGAGTTCGAAATCCATTTCCGG
Organism: Neorhizobium sp. 05N33; assembly: GCF_056397445.1. Classification (NCBI taxonomy): domain Bacteria; kingdom Pseudomonadati; phylum Pseudomonadota; class Alphaproteobacteria; order Hyphomicrobiales; family Rhizobiaceae; genus Neorhizobium; species Neorhizobium sp. 05N33. The sequence goes on along the minus strand of NZ_JBFTNK010000014.1, from coordinate 58,697 downwards.
CTGCGCTGTCGCGTGCGTGACGTATTCGCCCGTCGTACAGCCGATCATCATCGGGACGCCGGCCGTCTTTCCGCGCGCGGCTGCGTCTTCCGGATGGTCGGGAAGCGAGACCCCATCGACAACCGGAACAAAAGGCACGCCTAGCATCGAGGCCGAGCCGTCCCGCTCGAAATCATGATTTTCATAGGACTGATTGCAGAGGTCGCGCTGTGCAATGAGCAGTCTTTCGAAGGGAACGTTTGCAAGCTCCGTTTCGGTTACCTGTAGATAGTCCAGCATGCGCCTGTTGAGCTTCTGCGCGTCGTCCATCGTTGAGATGCCGGTGCTCGCGCCGCTCTGCGGCATCGCCCGGGCAAACAATCCGTGTGCCGCGGGCATCGCCATGACCGCCGCGATCGAAAAGCCCCCCGCCGAACGACCCGCAAAGGTGACCTGCTTCGGGTCTCCTCCGAAGGCGGAGATGTTGTCGCGGACCCATTCCAGTGCCGCGATCTGATCCAGAAGCCCGCGATTGTCCGGCGAGCCGTCGTTCAGATGCAGAAAGCCGAGCGCCCCAAGCCGATAGTTGACGGTCACTTCGACGAGGCCGCTGGCGGCGAACGCGCCACTTTGCAGCACCGCCTCATTGGCGGAACCGACAGCGTAACCGCCTCCGTGAATCCACACCAGGACCGGTGCCGATCCGGTGACGGACGGCGTGCGGATGTTGACGGTCAGGAAGTCGGTGCCGAACTCGAGCGTCGATGCAGCCGCCTTTCCCACGGGACCGTAGGTCGGGATCTGCGGGCACACTTCGCTGAGCGCCTTGGCAGACCGGATCCCGGACCAGCGTGGAACCGGCTGCGGCGCTGCGAAACGCCGTTCGGGAGTGATCGGCGCCGCATAGGGAACGCCGAGAAAGACGGCGTAGCCGTTCTCATTAAAACCCTCGATGGTGCCGGCAGTTGTCTCAACGAGCATGTCAGAGTGCCTTGCGGAGGCCAATCAGCTTTTCGACCACCATCACGACCCCGACCGAGATCAGGATCAGGACGACGGAGAGGGCGGCGATCTGCGGATCGGTGGAATATTCGAGATAATGGTAGATTTCCGTCGGCAGCGTCGAAGCCTTGACCGACACGATGAAGAGCGAGATCGTCGCCTCGTCGAAGGAGATGAGGAAGGCAATCACGCCGCCCGCAATGAGGCCGGGCCGTACCAGCGGCAGGGTTATGCGCCAGAACACCATGCGCGGCGATGCGCCATGGACGAGGGCCGCTTCCTCGATACGGGTATCCACGGCCATCAGGCTCATGGTGATCGTTCTGACGGTGTAGGGGATCGTGATGCCGAGATGGGCCAGCACGATCCCCGGATAGCTATCCAGCAGGCCGAGCGGTGCGATCACCAGCATGATGCCAACCGCAAGAACGATATGCGGCACGAGAAATGGTGCGAGGATGAGGAAGTTCACCGCCGCCTTGCCACGGAAGTGGTGCCGCACCAGCGACAAGGACAGCAGCATTCCGGCAGAAACCGCGACCAAACCGACAATCGCGCCGATGATGAGGCTGCGCCAGAAGGCCGAGATGAACTTGACGTTCTGGAAGACCTTCACATAGGAGCCGAAGGAGAAGCTCTCCGGCGGGAAGGCCAGATACTGGCGTGTATCGAAGGAGATGATGAAGACAACGATGATCGGCGCCAGCAGGAACAGGTAAAGCAGCGCGATCAGCGTATTCCAGGCGAACCGGCCGAGGAGTGGATTGCTCTGCATGGCTCCTCACGTCTCCAATGCGCGCAGGGCGCGCTGGTAAAGCAGGATGATGCTGCTGAACAGGATCAGCAGCATGACCGACAGGGCTGCCGCCAACGGCCAGTTGAGCGTGACCGTCGCCTCGTTGAAGACTTCGGTGCCGAGCACGAAGACGCGGCCGCCGCCCATCAGCCGCGGCGTGACGAAAGAGGAGATCGCCAGCACGAAGACCAGAAGCGCTGCAGTGAGCACGCCGGGAGCGCTGAGCGGCAGGATGATGCGCGTGAAGACCCTGAAGCGGTTCGCCCCGAGCATGGCGGCGGCCTCCTCGAGTTGTGTGTTCAACCGCCCGAAACCGCTGAGCATCGCGAGGATGGCGTAGGGCATCAGGATTTCGATCAGCGCAACAGTGGCACCGAAGCTGTTGTTGGTGAGCCGGATGACCCCGCCCGTCAGTGAAAGAGACTGGAGTGTGCTGTTGATCACGCCGCGGTCTCCGAGGATGACCATCCAGCCATAGGTTCTGACGACCGACGATGTCAGCAGCGGCGCCACGGCAAGTGCCGTCAGGACACCGCGAAAGCGGCTTTCCGTGCGCGCCAGGAACAGCGCGATCGGATAGGACAGGATCACCGCAAAAATCGCCACGTTGAAGCCGAGCACCAGCGTGTTCCAGGCCACCCGCCAGTAGAACGGATCGAACAGCACCACCGTATAGGATTGCACCGTCCAGTCTCCGCCGCTGAGCGCACCCATCGTCGAGGACACGAAGGAGGCCCGCAAAAGCCATATCAGCGGCAGCAGGAAGGTGATCACCAGAGCAATGAGCCCTGGCAACAGCAACATCAGCAATATCCCGCGCGGCGCGTTTGCCGGTGATGCCCCGGCGGCCGGAAGGGCTGCGGCGCTCATGGTGCCACCTGCCCGACCAGGGTAACATCTTCTGGGGCGACTGCGAGCGTCACTTCGCTGCCCTTCTCGGGCAATACGCCGGCGTGGGTGGGAAGATCCGCCTGCAGCAGCCTGCCTCCGCAGCGAATGTTCAGCGTCAGGATCTGGCCGCGATAGACGATGTGCTCCACGGTCCCGGTAAAACTGTTCGGCTGGCCGGCACTGTCGGCGAGGACCAGCCTGTGCGGCCGGATCATCAGTTTGACCGCTGATCCAACCGGCGCTTCACCGACGAAACGCAGCGACTTCAGCCCTTCGACCACGGCAAGGCCGGGTTCAGTTACCCGGCCTTCGAAGAAGGTCCCCGCCCCGATGAAGGACGCGACAAACTCGGTCTGAGGCCGGTCGAAAATCTCGCGCGGCGTACCGACCTGTTCCAGGCGCCCGGCGGACATGACCGCCAGGCGGTCTGCCATGGACAAGGCCTCGTCCTGATCATGGGTGACAAAGATCGCCGTGACGCCGGTGCGCGCCTGGATATCGCGGATCTCATCGCGCATCTCGTCGCGAAGCTTGGCATCGAGATTGGAAAGCGGTTCGTCCAACAGCAGAAGTTCCGGCTCGATCACCAGCGAGCGGGCAATCGCCGCACGCTGCTGCTGACCGCCGGATAACTGGCTGACCTTGCGGTCGCCAAGCCCGGTCAGCTTGACGAGATCGAGAGCCTTGCGGACACGCTCCTCCCGTTCGGCGCGGCCAACGTTGCGCATTTCAAGGCCGAACGAGATGTTTTGGGCGACCGTCATATGAGGGAACAGGGCATAGGCCTGAAAGACCATGCCCATGTTGCGCTTGTAGACGGCAATCGACGACACATCCTTGCCTTCCAGCCTGATCGCCCCCGAAGTCGGGGCGATCAGGCCTGCGATCATGCGCAGGATCGTTGTCTTGCCGCAGCCCGAGGGGCCTAGCAGGGCCAGCATCTCGCCGCGCGGCAGCGAGAAGCTGACGTGATCCACGGAAGGCTTCTGGGCGCCTGGATAGGTCTTCACGAGATTGTCGATGACGACGTGATGATCAGCCATGGCGGCCAGATTCTCCAAGTTGGATCAGTTGAGCGCGATGACTTCGCGGTTGATGCGCTGGATCCAGGCCGAATATTTATCGGCAACGAAGTTCCAGTCGAGCGACATCTGCGCGGCCTGGGCTTCCTTGGAACCGTAGATGCGGGCAGCCACGGCGTCCGGCAGGTTTACCTTGGTGTTGACCGGACCGTAGAAGCTCTTCTCTGCGAACGCCGCCTGCGCTTCAGTGCCGAGCGCATAGTTGATGAAGAGCTGGGCCGCCGCGGCGTTCTTGGAATTTTCGACAAGGCCGATCGTGTTGGTCTGGCCGATCGAACCTTCCTTCGGGGCTGCGACACCGATCTTGCCGCCCTGAGTGTCGTGCAGGTACTGCGCGCGACCATTCCAGCAGATCGACAGGTCGACTTCGCCGCTCTGGATCACCGCATAGCAGTCCGGAGCCGGCTCCCAGGTCGAGACGTTCGGCGCGATCTTCTTCAGAAGGCCGAGTGCGGGGTCAATGCTCTGCTTGTAGTCGGCACCTGCCAGCTTGTCGAGAATCGGGAGCAGGATGACACCGCGCGTATCGCCAAGCTTTGCGGCAATCTTGCCCTTGTATTTGGGGTCGGCCAGGTCGTTCCAGCTGGTTGGCGGCTGCTTGACGGTATCCGTATTGTAGAGGATCGCCAGGTTGTCCTGCGAAAACGCAACAGCCTTATCACCGTCGAGACGAGCCCAGGCGGGCATCTCGTCAAGCACCTTGACCTTGGCGGGGTCAAGCTTGGCAAAAATGCCATCCTTGCTGGCCTTGATAGCGACCGCAACGTCGATCAGCGCGATGTCGATCTTCGGATCGGCGCGCTGCAGGGTCAACAGCGCCAGGGTCTCCGCGGAGTTCTTGCTCTGCTGATAGGTGACGTCGATGCCGGGATATTTGGCCTTGAAGGGTTCGATGATGAACTTCTGGTAGTTGTCCGCGAACACGCCGGAAAAGCCGACGATATTGACCGTACCTTTGGTGGAGGCGTCCTGTGCCTGAGCCGTGCCCAGAAGCGCTAGCATCCCGGCGACAGCCGCGCCAGTGCGGAGCAAGATCCGCGAAACCCCGTTCCCTGAAATCCTATTCTCCATGCATGTTGTCATGTCCGTCTCTCCAGTTTTAGCCAAGGCTTGCCATCTATCGGCTTGCAATTCATTGGGCGCGCCTGACGCGAACCACTCTCCGTGCGCTGCAGCTTTCGTCCTTGCGCCGGCTTCGTCACGCGGTTGGCGTCCAGGCCTTGCCGAGGACACGCAGCCAGTTCTTTCCAAGCAACTTCAGCACCAGATCCTCGCTCCAGCCGCGGGCCAGCATGCGGGCGGTCAGGTTCGGCAACTCGGTCATGCGCTCGATCCCCTTCGGTTTGGAAATCTTGACCGAGCCGAACTCGGTGAGCGTGCGGGCCGTGCCCTTGTCCTTGTTGGCCCAGAGCAGCCAAGGGCCTGGACGTGGGCGATCGAGTGAAAAGTCGGTGCCGATGCCGACATGGTCTTCGCCGACCAGATCGATGATATAGGCCATGGCATCGAGGTAGTCCTCGACAGTGGCGTCATTGCCGGCGGCAAGGCCGGGTGCAAACAGGCTGACACCGATAATGCCACCCTTTTGCGCGCAAGCAACGAAGAGTTCGTCCGGCTTGTTGCGCTTCACGTCCTTCAGCGCCCTCGGCAGGATATGGGAGATGCAGACCGGGCTCTTCGAGTGGGCGATAACGTCCGCGGTCGTCTTGTCGCCTACGTGGCTGAGGTCGCAGAGGACGCCGACGCGGTTCATCTCCGCCAGAACTTCCTTGCCGAAACCGGTGAGGCCGCTATCGACCTCCTCCAGGTAGCCGGCACCGGAATAGTTCTGGGTATTGTAGGTGAGCTGCATGATCCCGACGCCGAGATCCTTGAAGATTTCCACGTAGTCGAGCTTGTCCTCGAGCGGCGACGTGTTCTGCCAGCCGATGATGATGCCGGTCTTGTTTTCCGCCTTGGCGGCATGGATGTCGGCGACGCTGCGAACCGGACGGAGAATGTCGTCGTTCTCGCGCAGGAAGCGTTTCCATTCGGAAACATAGGCGATGCCTTCGCGAAAATTCTCCCAGAGCAGCGATGAGACGTTGACGGCCGTCAGGCCCCCTGCCCGCATTTCCTCGAAGATCGACCGGCTCCACTGGCAGGTCTGCAGGCCATCAACGATGATCGCATCGTCGTGCAGCTTCTTCGCGCTCAGGTTTTCGGTGTCGGGCATCACGCAGGCTCCTTCAGTGCTTCAGTCGTTTTTCGGCCGGCTTTCAGAGCCCGGTCGACGAAATCGAGGCGGTCCTGGCCCCAGAACAATTCGGTGCCGACGACATAGGTCGGCGTTCCGAAAATGCCGAGCCGCTCGGCCTCGGCAAGGTTTTCCTGCCACTCATCGACGATCGTTTCCGGCTGTGGATCAACCACCAATGCGGAGGCTTCTTCGCCGGCCGTCGCACGAGCGATAGCGCGCAATGTGCCGGTATCGGCGATATCGCGCTCTTCGGCCCAGAGAGCTCGCTGGACCGCGAAGGAAAACGAGATGGCGTCGAGGCCGGCTTTCTGGAGCGCGATCACCGCCTGTGCAGCCGGTTCGATCGTGCGGCAGGGATAAAATTTCGGTTTCAGGTTGAGAGGGATGCCGAGATATTCCCGCCAGCGGCGCAATTCGACCTCGTGATAGAGCTGACGCGCGTCCGGCCGCCTGCGCAACGGTATGCCGCCATTGGCCTCGATGATGCGGATCGGGCGCAGACGCACGTGAGCGCCGTTGTCGCCGGCGACGGCAATCGCCTTCTGTGCCCCGAAATATGCCCAGGGCGACGAGATGCCGTAGAAAATCTGCAACTGCGGGACTTGGTCATCCATTGGCACGGTTCATTTCCTCTTCGAGGTCTGCGTCTGTCCATTCGTCGCCAAGAAGCTCCGGCGTATCGAACCCGAGAAAGCGATCGAGATGGTAGGCCCGGTCTTCGACAAACAACGAGCGGGCAAGTCCTGTCGCAAGTCGCGTTGCCCCCTCGCTGATGGAAGGAATGCCGCTCGTGATCTTGCCGTGTGACGGGACCGCGGGGTAGGCGAAGCAGGAGATCCGGGAGACCGCATCCGCTGTCGCGGTGTCGAGATCGGGTCTGGGCCGGAACTCGAAAGCCGGGCCGAGATAGGGGGTGGCGCCGATGCCGGCATGTTCCCAGCCGGCAGGAGGGGTGTAGACGTCCTTCCAGAGCAGTATCCTGTCCCGCAGCGCCGCAAATTCCGGACGCTTGCCGAAATCGACCGAAAAGCCGGTGGCGAAAATCACCAGGTCGGCGGCGTAACGGCCCTTCGGTGTCACGACCTCGACGCCATCGCCTGTCTCGACGAGATCGTCCACGGGGCTTGCGATGTGAAAAAAGGCGTTCGGGTGCCGCGAGACCCGTTGCACGCTGTGACGCGGCGGCGGAATCTGCGCCCGCTCGCCGGCCACCATATAGGTCCATTTGTCCGCATCGTGCAGGCCGAGATAACCATGCGTCATTCCCTGGCTGCCGACACCCGTGAACTTGTCGATGCGCGGGATATCCGCACGGCGGACGAAGATATCGACACGCGCCGCACCGGCCTCCAGGGCGGCGGCGGCATTGTCCATGGCCGAGGCACCGGCCCCGACTATCGCCACCCGCCTGCCCTTCAACGCGGCCATGTCGATGAGGTCGGCCCCGTGCTTCACGAAGCGCTGGGATACCCGGGTTGCGACCTCCGGCTGCGTGGGTGCGCCCAAGCCGTCGAGACCGGTTGCCAGCACGACTCGGCGGGCGAGCACCTTCTGCGTCTGCCCAGCGGTTTCCAGCTGCAGTGCCAGGAGCCCGTCCTCGCGAAAATCCAGACCGGCAAACGCCGTCTCGTTAGTCACATCAAGATCGAGCACCCGGCGATACCAGACAAGGTATTCCATCCACATCGGGCGTGGGATGAGCCCCATGTCGAGATAGGCCTGAGCGCCATATTGCGCCTCGAACCAGGCTCGGAACGTCAGCGACGGAATGCCAAGGGCCGGACCGACGGCATCCTTGCGCGTCCGCAGGGTTTCCATGCGCGCATAGGTCACCCACGGCCCTTCGAACCCTTGCGGGCTACGGTCATAGGCCCGCGCAGTCGGTATCCCGACCTTTTTCAGTGCCGCCAGAGTGACCAATCCGCACAGACCCGCCCCGACCACCGCAACATCGAGAACCCGCGAGCCTTCGACGTCCCGGGGCGGCACCCAGGCCTTCGGCGGCTGGTTCAACCAAAGCAGATCCAGGGCCAGACGCGCTTCAAGCGCCTCAAGATCGGCGGGTCGATTTCGATCCTGCATTCTCGTGCCCCAAGTCAATTATGCAAAAAGAACATAGAAGCGCGTTAAGGATGCGCTTTCTGAAAAATTACTCCAACCGTGGAAGATTGCAAGAGCGTCATGATTGTGTGTCGGGCGCGCAATAGATTTCCTTTTCAAGAATTCCATCGAATTGAGTATCGCCTCTGTTGAGCCCAAGACCCGCACGCCATGCGCCGAGGCCGAGCACGTCGATTTTATCCAGTCCGCGGTATTTTTCGGCAGACGCCCGGCATTCCCGCCACAGAATTCGGCACGAGCGGCCTGCATTCCGAAATTGATCTCGCCTGTTTTGCGCTATTCACTTGGCGCAAAGCATGAAATTTCAGTTTCACAGCAATTGGCATGAAATCTGCTTCTCCTTTGCCGACTGGGTGAAAATCCGGCGACTTCAAAAAAAGAGGGAACTGCATGACCAGAACTTCATCAACTCGCCGGCACGGCATCGGCATTTTCCAGAACCTGCGGATGACGACGATATTCGGCGCGACCGCGGCAGCACTCCTTGCAGCCGCCGCAACCCCCGCATTGGCGGCTGGAACGCTGCGCATCGGCATGACCGCTTCCGACATCCCGCTAACCACCGGCCAGACCGACCAGGGCGGTGAAGGTCAGCGCTTCATGGGTTACACGGTCTACAATTCGTTGATCGAGTGGGACCTTTCGAAGGCCGACAAGCCATCCTCCCTCATTCCGAGCCTTGCAACGTCCTGGCAGGTCGATCCGACCGACAAGACCAAATGGGCCTTCAAGTTGCGCGACGGTGTCAAATTCCATGATGGCAGCGCCTTCGATGCGGATGCCGTCGTCTGGAACCTCGACAAGCTTCTGAAGACGGACGCCCCGCAGTTCGACAAGCGCCAGGCGGCCCAGGGCAAGTCGCGTATTCCGGCGGTTGTCTCTTATAAGGCAATCGATCCGCAGACCGTCGAGATCGTCACCAACACGCCGGACGCGACGCTTCCTTACCAGATCAGCTGGATTCTGATCTCTTCGCCGACGAATTGGGAAAAGCAGGGCAAGAGCTGGGATACGGTTGCCCAGAAGCCGTCGGGCACCGGCCCATGGAAGATGGAAAGCGGCTTCACGCCGCGCGAGCGTGCGGAGCTGACGCCCAACAAGGATTATTGGGACAAGGCGCGTGTTCCGAAGCTCGACAAGCTCGTCCTGATCCCCCTACCCGAGCCGAACACCCGCGTAGCCGCAATTCGCTCCGGCCAGGTCGACTGGATCGAGGCGCCCGCTCCGGATTCGGTGAAATCGCTGAAGGAGGCCGGCTTCAAGATCATCACCAATTCCTATCCGCATAACTGGACCTGGCATCTGTCGCGTATCGAAGGCTCGCCGTGGAACGATATCCGCGTTCGCAAGGCCGCAAACCTTGCCGTCGATCGCGATGGTCTCAACGAACTTCTCGGCGGCCTTTCCGTTCCCGCCCAGGGTTACATGCCGCCGGGACACCAGTGGTTCGGCAAGCCGACCTTCAAGGTGGAATACAATGTCGAGGAAGCCAAGAAGCTGATGAAGGAAGCGGGTTACGGTCCCGATAAGCCGCTGAAGACCAAGGTCATCATCTCCTCCTCCGGTTCGGGTCAGATGCTGCCGCTGCAGATGAACGAATATATCCAGCAGACGCTCGGCGAAGTCGGCATCAATATCGAATACGAGGTGATGGACTGGAATACGGTCATCAACGTCTGGCGCGCCGGCGCCAAGGATCCGAGCGCCAAAGGCGCTACGGCCATCAACTACAGCTACTTCATCCAGGATCCCTTCACCGCCATGATCCGTCAGTCGCAGTGCAAGCTCGCTCCGCCGACCGGCACCAACTGGGGTTATTATTGCGACAAGGATATGGATGCGCTGTTCGACAAGGTGCGCAACACTTTCGATCCCGTGGAACAGGACAAGGTGATGCAGCAGGTGCACGAGAAATACGTCAACGATGCGCTGTTCCTGATGGTGACGCATGACGTCAACCCGCGCGCCATGACCGCCAAGGTCAAGGGCTTCGTCCAGGCACAGAACTGGTTCCAGGACTTCTCGACGATCACCCTAGATCCCTGATCTCGAGCCAGTGGCGCGCCGGTCGATCGGCGCGCCGCCCTTCCATGATGCCCGATCAACCTCTTCCGGTGAGGACACCATGCTGCTCTATGCCCTGAAACGGCTTCTGCACGTTATTCCCGTCGCGATCGGCGTGAGCATCGTATGCTTCATGCTGATCCATATCGCGCCGGGCGATCCGCTCGCCGCCATCCTGCCTTCGGATGCCTCCGCCGACCTGCAGACACAGATGCGCAGCTTCTACGGCCTCGACCGGCCGCTTCCGGTCCAATATGCCCTTTGGGCATGGCATGCGCTGCAGGGCGACCTCGGCAACTCGATCGCCAGCGGCCGGCCGGTGCTGCGCGAGATCCTGGATGCATCCGTCAATTCCATCATCCTCGCACTCGCTGCCGCCGTTATCGGCTTCGTGGCAGGTTCTTCCCTGGGTTTCCTTGCCGGTGTCTTCCGCGGAGGCTGGGTGGATCGCCTGGCATCGGCGGTTTCGATGCTCGGCGTCAGCGTGCCCCACTATTGGCTCGGCATGGTGCTGGTCATTGCCTTTTCCGTCACGCTCGGCTGGTTGCCGGCCATGGGCGGCGGACCGGAGGGATCGGCGGGCCGAACCTTAAGCTGGGCTTATCTGCAGTTCCTCATCTTGCCTGCGGTCACCATGTCAGTCATCCCGATGGGCATCATCGCCCGTACCATCCGCTCGCTGGTCGCCGATATCCTCTCCCAGGACTTCACCCAGGCGCTCGCCGCCAAGGGGCTGATGACGCCGCAGATCCTGCGTCACGTGGTGCGCAACGCCGCGCCGACCGCGCTCTCGGTCATGGGACTGCAGCTCGGTTACCTGCTCGGCGGCTCGATCCTGATCGAAACGGTTTTCTCGTGGCCCGGAACCGGTTTCCTGCTGAACGGCGCGATCTTCACCCGCGACCTGCCCATCCTGCAGGGGACGATCCTGGTGCTTGCCATGTTCTTCGTTTTCCTCAACCTCGTCGTCGACGTGCTGCAGAGCGCGATCGATCCCCGCATCCAGAGGAGCTGACATATGGCTGTCGTCACCGCAGACATCGCGGCCCCTTCCCCTGCCGCTATTGCCAAGTCCCCTGGCTTCTGGAGCGGCGTGCTGCGCCGCATCTCCCGTGACCCGGTCGCGATGTCGGCCCTCGCTATTCTCCTGATCCTGGTGCTGATCGCGATTTTCGCGCCCTATATCGCACCCTACGACCCCTCCAAGGGCAGCGTCATCCGGCGCCTCAAGCCGATCGGCACGCCAGGCTATATCTTCGGCACCGACGAACTCGGCCGCGACATGCTCTCCCGGCTGATCTATGGGGCGCGGCTTTCGCTTATCATGGGCGTCATCCCGGTGCCGGTCGCTTTCATCATCGGCTCGACCATCGGGATCGTCGCCGGTTATGCGGGCGGCATCGTCAACACGCTGATCATGCGCACGGTCGACGTCTTCTACGCGTTTCCGTCGGTCCTTCTGGCCGTGGCGCTGTCGGGCGCACTCGGCTCGGGACTCACCAATGCGCTCGTCTCGCTGACTGTCGTCTTCATCCCGCAGATCGCCCGCGTCGCCGAAAGCGTCACCACCCAAGTCCGCAAACTCGACTACGTGGATGCGGCGCGGGCGTCCGGCGCCCCGCCGATGACGATCATCCGCGTTCATATCCTCGGCAACGTGCTCAGCCCGATCTTCGTCTTTGCCACGAGCCTGATATCCGTCTCGATGATCCTCGCCTCGGGCCTCTCCTTCCTTGGCCTCGGGGTGCGGCCGCCGGATGCCGAATGGGGGCTGATGCTGAACACGCTTCGCACAGCGATCTACAACAATCCGTTCGTGGCGGCTCTGCCCGGCCTGATGATCTTCATCACCTCGATCTGCTTCAACCTTTTCTCAGACGGGCTGCGCACAGCCATGGACGTGAAGTCATGATCAGCATCGTCGAAGAACCCGCCTACGATCTTCCCGTCGGAGAAAGGGGCGGGCCTGCGCAGCCGCTCATCTCCGCGCGCGGTCTGATCAAGCATTTCCCGGTCAAGGGTAGCGGCTTCATGAAGCCGAAGAAGGTTGTGCGTGCCGTCGACAGCGTGGATTTCGATATCCTCAAGGGCGAGACGCTCGGGGTCGTCGGAGAAAGCGGCTGCGGCAAGTCCACCACGGCGCGGCTGCTGATGCAGCTCATCGTACCCGATCGAGGCGATATCCTGTTCGACGGTGAGACGGTCGGCGGCGCGCTGCCGCTTTCCGATTACCGCCGGCAGGTCCAGATGGTCTTTCAGGACAGCTATGCCTCCCTCAATCCCAGGCTGACGATTGAGGAATCCATCGCTTTTGCGCCACGCGTGCATGGCATTACCGCGAGTAAGGCGATCGCCAGGGCCCACGACCTGCTGCATCGGGTCGGGCTGGAGCCGTCGCGCTTTGCCGGCCGTTACCCGCATGAACTGTCGGGTGGACAACGGCAGCGCGTCAATATCGCCCGGGCGCTCGCACTCGAACCGCGGCTCGTCATCCTCGACGAGGCTGTGTCTGCGCTCGACAAGTCGGTGGAGGCACAGGTCCTGAACCTGCTCCTCGACCTGAAGCGGGATTTCGGCCTGACTTACCTGTTCATCTCCCACGACCTTAACGTCGTGCGCTTCATGTGCGACCGGGTGATGGTCATGTATCTCGGCAAGGTGGCCGAGATCGGCAGCCGCGATGCGATCTTCGAAAACACCCGCCATCCCTATTCCGCTGCGCTTCTCGCCTCGATGCCGAAGATGGACCCGTCCGAACGAACCTCGGAGCCGCCCCTCTCGGGCGACCCGCCGAACCCGATCGATCCGCCGCCAGGCTGCCGGTTCCATACCCGCTGTTCGTTTGCCGAAAGCGTCTGCAGTGCGGACCTTCCGCCGCTTGCCGAGATCTCCGAAAGTCAGGCGGCGGCTTGCCTGATGTCTGTGCCAGGCTCCGGCCATAGCCGTGCAACAACATTGACGGAGGCTTGAGATGCAGCCCGGTACAATGATCGATATCCGCAATCTTTCCGTGACGTTCAATCGCGGCCGAAAGCCCGTCAAAGCGGTCAACGGCGTCAGCCTTTCGGTCCAGCCGGGCGAGGTTGTCGCGCTGCTCGGCGAATCCGGGTCCGGCAAGAGCGTCACCATGCGCTCACTGCTGCGCCTGCACCCCAAAGGCACGACGATCGAAGGCTCGATGACGGTCGCCGGCCGCGATGTGACGGGATTGACGACCAAGGATCTCGGTGCCTTTCGCGGCGCCGTCGCCTCGATGGTCTTCCAGGAGCCGCGGCTGGCACTCGACCCCGTCTACACGCTTGGCCGCCAGATAGAAGAAACCATCATGCGGCATGAGGGCATCTCGCGCTCGCAAGCCGCGGCGCGCGCGCTTGCTCTGTTCCAGAAGGTCAAGATCCCCTCCCCGGAGCGCCGGCTGCAAAACTATCCGCATGAAATGTCCGGCGGCATGCTGCAGCGGTCGATGATCGCCATGGCGCTCGCCTGCAATCCGAAGGTCCTGCTTGCCGACGAACCGACCACGGCCCTCGATGCAACGGTGCAGATCCAGATCCTCCTGCTGATCCGCGATTTGCAGAAGGAATACGGGCTCTCCGTCATCTTCGTCACGCATGATATCGGCGTTGCGGCGGAAGTCGCGGACCGGATCGCGGTGATGTATGCCGGGCGGATCGTCGAGGAAGGCAGGGTCGCCGACATCATCCGCGAACCGAGACACCCCTATACCAGGGGTCTGCTCGGCGCCCGCGTCGAACTGGCCCATGGACGCGACCGGCTGATCACCATTCCCGGCGCACCGCCGGACCTGGCCGCCATGCCGCCCGGTTGCGCCTTCGCACCGCGCTGCGCCCAGGTTTCCGATCTCTGCCGCACGGAAGTCCCGGCCTTGATGCCGTCCGGCGGGGCCGGCAGCGTCGCTTGCGTGCAATATGCCTGAACGCCAAAGATGAYGAGAGACGATGACAAGACAGGGAGGGCGTCCGGGCAATCGCGCACGGAACGAGACATGACGCATATCACCTTGATCAATCCGAACACGTCCCGGGCGACGACGGTCATGATGACCGAGATCGCCCGGAAATACCTGCCGGAAAAATTCTCGGTGGAGGGGGTCACCGCCACGAGAGGAGTATCGATGATCCTGAATGGCGAGGAGCTTGCCGCAGCGGCCGGCGGCGTCGTCGAAATCGGACTGGCCGCGGCGGGAATGAGCGATGGGTTGATCGTCAGTGCATTCGGTGATCCGGGACTCGAACGCCTGAAAGCCCTGTCCGGCCTGCCGGTCGTCGGCATCTGCGAGGCGAGCATGCACGAGGCCTCCGCCGGAGGCCGGCGTTTCGGCATCGCGACCGTCACTCCCGACCTCGTGGTGAGTTTCGCCGCCAAGGCTGAAACGCTGGGCCTTGCCCACCTCTTTACCGGCACTCGGCTGACCAGCGGCGATCCGCTGGTCCTTGCATCCGACCCCGCGCGTTTACACGCGGCTCTTGAGATCGCGGTTCGGGAATGTTTCGAAAGGGACGGCGCTGAAGCCGTCATCATCGGCGGCGGTCCGCTGGGCCAGGCGGCGGACGATCTTCAGCAGGCTCTCTCGTCACCGGTGATTGCGCCGATCCGCTCCGCTGTCGAACTGTTGCTTTCCCGGATCGCCCATCCTCCCGAAGCCGGATCGAGCGCGAAATGATCAGGGCGTCTCCCGAACAACGCCATGGAGGGGTCGTTTTTTCTGTTGCAAGTCGCGGCGCCCCGCCGGAAGGTCCGCCCGCTGATGTCTTGGCGGAGTTTCCTATGCCGAAGGATAAATCATTCCTGTATCGGGTCAGGCAAGCCCTGCCCGAACTGCGTCCCGCCGAAAAGCGCGTGGGAGAATTCGTCTGCGACTTTCCAGGCGAGCTTGCCAGCTATTCGGCGCAGGAGCTTGCAGCTCTGGCGCATGTCTCCAAGGCCACGGTGACGCGTTTCATCCAGCGCCTCGGCTACGAAAACTACGAGGAAGCCCGTCGGCATGCTCGGGCCGAAAAACAGACCGGCTCCCGGCTCTTCCTGACGACCGCTGCCGACGCCGCGGCGGCCCAATCGATGCAGGCGCATGTCGCCCAGGGGGTCGCCAATCTTGAAGCAACGTTCCTTTCCATTTCCGAGGGCCAGATCGAGGCTGTGACGGACGCAATGATTGCGGCCAGGAAGGTCTGGGTGCTTGGTTTCCGGAGCAGCCACCCCTTTGCCTCCTACCTTCAATGGCAGTTGACCCAGGTCATCGAGGATATCGTCGCAATCCCCGGCGCGGGGCAGACGCTTGGAGAACACCTTGTCAGCTTGCGCGAAGACGACGTCGTGGTGTTCTTTGCCATGCGCCGGAGGATCGCGCAGGTGGACGCCATTCTGGCCCAGCTTCGGCGGTCTAAAGCGAAACTTCTCTACATCACCGACGAGGGCGCTGCGTTCGAGACGTCGGCAACCTGGCATTTCCAATGCCAGACCCTGGCACCCGGCCCGCTCTTCAACCATACGGCAGTCATGGCCCTCTGCCATCTGCTGATCACCCGGTGCCTGGAAAAGGCAGGTGTCGAGGGAAGAAAGCGCCTCCGCCACATCGAGACGCTGAATGAAGGGCTCGACGAACTCTGACGGGATCGACGCCGACACCATTAGATACCAGCTGGCGCTCCGTCAGTTTATGCGCTGCTCGCTCTGCGGGTCGAAGAGATGCACCTTTCGGGGATCGAAGTCGACGCGAAGAACATCCCCCGGCCGCGTCGTGACCCGCTCGCGGAATACCCCGATGACCCGCTGGCCTGCGACCTGGCCGACGACATGCGTTTCGGCGCCGGTTGGCTCGACGACCTCGACGATGAGGAGCTGGCCAGCTTCGCCGGCCATGTTCAGATTCTCCGGACGGATGCCGTAGACCACATGACGCCCCTCGTTCTCCGACGACGGAAGCTCTAAGACAGGAAGCGCGATATCGCCGATCCAGACCTTCCCCTGCACATAACGGCCGGACAGGAAATTCATGCCAGGCGAACCGATGAAGCCTGCCACGAAGAGGTTGGCGGGACGATCGTAGAGAGCGAGAGGCGAGCCGACCTGCTCGACAAAACCATCCCGCATGACGACGATCTTGTCCGCCATGGTCATGGCTTCGATCTGGTCGTGCGTGACATAGATCATGGTGCTTCCGAGCCGCTGGTGCAGCGCCTTGATCTCGCCGCGCATGGTGACGCGCAACTTGGCATCCAGGTTGGACAAGGGCTCATCGAACAGGAACACCTGCGGGTTGCGCACGATCGCCCGTCCCATCGCGACACGCTGCCGCTGGCCACCCGACAACTGCCGCGGGTAACGCTCCAGCAGGGCCTCGAGATTAAGGATCTTTGCCGCCTTTTCGACCTTGGCGCGGATTTCCGTCTTTGCGTCGCCGCGCAGCTGCAGGGAAAAGCCCATGTTCTGGGCGACCGTCATGTGCGGGTAGAGCGCATAGCTCTGAAAGACCATGGCGATATCCCGGTCCTTCGGAGACATCTCGTTGACGACGGTCGAGCCGATATGGACCTGGCCGTCGCTGATTTCCTCCAGCCCGGCGATCATGCGCAGCAGCGTCGATTTCCCGCATCCGGACGGCCCGACCAGAACCACGAACTCGCCGTCGTCGATATCGACATTCACGCCGTGGATGACCTGGGTCTGGTTATAGACTTTTCTGACGTCGCGCAGATTTACGTTTGCCATGTTTCCATTCCTCGTCTTGGGCGCCGGACCTTCCGATCGAGCGCGCCGATATCCGTCTTGCGCACCGGGCGGATCGCAAGACCATTGATGGTCACCCTTTGACGGCGCCGCCGAGCACGCCGCGCACGAAATATTTCTGCAGGCTGACGATCAGCACCAGCGGTACGATCACCGAGATGAAGGTCGCTGCGGTGAGCGTATTGAGGCCACCCGCATTGGTCTGGGCAAGGCTCGCGACCTGCACCGTGAGTGGTGAGAGCGAGCCGGATCCCAAAAAGATCAGCGGGATCAGCAGGTGGTTCCAGGCGATCATGAATTGCAGGATTGCCAGCGACGCGAGAACGGCACCCGACAGCGGCAGGATGATCTGGAAGAAGATACGAGGTTCGGAGGCGCCGTCGATGCGCGCCGCCTCCACGAGATCCGAGGGAATGCTGGAGAAGAAGCCGTAGAGGAGAAAGATTCCGAACGGCACCGTCAGGCCCATTTCGATGACCCAGACCGGTATGAACGTCCCCGTGAGGCCAACCGCGAGGAAGAACTTCAGCATCGGCACCAGGACGAGCTGGGGCGGCAATACCTGGAAACCGACCATGGCAAGAAACAGCGCGATACGCCCGCGAAACCGCATGCGCGCCAGGGCAAAAGCACCAATTGCCGAGAAGAGCACGGTCCCGAGCACGGTCGGAACCGTCAAGACGACCGAATTGACGACGCTGCGGCCGACGCCGGTCAGGTACATCGCCTCGACGTAGTTCGACAGCACCGGCCGCCATTCGACGAAGGCGTGCCACCAGCCCGTCTGGGAGGAGTCGCTTTCCGAGCGGAATGTCGTCACGAAGAGCGACAGGACGGGCGTGAACCAGACTACGCAGAGAAGAAGGACAGCGCCATGGAGCGCGATCCGCTTCAACCGGCTTGCGAGCTTGGAGGTCGGCCGCACGGAAACGAGCATGGCCCTGCGGCTTCCGATTGCGGACATCGTCACTCTCCTCCCTCCGACCTGATCTGCTTGATGTTCATGAAGATCACAGGAGACGCGAGGATGAGGAGCAGGACGGCAATGGCGCTGGCCGTTCCGAGATTCTGCTTCACGAAGAGCTCCGAATACATCTTGTTGGCGATCACGTCGGTACCGAAGGACCCGTTGGTCATGACGTAGACGATGTCGAAGACCTTGAGGGAGAAGATCGCCTGGGTTGTCAGGACCACGAGAATCGTCGGCCAGAGCGAGGGAAGCGTCACGAAGCGGAAGACCGCCCACTCCCCAGCCCCGTCGATCTTGGCGGCCTCGACCAGTTCGCGCGGGATGTTCTTGACGCCCGCCGACAGAATGAGCGTCGCAACACCGATGCTCATCCACACGGCGACGAAGATCAGCGCATAGTTGTTGACGTTGCGGTCGATCAGCCAGGCGATCGGCATCTTGCCCGTGACCGCCGTCCAGATGGCGTTGAGCGTCCCGGTCTGCGGCTGCATCGGCGGCTCGTAAGTGTACATCATCTTCCAGATGACGGCGCCGGCGACGAAGGACATCGCGGTCGGCAGGATCAGGAAGGTTCTCGCGACCCGCTCGTACTTGACCCGGTCCAGCATGATTGCGGCGGTAAGGGCAAGCACGGCCGTCAGCAGAGGAAAGACAACGATCCAGAGGACGTTGTTGAACAGAACGGGACGCATGGCGGTCCCGAATGCCCAGACGAAGTTTTTAGATCCCACCCAGTTACTGCCGGTCGCGTCACGGAAACTGTAAACGATCGATGCGACCAGCGGGTAGGCTATGACCAGACCCACCAGAGCCAGAACCGGCGAGAGCCATATCCACGGCCGGATGCTGCTCTGCGTCCTTTGCGGAAACCTCCTGATAGCCAGTTCGCCCGGCAGAATGATGACCAGAGCCACTGCGGGCAAGGAAACGAGCCCGAGGATAAGTTGCAGAATCTGACTACTCATGGCGTTTATTCCATCCTGTGCCAGGAGCAGCCGGGCCGCTCCTGGAAATGATCGTCCGGCTTATCTCGCAGCGTCGATCGCCTGCAGCACGTTATCCAGGCTGTCGGGATCGAGCACGTATTGCACGACACCCTTCCACAATGCCTGGATTACCGGCGGATCGACAACCTGGGTCGGCTGGGCAACAAGCGTGACACCTGGCTTGAGCAACGTCTCGCGAGCCCGCTTGAGTACGGGATTGGAATAGTCGCTCGGCTGAACCGCCTGGCTGGCAACGGTCCAGTTGCCGGCGGACGCCACGAGCTTCTGGGCTTCGTCCGATACGAGGTAAGACAAGAATGCCTTGACCTGCGGCGTGTCCCTGAATGCCAGGTAAAGCGTTCCGCCGAACGTCTCATAGGCCGCATTTTCCGGTTTGCCCGGCACCGGCATGAAGTCCATATCTTCGATCGGCTTGACCTTGGGATAGATCAGATTGGTGAGGCTGCCGGCATATGTTCCCCAGAGAAGAACCGAACACTGCGGGGGATCGTAGAAAAGCCCCGCCCCGACTTTGACCGCAGGCGTCGACATGGCCGCGACCGGGCCACCGGGAACCATCTTGGGGTCGTGGGCGATTTTACCGAATGCCTCGAACGCGGCCTTCACTTCCGGAGCGGTCCAGGAAATCGAGCCATCGCCAAGACCCTTGAGGGTTTTCTGGCCGGAGTTCTTCAGGATGTAGGCCTGGATCCAATTGCCGGCAAGCGCCCCCGAGGAAGCGCCCCGTTCGTCGGTATAGCACCAGGGCGTCTTGCCGGCGTTGGCGCGCTTCACGGCCCAGGCATCGAACTGCTCCCAGGTGGGGGCATCTTTCGGGCCGTCGTAGGTGTGGACATTGTACCAGACCATGAAGTTGTTGAGTTCGGTCCAAACCCCGTAGATCTTGCCGTTCAGGCTCGCGGCGTCGACGAGCCCGGGATCGAACTTCCCCTTGATGGCAGTTTCGCCGACCATCGCGCCGACATCCTTCAGAGCACCTTGCTTCGCATAGCGCACGAGGTTGTTGATGTTGGTAGACCCCGCGAGATCCGGTGGGTCACCTGCCTGGACGCGGGTCTGCAGCACTGCGGCAAAGTCGGTCGTTCCCGTATAATCGACGGCAATCCCGGTCGCCGCCTGGAAGGGAGCCCAGGCTGCCTTCAGCATCTCGAGTTCGCGACCGCCATTGACGCCGAGGATGGAGACCTTCCCTCCGATCTTCTGCCCACCCGTCAGTTTGGATGCATAGGCCTGGGCCGCGTCGATCAGTGGTTTAGGAAGTTCGACCGCCTGGGCATGGGCCAGCCTGTCGGAGGATGCCAGCGCCAGTGCCACCACGAAACACGTGGACAGCAGTGTTGGCGCGCGCGCCTTTTCGATCTTTCGGGACACCATAATTCGTTTACCTCCTGTTTGAACGGTCCGTTCGTGGATTCTTACGTCTGGGCGCATGGCTGCTCTCCGCATCATTCCGGATGCTGAGAGAATTCGGTGCGTCTTCAAATCTCCAGGGTGGCTCCAGCCGCCGTCTCACGTCTTCCGTGACTATGACGCTGCGCCTCTTGGCCTTGGAATATCCAGTGTAATCATCCTGTTCCCCTGTCGTGACCGCCACTTCCACCATGCGTATCGCCCCAGCAGGTTGATCCCGCTGCGAGATGCAAAGGCAATGTTCGGCCCGGCATTTATGACACCACACTCTGTTCAGCGGGGGCTCGAAGTCAAACAACTAACATTGCCCGAGGTATAACCTTTGGTCATACTGGGACCGTAGCCGCCTCTCCCGCGACCGGACACCATGAACAAAAACCTGCACCGACTGGACCTTCGACAGCTCCGGCACTTCATAGCCGTCGTGCACACGGGTAGCTTCAGCATGGCGGCCGAGAACCTGCGGCTCACCCAGCCCGCCCTTAGCAAAAGCATTCGCAGCCTGGAGCAGGCGCTCGGCGTCCGGCTGCTCGACCGAGGTCCGACGGGAGTTCAGGTTACGCTGTTCGGGCAGCGCCTTATCGGCTACAGCGAATTGCTGCTGTCCTTGGCCAACGAGGCTGTCGACGAAATAGACGCCCTGCGGGGCGCTCGTCGCGGTTCGCTTCGGATCGGAAGCATGGCCGCTGCCCTCAGACAAGTTATTCCCGATGCGTTGATCCGCTTTTCGGCTGCCCGTCCCGATGTTGCCCTCATGGTGCACGAGGGCACCAACGAAGTTCTCCTCCCCCAACTCTTCGCGGCCAAACTCGACGTCGTGTTGACGGTCAAGCCGAGTGATATCCTCAACGAGGATTTCGAGTGGAGGCTGGTTGCCAGGGAGCCGGTAAAAATCGTTGCGCATCAATCGCATCCGCTTGCACAACGCAAGAACCTGTCGGTCTCCGATCTTGCGGAATACAGTTGGGTTCTCCCACCGCTGCCCGAGACCGACCGGCTACTGCTCGAATCGCTTTTTCGCAGCTCCGGCCTGTCAAAGCCCGTCGTGGCCGTGGAAACGACGTCGATCAATTTTCTGACGTCGATGATCTCTCGCACCCATCATCTGGCGTATTTGACGCGAGCGAACCTTCAGGGAAGCGGATTGGGATTGGTCGCTCTCGACTTCAACGAGATTTCCCTCACACGCGATATCTACGCGGTCTTTCGCCGCAAAGGGGAAGTCCGCCCGACCGTTTCGGTGCTTCTGAGAGAAATTGAACGGGCCAGCGGCATAGGTGCAACCCCTCCTGCGGCATAGCTGCCCTATGAAGATCAGTTATACCTACGCCAGCCGAAGTTATTTTATTCGTTGAACGCGCTCATGTACCTCTTGGGGGTGCTCGCCGCCAGCACATCTTGAGCGGCGAACCAACACCAAACACGCCGCAGGGCATCTCGCGTCGTTCGGGCAACCGTTCGGCCGCGGCGATGGCATGCCCCAAACCGAGCGGCATGCGGCGCGTTCAAACGGAGCGACCCCTATCCATGACCGATTTTCTCTCCACGCCCGGCGGCTACAGATTTGCTCTCAATCCTATCCAGTGGTTCGCCACGGCGGACGGCTGGCTCGATCCGACCAAGGGACCGACACCACAGGCGCTGCTGAAGGAAATCGCGCGGTCCGGCTTTGATGCAGTGCATGCGCAGGTCCCAGCCGGATGGACGATCGGAGAATACAAGAGCGCCTTGCAGGATGCAGGCCTGAAGCCCGCTCCGGGTTACCTGTCGATGGCGCTGCCGGAACACGGCGTCGAGATAGAGGCGGCATTGGAGACGGCCCGCACAAGCGCCGCTCAACAGGCCGAGCTCGGCCTGACCGACATGTTCATCGCGACCCGCATGACCAAGGATGCGCCGCGGGTCATGCGTCCCGGCGTCGGAGCGGAATTCGACGAAGCCAGGTTCGCGATGATATTCGATCTCGTCGATCGGGCGTCGGCTATCCTGAGCGAAGAAGGCGTCAAGGCGGCGCTCCACCCGCATATCGGCACCTGGATCGAGACCGAAATCGAAACCCGCCGCCTCCTCGATAATATCAGCGCGAAGCAGCTCGGCTTCGGTCCGGATACGGGCCACCTCTCATGGGCAGGCGCCGATGTCATAGGCCTTATCAGGGAGTATCGGGACCGGACCCGGGTTATGCATGTCAAGGACTGCCGGTTGCAGGTGCGTGATGCTGCCAAGGCCGCCGGCAAGACCTATCAGCAGACGGTCGTTTCCGGTCTCTGGGCTGAACCCGGTTCGGGTGAACTCGATCTTGCCGGCATGCTTGCAGCCCTTGGCAGTGATTTCGACGGCTGGCTGATCGCCGAGGTCGACTTCCCGACACTGCCGCCCTTCGAATGCGCGAAGGCCAGCGCCGAATGGCTCTCGAAATTGCGGCGGCCCTCGCATTAGGGACCACGCCTGGCGGCAAACGAAGCTTTCGAGACCATCAGGGCCCGAACACCTTTACGCCGCCTTCCACGACACTTATTTGCCGCGCAGGATGCCAAGAAGCGATGTCTCAAGCCATTTATGATGCACTGGTCGTCGGGTCCGGCGCGGCCGGGTCTTTTGCGGCCAAGGAACTCACCGCCCAGGGCTTGTCCGTCCTTCTTCTCGAGGCGGGGCCTGCAGTCGGCCCAAAAGACTTCGACCCGGCGCGCAAGACGGCGGTTCAAAAGGACATCAACATCTGGGATCGGGCAATGGCCACCGCCAACGGGCAGGCCGTCCAGGCGCGGGCGATCTTCTTCAAGGAGTGGATGAGCCACCTCTTCGTCAACGATCGCAAAAACCCCTACACGACGCCGGCGGATGCGCCGTTCCTGTGGATCCGAGGGCGCCAGGCCGGCGGCAGGCTGCACACGTTCGGCCGAGTTCTGGTGCGCTGGAGCGACGACGATTTCAGGCTGCACAGCCGCACCGGCGAAGGCGTCGACTGGCCCCTGTCATACGATGAGATCGCCCCCTTCTATTCCGAGGTCGAATCCTATCTCGGTCTCTATGGCCAGGAGGATCGTGTTTCGACGATGCCCGATGGCGTCTATGCCAATCGCTCCAACCTGACGCCGGCGGAGGAAGCGTTCAAGGCCTCCGTCGAAGGACGCTGGCCCGAGCGCCGCATCGTCTCCTGGCGTTATGTCGCTCCGGAAGCGAAGCGTATTCCCCGCGCCCTTCGGGATGCGCAGGCAAGCGGCCGGCTGACCATTCGCTACAATGCGGTAGCTCGCCGTATCACCACGGACGACAAAACCGGCCTGGCAACCGGCGCGGAGGTGACGGACGGTTTTACCGGCAAAACCGAAAAGGTCCAGGCCTCCAACGTCATCGTCTGCGCTTCGCCGATCGAAAGCATCAGGCTGCTTTTGAATTCTGCGTCAGCCAGGCATCCCGCCGGTCTCGGCAACAGTTCGGGGACGTTGGGCCGCTACTTCATGGACCAACTGCCGTGTTTGGCGGTCGGAGCCTTCCCCCCGGTTCCAGGCTGGACGAAGGACGAATCTGCTCCGCCGGACCCGTTCTATGCCGCATCCGGCGGTATCTTCATCCCGCGCTTCGAAGGCTTCGGCAGCGGTGAGAAGAAAAGCGACTTCGCCTATCAGGGGACCGTCGGCAGAGGGCCTGTCGCCGGCGATATGCCTGCCCGCATGGCGTTCTTCGGTTACGGGCAGATGCTGCCGCATGCCGACAATCGGGTTACACTCGCCCCGAACAGGACGGACGCATGGAAAATACCGGTTCCTCATATCCGATGTGTCATGGGTTCAGGGGAGCGTGACCTGCTCAGGCGGCAGGAACAAACACTGATCGAAATCGTCGAGCAGGCCGGTGGCGAACTGGAATTCATCGGCTCGCCTCTCGGCCTCAAGGAAATAGGCAAAGGCGCCTATCCCAACGCCGATGCCCTGAGCCGCTTCCTCTTCCGAAGGATGTTCCACAGAAGCATGTCGATGGGCGCCGCCATCCATGAAAGCGGCGGCGTGCGTATGGGAACATCAGCTGAAACATCGGTGCTGAATTGCTGGAACCAGAGCTGGGACGTTCCCAACCTGTTCGTCACCGATGCCAGTGCCTTCCCCACGAGCGGCGTCGCCGGTACGACGCTGACGGTGATGGCGCTGACGATCCGCGCCTGCCGACGACTTGCACAACAGGCTTCGGTCCGGCCTCCGCGAAAATCGCCGGGATGAGAGGAGACCTTCCACAGAGCTGTCTGCGCGTTGCGCTGTGGTCCACCGAGACGAAATAAAATCCCATTTTCCGCAGGTTATTTAAGATGCGGCCGGCATGCCGCGTCTTGGACAAAGTGCTAGGCTGGCGACGACCGAAGTTCCAAACCCATGAACAAGGACACGCGATGTCGGCCGACCCCCTCGCCTCTCCTCCACAGCGCAAAACAGCAACCGATTTCCTGCGCCGCCGTTACGGGAAAGACCAGCCGGCAAAGACTGTGGAATGGAACGACGCTCTTGAGGCTATTCTTTCGCACCGCTCCGTCCGAAACTACCTGCCAAAGCCTGTGCCGGAAGGCATTCTGCAATTGGCTGTCGCCGCAGCGCAATCGGCCCCGACATCCTCCACTTTGCAAGCGTGGAGCGTCGTCGCGGTCGAGGCGCCGGAACGCCGGGCAAGGCTTGCCGAACTTGCTTCCCCCAACCCGCAGATTCTCTCCGCGCCGCTTTTCCTCGTCTGGTTAGCCGACCTATCTCGGCTCCGGAAAATCGCCGCCGCACACGGCAAGACCGGCGAAGGCCTCGACTACATGGAAAGCTTTCTGCTGGGGGCGATTGACGCGTCGCTCGCCGCTCAGAACGCAGTCACGGCGCTGGAATCGCTCGGTCTTGGGACCTGCTATATTGGCGGTATCCGCAATCACCCCGCCGAAGTGGGTGAAGTCCTTGGTCTTCCGCCGGAGGTCTTTGCGGTATTTGGCATGACGGTCGGATATCCAGATCCTGCCGTCGAGACCGAAGTCAAGCCGCGTCTGCCGCAATCACTGGTCCTGCACCGCGAGCATTATCAGGCGAGACCTTCCGACGCGGATCTCACTGCCTATGACGATACGATGCGCACCTTCCAAACCAGGCAAGCCATGGCTGTCCGAGGCTGGACGACTGTCATCGCCAACCGCATCGCGGATGCCGCGGCGCTGAAGGGTCGGCATGCACTTCTCGACGTCGTGCGGCACATGGGGTTCAAGGTGAAGTAGAAAAACAGGCGGCCGGCGCGATATGAAACGCCGTTCGCCTTTTGCGCCAAGGGTTGAATATCCTATGGCCGAACGGCGGACGCAGCTCGCGATCGCCGTCGATGAACTCGGATTAGAAGGCGTTTTGCTGTCGACGGGGCAGTCCTGCGAGGATTCCTGCATTTCCGCGGCGTTGAAAAATCGCCGGAAATTTTGTCCCAAACCATACGGTGCCTTCTCGTGCGTCCCAGACGTGATCACGTTATGGGTCGTTCTTGCGTTCAACCGAAGCTGTTGCAGTTCGGCCCGCAATCAGTTGTACACCATCCGGGATGTGGTCGATCTCGATACGTACCGGGATCCTTTGGGCTAGACGAACCCACGAGAATGTCGGAGCCACGCTTGCGAGAGAACCGGCAGAATCGCTTCGCTCCCGATCCTCGATACCGGCGGCGACGCTTGCGACATGCCCGATCACCGGTTCTGGCTCACCCATGATATCGATCCTCACCAGATCGTTGACGTGGATTCTGGGAAGCTTTGTCTCTTCGAAATATCCAGCGATATAGATGGATTCTCTTTCAACCAGCACACCGATCGCACTTCCCGCAGAGACATAGTTTCCCCTTCGCAGAGAGAAGTTCGTGATCGTCCCTGATGCCGGCGCCTTCACGGTTGTCCGCTCAAGGTTGAGTCTGGCCAGATCCCACGCTGTAAGTGCCGATTGATAGGCTGCGCCTGCCTGATGCATCTGGCTTTCCGCCAGCTGCCGCTGCTTTAGGCTGGCCGCCTCTTTAGAGGCGAGCAGTTGATTTCGTTCGAAATCGGTCCTCGCTAGCTCCGCCACGGCCTTTGCGCTCTGTACCTGGGCTTCCGCCTCACGGAGTGCAAGCTCGAAACGGTCTGTTTCGATACGGAACAGCGGCTCCCCTTTCTCCACCCGCGCGTTGTCCGACACCAGAATCTCCGTGACGGGGCCGGAGACGTCCGGGGCCAACCGGACGATGTCAGCACGGACATGAGCGTCGCGCGTCCATGGCGCGTCCATGTAGAAAGACCATAGGTTCCAACTCAGGACCGCTGCGCAGCCGACCATGGAAAGTGTCAAAAGGGCTCGCCCGGAAACGATGGTGACATTTTTCATCTTTGAAACCAGTTTATAGCGACTGAAAACCCACCAAGGAGGGTGACGTAGAGTGCGAGATTGAACAGCGAGCGATGCCATACCCATCGATAAAATCCGACCTTGCCGAGAACCGCTGCGAGAACGCGGTACAGGCCATACGCGAAAAGGGCCGGCGCCGCGAACAACGGCAGGAAGACGCCGTAGAGATCGAATTGTCCGGTCATGCGGCCATTCTCCTTGTCGGCGGCGTCCTCAAACCCGGCGGATCAACGTGCGGAGCGAGGCAAAGACGAAGAGCGGCCACGTGTACCAAAATCCGCCTTTCCGCAGCCGCCGTAATTACGCCCGGAGCGGAAAGAACAAGATCGTCCAGAATCATGAGGACGTTTTCCAATGGGTCGGAACGTCTGTCGGACTTCACGTCGTATAGTCCTTCCACTGCCTTGAAGACGGCTTCCGCTTTACGACGGACTGGCTCGGACGCTTCGTCGGAAAGCTGCTGTATCGCGGTCATATGAAGCCCCGTCCGCAGATCCCGCATGGGATCGACGTTCGCGATATCGGACGTCGATGGAAGTTTCGCCGCTCTGGAAGCAAAGAGGCCGGCAACGTCGCTGATGCGATGGCGCGTGGCATTGACGTCGGCATGTCTACCGGCCGCGATTTTCGCCACATATTTCCGGATAACTGAAAACAACCTCCGGGCATTTGTCTCCGCCCTTACAGATCGGAAGATGCCGCAGACCACGATCGTCCAGACCATCGCAAGAATTGTTGCGATGCCTGCGTTTGAAAAAGTGACGAACTCGCTGTGTTGTTGTGCCTGGAGGGTCAGAAGAAGGGGGAAATTTATGCATAGCCCCATGCCGACGATGGCCAGCGAAGGCAAAGCGAGACATATCCCGGCAGGGATCAGGAACAGTCCAAGAGCCGCGACGAGCGGCGCGAAGCCGTCGATCATCGGAAGGATCGCGTAGCCGTAGACGAACGCTGCGATGAAAGAAGCGATTGTTATGACGACGAACCTACGCATCGCCGGAACCGGATCGTCCATCGTTGCTAGGAGGCAGCAAAGGACGCCCGATATCTGGGCAAATGTCATCCCGTCGGACCAGCCGCTTGCGATCCAGAAGATAATCGATGTCGCCAGGCAGATCGCGACTGCCAGCGCTGATAGCAGAGCCATACCGACGTCACGATGCTGGGCTGGCGTCCTGTCAGGAGCAGCGAAGCGGCGCGTTGCTCTCGCCGCGTTGTCTTCTTCCATGGCTTGTCGAATGGTGCGGCATTCTTCGGAGATTCGAAGAATATCCAGCAGGTTCCGAGCAGCATTGGCAAGAAGGAGCTTTTCCCAGGAATAAGGCGCGCCCGAAGGGGCAAGCGCCTCGATCTCAGCCTTGAAGGCTTCAGAAGAATTCGTCGAACGAGAACCAGTCTCTGCAATCAATGACAAAGCCCGTTTGGCGCCGGAAGTGTCCAGCCTGGCCAGCGATCGTCGCAAATCCTCGAGTTCGCCCAGTAAAGGGAGAAAGGAAACCATCCGGTGCTGCAGTGATCGCAACAGCGAAACTGCACGTCGGTACCTGGACCCGTCATATTGAAGATGGACTGTAAACGACCTCAGGTCCGCCGCGTCCGCCGCTAGCTCCTGTCGTTCTGTTCTGCTCTGCTTTTCGTCTGTTTCGCCAGTTGCCGTCGCTGCGATGAGCATTCGCGCCCGTGCCATCCATCCATCGATCCGACTGACGAGCACGGTCCCCACGTGAACCGGAAAAACGACGTGGCTGACGATCGAGGCACATATGATCGCAAGTCCGATTTCCTCAATTCGGGACACGACGGTGTCAAACGTGCTTGCAGGGATCGTCACCAACGGCAATCCTGCGAGAAGCACCGTGTATCCGGCCAGCAGAGAAACATAGCTTCGAGGCGTGCGATCGAGAAGGCTAATGAAGGTGCACGCCGACACCCATGCAATAATTACTGCTGAAAGCAGTACTGGCTCGTTTACAAGGTTGGGAACCATGACGATTGTCGCAGCGCCGCCGATGAGGGTTCCCAGCAGGCGATAGAACGACTTGGATGATATCGCCCCCGAAAGCGGATGAGCGACGATGTAGACGGTTGATATCGCCCAGAACGGTCGCGGCAGATCGAACCTGATCGCGACCAAATAGGCCAGCATGGCGGCCAGAAATGTCTTTAACGAAAAGATCACGTTTCCGGTCGTGACAACCGGTCGAACGCTCACACGTCATCTCCTGGCTGGGAGCTCCTATGCGGGACGCCTGGGTCATCACGTGGGCCGGTGAGGCCATAGATCGCGGGCGACACATAGCAAAAAAGCGGAACCGCGACGCAGGCATGCAGATAAGCCTCCACAGGGTCTGCCCATGAAGTAGCCGGCGTGTCTGTCGCCGGAGAAGTTAGTGAGGCACTGAATTTCGAGAAGAACTCCACTCGCTTTAATGCATTGAGAAGGTTCCGTCGAACTGACCAGGTTCTCGGCAGCCGTAACGAGCCTGCGATTGGCGAAGCTTGGTAATCATGAGGAACGTGTGGGTGACTTATCATTGTCGTCTCCGGACGTGGCGTAGGTTCGAAGACCTATCGACAAATTACGCCAAAGAATTTAGACATTCTCCCACATGATATCGAAATCCCACCAAATCCCGCTGTCCCTTTCCTGGGCTCGGGAGGATAATGATCTCGACAAATCTACGGCGCGGGTAAGCGCTGTGAGGATCGATGTTTCGCAGAACGAACGCGAAGCCCCTGAACATAGTCATCGCAAGGGGCAACTGGTCATGCCCCTGCGGGGAGGGGTAACATGTCGGGTTCCCAGTGGGATGTGGATGGTGCCTCCTCACTGTGGGGTCTGGGTCCCTGGTGGCATGCCCCACAGCAACGTGGCGACTGCCAATGCTCGCTTGTTCTTCTTGTTCATTGAGCCAGGCGCTGCCGATCTGCCAGGCCGGTGCTGCACGCTTTCGCTATCCCCGCTTGTCAGGGAGCTGATTATTGAGATCGCTGACAAGTCTGCAGTCGCGACGGCGGATGCCGAACTCATCACGACGCTGCTCCTATCGGCTCTGTCGCGCATGAAGGTAGAGGAACTGCATCTGCCACTGACGGATGAACCGCGACTTGGGCGAATCGCGTCGGCACTGGTGGATGATCCTTCCGATCGAAGCACCATAGCCCAATGGGCAGCGCGAGTGGCGCTGAGCGAAAATTCGCTCAGTCGTCTCGTTCAACAGCAAACCGGCCTGACCTTCGGCCGTTGGCGACAGCAGCTGCAGTTGATCGTCGCGCTGCGGAGTCTTGCCGCGGGGGCGACAGTGCAGCAGGTTTCGGGTGACCTCGGATATGAATCGGCGTCTGCGTTCATCACCATGTTTAAAAAAGCGCTCGGCACATCACCGGCCAAATATCTCAGGAACTTCGACCATTAGGGAATTCAGTTGGGAAGCGGAATTCGGGTTCGGGCCGGGTAGTTGGCGCCGCACATGGCTCACGTTCATCAAGCGGAAATACGTCCAGGAAAGGAAAATTTACACCTGAACAAATTGTCCAGCTGACAGCACATCGAGCGGTTCATAAGTCAGTTCAAGGTTGCCAAGACGGCAGCGGCGACGCGAACGCGTTGAATACGGATACTCGCGCGCCGCCCCGGACGCCGATCTTACTCCGTCGGCGGAGACCGTACGGTGAGTTTATTTCCGTCCGGATCGCGAAGATAGGCAACGAAGGACCCGTTCGGGCGCTCCGCGGGCGGGCTCTCGATCGCTGTGCCACCATGCGTGATACCGGCCTCGTGCCACGCCAGAACATAGTCGCGGCTCGCGGCGGCGATACCGATCGTCCCACCGTTTGATACGGTCGCCGGCTTTCCGTCGATCGGTTTCGTGATCATCAATCGACCGCCCTCGTGGGCATAGATCAGCCTGCCTCTCGCATCCATCTCGCCGGGCTTGCCACCCAATGCAGCGAACGTCGCGTCGTAGAAGTCTCTGGCCCGCTCCAGGTCGTTGCTGCCGATCATGACGTGGGTGAACATGTCTCATCTCCAGTGAGATACCCGATGGGACCCCATCCTCGGATACCCTACTCAGCCAGGTGTCAGTCGCGAAACTCCCGAACAGAGTTTTCAGTTTTGCGGCTGATTTCTGCAATGTTGAAAGCGCGAATTTTTCGACACGATTGGAAGTCCTTGCTGGCTGTTATCACGCTACTCTCGATTTGTCGCCTGCCTCGTTTCCATCGATATCAGCCGCAAGGATCGCTCAACCTCACGCAAGGCATGGCGCTTGTCTTTCAACCTGTCAGCGAAGCCAACCGCACACCCTGCCGCGAATGATAAGACGTTGGCCTACGCCGGCATTGTTCCAGTCGCAGGCAACAGCGGTCCCGCTCCTGGTTGAACCCGTTAAGTGCACATTCAAGACGCGAAATGGCGCCAAGTGGGGTGACAGTCACATCGAGATCTATCTCGTAGACCGCGCCGGAATCTCTCGCCCTCGTAAGTGAGGTACCCCGAGCGTCCAGATCGGGAATTCGTGTTCCGCTTCGATGACAAAAACTTCCCGATCGGGTTGAATCGGCGCTTCAACGGCCATGCTTCCCGATCGGTAAGGATGCGATTGAAAACCCGAACAACTTCCTGTACGGTAAGTCAGCACAGGAGACGCAGGATGTTCAGGTCCGCACGTGATTTCGGCACCGCCGTCAGGGAAAAACGCAAAGGTCTCGGCTGGACTCAGACGGCGCTTGCCGCCCGGTCCGGAACAGGCGAACGTTTCATCATCGAACTCGAATCCGGCAAGCCGAGCTGCCAGCTTGAGAAGGCGCTGATCGTCGCGCGCACGGTGGGCATCGAGATCGGCGACTTGAAGACAGCCCAACCCCCGTTGACCGCCATGGAAGATGACCTCGGCTTCCTGCCGACTTTCGGTGATGGCCGATGACAACCATCTTCTACGAAACCTTCCTCGTTGGTGAGATGACCTTCGAGGGGGAATGGCGGCTCGACTACGATCCATCCTGGGAAGCGCGCCGCTCGGCCTTCCCAATCTCACTAACGATGCCGTTACGATCAGGAGCGGTCCACGCAGACAGGCTGTTGCCGTGGCTCGCCAACCTGCTGCCGGAAACCCATCTCGCCGAGATCGGTCAGCGGCTGAAAGTGTCTCCCCAGGACATCGTGGGCCTGCTCGGTCACATCGGCCGCGACACGGCGGGAGCGCTCTCGATCGGAGAACCACGCAAGGCAGGCGTCAACCTGCAGCCCGTTCCGGACGACGAGGTGCTGGAGCGCATCCTCAACGAGCTTCCGTCCAAACCCTTCCTGGTCGGGGAGCGGGGCGTGTCCATGTCGCTCGCCGGCGTGCAGGAGAAATTGCCCGTCTTCATCGACGAGGAAGGGATCATCTCAGTCCCTGTCGATGGAACACCATCGACCCACATCATCAAGCCGGATACCACGCGGTTGGCGGGAAGCGTCGAAAACGAAGCCTTCTGTCTTGCCCTTGCGAGGGCATGCGGATTGGAAGCAGCCGAGGCGACAATAGGCGTAGTCGGCAAACGACGCTATCTGCTGGTGAAGCGCTACGACCGTTTCACGGACCCGCTGGGTGAAATCCGCCGGCTGCATCAGGAGGATCTTTGTCAGCTAACGGGTCATTTTCCGTCGCAGAAATACGAGCGCTCCTCGGGGGGCCGCGGCGTGACGCTGAAGATGATGTTCGATGCCGTCAGTGATCTCGTTTCACCCGGCGAGCGCCTGAAGCTTCTGGACGCGGTAATTTTCAACGTGCTGATTTGCAACTCCGACTCGCATGCAAAGAACTATTCCATCCTGATCGGTGCAGGTGGGTCTGCGAAGATGGCGCCGCTTTACGATTTGACGTGTGCCGCGGTGTATCGTCAGATTGATCAGAGCCTGCCGCAGGGCATTGCCGGACGTTTCATCGCGCCCGACTTGCATCGACGCGATTGGCAAGCGGTGGCCGAGGAGATCGGGTTGAGCGGCGCATCGACTGCCAGGCGGGTCGAGGAACTTGCGGCCGTAGTTGGTGACGCCAGCGAAAATGTCGCGAAGCAGATCGTCGACGCGACTGGCGATCCGACGAGAGTCCTGGAGCGCATCACCCATGATATTCAGAAACGATGCAGGCGGGTTCAAGGGCAGATTCGAGCCTGAAACACGAGCCCGAAAACCACTGTCTCGGGATAACAGCCCCCTATATCCGCGTTGAGAAGTCGAAACTCGCTTCGGTCTTCGTCCAGTCGTTGATCGCCCCCCCGGAAAGCAAGTTCACCATCGGTTAACGCAAGGAGCGCCGGGAAATCCCGGCGCTCGATTTTCAATCCTGGCTGTTTATCGACCGCGCACCGCGCCGTCGTAATAGTCGCCGCTGTCGATCATGGGGGGCGTAGGGTCGTTGAGACGCTGATCACGCTTCAACAGCGGGTAGCCGTAACGGGTGACCGAGGGGATGCCCGGTGAATCCGTCGTGACCGCCAGATAGTCACGGTCACGAGAGGCGCCCTCGTAATAATCGCCTTCCTGCGCAAAGGCACTACCGCCTGCAAAGGTGGATACCACCAGGGTGGCGAGGATGGTGGTGATGACAGAGTTTTTCATGATCATATTCCTTGTTTAGCCTGATCGGCTTCTGGTGCGACCCAGCCGATCGATGTCTTGAATGAACTGTCTGGATGCTTGCTTCTGGGGCCTACTGCCGTTCGTCGCCGGCAAGCCGGTTGTCGCGACGGGTTGGGGCGCGGACCTGCGCCACGTCGCGTGCGACATCGGCTCTTGTCTCGGCTCTGGCGGCATCCACCGGAGTGGCGAACGAAACCTCGTTTCCGGAAGCCGACTGATGGCCGTCATAGGCCAGGACATGTCCGGCAAACGAAGCCATGCAGGCCGCGGCAACGAGGAAGGCAATCTTCTCTATAGGCACAGTCATTTCTCACTCCATTATTTGGCGAAACCCGCTTCTGCGGACGTCGTGTTTGATTTTAAGTCTGGCGAGACAGCGGTCGCTGTCATCGATTTTCCGAATGACTGGAGGATCTCCTCCCGGCCCGCTGAACGGTATTGCCGAAGCTCTCCTTGAGCTCTTCATCCTTCGGAAACGAAAGCAGGCTGAGGATCTGCCCACCGGCTTGAAGCGTTTGTGAGCGTATGCCTCTGCCTATCGGTCGAGTGCTGCCGGGAACGGGCAATCTCAGCCAGCCGGACTGTGTTCTCCACCGTCTTTCGTGATGAGACTTTCTCTCGAGCCCGTCATCGCCTCGCCAGCGCGGCGTCAAATTTCCGTAAAAAATTGCGGTGGTCAGAAAACAATGAAGAGAATCTCAATACTTCGAATCTCTCGCCCTAACGAAGGTACAAAAGCCAACAGAATCGAATATCGCGACGAGCAAACAGCCAGTCTTGCGGAGACTGACCGGGGAAATCTCAACATCTGAGCATTTGGGGGAGAATCTGATCTGGCGGAATCGAGAACCGCATCGCAACATTCAGGCCGTAAAAGCCTGGCTCGGCAGCAAACGTTTATCTGAACGAGGCCTGCGGTTTTGAGTAATCCACGAGACAATTTGAGTGATGTCGGTCTGGGTTTTACGGATATGCGCTATGCAGGCTAACCGCCCTTGCTGCCTCCCGCCAAAAGCTGCGCCGGACGACAATCGGGCGGCGCGCGGAAACATGACGATTGGACGTGACCGCGTCGAACGCCATCGGGACTTCCGTGCGTTCGCGTTGCGTCACGCCTTCGGCAACGGTCTGTTCGCCGGTGCGCGCTATCAGCAGATAGGGATGTCGGTGATGCGCCAGCTTGCTGATCAGCCGCCGGCGTTTCGCCATCGCCTCCGCCAATTCCTGCATCTTCGGAACCGTGTGCAGGATATGGCGCGCCACCCGGGCTGCAGCACTGTCTTCAAAATGGAACCGAGGCAGCCGCTTGATCTTTCCGACGCTCAATCCTGCGTCTTCGTGGACGGACACGATGTCGTTCAGTCCGTCAGGCGTCCACCCCAGGCCGAACATTTCCTTCTCCTCCTGGCGAAGAGAAGGAGGTACGTCGGCGTCGTAGACATAGTGGCAATCCATCAGGAGTCCGCCGGGCCTCAGGCATCGCGCCACCATCCGGTAGAGATCGAGCGGTCGGTCGAAAAAGGCGGCACTTCCTCCGCATATGATGACATCCGCCTCCGAGATGAGGTCGGGGAGCGCGGCCGTGTCGGTGCAGGAAAATGCCGCTGTCGATTCCTCCAGCCGCGCCACCTCTCGCGCGACCTCGATTATCGCCGGATTTTCGTCGACGCCGATTACTTCGGCTTGCGGAAAAGCCCGTGCAACCCTCCGGCTGATCCAGCCGGTATTGCAGCCGAAGTCGACGATCTTGCGCGAACCGCCGGGAACGGCGGCAAGAATCGCCTCCATCATCGCTTCTCCGCCAGGCGGCACGTTCTTCTGCTTCAGAGCTGCGACGATCGAGAAATAGTAGTCCTGAGAAGAAAGGGTCTTCATGGTTGACACACCTTGCGATCGTGGCTTTTGGAAACGGGATGCAGCGAGGCGTGGCCCGTGGCTGGAGCAAAGAGCCAGCGATGGCCGCGCAATGAACTGCGGTGGGTAAGGCGTTCGATGGCGATCTGTGAAACCGCAAAACAGGCAATCAGCGCGTTGTCGGCCGGCGACGGCGGCGCTACGACCCCCGTGTCGACCGATGCCGGCAATGTCGAGCAACAGAAGGGGCAGGCGTCATCCGGCAGCGCCACCAACGGCC
Source organism: Neorhizobium sp. 05N33 (assembly GCF_056397445.1). Lineage (NCBI taxonomy): Bacteria > Pseudomonadati > Pseudomonadota > Alphaproteobacteria > Hyphomicrobiales > Rhizobiaceae > Neorhizobium > Neorhizobium sp. 05N33. The sequence continues at coordinate 23,247 of NZ_JBFTNK010000014.1, read as the reverse complement.
CGGCGACACAAAACGGGCCGAGTTGGCCGACATGCAGGTAAGGTGGAGGCACTGGCGCCGTCGCATGATATTCCGCCAGGAACTGGCGGGCCAGGGAGACATTGTCCTCCGCGAGTATCAGGAAAGGTTTACGCGTACGGGCCAAGGTGAGCCGGGCAGCCTCCGTCCCATCGGCGAACTGGGTCATGATCGCGACCGCGGCAGAAAAGCGGGAGGCGAGATAGGTTGCCAACCGGTCGCTCTTTAGTCGATCGGTATCCTCCGCTGTCGCCCGGCTTCTTCGGTTTTGGCTGCTCTCTTCGATGCGGTCGCCATCCACCAGGAAAAAATTGCGAGCCCCGAGTGCCGCAAGCTGGGAGGCGATCTGGGAGCCGAGGCCTCCACATCCGACAATTACGAAATCCGTGTCGTGAATGACATCAAAGAGATCGGCATGATATTCGAAGGCTTTCATGATCGTTTACCTTTGATCCAGTCGAGGACTGCTGCGAATTCACACGAACGGCGCTCACCCATCACGCATGCGCCATCACGGTCGAACCTGACGTTCCCGCCAGCGCGACATCTTGAATGGAAAGCGCATCGGGAGGTCGGATGGTGGCTTTGCGGATCGTATGGAGCCGGCCATCATACCAGAGGCTGAGACCATCGCCGCTGCTCTGCAGCATGGGGCGGCCCATCCTTGGGTCGATCGGCTGCTCTCCCCGCAGAATCACCTGCCCGAGATCCCAGGCCTGACGATCCACGACGCACCGGCGCTGGGCGTAATAAGCCTGGCGCCGGGCCATCGGCTCCCGTTCCAGGAGTCGATCGACGAGCGCCAAGATTGCGGCGCCCCAGGAAGGAATGACGGCGATGTCCCGGAGGTCGAGAAGAACATCGCCGCCCAGACGCTCGATCCCCTCGCGGGCGATATCGATGAGCGGAATCAGGCGGGCAGCATACGCAATAACAAAAGCTGCTTCCCGCGTGCGGTGCTCAGGCGGTGCTCTGAAAGGCAAGCATGCGATGCGAACGGCACACTCCCAGGGAATGGCGTAGGCCATATGCAGGATGCTTTCGAGCGTCTGTAAACTATGTGTGTATGGCGAGACGTAACGGAGTTCGGCGGGCAGCGATAACGGCGCAGCCGCAGTGTACAGCCGCAGCAGGACATGCCCCGCTTCGCGCAGAAGCTCCGCGGCGGTGGCGGGATAGTCTTCGGCGTCCAGTCTTTCCTGCGACAGGACCACGACGGCACTCCCCGGCAGATCCCCGGAGCTGGAGACCGAGCTTATCGCACCGCGCCGGGTGCCGATATAAAGGGTATGAAGGCCTGCAGTCAGCCGTTGGTAGCTGCCGGGATCGACGGTCGAGATCAAGGTAATGGCCTCGGCGAGATGATCGGCGATCCGGTCGATATCGCGGTCGCTCGTCTGGGCATGTTCGAGGCCGGAATCGGCCGGCAGGCAGCGGGCGATGCGCTTGCTCAGGGTGCGGCTCGCTTCCAGACTGTCAATCAGAACAAGACCGATACCACAGGAAAGTCGGCGCACCGGATGGCGCTCGAGAGCAAGATCCTCGGCTACGAGACGAGGCTGCAGGTTGTCGTCCACGACCTTGGAACTGGCGCCGTCAACGTAGCTTTCCAGTGCCCGCTGAAGTTCATCCATCCAGGCAGCCAGAGCCGGAGACCGGTAAGGGTCGCTTCGCACGGGCAGGAAGGCTGAAGTGGGTAGGAAAGCGTCGGCATCATGATATCCGCCATCGGACAGGCCCGGGAAATAGGCGGCCAGGGCCTCTACTCTTTCAACGCTCTCCGGCAGTTCGGAAGCGGCCGCAAGAATTCGGGCATAACGAGGTCGCTGTTTCAGCATATTGCCCGTTGCAGCCGCATTCACGAAACCGGACCTCGAAAAGAGCGGATTACGCTGGAGCAAGGCTCTGGCTTGATCCGCCAACTGCTCGATTTGATAAGCAGACATCTTAAGCTCTCCTCACCCCGGACGCTTTCAAACCTCGTCATGAGGCGCGCCACTCCAGGGAAGATCAGTTGCCGCCGGAACCGGCCGCATCGACGGCCATCCGGCTTGAAACCACGATCTCGTCTGGTCTTTCGATAAGAGGAGCTTCTTGCCGACCCGTCATCGGCACGCCAGCACTGCGTTAAACTTCCGTTAAAAGGACGTTTCGCCGACAAAAAAGCCCCCATTTCAGGGGGCTTCCATTCTGGTGATCCTTGCCGAGAGCCGGTGTCAGGGAGTCAAGACGGCGGCGATCGCTGCGGGTACGTCGGGCAGGCCGAACCCGAAGAAGTAACGCATCTCGAGAGTATCTTCGCCATCGGCGTTCATGCAATCGGGAGTAAGAGCGCGCATTCCGGGCGCTACGGTCGCATCCAGGCGGGAAGTGGCCTGAAGGATCGACTTGACTGCGGGGCCTGAGAGCCGCGCATCGCCATCATTCTGGCTCTTATGTGCCCGCTGGATCAAGGCGCAGATGCCCCCCACCTGCGCAGAGGCTCCGGACGTGCCGCCGAACGTCGTGTAATAGCCTCCGCCAATACCGGGATTGGCTCCGAATGGCACAATGGACGACCATGGATCGGCCCCCCGGTTGTAGCCGAATGCGCCGGCAAGATCGGTCGTCAGCAACGAGAAGTGCGAATACTGATATTCCCGCAGTCCGAATGCCTGATAGTCATGCTGCGCGGCGAAAGGAGAGAGACGATCGATACGCAACTGATGACGATTGAAAACTTCGCCGTCATCGGATGGCGAGACGACCGTAAGCCCCTCGCCGTAATTGCTGTATCCTGAACGGTAGCCCTCGACCGTCACCGCGCCGACTGCGATGACCCCGTTGTCATCGGCAGCCAGACTGGCCGGATAGATCAACTGGCTTTCACCGCTGTTTCCCGCCGCGCAAACGATCGGAATATGATGGCTGATGGCGACGATGAGCCTCTTGAGGATGTGCCACGCCCGATCAGGGTTTGATCCCTTTTGCGCAGCTTTCGGTTCCAGTTCGGCACCACCATGTTCGGCCAGCGAAATACGGGCGAACAGATCGGCAGCGACCTGATTTTTCCAGCGTTCGAGATCGGCCTTCAATTCGTTCTTCGGAATAACCCGGCTGCGCTTCGGGTCCGGTAGGCCGCGTGGCATGACGATGACGTCGACGCGCTGATGGTACGCGTAGAGAAACGCGGCGATGAACTGCAGGACATCGTCCTCGAAAGACGTCCTGATCGAGATCACCCGCGAAAAGGGATCGACACCGAAATAGGGAAGAACATTGCGATTGGCGCTCGGGCATGGCGTGCCGCCATCACCGTAGAAGATGCCTTCGGGGAGAGCCGGCGGGACCTCGTCCTGCGTCGCCACGGCCGGTTCGCCGACGATCAGCCCGGCACAGCAGGTGCCATGGGAAGCAAAAAGCGACTCCGGCTGGAACAGCCGGCGGACGACGCCCTGCGAGGCTGCATATTCCGCGACGATATCGTCGAGATATTCCCGATCATCGTTGGACAGGCCGAGATTTCCCAATGGGGTGATATCAAGCCCGGCGAAGAACGACTGCTTTTCTTCACGATCGAAGGAGGTGGTCGTATCGAGGATTTCGGCAACGCGCGAGCCATAACGATGGGTCGTGAGGTCGATCGAGGCTTCCCGGTCAAGCCGCGTCGCCAAATTCGGATGATCGGGCGCTATTCCGACATCGATCAGCGCGACGCGGGCGGGATGGATAGGACCGGCAGCCGCAATCGTATCCCAGACACTTCCCGCGATCTCCGGGTCAGGGACTGGGGACGCGGCGGTCTCGTTTTCGGACGGCGGTACGATTGGCGGCGAACCGTAATCGGCATCGATGACGCCCAAGGCCGTCAGATGCCAGAGATAGTAGTAGTCCATCGGTACAGCTTGCAGCGCTTCCATGTCGGCGGACGTCATGACCTTCGTTCTCCCCAAAGAATAAAAACCGGTCTCAAACCCATTCGTCGTGGACCGCCTGGAAAAGCGACCCGAACGCATCATGAAGGTATGGGGCGAAGCGACGCGCCAGATCCCGGCCAGCTTGCGTATCGCTCGGATAATGCAATCCGGCCCATTCGCGATTTTCCGCGACGTTCTGCGCGATACGGGCGAGGTCGTCCGTTGCAGGATGTTCCGGCAGGATCGTCGAGAAAGCGAATACGATCGAAAAGCACTGAAAGGCGTGGTTGCTGGGATAGGACTCGTGCACCGGCACGGGCAGAAGCGGCCGCAACAGGGATTCGAACTGGTTCGGCCGAAGCCTGTTGAACTGGCTTTTGTAGAGAAGCCCGACATATTCGCAGGCCGTCAGGATCGCCTGAAACAACCCCTCGGTCTGCTCAAACCCGCCAATGTCCTCGATATGCAAGGCGCGGGTGAATTCCGACACGGAAATAGTCGCCTCAGCCTGGATGTCGGGCAAGCGCCTCACCCGCTCACGATCGCGCCGCTGCATGGAAAGCAGCACCGCCGCTTCCAGCCGGGTGTAGTCCGGGCCGGGTGGCGGCAGGATGTCGAGCATTTCCCAGGTAAAGCGCCGCGCGGCCGTGAACGCGTTGCGCGACGGCTGCTGGTGCAATCGACGCAATTCAAACGCCGGAATGAGCTGCGATACGCCGAGGCTCGCGCCATCCATCGTCGACTTGTTTTTGTTCTTATTTTTGTTTTTATTCTTGTTCTTGTTGAGCGCGGCCTTGTTGAGCACCGACTTGTTCGCAACGCTCTTGTTGAGGACCGAGGCAGCTGCCATTGTCGCCATCATCAACGGAGGTTCGTCTATAGGGGGACCTTCCTCAGGCAAAGGAGCCGGCGCAGGAGGCGGCGGTGCCACCGCCTCCGGAAGGGGGGCCGCGACAGGCCTCGGCTCGCATGGGAGAACCGTGTCCGGCTCAACTTTAAATTTATATGAATTCATAAATTGCACAATCTTTGATTGCGCCTCGAAATTTGCTTCCCCTACCATGCCCCAGCCCCCTCAAATAAGACCATCATGAACATTGCCTTAGCGAATTCTGGCGCCGGCCTTGATCAAGCCGTCGAGCAGCAGCTTTCCGCCGCCGGTACTCAGCAATGGATAGCCCGTGCCGCGGAACGACGTTATGGAGAACCCGTTTTCAACCTTATCGAGCCGTTCCACATATTGGTTCGCGACCTCCAGATTGCCCGCGTGAGCATGGCTGGAGGCGAGATAGCGCAACAGGCTGTTGAAGTTCGGCCGGGAATGCAGCGCATCCTCGCCTGCCGCGATCGCTGCCGCGTGGTCTCCTGCCAACCCGGCGCTGATGCATTTCGTGGTATCGAAGTAATATTTATGCGCGCTGTAGACGCCGAGCTCCTGAACCCACCGCGCCATTGCACTGGCCCTCTCCGGCTGCCCCGCATAGCAGTGCAGCATGGCATAGAGATCCCATCCCAGCGGCAAGGCCGGGTTGAGGCGGATCGACTTCTCGAACAGACCGGCGGCGTAGTCGTATTCCCGAAACAGGAACGAATGAACGTGTCCGACCAGCGCTAAAGAGACGGAATTATTCGGATCGAGTTCAAGGGCCTTTCGCGCATAGGCCTGGGCCTCTTCGATCAGATGCGCATCCAGCGCGCTGAAGCGCTGGCCGACCTGGAATGTGCGGATGAAGGACAACCAGGCGAAGGCAGAGGCTCGCGGCTGGTATTGAATCTGCTCCTGCAGCTGCCTTTCCGCTTTTTCGAGATCGCCTCTCGAAAGCCGAAAAATCGCGTTGACCGCATCGATGAAGAGACCATCGCGGCCGAGGCGACCGTCGCCGGCGCTCAGCTCCTGAAACAGCGACAGCTGGTCGACCGCCTGGCTGATCAGCGCCGCGGCGATCCCGTATTCGGACCGCTCCATCTGGGTGCGTCCGATCATACGGCTGCCAAGCCATATGATCCTGTTGTCCAGCAGATGCTTGATCGCCAGCTCTACCAACACCTGACTGCCATCGTACGTCAGCCGCAGTTGAAGACACAGTGGCAGGCCCATTTTTCGATCCGGTTGGCCAAGGTGCGGATCGAAGGAGAGATCGGTAATGCCGAGCCCCAGTCCGTCGAAGATCGCCTTGGCGAGCAGGTTCTGAAACTGCAAAGCCGCGATCTGTCCGCCATCTCCAGCGCCAACAACAATCGGCGGCTGGAGAGCGATGGTCCACTGAATATTGTCCGGGGACGGCGGCTTGTCCGGATCATTGCCTGCAGTGGCCGGGGAAATATCGGTGGGGCGTTGGTCGGGCAAGCCTGTCAAAGGCAGCAGTGCCGATAGCGTGCTGACGTCGCGGCGCGGTTGCTGGCGAGGCTCGAACACGTCGTCGACGCGCCCTTCTTCGATGCGTCGGTACCAGTTCTGCCTCTCGACGGTCAGCCAGTCTTCGAATTCAGGATCGCGGATATCCATGCCTTCGAGCAGTTCATCGGTGATCTGGTCCGCAAGGCGCTCGCTGCGGAGCATTTCATCGGTGTCGAGCGCGATGCTGTCCATATCCAGCCACACCGTGTTCTTGTCGGCGATGATGAGATCGCGACACGAACCCAGGGCTTTGTGAATATCCAGCAGGGCCTGTCTCAGGCTGGCAGCCGCCTGATCCTCGGAGCGGTCGCTCCACAATTTGTCTCTCAGCCAAACCCGAGAGCGGGATCCTCGCGCAGACAGAGCAAGCATTGCAAGGATTGCCTGGGCCTTCTGGGACTTGGGTGTGGCGGATTTCCCTTTGCTGTCGACAAGGCTGAATGGGCCAAGCAGGTACATCCGGAACACTGCATGTTTTTCATCCATGCGATCCATCGGTCCAACTCGTGTTGTGCCCCTTTCGATGAAATCATCGAACCCAGGCCGCCCGTCCGACAGGCAGTCTGACACAAAAGCGTCCCTTGACAAGAGCGCGACAGGCGCACTTGTGCTTCGGTAATGCATGCCAGCGTTGTGGCCATCAACGTATTGAAGCATGAAGAGCATCCCAGGAAACCGTGGAATTGCCCTAGCGCGCCGCTGTCAAAGCAGCGTCAAAACAGCGTTAAAAAACGAGGCTTGACGAGTTGCACTGAAGCCGAGCCTTTACATTTTCTCGGATTGGAGGACCGTCGCGTTGATCCGAAACGTCCGGTTTCCCCGAGAGTGCAACCACCCCTCTGACAGCTCAACCATGGTCGAAAGACATCTGCCTGCCCTTCTCAGCGCAGCGGCGGCAACGTGTCGTTTCCTGGAAATGAGGAGCGGCTGATCCCATGGCCAGTTGACCTATAATACAAGGATCCCTTGGCCATTCATCCTATCCGTTCTCCGTGACAAGCCCCCTAATATTGGTAGGGGTCATCCGCCATTTTGGGTAGGCACGTTCACGGTTTGCAGATCGCTTGCGGCACGTGCTTCTTGGGGTAAGTGCCTTTCAAAGCAGCTCCACCGCATTGCCGCCCACCAGTTTGCGAATATCGGACCTGGGCACCTGCAGGTCGAGCAGGTCGTTGACGATGGCGCGGTATCCTTCGACCGGACGCGGCATCTTCACGAGGCCGAGGTCGGAGCCGAATATCGTCATCTCCACGCCCGCCAGATCCACGAGGCGGCGCAATTCAGTGGCGTCCCACCTGGCTGGACCGCGCTCGTTGGGGATGAACATGCAGATGGAATGTTCCATATAGACGCCAAGCCGGCTCAGTTCCCGGATATCGTCGTCCGAGCAGCCGACGACATAGGTGGGATGATTGATCATCATCTTCTTCACCCCACGCCGCTTGGCTTCCGGATAGAGCACTTTCAGCTCGTCCACCGAAAGATGCCCGCTCGAAAGAATGATGTCGCCGGCAGCGATCACGTCGAGGACTTCATTGGTCTCCTTGGTTAGCCTGCCGTCCTCGTCCAGCACGCTCAGCGGAATGGGCGGCAGCATCGGATCGGCGCTCTTTGGATAGTTCTTGGTCTCGTTGGCGCTCTTGTCGATATGGTTCGCCGCCGCGAATGTCGGCATCCAGACAATCTTACCGCCGAGCTTGACGGCGTGATCGACCGCATGCGGATTGATACCGCCGCTCGCATTGTTGAGCGCGACACCGGAATAAAGGCGCACGCCCATATCCGGATAGAGCGTCTCAAGCAGCATGGCATGCGCCATGCCAGGGTAGAAATGGTCCTTGTAGACCAGCGCGGAAAAGCCGGCTGCGGAGGCCTCGACCATGGCTTCGTAATGATCCAGCAGCCGCGGGAAGACCGCCGGCCCGCTATGGCAGTGGAGATCGACCGCGCCGACAAGAAGATCGGCGATCTCGGCATTTCGGTCAGTGGTGGCGGCGGACGTTTCGGTCATGCAAAGTACTCCCTTAAGGGCTGATAATCGGATCAGCACGCGGTATTGCTTGGTGCGGGATATTCGTCGGCATTCAGCACCCAGCCGGGTTTGGCGGAAAAATCGGCGCGCGGCGGGCTAAAGATGTCGACCAGGACGTTCTTCACCGGGTCAATCGATCGGGACGTGTGGATGGCCGGGGGCGGAATGACGGCGACGGAGGGCGCTGCGCAAAGCTCCGCGTCGTCCGGCCGCCAGGCGTTGAGATCGCTGATCCAGGGCCAGCGCAGGTAGTGGATGTAGGCGCCCGCGACGCAGAGCGAATACTGTTCGAAATCGTCGTGGAAGTGCGGCGACATCCTGGTGATGTCGCGCGGTCCGCTGCCGGGCAGGAAGTTCACCATGATCGTCGAGCAGCGGAAGATGATGCCGAAGCGGCCGGGTTCCGGCGGTACGTCAAGGCTGTATTGACGCAGCTTGTGGCCGCCGACCGGGTCGGGCCAGGGCTCGAACGGCGGGACGTTCGGGTCTGGGCTCAGATAGGAGTCCGCGTTCGAGCATTTGGCGACGAGATCGTCGGCGCGGGTGGTGATCAGCCGGATCACCTCGCCGTCGCCTTTCAGATGCACCTCGCTGTCTCCGGGCGGAACGACGACGAGACAATAGCCGCCAACTACAATGCTCTGACCGTTCCAGCGGACCTCGACCGGCGTATCCTTGTTGGGAAGCAGAACCACATATTCGTCGACCTGGTTGGTCCTGGAAAGCACGAGACCGGCTTTGCCCGTGGTGTGCGCGACCACAAGGTTCTGGCCCCGCGCATAATAGGTCTCGCTGCCGCCCGTCACGTCCTGCGGCGGGGCATCATAGAAACGGGCATATTCCGCGCCCTTGTAGGCGGCAGGAGCGGGATTGCTGCGGGCCGTTGCAGTATTGAGCGCCGCCCGTGGGTCGTTTGCTGCGTACATGTCCAATTCCTGACGTGATCGTTTCAGTTGACGGCCGCGCTGAATTCGGCGCGGATCCGGTTGGCGCTGGCGCGCAAAAGGGCCTGGTCGGAGGAAACGATGAAGGCGCTTGCGCCGTCCGCACGGAAAGGTCCGATCTCATCCACCGAGCCGACCATGATGCAGATGGGTTTGCCGGCATTGCGGGCGGCGGCCATGATGCGCGCAACAGCATTCTTGACCACCGGCTCGCTCGCCGACTTGGCACTGAGCGAAACCGTCAGGTCACCGCGGCCGATGAAGATCCCGTCAAGCCCGTTGACGGCCACGATGGCCTCGATGACATCGATCGCTTCGCGATCCTCGATCATCGCCAGTACGGCGATATCGCGGTCCTGCGCCTCGATATGCGCCCACATGCCGGTCGTGCCATAACCGCCGGCCCGCGGCGAATTGGAAAAACCGCGGGCCCCGCCGCGATATCGGCTGGCGGCCACCGCGGCGCGGGCGATCTCGACTGAGGCTACATGCGGGACCAGCACGCCGCTGGCGCCGCAATCGAGCACCGACTGGATGGCGCTCGGAGCCGACGAGGGCACCCGGACGAGGCCGGCGATATCGTTCGCCCGGCATCCCAGCAGAATCTGGTCGGTCGCGAAACGATCGATCGGCGCGTGCTCTTCGTCAATGACCACGAAATCGAACCCCGCGCCGCCCAAGATTTCCGAGGCATGGCTGGTGGGTGTCTTGACGAATGTGCCAAGCAGTTGCTGAGACGCCTTCAAACGCGCCGTAAACTCCGTCCGTGGCATGCTTTTCCTCCCCGAGGCCGCTTTGTTTCTGTGACTCTGCGGCGTTTGGCGGCATTCGGCGAGGGTCGGCGTGGGGACATTTCAATGACTGAAATACAAACCGACGGACCTGTTCAGCCGGCCGGCTTAACCAGCTTGAACACCGCCTGCAGCGACGCGACAGCCTCGTTGCCCACTTCCACAAGCCCGTCCAGGAACACCAGCGTGCGCGTTTTTCGGGTGACGCGACAGCGGGCGATCACAAAATCGAACGGCCGCACGGCCGCGAGGAACTGCACGTTGAGCTGGACCGTGACGGACCGCACCGGCGGTGCATCGGGGTCTTGACCGCGCGACAAGGTTTCATGGAGCGTGCCGCCCAATGCCTGATCGCAGAAGGTCGCGAGCGCGCCTCCATGCATCACGCGCGCATTGTTCAGCGTCTGCGGCGTGCAAAGTAGTCCGAAGACGACCTGGCCATCCTCCTGCTTCTGCCAGAACGGCCCGACCACATCGGAGAAAGGGTTGGACCGGCGCTTCGTCCAACCTGCCGCGGCAGGATCGAAGACGGTCTCGGAAACCGGCTCGGGACCATTCATCAGGCGGCCATCCTCGCCGCTTCGAGCGACAGGATCTCGCGGGCTTCCGCCGGCGTCGCGGGCTCGGCCCCGATTGCCCTGATGATCTCCACCGCGCGTTTGACCAGCGGCGCATTGCCTTCGGACAGAACACCGTGTTCCAGATAAAGGTTGTCTTCCAACCCGACGCGGCAATGGCCGCCAAGGATGACCGACTGGGCGACCATGGGCATCTGAAAGCGGGAAATGCCGAAGGCAGACCAGATGGCGCCCGGCGGTATCAGCGAGCGCATCAGAAGCATCGCCTCGGTCGTCGCCGGAGCTCCGCCCGGAATCCCGAGGCAGAACTGGAAGAATGGCGGTTGCGGCAGGTGCCCGGCTTCGAGCAACCGCACCGCGACGCCCACATGGCCGACATCGAAAACTTCAAGCTCCGGCTTCACACCGGCCGCCTGGATGGATTTCGCCATGGCGATCAGATGCGGCGGCGTGTTGACGATCGCCCGATCGCCGAAATTCATGGTCGCCACATCCAGCGTGCAGATATCGGGGCGCAGGCGCGAAACATGGTCGGTGCGAACGGTGGGAGACAGGACAGGCGGCACGGCAGTCTCGTCCAGTGTCGGCGCGTAGCCAGCGCCCGGACCGGCGGTCAGATTGACGATCACGTCCACTCCGGAGCGTCCGATACGCTGCATCACCTCCTCATAAAGTTCGAATTTCATCGAGGGGGCGCCGGTCTGCGGATTGCGGACGTGGATATGCACCGACGCAGCACCGGCCCGCGCGGCTGCAATCGCCTCATTGGCGATCTGCTCCGGCGTGATCGGTACATATTGGCTGTTCCTGGATAAAGCACTGCCGCCCGTGACGGCACATGTCAGCACAACCTTACGCTTCATTGGATCCCTCTTTGGGTTGGTCACGATTGGACGCAGCTCGGCCTGCCCTGATCGAGCAACGCCTAGCAGATCAGTGTTGATTGTGGCTCAGTAACCGGTGCTATTGAGGTTGCGCATATCCACTTTTATGGCGGATGCGGTCTCGAGCATGGGCTGGATTACGCTCTCCACGATGCGATCGGACGGAACCGCGGTACGATAGAAGCCGACCCCCATGCAGGCAGAGCAACGCTGACCGTCGAGGATCGGGACAGCCACGAAATCGAAAACCCGCCGCGGTCCGCCGACACGGGCATAACCGCGCTTGCGGGTTGCCCTGAGGTCCCTCAGCACCCGCGCGGCATCGAACGGCTTGCCCTGCCCGCGGCGCTGCTGGGTCAGTGCGTTCAAAAGCAGCGCACGCTCCTCGTCATCGCAGAACGCCAGGTAACACTGCCCCATCGCGGTCAGTTCCAGATCCAGGAACCGGTGCAGCACGGGAAACGGATAGGACCAGGGACTGATCGGCGCCGTGGTAAAACTGACCAGGATGTGGCCGTCGCGCAGCGTTCCGAGGCTCACGGGCCACTTGATATCATTGGTCAACGCCACCGCCCGCGACCGCGCCGCCTCGATCAGCAACGGAGCGCCGCTGAACCCGGACGCGAGCGAGACGACCTTGGAGGTCACGCTATAGCCGCCGACGAAATTGTCGCGGACGACGTATCCTTCGCTGATCAAGGTTTCGAGCATTCTGACGATCGTCGACTTGGAAAGGCCCGTCACCTGATGCAGCGAACCGATGGTGGCGATACGCTGGGCATTGAGCGCCTGCAGCAGCAGCAGAACCCGGCGGGCGGATTCGACGGGAGCATAGGACGCCTTGTGTTCGTCGACGCTGCCACGCAATGAGTTAGCCCTGCAATGAAGATCGTTATATTTCGGCAGCTGCGGAGATCTGGCCGGTCTCTCCTTAAGCTCGCTATCCAGCATCCAGAACTCCTCCCAGAATTCCCTCTGCACCAGTCTCCCAACCAATGCCTAAGCAGACGGTAGTCCCCGCCGGGCGATGAGGCCAGAGGCTTCTTTTTTTCATTTCAGCAGATGAAATGAGAACGGTCACGATTGCTGCCGGCGGAAGGCCAGCGCGATGGCGCCGGAATAACAGGCGGCAAGCGCCGCGACGCCGACGATGGGAATGACCATGCCGACAAACGTCGCCGCGGTTCCGATGACGAAACTACCGACCGCGGGACCGCCACGGATGATCATGCTGTAGATCCCCATCACGCGGCCCAGCTTGCCGGGCTCACTCTCCAGCTGCAGCAAGGCTTGTCCGGCGATCCCCGCATACATGTTGGCGAACGACATGCAGAAGATCGCAATCAGCGCGAGGTGAAAACTCGGCGTCAACGCGAGCACCGCAAGGGCGGCGGTGGCGCAAATCGCGGCAAACGCGATACCAAGCAGGCCCCGCGCACTCGGTGGCCGCAGCAGGGTTATCGTGCCCGAGACCACCGAGCCGAAGGCGGAAGCCGCCATCAGCCCCACGAACCCGTCTATGCCTTTCGCGAACAGGGCATCGGAGATTGCCGGAAGCATCTGCAATATCCCATTGACGCTGATCCCGGTCATCCCCAGCAGCCCCAACGTCGCCAGAAGGCTTTTGTGGCGACGCACGTAACGAAAGCCATCGGCGGTGCCCGATCGCTGAACAGCGTCTGAGGGTCGATCGATACGCTTCTGGACCCGGATCATAGCCAGTGCATAAGAGAAGAAGGCGATTGCCGCGGCACTCACTGCGAAGGTAACGCCGACATTGACTTTACTGATCAACAGCCCGGCGATGATCGGGCCAACGAACCGGGCGAGGTTGAAACTCAGCGCATTGACCGCCACTGCCGCATGCAGATAGTCCGCAGGCACGATTTCCCGAATGAGCGACAACCGCGCCGGCTGTTCGAGACTGCTGGAAATTCCAAGGATCAGGGTGAGCCCGAGCAGCACTTCGACGGTGGTGAGCCCCAGCCACGAGAGCAGGGCCAGCGCCACGGACTGCAGGATGGCGACCGATTGCGCCGAACGCAGCACCTTGATCTTGTCATGCGCGTCGGCGAGCGAGCCGGCAAAGCTGCTGAGGAAGATCGACGGCAGCATGTCGGCGGCGGCAATCAACCCGAGCCAGAATGGCGACTTGCTGAGCTCCCATGCCAGCCATGCGACGCCGATCTTCTGCATCCACATGCCGAGGACGGAGACGATGCTCCCGATGGCGAAACGGCGGTAATGCGGGTCCTTCAGGGCAAGCAGAGGGTTGTAGCGTCCGACCTTGTCAGCGCTCATCAGCACAGCCGGAAAAATGGAAACTCAGCAGATATTGCAAGTTTCACCTGTGAATATCGGGGTTGGTCGATGGGCGGGAAACGCTGTCCGGCTGTTTGCCGGATTTCGATGAGTTACAACCCGGACGGTCGAGGGGTCCACCTTCGCCGCGCGGCGATTTCACGACATGAAACACGATCGCGCCATAACACGTGGTAAAATCCGCCCTGCAACGATGGAGAAGCTCTCAATCCTCTTCCGCAAAAACGACCCTGCGGCGGTTGCGGATCGCCGGAAACAGCACCGCAAAGAGTGTCACTGCCGCGACAAACAGCAGGCCGGCGGTGAGCGGCCGCTGGAAAAACACCAGCGGATTGCCGTCCGCCAGCAGCATGGCGCGCCGCAGGTATTCTTCCAGCAACGGTCCGAGCACAAAGCCCAGCAGCAGGGGCGCGGGTTCGCAATCGAGCTTGGTAAGGCCGTAGCCGACCACTCCGAAAATCGCCATCACGACCAGATCGAACGGATTGTTGCCGACGCTGTAGACGCCAATCGCCGAGAAACCGATGATCGCCGGAAAAAGGTAATGGTTGCGCACCGAGAGCAGCTTTACCCACAGCCCGACAAGCGGCAGGTTGAGGATCACCAGCATCAGATTACCGATCCACATCGAGACGATCACACCCCAGAACAGAACCGGCTTCTCATTGACGAGATTGGGGCCCGGCGCCACGCCTTGCAGCATCAGCGCGCCGATCATCAGCGCCATGATCGCGTTCGAGGGGATACCGAGCGTCAGCATCGGGATGAAGGAGCTCTGGGCGCCGGCATTGTTGGCCGATTCCGGACCGGCAACACCGGCGATCGCGCCGTGGCCGAACCGTTCGGGATGGCGGGAAATCTTCTTTTCCAACGCATAAGACGTGAAGGACGACAGCATCGCGCCACCGCCTGGCAGGATTCCGAGAATGCAACCGAGCCCCGTCCCCCGCAGGATAGGCCAGGCTGACTCCCTGATATCCGTCCAGGTGGGCATGAGGCCGGTGACGCGCGTCGTCAGCACATCCCGCTCCTGCTCCTTTTCATCCTCGAGACCGCGCAGGATTTCGGCAATCGCATAGACGCCGGAACCGAAGGCGATGATCGGTATGCCATCCGCGAGGTCAAGCGTGCCGAGCGTCAGGCGCATGCTGCCGGTATAGACATCGGTCCCGACGCAGCCGAGCAGCAGGCCCAGCACGATCATGACAAGTCCCTTCAGTACCGAACCGTGCGCCAGCGCGATCGAGGCCACGACCCCGAGTACCATCAGCGCAAAATAGTCCGAGGGACCGAAGCTGAGAGCAAGCGAGGTCAACGGCAGCGCAAACAGCGCGATAACGAGCGTCGCGACGCAGCCGGCAAAGAACGAGCCGAGCGCGGCGATGGCGAGCGCTGCCCCTGCCCTGCCCTGGCGCGCCATCTGGTAACCGTCGATGGCGGTCACCGCCGATGTCGCCTCGCCAGGCAGGTTGATGAGGATCGCGGTGGTGGAGCCGCCATATTGGGCGCCGTAATAGATGCCGGCCAGCATGATCATCGAGGCCTCCGGCGCAAAGCCGAACGTCACCGGCAGCAGGATGGCGATCGTCCCAAGCGGGCCGATGCCCGGCAGCACACCGACGGCCGTACCAAGCAGGCAGCCGATGAAGCAGAACATCAGATTGGAAGGTTCAAGAACCGCCCCGAAGCCGAGCGCGAGATTGGCAAAGATATCCATGGCGTTTCTAACCCGTGATCAGGTCGCCCCAGAGGGCGATTGGCAGGTTCAGGAGATAATGGAATACCGCCACGCAAAAGACGGTGAAACCGACGGACAGCAGAAGGGATTGGCGCAGGGTGGCAAACCGGCTGGCAAAACTGGAAAAGAAGATCGTCAACGCCACTGCGGCCACCAGACCCAGCGACTGGATGGACGCCGCAAAGATCAGGGGGGACCCCATGATCAGAATGGACGCCTTGACCGGGGCGAACCGCAACGGCTGGGCGCCTGCGGGGATCGGCGTGAAAGCCACGGCCAGGGACAGGAACCCGAGCATGATCGAGAGCATGACGGGAAAGAACCCGGCCCCCATCTCGGCCGCCGTGCCGATCTTCAACGTTTCATAAGCGTAGATGCCGACAGCCACGCTGAAACCTACGAAAATGGCGGCGAAAGTGACATTTCGGCGACTGAGCGGGCGGTGCTGTCGCGTTGCGATGGCCATGCTGTTTTCCTCCTCAACGGCATTCGATCGGTACGATACGGAAATTAGCTCTGAACCTGCGAGCTGCCCTCCGGCAACAGGGCCTCGCGCAGATCTGCCGGCATCGTCGTCGTCGGCTCCTGCCCCTTGAACAAATGGGTAAACACCTTCGACTGGATCTTCCAACCATCCGGCCAATCGCGCACGACGACTTCGAGAACGTCCGAAATGCTGTTTGGCCCGTTGATGGGCAGGACCGGCAAGCCATCGACCGCATAGATGCTCATGATATATCGGATCGTCGCCCGATCTCGGCTCTCCATCGAAACGATCGGGTTATTGATCAGATGGCGCGAAACACGTTCGCCCCGGCTGCGGCGCCAGTCGTAAAACGCCTTTATCTGCCCCCTCCCGATAAAAGCGGAAGGGCCTGACCCGAACACGCCATCCTCGGTGAACATCATATGTGCACCGGCACCCCAATTGGTGTCGACATCGTTCCAGTACGCGGTGACGAGGGACAGGATTTCGGCCTTGGCAGTCAATTCCGCGAGTGCATCCATTTCCGGTTCCAGCTTTTACATGAAGTAGAGTTCGAGGGCATTTCGACCGCCGATGCGCCGCCGCATGACCGGGTCAGGCACCCATTCGGAAAGCGCCGCCACGGTCTCTCCGTAGGTCACGTTGTTTTCGTAGGCGGCAAAAGGCCAGTCGCTCGCCCAGACCAGCCGCTCCCCGCCCGTCCGCTTCACCAGCTCCCGCGCGCAATCCACGGCGGCCGAGGACGGCTTGAACCGGTAACCCGCCGAAAGCTTGACCCAGGTATTGCCACGATCGATCGCGTTGAGGACGAGGCGAAATCCGGGATCGTCCACACCCTTGCCCGCCTCCGGCATGCCCATATGATCGATCACCATGCGCGCGCCTGCTGCCTCGATCTCCTGCATCATCTTCGGCAGTCGATCCGCCCTTTCGATCAGGTGCACGTGCCAGCCGAGATCGGCGACCCGCCGCAACAGCCGGCGATAGTCCGGCGAGGTGATATCCGGCGCCTCCGCAAGCGTTCTCCACATCAGCCGGATGCCGACGAAGCCGTCGTCGCGCATCCGCTCCAGCTCGTAGATGCCGATGGACGGAGAGACGATTGCCGTTGCCCGCAGGCGGCGATATCTGCGCAAAGCATCACGAACGTAGTCGTTGTATTCGCCATGCAAGCTGGCGGCAGCCACGACCCCGAGCGAGATGCCATGGTCGTCGAGCAGCTTGATCAGCCGCTCGGTGCCTGCATCTTCCGGCGGTTGGTGCCAGGCGTCAGGCGCCAGCGGCAGGTCCGTCGTATAGATGTGAAAATGCGCATCCACCAGCGGCGCGTCGGCGGGCCGATGTGACCGGACAAGGGTATCACTCGACATCGGATGCGCTCCCGGATTTCGTCAATCTGCCGGCCGTCGCTCTCTGTTTCGGAGAGACCGAAGGACTATTCGCTCCGGATCTTGTATTTGGTGATGATGTTCCGCCACAGCGCTTCTTCATCGACGACGATCCTGTGGAACTCCTCTGGCGTGGTCGGCGCCGGGACCTGGCCCGCAACGGCGAATTTCCGGATGGCGTCGTCCGACTTCAGATATTCCGTGAGCACGTCGTTGATCTTCTTGACGACCGCCGGGGGCGTACCCTTGGGCGCCATGATGCCTCCCCACGGCACGGCAACGAGATCGAGCCCCGCCTCCTTCAGGGTCGGAACGTTCGGCAGTATCTTGACCCGGTTGGCTGAGATCACCGCGAGCGGCTTTAGAGTGCCCGCCTCGATGTGCTTGATATAGGCATCACCGAGATAATCCACGGAGAGATCCAGGCTCGCCGACAGCATGTCGGTCACGATCGGAGGGCTGCCCTTATAACTGACAAGCTTGATGTCGATCCCGGCCATGTCCATGATCGCGGTCTCGATCATGTGACCGTAGGAGCCGATGCCGTTGTTGCCGGCGCTCACCTGCGAGGGGTGCTCCTTCACATAGGTGATCAACTCGCTGAAATTGTTGGCCGGAAAATCCTTGCGGGCCACCAGCACCATGTCGCCGACCGAAAACTGGATGATGTGCTCGAAATCCTGCAGCGGCTTATAGGCCAGCCCGGGCATGGTGTTGGTGAAATTGGCCGCCGGTCCCGGATAGGCGGTGACCAGGGTATAGCCGTCCGGCTTCTGGCGAGCCACGTAGCCCGTGCCGATCGCGCCGCCAGCCCCCGGCTTGTTTTCGACAATGACCGTTTGCCCGATGCCCTTTTCCAGCGCCGCGGCCACCAGCCGCGCCAGATAATCGCTGCCTGCCGAAAAGGCGTGAACCAGAGTGACCGGCTTGTCCTTCGGCCATTCCGCCGCCAGCCCGGCACTGCTCGCTGCGTTCACACCCGCGAACGCCAGCAAGGCAAGACCGATGGATGTCAGTATCCTGCGCATTGTCTCTCCTCCCTCAACCCGGATCGGCGCTTCATGCTTCTTGTTCCGGTGGAGATGGATCATAGACAAAAGCCGAGCCTCGGCTATTGCAGTGAGGCATCTGTTTCAAAGGTTGAAATAGGGGTCTGCAGTCGGTGGAGGCCAAGACTGCAAGTTTCACAAAGTCCCGGACAGGGATTTCAGTAAAGCTCATGCCGCTCTGCGCCCTCATTCACCCCAGAGCAAGGCCGCAGGCCTGCCGAAACGATTTGCGTCCTGACCTCGTCCGGCCAAGAGAACCACCATTGTAATCTTTATGAAGAAGCGCCGTTGCTCGTCCAGGGAAAGCCGACCACAGATCAAGGCGGGCAGGATTATGGGGGCATTGGTAGCAGATGGCCAAATCCGGGGTTGGCGACCCTTGCCCTCGTCCATATGTGTGGCTTTCCTCGTGAACTCTTTGACGAATATGCCCTAGGAACATCACGGGGTGCAGCTTGGCTATACAATACCGCCATAAAGCGATCGCCGACCTTCAAATAAACTGGTCAACGATCGCGCGTGATTATGATGTCCAACCCAGATAGGATATCAAAACTGGCAAATATCCAGACCTACCAATTTCGATGCGGGCGCCGACGCGTCCCCTGCTCTGGAACCGACGAGCGTCTCGTCGCTATCGTTCGCGAAATGCGCGAGAGGCTACCTCCACAAGCGGAGAGAACAGATATTCCAGGATACGACGTGAGCCAGTTTTGATTTCCACCGTAACCGCCATACCTGGGGTAAGCGCGACCACCGCGCCGTCCGCTTCGATGACGTCTTTCTCCGGCCGGAGGGTGACTGGAAATACAAGGTTTTGTATTCTTTCCGTGCCAGAAAAGGAACGATCGCGCGATGACGTCGCGTTTGGATTTCCTTCAATCAGTTGGGCATCCTGCTGGGGCAGGGAATCCGTTGCAATTTGTTTGACGGTCGCTTCAAGTGAGCCGTAGCGGGTGAACGGAAAAGATTCAACTTTCACGACCGCCGACTGACCTGGCTGGATGAACCCGATATCTCGGTTGAGGACGTACACCTCAATCTCCAACTCTGAGTCAAGAGGAACTACCCGCGCCAGATCTTGGCCGGTGGTAACGACCTGTCCAAGCGTAAATACTACTGATGCTTGTAGGATACCTTCAACAGGACTTTCGATAGTCAATTGCCGCCGCTGGCTTTCCGCCTTTGCCAGAAGGTTGCGCAACTCTTCGGCCTCCCGTTCGGATTGGCCAAGTTTTTGAGCCTGATCACTTACAAACGCGCGGAGTGTCTTGTCAATCTCGGCAGTAAAAACGGTTACACCGGCATTTGCGACCCTCATCTCGCCCACCAGTGTAACCAGATCCGTCTCTCGCGTTTTCATGAGTTCGGTCGCGTCGATAACGCTGGAAATGGTGCCCGCAGTTCGAGACACCAACGTGTTTCGCATATCCACTCTCTGCCGTAACGTTTCGATGAGTGATTGCTGGGCTTCAATCTCTGCGGTCTTCTGTTGTCGTTCGGCTTCTTTTTGAGAACGTTGCGCCCGTAATGCAGAAAGCGTCGATTCCAGCTCGTCTAAGCTTACGAGAAGGATCTGCTCCTCTCGAAGGCGGATATCTGCCGGTATGGTCGAGCTCCAACCAATATTGACCTCGGATGACATTAGGCCTTGGCGCGCTGCGGCAATGGCAGCTCGTCTTCGGGTAGCCTCAGCTTCTGTGGAATTCAGCTTATCGCGCAATCCCTTTTCTTCCGATAGCGCCTGTGTTGGGTCGAGTTCCAGCAATATGTCGCCGGCCTTCACATACGTGCCGTTGGCGGGCGGCAGCCTTACCACTTTGCCTGTTACGACCGGCTGAATGACCTTCACCTTGCCGGTGGGCTGGAACTTGCCCTGCGAAACTGCGACGATATCGACGCGCCCCACGTAAGCCCAGATCAGAGCTGTCACCGCGAACGAACAGATCAGCGTAAGGATGGCCGTCTGCACTGGCGAAGGCGGCGTTTCTAGAATCTCAAGCGCGGGTGCCAGAAACTCCTGATCGGCACGTCTTGCGCGCTTTGACGATGAATGTTCCTTGCCGGCCGTCATGAGACGCTCATATCGCTTTGAAGAGCCCAAAGCTTGGAGTAGATCCCGCTTTTGTTGACCAGCAAGTCGGAATGAGAACCGCTTTCAACTATCCGCCCATCGGCCATCCCCAAGATGCGATCGCAGGTGCGGACTGCAGCCAGACGATGGGCGATGATGATGACCGTGCGGTTTCTGGCGATTTTCATCATGTTCGTCTGGATCACGCGCTCGCTTTCATAGTCAAGCGCGCTGGTCGCTTCATCAAAAATCAGAATAGGCGGATTGGTAGCGAGGGCCCGAGCGATGGCGATCCGCTGCCGCTGACCGCCGGAGAGGTTCGCCCCGCGCTCTTCTATCATTGTGTCGTAACCTTGCGGCAATTTGGCAATGAATTCGTCGGCTCCAGCGAGCCTGGCCACGGACATCACTTCCGCGCGCGACATCGCGGGGTTGGCGAAGGCTACGTTATCGTGGATGGAGCGATTGAAGAGGATATTCTCCTGCAGGACGACCCCGATATGGCTACGAAGCCAAGAGGGATCGACATTCGAGAGATCTATTCCGTCGAGAAGAACCTGGCCCTCCTCAGGCTGATAGAGCCGCTGCAGAAGCTTCGTCAGCGTTGATTTGCCGGAGCCGGACGCGCCGACGATCCCGATGACCTCTCCGGGCGCGATATCGAGCGTAACTGACTTCAGGACTTCGGGGGATCCAGAACGATAGCGAAAGGTGACGTTCCTCATACTGATTGCGCCCCTTGGTTTCGGAAGCGCCATACGTTGCTGCGGCATGGGTTCGATTGGGGAATTGAGCAAGTCCCCGAGGCGTTCAATCGAAATTTGGACCTGCTGAAAGTCTTGCCAGAGCTGAGACAATCTTAAAACGGGTTGGGTAACCTGGGCAGCAAGCATATTGAACGCAATGAGCGCTCCGACCGACAGCTCCCCATCGATGACCGCCTGCGCACCGAAATATAGCAGAAACGCAGCCGACAGCTTGCTCACATATTGGATCGCATTCTGGCCGGCTGCGCTCAACCGCGTGGCATCGAATGCGATGCGCACATAGGCGGCAAGCTTCTCCTCCCATTGCGATTGCAGGATCGGTTCAACAGCGCCAGCCTTGACGGTGTGAATCCCAACAACGGCTTCAACCAGAAACTGCTGGCTAAGCGCACCTCTATTGAATTTCTCGTTGATCAGATCGCGAAGTGGAGGGCGAATGAGTATGCCTATGAGGACGTAGATCGGGATCGAGGCGAGGACGATCAACGTCAGTTGTGGGGAGTATGCGTATAGCACCGCGATAAAGACGACGGTAAAAATCAGATCTAACAAGGAGAATAGCGCCTGCCCGGTCAGAAAGCTTCGTATCGTTTCCAACTCTCTCACACGTGCCACGGTCTGTCCGGCGGAGCGGCTCTCGAAATATTGAAGCGGGAGTCTCAGCAGATGACGGAAGAGCTTCTGTCCCAGTTCGACGTCGATACGATTTGTTGTATGCGACAGGACATACGTCCGGAGATACTGCAGCGTGACATCGAAAATTCCGATAATGACGATGCCAGCGACCAAAACTGTAAGGGTAGAATAGCCTTTGTGCGACAGGACCTTGTCAACGACCAATTGGAAAAAGAGTGGCGTAACGAGGGCAAATACCTGGATAAAGAGGGAAGCAAGCAGCACATGTGCTATGGGTTTGCGGTACCGCCATATCGACGGCAAAAACCATTTCAGCCCAAAACTTCGGGGATCGACGCCTGCTCCTCCAGTTCGGCGCGCGAGAAGGATGATGCGATCGTCGATTGAAGACAGAAGATCATCTGCATTGACGAAGCGATCGTGCCTGCTGATGGGGTCAACCAGACGAAATCGTTTGCCGTCGGCTACGCCCGCAAACACGTGATAGGTACCGTCGACAAGTTGAACGATGGCTGGCACGGGCACGGTCCTGAGCCGGTCCAGCGTAATCCTTCTGATCAGCCTTGCCTTCAATCCAACCAGCTTCGCGGCGCGGAGCACATCGCGATCATCGGCGGAGCGGCCAATCAGGGCCAACTCCCGCTGGAGAGATTCAGGGTCAGCCGCAATTTGATAAAACGCTGCGATACCGCAAAGTGCGCGCAGTCCTGAATCCAGCTTTTGAACTGGCTGCGGTCGGGCTTCGACGCTATTCATTCCCCAACTAAGTCCCCACTACTTCATTATTCTAGGGCCGCCCAAGCCCCATTTATGCAAACTGGAAGTTCGACTGCTGCAGGCTGGACAGAGCGACGGACTGCAGGGTGATGGAGTTGTTGGGATCGGCGGTGATGACGACGTTCGATCCCGACTGCACGGCGTGCGAGAGCAGCTGTGCCCAGTTGGCGAAGACCGCCTTGTCGAACTGGATGATGTCGCCGCCGGCCRCCGAGAAGTCGGTAACGGTGTCRTGGCCGAAGTTYGGSGTGAACACGAAGGCGTCGCTGCCCGAGCCGCCCGTCAGRGTGTCGTYGCCTTCGCCGCCATAGATCTCGTCATTGCCGGCTCCGCCGCTGACCGCGTCGTTGCCCTCTCCACCGAACAGCCAGTCGCCGCCATCGCCGCCGTTGATCGCGTCATTGCCCTGGAAGCCRTAGATGACATCCGCATCGATCGTGCCGGTGACATCCGCATCGATCGTGCCGG